>NZ_JBXARJ010000001.1:0-814868 GCF_058808115.1 Shinella sp. GW821-FHT11G07
GCATCATCGTCGCAGGCCCGCCAAAGCGCGGCATCTCGTTGCCGCCGAGCGGCTGGTTGTAAGTCTTGGTCGTCATCTGTTTTCCTCCGGTGGGGCGGTGTTTCACGTCTTTTGCCCCATCCTGAATGGTACTCTACGAGACTTGTCCGAGCGGCTGGAATACCCTTTTCGATTATTCTTCGGCGCGCGGCAGGATGAGGCAGGGCACCGGCGCGTTGTGCACGATCTTGCGGGCGTTCGAGCCGAGAAAGACCCGCATCAGCGGCCCCAGCTTGCTGGAACCGAGAACGAGCAGTTCGCCCTCCTCCCAGGCGAGCGACTCGAAAGCCGCCTTCCAGGTCGGGCCGTCGGCGATCTCGGCGGAAAGCCCCGCCTGTCCGGCAAGCAGGGTGGTCTGCACATCCCGTGCCTGCTCGCGCAGCACGTTGGAGACGAAATGCTCCGCGTCGTAGCCGGCACCCGTTGGATACATCTGCTTGTCGCGCACAACGAAGGTCACGAGACGAAGCGGCACCGAATATTCCTGTGCGAGTGCCGCACTGCGGGCGACGATACCTGGAGCGGAAGACGAACCGGAATAGGCGGCGCTGAGCCGTCGAATACGGCTCTCGGGGCCGGCCGAATAGCCATGCGGCGCCACCGCGATCGGCAGATGCGCGGAGCGCAAGAGTTCCGTCGTCACGCCGCCCTCGCCGAAGCGGCCGAACGGGGCCTCGCGCGCCGAACCGAGCACAAGGCAATCGGCGCCGATCTCGGAGGCGGTCCTGGCGAGGCCTTCACGCGCCGAGGAGGCGGAAACGGCGAGGAACTCCGCGGTCACGTCGTCGGGAAGCGATGCCTTTGCCTCGGCCTGCACCGTGGCGGTGTGCCGGGCGAGGAAGCTGCCATATTCGCCGTCGACGCGTGCCGGCGAAGGATGGCCCCAGGTGTCGGGCGTCACCGTGCAGGCGACGAGCGATGCCTTGCAGGACCGGGCGAGTACCGCACCGAGCGCCAGTGCCTCCTGCCCGCCCTGGTCGGCGGATAGACCGACGAGAATCTTCATTCTGCTGCCTCGCCGAGACCTTCCGGCTTTTCGAGCCGCGAGTTGCGGGCGGAGTAACCGAAATAGACAAGTGCGGCGATCGCCACCCAGACGCCGGTAATGGCATAGACCATCCAGCTCAACTTGAAGATGAGGTACAGGCAGGCGACGATGCTGAGCACCGGCAAAACCGGGCCGAACGGCACGCGATAGCCGCGCGGCATGTCGGGCTGCGTGTAGCGCAGGATCAGCACGCCGGCCGAAACGACGGTGAAGGCGGTGAGCGTGCCCATGCTCGTCAGGTCCCAGAGCAGGCCCGAGGGCACGAAGGCGGCGATCAGCGACACGAAGACCGCGACGATGATGGTGCAGGCGACCGGCGTCATGCTGCGCGGATCGACCTTGTGGAAAATCGACGGCAGCAGGCCGTCCCGCGACACCGCAAAGAGGATGCGCGACTGACCGTAAAGCACGATGAGCGTGACCGAAAAGATCGAGATGACCGCACCGGCCGCCAGCAGGTTCGCCGGCCAGGCCGCACCCGTCAGGTTCTGCAGGATGGTGGCGAGACCTGCCTCCTGCCCGTCGAAGGCATCCGCCGGCTGTACACCAAGGGCGGCCAGCGCGACCAGGATATAAAAGCCGGTGACGATGACGAGCGCCGAGATGATGGCGATCGGCAGGTTGCGCCGCGGATTGACCACCTCTTCGCCAGCCGTCGAGACTGCATCGAGGCCGACGAAGGTAAAGAAGATCGAAGCCGCTGCCGCCTGCACGCCGCCAAAACCGCTCTCGTTGAAGAAGGGCATGAAATTCGCGCTGTTGAAGGCACTGCCGGCGATCACGATGAAGAGGGTCAGCACGGCGAGCTTGACCATCACCATGATGGCATTGGCCCGCGCCGATTCCTTGGCGCCGCGCAAAAGCAGGATGCAGCAGAGCATGACAAGGATGACGGCCGGCAGGTTGATGAGGCCGGAACCTTCCGCGAAGAAGGCCATGGCAAAGGGATGGTCACCATCTACGACGGTGATCGGCCCCTTGATCATCCAGCCGGGCAGCACGATGCCGGTGATGTTGAAGAGCAGCTTTTCGACATATTCGGCCCAGCCGACCGCTACCGCGGCGGCAGAGATGCCGTATTCCAGAACGAGGCAGGCGGCGACGAAGAAGGCGATGCCCTCGCCGAGCGTCGCATAGGCGTAGGAATAGGAGGAGCCCGAGACCGGGATCATCGAACTCATCTCGGCATAGCAGAGCGCCGACAAGCCCGCCGCGACCGCCGCGATGATGAAGGAGAGCACGACCGCCGGGCCGGCCACCGGCACCTGTTCGCTCAGCACGAAGAAGATACCCGTGCCAATCGTCGCCCCCACGCCGAACATGATCAGCTGGAACAGCGTGATCGAGCGTCCGAGATGGCCATGCCCGTCGCCGGCACCCGAGGTGTCCGCAATCAGCCGGTCAACCGGCTTCTTGCGTGTGATTTGTTCCAGGATAGTTGACGCCATCGTTCCCCCCGATGTCTCCCCATATGCAATCACTGTAGCGTCGGGGCCGGCAAAGGTGCTGCCGTATTTCTGTCATTTTCCGACACTTGCTGCTGAGCACAGCACCCTTCTCGAAAGTTCTTGTCGCAAGCGCCAAGGGGTGACCGGGAGGGGCGAAACGGTGACCTGGAGGCCAGCTTGACAGGGTCGGGACAAACGTATCCTTATGGGTCGAGGCTGTCGGGCCACGCTCATCGGGAGACGCATGGCCCGTCCATGCAGCAGGGGGCGAGTGAATGAAGGATGAAGACGGGTCGATCCGGCTCGATCAGATCGATCTGCGTATTCTGGCATGTCTTCAGGCCAATGCGCGCATGACGAACCAGGAACTGGCCGATGCCGTGGGCCTTTCGCCCAGCCCCTGCCTGCAGCGGGTGAAGCGGCTCGAAAAGGCCGGCGTCATCACCAATTACCATGCCATTATCGACCTCGCAAAGGTCTGCCGCCATGTCGACGTCATCGCTGCAGTGACGCTCAACAGCCATGGGTTGGAGGATTTCGAGATCTTCGAAACGATGGTCGAAGAGATGCGCTACGTGGTGGAATGCACCAAGGTCAGCGGGCCGATCGATTACCTCGTGCGCTTCGTCTGCCCTGATATCGCCTCCTACCAGATGCTGTCGGACGAGCTTTTGCGTCTCGGCCCCAAGATCGGCAATCTTTCGAGCTACATCGTGCTCAAGTCGAGCAAGCCCTACCGGGGCGTGGCCTTCGACGATCTCGTCTCCCCGACGCCGCGCGGCGTGCCGACCCGGCCCGCTGTCCGCACCGGCAAATAGCTTCCATAGAGATACATCATGTCAGGCACTTTTTCCGACGCAAACGCTATGCCCGCCTCCGCCGGCCGGCGGGATAATTCCCGCTTCATGATATCAGGCATCCAGATGTCGGTGCCGATCACCGGCCGAAACATCGCGGCCATGACGATCCAGGTGGAAAAGACCATGGCGCTCTATCCGGGCACCGACATGATCGTCTTTTCCGAGCTTGCCATGCATGGTCCGCTGCATGCCTGCGCGGCGGAGGATCCGCTGGCCGACGAGGCCGTCTTCCAGGCGCTCGCCGCAAAACACCGCGTCTGGATCATTCCCGGCACCTACTTCGTGCACCGGGAGGGCAGGACCTACAATCATTCGGTCGTCATCAATCCGGACGGCGAGATCGTCGGGCGCTACGACAAGATGTTCCCCTTCATGCCCTTCGAGGCGGGTGTCACCGGCGGAACCGACTTCCTGATCTTCGACGTGCCGGATGTCGGCCGCTTCGGCCTTTCCATCTGCTACGACATCTGGGTCCCGGAGACGACGCGCACGCTGACTTCGGCAGGCGTCGAGGTGCTCATCCACCCTGTGCTGACCGGCACGACGGACCGCAAGGCGGAACTTGCTATCGTGCAGGCGACGGCGGTGATGTTCTCCTGCTACGTCATCGACGTGAATGGGCTCGATGCCGGCGGCGTCGGCCGTTCGCTGGTCGCCGATCCGACCGGCAATGTCGTGCACCAGTGTGGCCAGGTCACGGAAATCTTCCCGATCAACATCGATCTCGGCCTCGTGCGCCAGGTGCGCGCCGAAGGCGCCAACGGCCTCGGCCAGGTGCTGAAATCCTACCGCGATCGCAACGTCGCCTTCACGACTTACGAGAATGGCGGGGCCTCGACCTATCTCGACAGCCTCGGGCCGCTGGTGCCCATGCCGAAGCGGCGCTGATCAGGTCCAGGCGTAGCGCACGATGTGAAAGAAGACCGGTGCCGCGAAGACGAGGCTGTCGGCGCGGTCGAGCATGCCGCCATGGCCCTCGATCATGTGTCCCCAGTCCTTCACGCCGCGATCGCGCTTGATCGCCGAAGCGACGAGGCCGCCGAAGAAGCCCATGATGCACGCAAGGCCTGCCAGCACGCCGGCTTCGAAGGGCGAGAAGGGCGTCAGCCAGTAGAGCCCGGCCCCAAGCAGCGAGGCGCTGGCAATGCCGCCGATCAAGCCTTCCCAGGTCTTCGACGGCGAAATGCTCGGCGCGACCTTGTGCCGGCCGAAGAGTTTTCCAAAAATATATTGCAGCACGTCGCTGCCCTGCACGGTGGCGATGAGGAAAGCGATCAGAAGCAGGCCGCGTCCCTCGTTGCCCGGAATGGGCAGGGTCACCAGCGCCGGCACGTGGCTGATGCAATAGACCGAGAGCATGATGCCCCATTGCTGCTCGCTGACCCGTTCGAGGAAACGCGATGTATCGCCCCGGATTGCCGTCAGCGCCGGCATGGCGAGGAAGCAGTAGACGGGGATGAAGATCGAATAGAGCCCGTACCAGTCGATCCAGATCAGGTAGTACTGCACCGGTATGATGATCAGGAACATGCCGAGCAGCGTCCAGCGGTCGGCATGGCGCGTGTTGGTCAGCGTCACATATTCGCGAAGCGCCGCGAAGGAGACGAAGGCGAACAGCAGGATCACGCCGCCCGTGCCGAACAGGAAGGCGACGCTGATACCCGTCACCATGATCCACCAGGCCTTGATGCGCGCATTGAGATTTTCGAGCGTCGACGGCAGCGGCTTCGGGCTGCGATAGGAAAGCGCACCGGCAACGAGGCTTGCCGTGACGAGCACGGCAACAAGGCCGAAAAAGAGGCGTGTGGTATCGTCGCTCATCAGCGGTTTCCATCCTTTTGCGGCGCCAGCGCCAGAAGCGCCTGTCGGGCCCTGTCGAGAAAAGCCTTGCGCTCCTCCTCGGCCTCCAGCACGAGCGGCGCGCCAAAAACCACGCGACAGAGCAACGGCACGGGCAGTACTGCCCCTTTGGGCAAGACGCGCGACATATTCTCGATCCAGCAGGGCACCAGTTCGACATCCGGCCGGGCGGCCGCGAGATTGTAGAGGCCTGAGCGGAAGCGCAGCAACGGCTCTTCGGTCATGTTGCGTGTGCCCTCCGGGAAGAAGATCAGGGATTCGCCCGCTTCGAGCGCCGAGAGCATGACCTGCAAAGGATCGGCCGTCCGCTCGACCCAGTTGCGCTCGACGAGCACCGTGCGCAGCAGCTTTCCGGCAATGAAACGGCGGATGGAATCCGCGTTCCAATAGTCGGCGCCCGCAACAGCGGCGGTGCGGCTGCGCTCGGCCGGATGCAGGCAGGTCGAGATGAGGATGAAATCGCCATGGCTCGCATGATTGGCAAAATAGATGCGCTGCCGGCCGTTCGGCGCCGCGCCCGCCCAGATGGGCCTGACGCCTGTGACGGCGCGGGAAAGGCCCGCAAGTGCTGCGCCGGACACTTTTTGCAGCAGGGATGCTCCACCACCCGTCATGCGCCGCCTCCATCCATCGCGTCGAGGAGAAGGATGGCATAGAGCACCGCACCGATGGCGAGCGATGCGCGCTGGAACCAGACAAGCCGGCGGCATCCCTGAAGACGCTCCGCCAGCGATCGCGGCGTGTGGTCCCTCGCCCGGAGCCCCATGCGAGATAAGACATCATCGATGGCAGAGAGACCTTCGTCTTCCGTGTCATGGGACGCGGCAAGCCGGAAGAGTGCTGCGTCGAACAGCAGATGGACCGAGACGGCAAGCGGCAACAGGCAGAAGGCCAGCAGCAGCCACCAGCCGAGCGGTGCGGTAAAGCCATGCACGCCCGCCGTTGGCGGGGCGATCGCGAGGATCAGCAGAGCCAGCGCGCCGCCGATCAGGCCGTTCCGCCGCAGGCGGCGACCGGCGTCGCCTGCAACCCCCTTCCAGTCCGTCACCGCGCGGCCTCCTCGATAAGGGCATAGGCGTCAAATGGAAGATGGACCGGCCGGCCCTTCGCCTTGACCTGCGCCACGGCCGCGGCCGCATTGGTGGCGTGGCCCGATCGCATCAGCCAGCAAGCGGCAACAGCGGCGCTGCGTTGGAAGCCGAGCGCGCAACTGACGAGAACGGGGCCGTGCCGCCGCGCCTCCTCGACCGCCATCGCCGCTTCACGAATGCGCGGCGCGGAGGCAGAAAGCAGATCAAGGACGGGAAAGGCGTGCCAGGCGAGGCCAGGCACGTTATGTCCCGGAAACTCCGCCGACAGGTCAATCACCGCGACATAGGTCGAAAGGTCCGCACGGGATGGAAAGCGGCCAAGGAAGACGCCGTCCGCCACCTCCACCGCCGGCGGAAGTTTTCGGGTCCACCACAGGATGTTCAGCCGCGCGCCGAGCCGGGAGGGTGCAAGCAGCCATCGGCTGGCAAGGCTGACGCGTCCATCCGCCTGTTTCTGGAAAACGGCTGCCCCTGCCCCGGCATAGCCGAGCGCGACGATGGCAAGTGCCAGGCTTGGCCAAAGCAGAAGCAGCCCCGCGCCGGAATCCAGCGTCGCGAGGATGGTCAGGATGAGGAACACCAAGGCGCCGGCGGCGTAGTAGGTCACGAGCCGCCACGCCTTCGCATCATTTGTCCGGCGGAAACCGGCGAGCGGTGATGGTTTGCCCGCTGGAAAAAGCCAGAGCGCGAAGAGGCCGAGCAAGGCGCCGGTCGGGATATCGATGACGTGATGCTGCCAGGTTGTCAGCACGGAAAGGCCGATCAGCAGGCACCAGACATGCCAGACGGCAAGCCCGATCCCGCGCAGCCGTCCGCGCCAATGATCCCAGATGATGACGAGCAGCGCGATATGCAGCGACGGCGCCTGGTTGAAAGGCTTGTCGAAACCGCCAAGCACGTCGAACATGAAGCCGGGCAGGCCGTCCGTCTCCGGCCGCACGAAGATGGCCTGCAAGGGCAGGACGATGAAGCAGACGACGGCGACAACCTGCGCCGTAAGATAGCGCCGTGCCAGCCGGCCCACCTCATCCGGCGTGTCGTTGACGAAGAGCGAGAGCGCATAGAAGGCGTTGATCGACCAATAGGGGATGATCGTCCAGGCGATGAAGGGAATGTGTGTTTCCCAGCCGAAGGCGAGGTTCGGCACCCCTGTCCGTAAGGAAGCAAGCCAGTTCGCGGTACCGTAGGTCAGGTAGAAGAACGGCGCCAGGACGGCGAGCCAGAGTGCCGCCGCGCGAAAGACCGCGCGGCGATCGGTGACAAGAACCGGTACGATGCCCTCCCCCATGCCGGCCTCAGAGACGTTCGGCCAGCGAGACGGTGAAGATGCCCCACTTGTCGATGCGCTGCTCGATCTTGTGGAAGCCGGCGGCGGCAACGAGCTGGTCCATTTCCTGCTGGGTGCGCCGGCGCATGATCCACGCTTCGCCGCCACGGTGGGAGGTGAGGGCGCGGGCGATCATTTCGAGCTGCGGATGCCAGGGCTGGCCGGTATAGATCAAAAGCGACCCGGGCTCCACGGCACGCGCAAGGCCGGCAAGCGAGGCCTCGATCATGGCATTTTCCGGGAAGAGTTCGTAGAGGCCGGAGACGATGGCAAGCGTCGGCCGGGGGTCTATCGTCGCCAGCCCTTCCGTATCGAAGGCATCGGCGCGGTGGAAGGCGGCGACACCCTGGAGACCGCGTTCGGCGATCAGCGCCGTGCCCTTCTCCACGTTGATCGGCGAGTAATCCTGCAGGCGGATGCTTTCGGGTTTCGCCTCCGATGCCGCCACCGCGTCGAGCACGTAGCGCCCGTGACCGGCTGCGATATCCAGCACGCGGAGCGGCTTGCCTTCGGTCTTGAGGCGCGAGAGTGCCTTGCCGATCAGTTCCTCCAGATGGACCTTGCGCTGGCGGATGCCGCGCCAGCCGATGGCATCGATAAACTGCCGGTCGATCAGGCGACCCCCCGGCCCCAGGCCGCGCGGTTCGTTCTCATAAACGTAATCCAACGTCGAGCCGGAATCGAAACCGGTGCGCACACCGGTGGCGATGCCTTTGGAAAACAGCCCGCCAAAGCGGATCGAGGCACGCGTCATCGCCCAGTAAAGCCCGCGCGGCGACAGAAGCGACAGCGGCGTCGCCAGCCGGTCGGCCTCGTCGCGGGTGTAGCCGGAAAGATGCGCGCGACGAACATCCGCCACCACCGGCGGCTCGGCAAAACGCGCCGTGATGAAGGCGCGCACTTTCTCCAGGGCTTTCGCCCGGTCCCGCTCGCCGAGCGTGTCGTGGTAGAAGCCAGGCAGCACATGCCGTTCCTTGATCGTGCTGCCGAGATTTTCGAAGAAGCGGTGCTGCGGCCCGTGGCGCACGACGAAGTCGGCGCCCGAGATGAGGAGTTGAGTCGGCACGGTGATGGCGCGCGCATCGGCCACCACCCGGTCCGCCGCCTCGTAGAGTTCCAGCAGGATGTTGGAGGCGATCGGGCGGCTGATCAGCGGATCGGCCTCGAAGGAGGCGATTCGCGCCGGATCATGCGTCAGGAAGCGCGCCTTCACGTAGGAATTGACGAAGAACGTGCCCTTCAGCTTCTGCCAAAGCGCAATCCCCTCCTTGGCGAAGGGCACGTAGAGCTTGACGTCGAAAGCGGGCGAGGCAAGCACCAGTGCGCGGATATCCGGCGCATAGTCATGCACCCAGGTTGCGGCCAGCACGGCGCCAACGCTCTGCGCAACGACCGCGATCTGGTCCATCGCGAAGCCGCCGGTCTCGCGAATGTGGCGCACGAAGCAGTCTAAGTCGCGCACCGAATGGGCAAAGGACGGAGAATGGCCGCGCTCGCCGGGCGATCGGCCATGGCCGCGGGCATCCCAGGCGTAGATGGCAAAGTCGTCGAGGCCGAGCTCTTCGGCGATATGGGCCACCCGGCCGCTGTGCTCGTGGCCGCGGTGCAGGAGCACGATCGCACCCTTCGCCGTGCCGGAGCGTGCGGGCCAGGTGCGATAGAAAAGCTCCACGCCATCGTGGCTCGCAAACGCCGATTCGATCATGCGGTCCTCACTCCCTTTCAAACCTTGTCCACCCTATACGGATGAGCCCTGCGGTTTGCAGTTGATTTCATAGCGTTGCGTCTGCATTTGTTGAAGGCAATCGAGCGGATTTAAACTTTCATGTCGATCTATAAACTGAAATCGTCCTTCCAGACCCTTCTTCGCCCGCTTGTCGGCCGGCTCGCAGGCCTGGGCGTCACCGCCAACCAGGTGACGCTTATCGCGGCCACAGTCTCGGTTGCGATCGGCGCGCTTCTCGTTCTGCGCCCCGAGCCCACCTTGTTCGCGCTCGTGCCGATCTGGATGGTCCTGCGCATGGCGTTCAATGCCGTCGATGGCATGCTGGCCCGCGAACATGGCCAGAAGAGCGCGCTTGGCGGTTATCTCAACGAGATCACCGATGTCATCTCCGATGCCGCGCTCTATGTGCCCTTCGCGCTGATCGCCCCCTTCTCGCTGCCATGGCTCTTCGCGATCATCTTCCTTGCCATGCTGACGGAATTTGCCGGCGTGCTGGGCGTCGCGCATGGCAAGGGTCGCAACTATGAGGGGCCGATGGGCAAGAGCGATCGGGCGCTGCTGTTCGGCGCGCTCGGTGCGCTGGTCGCCGTCTTCGGTGTCCTGCCGGCATGGACATGGCATATCCAGCCGATGACCTGCGTGCTGCTGGTCTGGACGGTCGTCAACCGCATCAGGGCCGGCCTCGTCGAGGCCTGAACCTCAGCGTCCGCCGCCGAACCGGCGCGGCGTCGGACGGCCCGTCACCTGGTCCCAATGCTCGTCGGCACGCCGCTCGAAGGTCGCCGCATCACGGGCGTCGCTCTGGTAGAAGCTGCCGCGTGAGACATCCGGCGCATAGACCTGCTCGCTCCAGCCGCGTCCGTCGTCATGCGGAAAGGCATAGCCGACATGGCCGAGTGCGGCCGCGCCCTTGTAATGCGCATCGCGCAGGTGCATCGGTACGGCCGACGGCGCCTCGTTTGCCACATGCGTAAGTGCCAGCGAAATGCCACGGCAGGCGGAGTTGGATTTTGGCGCGCGGGCGACATGCAGCGCGGCGTGCGCCAGAATGATCTGCGCCTCGGGATAACCGATCTTTTCCACGGCGTGCAGCGCGGCGACGGCGGTCTGCAAAGCGGTGTTGTCGGCAAGGCCGACATCTTCCGAGGCGTGGATCATGATGCGTCGCGCGATGTAGCGCGGATCCTCGCCGCCATGGATCAGCCGTGCGAGCCAGTAGAGCGTCGCATCAGGATCGGAGCCGCGCATCGACTTCACGAAGGCCGAGACGACGTCGTAATGCGCATCGCCGGACCGGTCGTGATTGACGGGAGCGGCCGCATAGGCCTCCTCGACCATGGCCTCGGTTATGACGACCGGCTTGCCCGGCGCATGGCCGACCGCGAGGCCCTCCAGCACGGTCAGCGCGCGCCGCGCATCGCCGCCGGAACGGCCTGCGATACGGCGCAATTGAGCCGGCTCCAGCCGGACGTCCAGGCCGCGCGCCGCCAGATGGGCAAGGCCGCGCTGCACCACTTCCTCCATCTCCTGGAGGGTAAGCGGCTCGAGCTTCAGGATGGTCGAACGCGATATGAGAGCGGGCGTCAGCGTGTGATAGGGGTTGCCGGTCGTCGCGCCGATGAAATCTGCGACGCCTTCCTCGCAGAGCGCCAGAAGGTGGTCCTGCTGCGTGGCGCTGAAGCGATGCACCTCGTCTGCGAAAAGCAGCGTCGGCCGCATGCGCGCCTCATCGGCGATCTTACGGATATCGGCAACATTGTTGTGCGCGGCATGCAGCGGCCGAAAGCTCTTTCCAAGCATGTTGCCGATGGCGCGCGCGATCGACGTCTTCCCCAGACCCGGCGGGCCGTAGAGGATAATGCTGCCGAGCCGGCCGGCTGCGATGCGCCGGCGCAGCATCGTACCCTCGCCGATGATCTTCTCCTGGCCGATCACATCGTCCAGAGTGGCCGGCCGCAGTTCGGCGGCAAGCGGCATCGAGCCTGTGCGCGGTGCGGCATCGAAAAGATCGGTCATGGGATCCTCGTCGAAAGATTCTGTCCGTCCGACGAGGTCAGGCATCAACAAAAACGCCTGCTCCGGTCGAATGACGTTCGTCTATCGGCCGAAGCAGGCAGGGTCAAAGGCAATCGTCAGGGAATTGCGGTCAGTGCAGCCCGAAGAGGTTCAGCAGTTCCTCGCGGTGGCGAACGAATTGCGGTGAACTCCGGTCGCGCGGGCGCGGCAGATCGATCTCGATCAGTCGCGGCGCGGCGTTCTTCTCGCGCGGCAGGATGAGAATGCGGTCGGCGAGATAGATTGCCTCTTCCAGATCGTGCGTGACGAGAATCGTCGTCACGTCCTCGTCGCGCCAGATGCGCGTCAGTTCCTGCTGCATGCTGATCTTGGTCATCGCGTCGAGCGCGCCCAGCGGCTCGTCGAGCAGCAGGATTTCCGGCTGGACGGCAAGGGCGCGGGCAATCCCGACGCGTTGTGCCATGCCGCCGGAGAGTTGCCGCGGGTATGCGGTTTCGAAGGCCTGGAGCCCGACAAGATGCACGTAGCGCCGGGCCCGGTTGCACGCCTCCTCCCGGCTGATGCCACCGCGGGTATCGAGACCGAAGGCGACGTTGTCGAGCACGGTCAGCCAGGGCAGCAGGCGTGGTTCCTGGAAGATGACGGCGCGCTCGGCCCCCATGCCTTTAACCGCCTTGCCGTCGATCAGCACCTCCCCGTTGTCGGCCTCGTCGAGACCGGCGAGAATGCGCAGCAACGTCGTCTTGCCGGAGCCGCTGGCGCCGACGATGGCGAGGCTTTCGCCAGAGCGGATCTGCAGGTTGACATCGCTGAGGACCGGCAGCGGGCGCCCGTTCAGGGTGAAGGATTTGGAGAGGTGACGGATCGTCACCTCCCCGCGCACGGTCTGTGGAGCAAGGCTCATGATCGTGCCTCAGTTCGTTGCGGCGTCGGGAGAATAAAGCACGTCCTTGGCCGCAAGCTGGCCTTCCTTCAGCTTGCCCTCGCGGACCAGAACGTCGATCCAGAACTGCACGTCCCGCTCGACCGGAAGACCGCCGGCGCGCACGCCATAACCGCGGAAATATTGCGCAATTTCAGGGTTTTCTCCGCGTTCTCCCAAGGCTTTTGCGAAGATCTTGCGGGTTTCTTCAGGGTGCTCGCGGGCATAGTCGAGCGCGCGTGCGGACTGCTCCACGAAGGTCTTGGCAGCCTCCGGATGCGCCTTGATGAAATCACGCCGCAGCACGACGAAACCGCCGGCGATTTCGCCGAGTACATCCGTATCCCCGAAGACCGCACGCAGGCCACCGGTCTTTCTTGCTGCGCCCTCGAACGTCGTCTGCCAATAGCCGAAGGCAGAAATATCCACCTGGCCCGACCGCAGAACCTGCTCAAGTTGCGGCCCGGGCACGACGATCTGGTTGGCGGCATCCGTGGGCAGTCCGACCGAATGCAGCGCTTCGCGGATCGTATAATCGAGATGGGCGCCGAGCGTGTTCACGGCGATGCTCTTGCCGGCAATATCCTTGATGTCCTTGATCGGGCTGTCTTCCAGCACATAGAAAATCGATTCGACTTCCTTGTTGATGCCGTTCGAGGGATAGGCCGCGGCGAAGTCGTTGCCGCTGATAATGGAATTCAAGACAGCCGATGTCGCGGCGCTGCCGAGTTCCACATCGCCCGAGGCAAGCGCGATCAGCGAGGCCGGGCCGCCCGTGGCATAACCGACATTTTCGATCGTGATGCCGGTTCCGTCGAAATAGCCGAGTTCGGCCGCCAGTTCATGGGCGGAAAGACCACCCTGGCTGGCGAGATAGCGCAGCTTGACGTCTTCCGCCGAGGCGGTGGCGGCGAGGCCGATAAAGAGGGCTGCAGAGAGGAGCAGTTTGCGGGAATGGAAGGTCATGGACGTGTCCTTTCGGAAAGAAAAATTGGGATCAGGCGTTGGGCTGCGCCCAGCGGCAGAGTTTTCGCTGGAGCAGGACGAGCACCGCATTGGCAAGCAGACCGAGCAGTGCCAGCAGCAGGATGGCTGCGAACATCAGCGGAATCTGGAAATTGTACTGGGCGTTCATCACCTGGAAGCCGATGCCCTTGTTGGCGCCGATCATCTCGGCGGCGATGAGCAGCAGCAGCGCCGTGGTCGCCGAAAGCCTGAGGCCCACGAAAATCGCCGGAACCGAGGCCGGCAGCACGACGCGACGGAAGATCGCGAGACGTCCGGCACCATAGGTTCGCGCCATTTCGATGAGTTTTGTGTCGACTTCCTTCACGCCGCCGATCGTCGAAAGCAGGATCGGAAAAAGCGTCGCCCAGAAGATGACGAAGACCTTCGAGGTTTCGCCAAGGCCAAGCAGCAGGATGAAAACCGGATAGAGCGCAAGCGCGGAGGTCTGGCGGAAGAACTGCAGCAGCGGGTCGAGCGCCTGCTCGATAACCCGCGCCTGCCCCATGACGAGGCCGAGCGGGATGCCAATCACGACCGCGGCGGCAAAGGCGATGCCGGAACGCTGGAGGCTGATGGCGATGTCATCCAGCAGCGCCCCGCTCGAAAGACTGCCCCAAAGAGCGGACAGGATAAGGTCGAGCGGCGGGAAGACGGACGGATTGACCCACCCCTGCGTGCTCGAAACCTGCCAGAGCGCCAGGAAGGCCAACACCAGTCCGTAACGGGCAAAGAATGCCGGTAACAGGGCATTCAACCGAGTGATGAGAGCCGGTGTCGCGCGTGGGCCGTTGGTCAGGCGGAAGTCTGCGCCGAGGGTGGAGTTGACGTTTTCGTAGGACATGGCGCTCTCCTTACTCGGCAGCCTGGGCCGTGGCGCGCGCGCCGGCCCAGCGGTTGATGGGGAACGGCAGGCCGAGATTTTCACGCAGCGTCCGGCCCTCATAGGCCGTGCGGAACAGGCCGCGGCGCTGAAGTTCCGGCACGATCAGCTCGACAAAATCCTCAAGCCCTGTCGGCAGCCATGGCGGCAGGATGTTGAAGCCGTCGGCGGCCTCGTTCTCGAACCATTCCTGCAGGGTGTCGACGATCGTTTCCGGCGTGCCGACGATGGTGAAATGCCCACGCGCGGTGGCGATCCACTGATAGAGCTGGCGAATGGAGAAATTGTTCTCGTCGGCGATCTGGCGGATCAGCGCCTGCCGGCTCTTCATGCCCTCGGTCGGTGGGGCGGGCGGCAGCGGGCCGTCAACGTCATAGCCGCGCAAGTCGAGTGTCCCGCCGGTGAGGCCGTTCAGCAGGCCGATGCCATCTTCTTCGACGATAAGTGCCGTCAGACGATCGTATTTCTCTCGCGCCTCGGCTTCAGTACGGCCGACGAACGGCGCCACACCCGGCATGACGAGAATATGGTCGGGGCTGCGGCCGAGGCCACGGGCGCGCGCCTTGATATCGCGGTAAAACTCCTGCGCCGTCTCGATGTGCTGATGTGCGGTGAAGATCACCTCGGCAGTGGCAGCGGCAAGCCCGCGCCCGTCATCCGACTGGCCGGCCTGCACGATTACCGGATGGCCTTGCGGCGAGCGGGGAACGTTGAGCGGCCCGCGCACCTGGAAATGTTCGCCGCGATGTTCGCTCTCATGCAGCTTGTCCTGATCGTAGAAGACGCCGCTCTCCTTGTCGCGAATGAAGGCGTCGTCCTCGAAACTGTCCCAGAGCTTCTTGACCACATCGACATGCTCGGCGGCACGCCGATACCGCGCGGCATGGGGAAGCTGGGTTTCGCGGTTGAAGTTCTGCGCGGTCGGGTCGCCGGTCGTGGTGACGACGTTCCAGCCGGCCCTGCCGCCGGAGAGGAGGTCCAGCGAAGCGAATTTGCGCGCCGTGTTGTAAGGCTCCTCGTAGGTCGTGGACGCCGTGGCAATGAAGCCGATGTTCGAGGTCAAGGGGGCGAGCGCGGAGAACAGCGTCACAGGCTCGAAGCCTGCGATGCGCGCATTGCCGCCTTCACGCGCACCGCCAAAGCCGATGGCGAGGTTGTCGGCGAGAAAGTAGGCGTCGAAGAGCCCGCGTTCGGCCGTCTCGGCGAGCTGCCTGTGGAATGCGAAACTCGTTGCGCCGTCGACCGGCTGGTCCGGATGTCGCCACGAGGCGACGTGCTGTCCCCCGCCGGGAAGGAAGGCGCCAAGTCTGATCTTGCGTGTCATCTTGTTTCCTTTCGAAGACGGCCGCGTGGCCGCAGGTTCTCGATCCCGCCAGCTGCGGGTTGGGGCATTGCAGAATGGGTGATGCCTGCGGCGGGTGGCCGCTTAGCCGTTACCGGGGTACGGCGTGATAGCGGCCGTCCTGATAGAGCAGCGAATGACCGGTGCCGATGCGGATCGCCAGGACCCTGCCGATGACGATGACATGGCTATGCCGCTCAATGGCTTCCTCGACCGTACAATCGATCGCCGCGACGGCATCGACGAGCAGCGGCGCGCCGCTGACGGCCGTGGTCCATTCGGCCCCCCGATAGCGGTCCGGCCCACGAAGGCCGCCGCGCCCGGCGAACTGGTCGGCGAGCGCTTCATGGCTGGCGCCGACGATGTTGATGCCGAGATGGCCGTAGCGCTCGACGACGGGCCACGTGGACGATGTGCGGTTGAGGGAGACGAGCATGCGCGCCGGCTCCATGGACAGAGCCGTCGCAGAGGTGACGGTGGCGCCTGTGCGGCTTTCGCCCTCCCCTGCGGTGATGATGCTGACGCCGCCACCCAGCGTGCGCAGCGCCGCCTTCAGGTGATCGGCATCCGCCGGGTGATCGAGCACCGCCGTATCACGGACGTTGAAGAGAGTGTTTTCGGCATGCGCATTCATCGTTCCCGCTCCGCTTGAGACTTCGGATGTTCATAGGGATAACAAACGAAAACGAGAGGTAGCAGGCACGGATTTCTGAAATTGACTATTTTTATAGAAAATATGCATATCAGTCAGAAGGCCCGCCGACTTTCCCTGCCGGCGGGCCTGTTCGTAGGGAGAATGCGGCGAAATCTCAGACGCGCCTGCGCCGCGCCGCCATCGCCGTCACCTCGACCTTCATGCCGGGATCGGCAAGTGCCGCGACGCCGACGGCACAGCGGACCGGATAGGGCTTCTTGAAATAGGCGCAGTAGACCTCGTTGAAGGCCGGACGCTCGGCCATGTCGGTGAGATAGATCGTCAGGTGCATCACGTCGGCAAGGCTGCTGCCGGCTTTTTCCAGCGAGGTCTTCAGGCTTTCCAGCGTCGCGATGCTCTGGGTCCTGATGTCCCCGGTTTCCAGCGAGCCGTCCGCTGCGAGTGGAATATGCGTGGTGACGAGCAGGTTGCCGAGGCCGGCAACATCCGAGGAAATCTCGCCCTCGTCGGTATCCTCGATGAAGAAGGGTGCGTCGTAGTCAGCCATGGCCGATTCTCCTTTGGATCGTTTCGTCCAAGCACCACCGGCTTTGCCAGCTGCCGTCAACCGGAAATGACAGGATCGAGCCCAAGCGGGTCGGCGACACGGGGCCAGATGTCGAGGCGCACCTTGCGGTAAGGTGTCGTCGCCGGGTCGGTCGGATAGGAGGTCGGTGCCGCGATATAGACGATATCCGAGGAGACCGGCTGGAAACCGGCGTGGAAATGGTTGGTCGATTTCACCAGCAGGAAGGCTTTTTCCGTAAAATCGATGCCCTGGTTGGAAAAGATATCGGGCTCGTAGGTCTGGGTGCGGCTGGTGATCAGCACGATGTCGATCGTTGTGCCGACCGGCCGGACGACCGCAGTGCTGCCAAGCGTCACCCGGCTGTTGCGAAAGCTCTGCCAGCCGGCATCAAAGACGCGTTGCACCGTCACCCGGAGATCGAGCGGCGCACCGCCTTCGGGGCCTGACTTTCCGCCGAAGCGTAGCGCAAGCTCCGCCCCCTCCCCTGCGGCATGGCAGAAGGACACGGCGATCGGATCCCAGATCGTCGCCACCGCGACGTCTTCGAAGCCGCGTTCGAGCATCCGGCGCAGGATATGCGTCGCGTCGCCCGCCACGCCCCCGCCGGGATTGTCCCAGACGTCCGCGATGACGACAGACTTTTCCGGCTGCTCGGCGCGGATCGCCAGCACTTTGTCGAGCCCGGCCTCGGTATCCAGCATCGGCATGGCCGTCTGTTTGCGAAGGCGATAAAGCTCACGGCCGAGCGCCTGCGCAAGCGCGTCACCCTTCGCCTTGTCACCATCCGTGATGACGACGATGCGCGTGCCCATCTCCGGCACGTCGCCGGCCATGAAGCCGTGGATGACGGAAATAGACAGGATGCCGTCCTTGCCCTCCATCGCCTTCAGCCGGTCGACAAAGGAGCGCATCGGCTCGCGGCTCGTCGGGTAGATGGTGATCATGCGGCAGTCGAAGGTCGAGATGGCCGGCTTGATTTCCCCGTTCAACGTGCGCAGCGCCAGATCGACGACATGGTCGCCGCGCTCCTCGAAGTCGGTGTGCGGGAATTCGAGGAAGGCGGCCAGGATATCCAGATTGGCGACGCGCTTGGCGGTGAGGTGGCTGTGCGGATCGAATTCGACGGCGATCAGCACGTCCGGGCCGACACGGCCACGAACGCGCTCCAGAAAATCCCCCTCCGGGTCGTCATAGCCCTGCGCAACCATCGCGCCATGCAGGCCAAGCACGACAGCGTCGACCGGCATTGCGGCGTCGAGTTCGCCAAGAATCTGGTCGCGCAACGTCTCATAGGTCTTGCGCTGAATGAGCCCGGCGGGTTCCGCCCAGCAGGATGCCCCTTCGATGACGGTAAAACCCTCCGCCCGTCCGCGATGGCGTAGAATCGGCACCACGGAGGAGCACAGCGTCGGCGTATCCGGATGTTCGCCCGGCCCCGCATAGAACGCCGCCTTGAAGGCGTTCATATCGGTGGGCACGGGCGAAAACGTGTTGGTTTCCGTCGCAAGGGAGGCCGTAAAAATGCGCATGCCGTTCATCCGTGGATTTATGAGCCTTCGTGAAGGCTTGTAAATAGTTTTCACAGAAAAGGCATTTTTCTCAGATATGTCAATTATCGGCGAAAAATTTCGATAATTTCTGAAATTATATTACCAGACCGTGCCACGCGCCGCCACATCCTCGACCCGCGTCACGATCCCGTCGCGATGGAAAACCATGCGGTCGAACAGGTTGCTGACGACGCAGGTATGGTTGGGCACGACCCGCACCACGCTGCCGATGGCGGGAAAACGATCCCGGCATTCGCCGATATCGACGACCGCGTGTTCTTCCGACAGGGAAACGATGCGCGCTGCCTCAAAACCTTCGATTTCGCCATAGTCGCTGAAACCGAGCAGGTCCGAGGTGAGCGCCTTCGAGCCGGCGTCCAGCACGGCGCGGTCCTCAGTCGGGCGCGAGACCACGGTAGCAAGGATGTGCATGGCGAGATCCGCCCGCGTGCAATGGCCTGCGCGCACCATGCTGCGGTCGTTATAGACATAGGTGCCGGCGCGGTGTTCGGTCGCCGAGGGTACGAGGTGGGCCTGGTACAGATCGGGTGAACCGCCGCTCGAGCGGACCGGGCAATCGATGCCTTTCCTCGCCAGCAGCGCCATCGTCTCGGTCAGGAAAGCCTCGACCGCCTGGGCGCCAGCCGGCGCGGGATAGGTGAGGATGCCACCGAACCGAAGCGCCGGCGATGCCGTTATCCGTTCAGCCAGATGCGCCGCCGCCTCCGGCGTCTGCAAGCCGCAGCGCTTGCCGCCCGTATCGCATTCGACAAGCACCGTCAGCGGGTGTGCAACCTCGAAGGCCGAGGCCAGCCCCGCGACTGTCGTCTCGCTGTCGGCCACCACGCTCAAACGCGGCATGCGGTCGTGCAGGGCACGCAGACGCTGCAGTTTTGCGGCGCCGAGGATATTGTAGGTGATCAGGATATTCTCGAAGCCGGCGTCGGCGAAAACCTCCGCCTCGCTCACCTTCTGGCAATTGATCCCGATGGCCCCGGCCGCACGTTGCGCCTCGGCGACGGCGACGATCTTGTGCGTCTTGATATGCGGCCTGAATGCCTTGCCATGCGCGTCGAAATAGGCCTGCGCCCGGTGGATGTTCGCAGCGAGCCGGTCCTCGTCCACGACGGGCATGGGGGTTGCGATCTGATCGAGCGGCGTGCCGGCGGCCGGCCAGGGAGACGTCATGGGAACCTGCGGATTTTCGGCGCCGATCGGTCGAGGGCGCCCGTTGAAGCTGCCCGCCATTATGGTACGAAAGGGCGAGAGAAGAAATCGGTTTTCACGGAGCGCGTCCCTCACGGCATGCGACGCGCAGGAGTTTGAATGGACCTGTTCCACGCCCTTTCGGATGAAGAGGGCACGTTTTCGGCCCGAGAGAAAACGCTTGCCCGCCTCGTGCTGGAGGATATCGATTTCGTCGTCAACGCATCGATCAACGCGCTTGCCGAACGTGCCGGGGTTTCGCCGCCAACGGTAACGCGGTTCTGCCGCAGGCTCGGCTGCCAGGGCTTTCCGGACTTCAAGGTACAACTCGCCAAGATGCCCTATGTGGGCCTGCGGTACCTGAAGCCGGATGTCCCCACACAGACGCCAGCGGAAGTTGCGGAGGACATCGTCTCCACGGCGCAGAACGCCCTATCCCAGCTTCATCGCCAGCTTGATCTGGAGGCGATCGGCAAGGCGGCCGAGATGCTGCGCAGTGCAGAGTTCATCCATGCCTTCGGCGCCAGCGGAAATTCCGCGATGATCGCCAACGAGTTGCACAACCGCCTCTTCCGCCTCGGCTGCCGCATCCATGCGTCCAGCGACCACAACATGAACATGATGCTCGCTGCTGCCGCTGAGCCCGGCACGGTCGTCTTCGCGTCCTCTTTCAGCGGTCGAGACCCGGCCTTGGTGCGTTGTCTCGAACTGCTGCGCCAGCGCGCCATCCCGAGCATCGTCGTGACGCAAAGCCATTCACCGGTCGCACAACTCGCCGATGTCGTGATCCCCATCGACCTGCCGGAAGGCAAGAACATCTTTCGCCCGACCTCGACGCGCTACGCCTATCTTGCCGTGATCGACATGCTCGCCAATCTCGTTGCCTATGCCGACCGCGACCGAGCAACGAGAAGCTTGCGCAGCATCAAGGAGGAACTGGTCCGCCGCCGCGACGGCAATGACCGGCAGGTGCTCGGCGATTAGCGGAAACCGGGAGAGCGCCGCTCCAATCCTCCCGGTCCGGGATTAGTGCTTTGTCTCCTGCAGGATGTTGCCGCCATCCACGACGAGAACAGCACCATTTATGTAGCTGGCTTTCGGCGAGGCGAGGAAGGCGACCGCGGCGGCCACTTCGTCCGGCCGGCCGGCGCGGCCGCAGGGCGTGGCCTGCGCGGCACGGCGTTCCTCTTCCGTGGAGGCGCCGGTTTCGATCCAGCCGGGCGCCACTGCATTGATGGTGACGCCGCGCGGGCCGGCTTCGAGCGCCAGCGCATGCGTCATGCCCACCATGCCGGCCTTGGCGGCGGAATAGGCCGTCTCGCCGGGATTGGCGACATAGGGGCCGGTCACCGATGCGACGTTGACGACCCGGCCATAGCCGTCCGTAAGCATGTCCGGCAGGTAGATGCGGGTGGCGAGGAAGGCCGTCTTGAGGGTGACTGAAATGCCGCGGTCCCAGTCCGCTTCCTCCAGGTCCACGAAATGCCGCTGGAGCGCCGGCTGGGCGAGGCTGCCCATACCGGCATTGTTGACGAGCACGGCCGCCGGCCCGGTCACCTGCCGGAGCTTTTCGACGGCGGCCTTGGAGGTAAGATCACAAAGATGGCCCGTGGCCGAGAAACCCGCCGCGCGAAGCTCTTCGGCGCGGGCGAAGATGCGGTCGCTGGTTGCGACGAGATGAACCGCATACCCTTCTTCGGCAAGGCTTTTTGCGCAGGCAAAGCCGATGCCGTCCTTCGCCCCCGCCCCTGTGATGATCGCTGTCTTGCGCTGCATAACCGTCTCCTCAGTAGCCTGCCGTCACGCCGAAATCGGCCGACAGCGCGGCGCCGGTGATCGGCGCTGCGTCCGGTTCGCAGAGGAAGGCCACCATGCGGGCGATTTCCTCCGGCTTGATGAAGCGCGCCGCCGCTTTCTGGGGGTAATTGGACAACAGCTTCGCCTTGTAGCCATCCGGATCGCCGTCGCCATAACGGTCAGCCTGGAACTCGATCATCGGCGTCGCGACGTCGCCCGGGCAGACGGCATTAACGCGGATCTGGCGTGGGGCGAGTTCCAACGCCAGAGCCTTGGTGAGCAGCACTAGCCCACCCTTTGAGGCACAGTAGATGGCCGCGCCATTGTTACCGACGAGGCCGGCGTCCGAGGCGATGTTGACGATCGACGCGCCGGCGCCGAGATGCGGAATGGCGGCTTGGATGAGGAAGAATGCCCCCTTGAGGTTGACGTCCATGACGATGTCCCAATCCGCCTCCGTCATTGTCACGGAATCGCCTTCGCGCCAGACGCCAGCGGAATTGACGACGACGTCGAGGCGGCCGCGCCAGCCGATCACAGCCTCAACGGCAGAAGCGCAGGAGACGACCTTGCGCATGTCGAGCGGAACGGCGAGCGCATCGCCGCCCTCGCCCGTGAGCCTTTCCGCCGTTGCGGTCAGGCGTTCCGATTCGAGATCCGCGATAGCAACGGCGTAACCGCCGGCAGACAGCCGTGCAGCAATCGCCGCTCCCATGCCGCCGGCCCCGCCGGCAATGAGCGCTACTCTTCGGTTGGCCTGATCGGTCATGTCTGCCTCTGCTGAATTGGGTGCCGGCCGCTATTTGCGCGTCAGGCTGAAGGAAAAATGGCTGCCGCGATGGTAGTCGATCGCATAATTGACCGGCTCGCCGGCCGCGTTGAAACAGACTTCGGTGATCAGCAGTGCCGGGCCGAAATCCCGCAGGCCATGGCGCTCGACCACCTCGTCCGGCAGCAGCACGGCGGAAACGCTCGCCGCCGACATACGGGGGCGGTTGCCGTATTCCTCGAGAAGGCTCAGGAGTGACCCGCTCCAGTCGATATCGTAGAGCCGGCCCGGGATGATGCCGCGCGGCAGGTAGTCAACGCAGTAGAGGATCGGCTCGTCTTCATGCAGGCGGATGCGCTCGATGCGGATGACGCGGTCGGTTGGGCCCAATCGCAGGCCCTCGGCGACGCGCGTGTCCGGTGTCTCTTCCGAGATCGACAGAACCTTGTTGACTGGGTGGTAGCCGTATTGGCGCGTCATGTCGGTGACGCTCTCGAAGACGGTGATCGGCCGGTCGACCTGGACTGCGGAGAGCGCCGAGACGAAACGCCCGCGGCCATGCTCCACATAGATCACGTCGTCCTGTTCGAGCAGTTTCAGCGCCTCGCGCAGAGCGGGCCGGGAAATCTTGAAACGCTGGGTGAGTTGCGCCTCGGTCGGCAGCTTGTCGCCCGGCCGCAGTCCCTCGTCACGGATCAGGTCGGCAATCCGGTCGCGTAGCTGGACGGCGAGGGTGCGCGAATCGCGAAGGGGCTCGTCCACCGAAATGCCTCTGTGTTCATTGATCACGCTTCCTTTCTTGTCTGACAAATTTTGACCGGTCAAGTGCGAGCAGATTCGGCATAACCGTGTGCAATATGTTACGCTTTCGTGTCCCCTGAATTTTCGGCTCCACCATCTTGACAGACAAATGTCGCGATGTCAGTTGTCAGACAACATTGAAATGATCATCATCGGGGGCAGAACCATGTTGAATTTTGACGAGCAGAGATTCCTCCGCATCCAGTCGGGCGCAGTCGGCTTGCAGGCGCGGCTGGAAAGCGTGGTCGGCTCCTGCCTGTCGGCGGGCGCGGAAAACATCTTCTTCCTTGGCACAGGCGGCGCGGCAATCCTGATGCAACCGGCGGCGCAATTGTTGCAACGCCGTTCGCGTTTCCCCGCCTTCATCGACATGCCGGCGGAACTCGTGCTCACCGGCTCGGCCAATCTGACCGACAAGTCGATCATCGTCATGCCCTCCCTCTCCGGTACGACGAAGGAGAGCGTGGCGCTGCTCGACAAGCTGAAGGCGATCGGTGCGACTGTCATCACGCTGGTGGGGCATGCGGAAACTCCGCTCGGCAAGGGCGGCGACCATGTCTTCGTCAACTTCGCCGAGGACGACACGTCCTGCGAGTCGTTCTATCTCCAGTCGCTTTTCATCGCGCTCGCGATCCTGAAACATCGCGGCGAAATCGAAAACCATGACGCGCTCGTCGCCGAACTTGCCCGCATGCCGGAACTGCTGCTCGAGGTGAAACGCGCCTATGAGCCGAAGGCGGAGGCTTTCGCCGCGGTGCTGGCCGGCTCCGACTACCATATCGTCACCGGCGCCGGAAACGTCTGGCCGGAAGCCTTCTACTACGGCATGTGCATCCTGGAAGAAATGCAGTGGATCCGCACCCGCCCGGTTCACGCCTCCGACTTCTTTCACGGCACGCTGGAACTGGTGGAGAAGGGCGTAAGCGTCATCCTCTTCAAGGGTGAAGACGCGTTGCGCCCGCTCGCCGACCGCGTCCAGGCTTTCGTGCCGAGCTACACGGACAAGCTGACGGTGCTCGACACCGCCGACTTCGACCTGCCGGGCATTTCGCCGAAGGTGCGGGCGCTGGTCTCGCCGGTGCTGTTGGCGACCGTGCTGGAGCGCATCAGCGCGCATCTCGAAGTCATGCGCAACCATCCGCTGACGACGCGGCGCTACTACAAGCGCGTCGCCTATTGAAATCAGCGGCTTGACGTCCCCTCCAAAGCTGCGAATGCAGGTGACCGCATTCGCGGCTTTGAAGCCCATCACGAGATTCGCATGAGACCCCTCCGCTTCGCCGCCGTCGGCGACAATTGCATCGACCGTTTCCGCCCGCCCCTCTCGCAGTCGCTTGTCGGCGGCAATGCGGTGAATGTCGCCGTGCAGCTCGCCCGCCTCGGCCGGACGTCGCTCTATTTCGGTGCCGCCGGCCCCGATGCGGCCGGCAGGCGGACACGCGCATTGCTCGCGGCAAATGGCGTCGATGTCACCTATCTTGGCGAGCGACCCGGTATCACGGCCTATACTGATGTCGACGTCCTACCCTCCGGCGACCGCGTCTTTGTCTACGAGGACTTCGGCGTGTGCGCCGGTTACAGGCCCGATGATGCGGACGTCGCCCTCCTCAAGACCATGGATCACGTCCATATCGGCTGGATGGACGATGGCGGCGCCCTGCGCCGAACGCTTGCTGCTGCCGGCGTCAGCGTCTCGCAGGACATTTCCGTCAATGCGGATCCGGCCAATCTCGGCACCGATGGTCTCTCCATCGCCTTCGCCTCGGCCGGAAGCCACGACGACGTGGCCGAGATCCTGTTGCAGCGCCTTCTCGCAAATGGGGTGCCGCTCGCCGTCGTCACGCGTGGCAGCAAGGGCTCGCTCGCCAGCGATGACGTGGACCGCGTCGAGATTGGCATCCGGCCGGTCGATGTGGTCGATACGACCGGTGCCGGCGACAGTTTCATAGCCGGCTTTCTCTCGGCCCGCATCGCCGGCCAGCCGCTATCGCAATGCCTTGAGGTCGGTCGCGATCAGGCAGCAGTAACCTGCATGCATGTCGGCGGGTTTCCGCAGGAGCCGCAGCCGCTATAGGCAGCGTATGGGATCGCCACAGCAGGGCTTCTACTTCAGGACCAGCCAGCCCGAAAAGATAATGATCGCCGCGCCGGCAAGCGTATGCATCTCGACCGGCGTTGCAAAGATAAGCACGCCGTAGAGACAGCCCCAGATGATCTGGCTGTACTGGAACGGCGCCACCACCGACGCTTCGCCGACCCGGAAGGCCCGCACCAGCAGCGCATGACCGCCGAGCATCATGGCGCCGCCGGCCAGCGCGAACCCCAGATCGGCAAGGCCGATCGCGATCAGACCACCGGAGCTGGCGGCGACCCCCAGGGCGACCGGCGTCATGACGACCAGCAGGCTTGCGACGAGCGCCTCGTCCGTCTCCGCAAGCTTCGCCCGGCGCAGCAGGATGAGCGAAAACGCAAAGAACACCGCCGAGCCGAGGGCTGCGGCATGGCCGAGATTGAGCGGTGCGACGCCCGGCTTCAGCGCGACGGCCACGCCGGCAAAGCCGATCAGCACACCCGCCCAACCCACTGTGGAGAGCCGCTCTCCGAGCAGGAAGAAACCGAGCATGGCAACGAGGATCGGCGTCAGGAAGGCAATGAGATAGGCTTCCGCCAAGGGCAGTTTTGCGAATGCGTAGTGGATCAAGAGGGTATCCACGGCAAGCAGCAGAGCACGCCAGAAGGCAAGGCTCGGCTGGCGCGGCACCAGCCGGCGCACACGCCCCGTCACGAGGGCATGGACGAGCAGCAAAGCGAGCGCCGTGACGGTGACGAGGAATGTCACCTGTGGTGCCGGCATATCGGCCGCCATGATCTTCACGATGGCGTCGGTTCCGGAAAAGATCGAAAAGGCCACGAGCACGATCAGCGCACCGCGGCCGTTCGACGGCGCGATGGGTGCGCCGCCGCCATTCATAGCCTGCGCCTCAGCGGGCATTGAAGCGACCGAACCGTTCCTCGATGCGGGACTGGGCATATTCCAGCCCGATCGAAAGAATCCAGTAGATCATCGAGGCCGTGATCAGCATCTCGATATGGCGGAACTCGGTCTGACCCATGGTGCGGGCGAGATACATGATTTCCCAGACGCCGACGACCGATACGAGCGACGAATCCTTCAACATGGCGATGAACTGGTTGCCGGTCGGCGGGATGATGACGCGCATGGCCTGCGGAAGGATGACGAGCGTCATCGTCTGTGCCGGGCTGAGGCCGAGCGCGGTGGCGCCCTCCGTCTGCCCGCGGTCGATGCTCTGGATGCCGGCGCGGAAGATTTCGGTCATGTAGGCGCCGTAGCAGAGCGACAGCGCGAGGATGCCGGCCGGGACGGCGCCGATCACATAGCCCACCTGCGGCAGGCCGAGATAGATGATGTAGATCTGCATGAGCAGCGGCAGGCCGCGGAACAGCGAGGTGTAGAAGGTCGCAAGGCCGTAGATGACGCCGTTGTTCGAGAGTTTTGCGATGGCGCCGGCAAGCGCGATGATCGTGGCGATGATGATGGAGATCGCGGAAATGTAGAGCGTCGTCGTCACGCCCTGCGTGATGAGAAAGCCCACCTTCTTGGCGATGAAGGCGAAGGAGAGGTCGAAGGAATAGAAGAACAGCATCAGGAGCGAGAACAGCTCGACCCAGACAGCGATGGTCTGCTGGCGGCGCGACAGCTGGCGCAGCGCCTTCCAGTTCGCGGCTACGATAAGGGCGATCAACACCGCCGAGACAAGTCGCCCGGCTGCCGGGTTCTCGCCAAGCCAGGTTGCCGAGGACGGCAGGAGATGCCCAAGCCAGGCGGAACTGACGCCGATCGAGTAAAGCGCCGCCGTCACCATGGCGAGGATCAGCAGGCTACCGGCCCTGCGTGATGTTTCAGGGTAGGTGAGTATCAGTCGACCGATCATGTTCCGCCCTTGCCTTGTTGTTTATGTCCGCAAGCCGTCGCCGCAAACGCTTCAGGCGGCGCGCTCGCGCCACCAGTCCTGTGCCTGGAGCTTCCAATAGGTGAGCTGCGCCACAGCGAGCCCCGCAAGACCGCCGGCCCAGACGAGGCCGAAGGGTTCATACAGCTTGTAGCGCTCGCTTTCGCCCAGAATGCCTTCGGCAATCACCTTGCCGCCGATCGCCGTCGTGTTGAGGCCGTGCCCGCCGAACGCGGTGCAGTACCAGACGCCGGGGCTCATGCGCCCGATCTGGGGCATCAGGTGGCGGGCGTAGGACATCAGGCCCGACCAGGCGAGTTCCGTCTTCAGGCCGGCAAGCTGCGGATAGGTGCCGACCATTTCGTCGCGCAGTTCCTTGACGAGACCCGCCGTCGAAGCTGCATGGGTGGTAATGCGCCCGCCCCAGAGCAGGCGGCGGCCGTCGTCGACGACGCGGTAGTAGTCACCTGCCCTACGGTTGTCGCCGATCGCATTTCTGGTGGTGATCGCCGAGGCAATCAGCTCCGGTGCTTCTTCGCTCACCATGACATAGGTGGCGATCGGCAGGAACGAGCGCTTCAGCCTGCCGTTCAGCGCGCCGGTATAGCCGCCCGTGGTGAAAACCACGTCGCGGGCTTTCACCTCGCCGCCGGCTGTCTTCACCTGCTTTTCCGCATCGGAAAGCTCCGCGGAGGTCGCTGGCGACTGTTCGCAGATACGCCCGCCCAGTCGTTCGATTTCCTGTGCTATGGCCCGCAGATAGTTGAGCGGATGCATGTGAAAGGCGTTCGGATTGCGCAGGGCCTGGAAATAGCGTTCGGATTTCAGCACCGAACGCACGGCATCGCGGTCCATGTATTCGAGTTCGCAGCCATAGTCCCTGCGTGTCGCTTCCGCATAGGCCTTGAGGCCCGCGCCGTCGTCGTAGCGCAGCACGCTCATGATTCCCGGCTCAGGCTTGGCATCGACGATGCCGAGCGACTGGATATTCTCGCGAATGAATTCCATGCCTTCGACGGAAAGCTGGTGGAGCTGGCGTGCCGCGCTCTTGCCGACGACACGCGCGATATCGTCGCCGCCCGTTGCATAGCCTGGCCCAACAAAACCGCCATTGCGCCCGGAAGCGCCAAAACCAATGCTTTCGGCCTCCAGTACCGTAACGCGCTTGCCAGCGCGGGCAAGCTGCAACGCGGCCGAAAGGCCGGCAAGGCCGCCGCCGACGATGACCGCGTCGCATTCGACCGTGCCCGAAAGGGCGGCGCGCGCCGTCTGGTCCGCCATGGTTCGTTTGTAATAGGTGTCCGGATAGGCCATGCGCATGCTCCCCCTCGAATATGAAGGGCGCGGGCAGGAAACCGCCCGCGCCGGCAGTTCATCAGTCGGCGCTGTAGTCCTTGCCGTACCACTTGGTGGTGAGCGTGCCGAGCGTGCCGTCCTTCTTCATCTCCTCGATGATGCCGCCGACCTTGGCGGTCCATTCCGGATCGACCTTTTCGGCAATCACGACGAGCGGCTCGCGGAAGGCATAGTCGCCATCCAGAACGCGCAGCGGATAGCCATTCTTGATGGCGTTGAGCGCGGTCTGTTCCGGCGCGATCACGGCATCGAGACGCACACCGGCGCCGAGGCGCAGGTCATCGAAGGGCAGCATGGAATCGGCGAAGGTGCGAACCTCGCCCGGCTCCAGCTTATATTCGATCGGCGGCAGGCCCGGCGCATCGATTTCCAGCTTGCGGTTGATGAAGTCTTCCGATGTCGTTGCCGTCTCGACGCCGATGACCTTGCCGTTGAGATCGGTGACGGTCTTCGCGCCGCTGTCTTTGTGCACAACGTAGACATAGGGGCTGTAGTAATAGATGCCGACGAAGTCGATGACCTGGGCGCGCGCCTTGGTGGGCGTCACGGAGCCGACGCCGAGATCGTAACGACCCTGCCAGCGGCCGCCCGTCAGCGTCGCCCAGTCCGGGGTATCGAAGGTGACCTCGGCGCCGAGGCGCTTGGCGATTTCGCGCGACACGTCGATGTCGAAGCCGACCATCTCGTTGCTGTCGTCCAGATAGCTCTGGGGCGGCCAGCCGCTGTTGGTGGCAACGACCATCGCCTTCTTTTCCATGACGCGGTCAAGCGTCTCGCCGGCCTGGGCCGAGACGGCGGCTGCGACGAAAGCGGCACCTACGGCCAGTCGCATGAAGAGCGTTTTCATGTGGTCCTCCTTTTGATCCGGAAACCGGAATCCCCATTTATGTAAGATGTCTGACAACGAAATGTGTCAGGTCGGGGGTTTCAGAGTCAAGGGTGCTGGATGACAGAAATCATGAAACGATGAGATGAGGCCATAGAATTCTGTGATGACTCGACCAATCGACAACAACACGGCTCGCCACGCGATTCTGTGTAGTTGTCGTACATCTTTGCCCGAGCGTGCGGAAAGGCTCGGGCGGCACGGCCCATGATCGGGCTGCGATACTGCTTGCTTCACCGGTCATGCCGGCGAGAGGAAAAGCGTCAGGCGGCCTCGCCCTGACGCTGCCAGTCGAAGGCGCCGGGTTCTTCGCGGAAAGCAAAACGGACAAGATGGGATTCGATGACCGACTGGCCCCAGCCGAGGCTCTCCTCATCGTCCGCCTTCACCGTCATGCGCAGACCGGCCGCATCCGCATCCAGTGTGGCGACGCCACGGTCGAAACGGCATTCGCCGTGATTGTCCGAGTAGGTGACGTCAACCTTGTGGGCGAAGTGCTTGCACAATTGCACCAGATATTTCGAGCCGTGCACGGTCTTCAAATAGGCGGCGGATTCAATCATACTTTTTCCTCTCATCCTTGGACTGCGACGGGACGCGCTACGCAGTTAAAACACAACCTCCATACTCATGTTTTTTCGGCAAGAAAAGCCGGGCGGCAAGGCCAAATCTCAGATGCTCGCCAGATAGCGATCCGGCAGGAAACTTAGCGTTGCCGTCAGTTCAGCCGCTGTTCCGTTTCGGCGTCGAAGACGTGAAAGGCGGCGGTATCGGCGCTGAGGACGATCTCGTCGCCAGCCTGAAGTTTCGCAGAGGCCGGAAGGGCTGCAACGATACGCTGGCTGCCGACCATCGCGGTCACGACCAGTTCCGGGCCGGTGAGTTCTGCTACCTCGCAGCGCGCCGACAGAGACAGGCCGCCGTCGGCTTTCCGGATGGCCTCCGGTCGGAGGCCTAGAACCAGCCGGCGGCCCGGAGTGATGGATTCCAGTCCCGGCACGGATACAACGATATCCGTATCGTCAACGCGGAGACCGCCCTCACCCGCGGTCGCTGCCAGCAGATTCATCGGCGGCGCACCAACGAAGGTCGCGACGTAGAGGGTCGCCGGCCGGTTGTAGATGTTTTCCGGCGTGTCGAGTTGCTCGATGCGGCCGTTGCGCATTACCGCAATGCGGGTTGCAAGCGTCATCGCCTCGATCTGGTCGTGCGTGACATAGACGACCGTCGTCCGGGTCATCTGGTGCAGGCGCTTCAGTTCGGTGCGCATCTCCATGCGCAGTTTCGCATCGAGGTTCGAAAGCGGTTCGTCGAAGAGAAAGATTTTTGGATTGCGCACCAGCGCACGGCCGATCGCCACACGCTGGCGCTGGCCGCCGGAAAGTTGGCCGGGTTTGCGTTCCAGAAGATTTTCAATCTGCAGGAGCTTTGCGGTCTCTTGCACCGCGCGGTCACGCTCCGCCTTGTCGACCTTGCGCATTTCAAGCCCGAAACCAATGTTCCGGTGCACGGTGAGATTGGGATAGAGCGCATAGGACTGGAACACCATGGCGATGTCGCGATCCTTCGGATGCACGCCGACGATCGAGCGCTCGTCGATGCGGATATCGCCGCTCGTCGGCTCGGCAAGGCCGGCAATGATGTTGAGCAGCGTGGACTTGCCACAGCCGGATGCCCCAAGCAGCACGAGGAACTCGCCGCTTTCCAGCGCAACGTCGATTCCCTTCAGCGTCTCGATGGCGCCGTAGCTCTTGCGGATAGCGTTGATGGTCAGCGTGCTCATGCGAGGGCTTCCTGCACGATCGGTGCGTAGCGTCTGGGATGGGTGGAAATGGCGCATGAGGCGACGCGGGTGCCGGCCGCAAGGCTTTCCTCGAGCCCGTTGCCGGCGGCGAAGGTGGCCAGGAAGGCCGCGTTAAACACGTCCCCGGCGCCGATCGTGTCGATGACGGTCACCCGGGGCGCCTCGGCGCGAAAAACCTTGCCGTCAGCGTCGAGAGCAATCGCGCCGTTCGGCCCGCTTTTCACCACGACGATGGCATCCGTCGGCATGCCCCGGCGAAGGATGGACGCCGCCTCGGTCGGGTCGGAAACACCGGCGAGGTTTGTCGTCTCCACCTCATTGAGCAGGGCGATGCGGCAGCGCGACAGCCAGCGTCTGGCCGCCGCCCTGTTGTTTAAGGTCCAGCCCGCCAGCGGCCAGCCGGTATCGAGGGCGACGGCGATGTCGTGGCGATCCGCCCAGTCGAAGAAACGGTCGTAGTCCTCCACCAGCTTGTCGGTGAGGAAAGAGCCGCAGAGCAGTGCGATGCCGCCGGCAAGACGCGGGCCGTCGAGCACGGCGAAAACATCCTCCAGGCTGAATAGCGGCAGATGGCCCCGCGTCGTGAAGAAGGTGCGTTCACCGTCCGGATGGGTGATGCCGACCGAGAGCGTCGTGCTTTCGCCATGCACCGGCCAGTTCTCGGCATGCGTACCAAAACTCTCCGCGAGCCAGGTTCCGAAGCGGTCGCTGCCGATGCTTGCGGCGATCTCGAAGGGCGTGCCGAGGGCGAGCCACGCGAGGGCTGCATTGCCGGCCGAACCGCCGACGCGCAACTCGTCATGATCGACAATGATTTCTGTCCCGGGCTGCGGCCAGGGCGCGGCAGGGCCCATGATCAGGTCGATATTGACGTTTCCAATGACGGCAAGCGGTTTCACTCATTCACTCCGGGTAATCTTGCTGGAGCGCACCGGCGTTCCGGCATCGGCCACGCGCGCGGCGGCGAAAGCGATCATCAGGCGCTGCGCCGTCGGCAGCATGGCGAAGACAGCGGCAAGCCCCGTCAGCGGCGGAAAGGTAATCGTTGCCGCGCCGGCGACCGGCAAGAGGCCGGACGCATCGAAGACCACGAGCTTGGCGCCGGCATCGACCACGGACGTCGCCATGGCCGTTACGAGATCGGCCGTCTCATCATCGCTGCGGAACAACACGACGCCCATTTCCGGCGACAGCATTTCCATTGGCCCGTGCCGCAACTGGCCGCCCTCCAGCGAGAAGCACGGCACGCGGGAGAGTTCCGTAAAGCCGAGTGCAATGGCCTCCGCAAGGCCCTGCAACCGCCGCCCGGATGTCACGACCGAGCGGACGCTGGAAAGAGCGGCAAGCGCCTCGTCGACGGCAGGCTCCAGCGGGTTCTCCAGCGCATCGACGGCCTGCGCGGCATCCTCGCCGAGCGCTTCAAGAATGGCGAGGTGCAGCGCAAAGCTCACGGTCAGGCTTCGCGTCGCGGCAAAGGCCTGTTCGGTGCCGCCTTGGCCGATTAGGCAGGGGGCGGTGCGGGCGAGGAAGGAGCCGTTTTCGAGCGTGAAGCCGAAGGTTTCGGCATTGCCACCCGTCTCGTCGAACCAGCGCAGCACTTCCGCACTCTCGCCGGATTGCGAGGTGATGAAGACCGTGCGGCCCTCAAGCGACAGCGGTGCGCCGAGCTGTTCGGACAACGGCAGCGCGATCGCGTCGATGCCGAGCAGGCGGTAGAGCGGCTCGACGGCCCGGCCGACGGCGTGCGATCCGCCCATGCCGAGCAGCAGCAGCCTGCCGGTGCGTTTCAGGCTTTCGGCCGCCTTCGCGGCCACTTCGCCATTGGTGCGGAAGGAGGCAAGCGCATCGGCATGCTGCCGGGCCATTTCCCGCTCGATGGCCAGAAGGCCCTCCGGTCGTGTCGTCGTCATTGTCATCCTTTCACACCGCCGCTGGTGAGGCCCGAAATCAAGGCCCGTTGCATGAGAAGGCCGACCAGGACCGGCGGCAGTGCGGCAAGCACGCCGGCCGTGGCGATCAGCCCGTAGTCGGAAACGCGCCCGCCGGCGAGGTCGGCGATGGTCACCGTCAAGGTTCGTGCGCGCTGGTCCGAGGTGAAGAGCAGCGCATAGAAAAACTCGTCCCAGGCGAGCAGGAAGGCGAACAGCGCCGATGTGGCGACGATCGGCATGGCAAGCGGCAGGGTAACGATACGCAGCGTGGCAAAGAGGCTCGCACCGTCCATCATCGCGGCCTGCTCGATCTCGCGAGGAATGCCGTCGAAGCCGGATTTCATGAGCCAGGTCGTGAAAGGAGCAAGGATGCTGAGATAGACGAGCGCCAGACCGAAGACCGAGTTGAGGAGCCCCAGGGCTGCGAGCGCCATGTAGAGCGGCACGGCGAGCGCAACAGGTGGCAACATGTAGGTGGCGATCACCAGCGACAGCGACCAGCCGATCGAAGGCGTGCGCGAGACGGCCCAGCCGGCAGGGACGGCAAGTGCCACGGCCGCAAACGTCGCCATGCTGGCGACCAGGATGCTGTTAACGAGCGAGGCGGTGAAGGCGGCGCCGGCACTGTTCGGGATGGTCGACAGCAACGTGGCATAGCGCGAAAAATCAATCTCGCTCGGCCACCAGCGCAACGGTTTTTCGACGAGATCGGCGGCCGGCGAGATGCTCATGACGAAAAGCCAGAAGATCGGCGCGAGGATGACGGCGGCGAACAGGAGGGCTGCGGTGTGGATCAGAATGGAGGCCAGTTGGCTGCGGTGTTCCATCAGGCGGCACTCCCGGCGGCGCGGCGCACCAGCATGCCGTAGCCGATCGCCAGCACCGTCACGATGAGCGTGACGACGAGGGCGAGCGAAGCCCCGGAGCCTGCGCGCTGGAAGGAGAACGCTTCTTGGTAGACGAGGATCGACAGAGTGCGCGTCGAATTGGCCGGGCCGCCGCGCGTCATCACCCAGATGATGTCGAACACCTTGAAGGCCTCGATCGTGCGCAGCACGAGCGCCACCATCAGCGGGCCGGCGAGATAGGGCAGAATGACGAAACGGAAGCGCGCGAAGGAGCCGGCACCATCGACCAGCGAGGCAGAAGTGATGTCGCGCGGTACGGCCTGAAGGGCGGCCAGCGCGATGAGGGCGACGAGCGGAAAATTCTTCCAGCAATCGGCGATGATCAGCGCCGTCATTGCCGTGCCCGGTTCTCCCAGCCAGGAGCGGTAGCTGTCAAGCAGGCCGATCTGGGTCAGCGCGGCATTCAGCGCGCCGTATTCCGGATTGTAGATGAGCCGCCACAAGGTTGCGTTGACGACGGTCGGCAAAGCCCAGGGCAGGATCAACAGCGCGCGCAGCACCGTGCGGCCATAGAACTGCTGGTTCAACAGCAGGGCCGCGAGAACGCCGATTACCATTTCCGCCGTCACGGACACCACGGCAAACCAGGTGGTCGCCCAGAGCGCACGCTGGAAGTTGCTGCTGCCCAGCATTTTCAAGTAATTGTCGACGCCGACGAAATTGCCGGAAGCGCCGACCAGCTTGGCATCGGTGAAGGACAGCCGGACCGTGTCGATCATCGGCCAGCCGATCACGGCGAGCATGATTATCAGAAGCGGCAGCATGAGAAGCCATGCCCGGGTGGTCATCCAGGTGCCGGACATAGCGTCCTCGTCATCGATTGTCGGGAAGGAAAGTGTGCGGGCGACCGGGGCCGCCCGCAAGGCATGATTATCAGAGGCCGCTGTTTTCCGCAGCGGACTTCAGCGCGTCTTCGGGCGATGCCTGATCAAGCAGAGCCTCCTGAATGGCCTGCTGGAGCGCCGTGGACAGTTCCTGATACTTCGCCGTCGTCGGACGCGGATACATCGCGGCCAAGCCGAGCTTGGCGGCGGCGATCAGCTCTTCCTGGCCGGCAGTGACAGCTGCATCTTCGTAGGAGGACGCCCAGATCGGCAAGCTGAGCTTCGCATAGGCGTTCTGCGTCTCCTGCGAGGTCATGTGCACGATATATTTCCAGGCCTCATCGGGATGTTTGCTCGTCGTGGTGACGCCGAGACCCATCGAGCCGTTGACGGCCGAAACCGTGCTCTGGCCTTCAACGCCCGGTGCCGGCACGACGCCGACCTTGCCGGCAACCTTGCTGTCCTTGCCGCCATTGGCCATGTTGTACATGTAGGTCCAGTTCAGTGCGAAGGCTGCCTCGCCGTTCTGGAAGACGTTGCGTACGTCCTCTTCCAGGAACTCCTTGGAGTTCGGGTTGGTGAGGCCCGACTTGTAGCTGTCGACCATGTATTTCAGCGCGTCGAGACCGCCGCCTTCGGTAAAGGCCGGCTTGCCGTCCTTCAGGAACTCGCCGCCATAGGCACTGACCAGCGTGGTGTAGTCGCAGATCGCGGCTTCGGCTTGCGACCAGCTCCAGGCGATCGGCGTCGCCAGCAGGCCCTTGTCCTTGATGATCTTGGCCTGATCGTTGAGTTCGGCCCAGGTCTTCGGCGGTGCCTTGATGCCGGCCTTTTCGAGAATTTCCTTGTTATAGAACAGGTATTTCGTGTCGAGGATCCACGGCATGCCGTAGGACTTGCCGTCATAATTGACGGTCGTCCAGGCGCCCGGCAGCACGCCCTTCTTCATCTCGTCGGTAATGCGCGAGGAAACGTCGACAAGCACGTTGTTCGTCGCGTACTCAGCCGGCCAGATCACGTCGAACAGCACGACGTCATAGCCGCTGCCGGACCCTTGCGCGAGCACCGCCTTGTCGTGCAGACCCTCGTAGGGAACGAATTCGAGGTTCACCTTGACGTCCGGGTTCGCCTTGCTGAAGGCGTCGGTCATAGCGCGCACATCGGCTTCGCTATAGGCGGCCTGCGCCATGAAGAGGGCGTTAAGCGTGGTTTCAGCAAAGGCGTGCGGGGCCGAAACGGCAGCGATCAGCGCCGCGCCAAGCAGGGATTTCTTGATTGATTTCAACATGTCTTCCTCCGGTTTGCTTCTTGATTGCGAAAGTAACGAAAAGGCGCCTGTCGTTGTGTAGGCCCGTCCGTGGTTCGTGTTCCCTGGAACTCTTTGGTTCCCATTAAGTCAAATGGCTTGACTTAAATGTTCTGTATTATTCAAATGGTGTCAAGAGGGAATTGCCGATGCATGATTTGCGGACGATCCGTGCCAAGAGCGGGACCAATCAGGAAGGTACGAGCGCGCATAACCGGCGCGTCATCATCGAGGCCATCCGCCTGAACGGGTCGCTGTCGCGCGCCGATCTCGCCCGCGCCACCCGGCTGACCAAGCAGACGATTTCAAACCTGATCGAAAGCCTTGAAGTGGACGGGCTCGTCGCCTCGCAAGAGGTGGTTCGTGGCGCACGGGGGCAGCCCTCGACACCCTACCGGCTGGTTCCGGAGGGCGCCTTTGCGCTCGGCGTGCAGATCGACCGTCACCTGACGCGCGTCGTCGCCGTCGACCTGATGGGCCACGAAGTGGCGCGTGTCGTGGCAAACCTACCGCCCGGAGGTCCGGCGGAGGGCAGCAAGCTTATTCTCCACCTGATCGATACCGTTCGCCGCGATCTAGTCGCCCGCTTTCCGGAATCCGTGCACAGGCTTGCCGGCCTGGGGGTCGCCATGCCGGGCCCGTTCGGGTTACCGCCCTCAGATGACGACACCTGGATGATGGCGCAGTGGCAATCCTTTCCGCTGGTGGAAACGTTGGCGGCCGGCACAGGGCTTGTCACCAGCCTGCAGAACGATGCGACGGCCTGCGCGACGGCAGAAAGAATGAATGGGGCCGCCGATGGCCTCGATCACGCCGTCTGCATCTATTTCGGCTATGGTATCGGCGCTGGCCTCATCCTCGGCGGAGAACTCTACACCGGCAGCAACAGCAATGCTGGCGAGATCGGCATGGTGCTGTTTTCGCGCGGCGGCACCCAGTCGCCGCTCGAGCATCGTGCCTCGCTCGCCTCGCTGTTCCAGCATCTCGGCCTCGATTCGGCGACCACCGAAGCCTATGCCGACGTTGAGCGGCTCACACTTGCGGGGGACCCGCGCATCCTTGATTGGATAGCCGGCGCTGCTGCCGACATGCGGCAGGCGGTGCATATGGTCGAAACGATTTTCGACCCGCAGACGGTGATCCTTTCCGGTAGCGCGCCCGGCCCGCTGGCAAATCGGCTGTTTGAGGCGATGTTCCCCCTCCTCCCGTCGAACGCCGACCGGCCCGACCGCAGTCTGCCCCGCCTGCAGATCGGCATGATCGGCCCCTGGGCGGTCGCGCTTGGCGCGGCAGCCGAACCAATCCGCCGCGCCTTCGACCCGCGCTTTTCCGCGATCTTGAAGGACGCCCCATAGGCGATGCGCGCATGGTTGACATGGACAGGGCCGTTGCTCATTTCTCAGGCATTTGCCGCCTGAGAGAGGCCAAACCAGCGGCTTCTGCAGTTTATTTGCACGAGCGTACCGGAATCGCCGAATCAGACCTTCCCTGCATTTCGGCAACATCCTACTGGGATATCACTCGCGCAACCCGCGAGCTTCCCCGCGTCATTGGGAGCCAAACCGTGGCGCTTGCTGCCCCGCTTCGTGCGGGGCTCTTTTTTTGCGCTCACCCCGGAAAACTGCTCGGAAAAGCCTGGCGCAGCAGGGCCATGGCTGTCTTGTGCAGGGCGTCCGAACGAACCATGTCTGGATTGAACGTATCCCAGTACCAGGCGCCCTGAACGAGGTAGTTCAGACCCTCGGCGAGCGTATCCGTATCCACGCCCTCGTAGCCGCCATCCCGGGCCACCTCAGCCAGCAGCGTGCGTGACTGGGCGAGATAGGCCTGGTCGCTCGGCAGGCTGATCAGGCGGTCGAGCTGCATGGTTTGCCGATCACTGCCGAACACGACCCAGACCGAGACCCAGTCGGGATGCTGGTTGCGGAAATGCCGGGCGCAGTCAATGGAGGCGACGACGCGTTCGGCCGACGATAGACCGGGCTTGTTCACCGTGTCTTCCCAGAGCCTGGCGAACTGTTCGTCCAGATATTCGAGAACCGCGCGAAACAGCTTTTCCTTCGAGCCAAAGTGAAACACCACCAGCGCATTGGAGGAGCCCATCTCGCGAGCGATGCGCTGCATGGTGACACCGGCAATCCCCTCCTCTGCGATGAGGCGGATGGTAGTATCGATGATACGCTGTGCACTTGCCTGCCCGCGCAGATGGCGACGATCCTGCCTGCCGGTCTTGGTCATCGGCGTGGAAGCGTCCGCATCGTCGTTCGGCGCCGGAGCGGCTTTCGGTGTCTTCAACGCATCGCCCCCGGTTCGCGTGGTCTGCCCTTATCGAATGACGAACCGTCGTGGTCAACGGCTGCCCGCTAGGCGGCGTTCGGCAGGTCGAAATCGAGTGTCCATTTGTCGCCGATCAAGCGGTCGTATTGCGGGGGGTCGAAGCGTTCGAAGCCGCCACCGGGGTAAAGCGTCAATTCGCCGAGCTTGATCCAGTCGTCGCTGGCATAGAGGTCGATGCGCAGGAAGTCGAAGCCGCGGCCGATGGTCTGGGCAACGCGCATCATCTCGTCGAAACGGGCCGGCTTCGGCACATCACCCGGATAGAATGTCAGGTAGTCGGGGTCGTGGAACGGCAGCTTTTCCCAGTCCGGCGTGTAGTGGCAGGCATAGCCTTCGCCATCGATCCGCAGGTTGATCTCGATATGGGAAACGATACCGTTAAAGGTGAAGAAGCGGTAGTCCCACGGCACGCCGCCATCAACGACGAGCATCGCTTCTATGAGGACCTGCGGTTTCACGCCGCTATAGGCCCATTCGCGATTGTACTGGGCATGGTCGAGCTGCAGCCACGCCGGTGCGGGGTTTTCCGCAAGCAGCCGCTGGATGTCGTCCTGCGTATAAAGGAACCGCCCCTGCGCGCTGGCATGGGTGGGTTTTACCACCGCCGGCAACGGAACCGCCGTCCAATCCACCGTCGAAAGATCCGTACCGACCCAATAGGTCGGCGTCACATAGGCCGGCCCGAGCTTTTCGGCAACGAAGGGCTTTACAGCGGCCTTGTCGACCAGCGTCGCATAGACCGGCTTGCGATCGTAGAGTTTGCGCGCCTGCACCTTCTCGCAAAACGTCCTTGGCTGGTCGATATCCGGCCATTGGCCCTTGATGACCCAGTATTTCAGCTTGAGGTACGGCTTGTCCGGCAGCGGCTTGATCACGCGCCAGATCAGGTGATGGAACATCTCCTTGAGCGTCCGCTGCTGATAGCCGGGGACAAGGAACGTCTCCTTGCGCTCCGGTTTCTCCATGATCGCCCCCACCGCCTTTATTTTGCCACGCTCCACCAATGCCCGGCTTTATTTAATGCAAAGTTATCTTTTCGTGAGAAAAGGGCGAATGACCAGCATCCTCGGCTCTTCCTTGCTCAATTTGGCGGCAACACTCGTGTCGCTGATGGCAGGCTTCCTCGTCAGCGTCATAAATGCACGCGTGCTCGGCCCGGCTGGCTCGGGCACGGTCGCCTATGCGATGTGGATGGTCGTCTGCGCCGCGGCGCTTGCGGACCGGGGCTTTCCGCAGATGGTGCTGCGCTACGTCGCAGCGCTGCGCGACCAGGGCGAGGCTGCATGGCAGCCGGTTGTACGGCAGGCTTTTCGCTCATTCCTGCCGGTCGTGCTGGCGGTTTTCCTGCTGCTGCTTGGCTATGGTCTCTACCACCGGACCCTGGATCGCCCAGCCCCCTGGATCTGGATCGCCGCAAGCGTGCTTTTCCTCGCCTATGTCTTTTCCGCTTTCTCGGCCGCCACGGCGCGTGGGCGCGGGCGCTTCGGCGAGGTTGCGGCCATCACCGCCGTCGGCAGCCTTTTTCAGATACCGCTTGTCTTCATCGGCGCGTTTCTCGTGGGGCCGGGCGGCGCCTTTCTCGGCATGCTGACCCGCTACCTGCCGCAGGCTCTCAGCCTGCCAAAACACCTCGGCCGCCGCTCCGCGTCGGACGCAACCACCGTGTCGCCCGAAATGCAGAGCTATCGCCGCAGCATGTGGGCAAGCGACGCGATCGACATCGTCCTGCTCACCCGGATCGAATACCTCGTCATCGGCTACTTCCTGGCGGACGCGGATATCGGCTATTTCGCCGCCGCCGTGGTGTTTGCCGGCCTGGTGGGCCAGATGACCCTGCAACTGTCGCCGGCCTTCCTCGTCGGCCTCACGGCGCGTGCGTCCAGTGACGGCACGTCCGGTCCACCCACGGAACTCTACAGGAACAGCCTGCGGCTGACCGCCCTCTTCATGATGCCGCTCGGCCTTGGCGGGGCTGCCGTCGTCGGTCCGCTCGTTCCCCTCGTCTTCGGCGCCGACTTTGCGCCGGCTGCAAATGCCGCCGTCCTGTTCATGCTGGCTTCCGTGCCGGCCGGGATCGCCGTGGTGCCCTGGGCCTATCTCGCGGCCGGAGCACGGGGGCGGACCTTGATGCATGTGACGCTTTTTTCCGCCGCGCTGATTTTCGCCCTGCTTGTCGTCGTTGTGCCGGTCGCGGGCATTCTGGGTGCGGCAGTGGTTCGGGTCCTGTCGGAAACGCTGACGCTGGCGTTTTTGCTGAGGGCTGCAAGCAGCCATGGCGGTCCTACTGCTCCCTGGAGCGCGCTTTTGCGCACGCTGGTGGCCGCAAGCGTATGCGGGCTGGTAGCCTTTGCCGTCACGACCGTGGTGCCGGGCGCCATCGGGATTGTTTTGGCTATTGGGGCGGGGGCGCTTGTCTACCTGATGGCGATCCGCGTGCTCGGCCTCATCGCCGCAGACGAGGCAGCGCGCCTGTTCCAGCTGGTCGAGGCACGCCTGCCGGGCAAGGTCCGCCCCCTTGCTCAGCGTCTTGTCGGCTTGATCGCCGCGTCCCCGGCGGGGAGCGGCTGAGGCTACTGCGGAAACACCGTGGCGAGCGTCTGTGCCGCCACATCCTCCCAACTGAGAATGCCAAGACGGTAGGACCGATCGTGTGGCCAGCCGAGCGCCGTGTCGATGATTGCCCGCCAATCGTTGGCGCCATCGAGGGAATAGGTGATCTCATTGCCGCGGGATACGGGGATGATATCCGGAAGCACGACAGGGAGCAGGCAATAGCCGTATTGCAGCAGCTTTAGGCTCGATTCGGCCAGATAGACTTCGCTGGTGTTCACCTTGTATGGCGCAAGCCCGATATCGGCATGCCGGATATAGGCGGCCAGCGTCTCGAAAGACTGCTCGCCATGCACCTCGATATTGGCAGGCGCCTCGCCGCGCCACTTGATGCCGAAGAGATGGAACGTCACTTCGGGCGCGACGGCAGCCATCTGCTCCACGGCAGCCTGGTCGAACAGCATGTCGCCGACAGCGACCGCGTTGCAGCTGCCCTGCGCATAGGGTGAGGCCTCGGCTTTATCGAAGGCAGCCCCCTCGATACCCTGCGGAACAAAATTCACTTTGCCGCCCGGCGGAAGCATTTCGCCAAGGCGGCGCGACGGAACGCAGATGCTGTCGAACAGCTCTATGACCCGACGCTCGGTTTCGCAAAGATAGGGCGCCGCACCGACGCTAAGCAGGAGGTCGCGGCAGAAATAGAGCAATTTCGCCTTCGGATTCAGGCGCCTTAGAAGTGGCACGAAGGCGATCGGCGTGCCGCTCTCGACGACGACGAGATCCGCGTCCTTGATCTTCTGCGCCACGAATCCGGGAAGAAAACGTCCGTAGAGCGCGAAAAGCGGTTTTACCGCCGCATTGACGAGCGAATTGGATGTGCTGAAGGCGTGGACCGGCGGCAGATAGGCCCCAGCATGGAGGTGCGGCTCGATTTCGGCGTATCGGTTGCCTTGCGTGCGGCGCAGCGCCTCCAATCGTGCCTTCTGCTTGAAGCGGCTCAAGCCGCTGTGACCGACTGTCGTGAAAAACACGTCATGACCGGCGGCTGCCCAGTTGCGCGCAACAAAATGGATGCTCGCCTTCCTGAAACCGTCGAGGAAGACGTGCGACGTCAAGACGACGATTTTTCTGGCATGCATGATCGGCTCTTCCATGATCGACGCATCACGGGTGGCGTGTTGTGAGTGGCTTTGCCCCATGGTCGGGCAAATTAGAGGGGGCAGCCTTAATATTGCTGGAACATGCTCCGCAAGTTCTTACAACCAAAAGATCATTTGGCGTCCACAATCTCGACCGGCGGCTGGGCGGGGCCTTCGGCTGGAACGCCCGGATTTCCCTCGGTTCGGTCGCGATGCAGCGCCGCACGGGCGAGCAGCATGAGCGTGACGGGCGTGGTGACCGTCACGAAGATGCCGATCAAAATTTCGTGAACGACGGGCCGCGTGGCAAGCACGGTGAAGAAAATCATCGAGGCCATGACGATGCCGCCCGTGCCCCAGCTCGTGCCGAGCGTCGGCGCATGGATGCGCTCGTAGAAGGTCGGCAGGCGGACGAAACCAATCGTGCCGATCAGCGTGAGACCGGCGCCGATGACCAGGAAGAAGGAAATGAGGATTGCAGCCCAGGCCGGCAGGTCGCTTGCGTGTTCAATCGTGCTCATTCGACCACCTCCCCCCGCATCAGGAATTTGGCGAGGGCAACCGTCGCGACGAAGCCGAGCATGCCGATGACCAGAGAGGCCTCGAAATAGATGACCTTGCCAGTGCGAATGCCGAACACCATCAGGAGAAGCATGGAGTTCACGTACAGCGTATCGAGCGCCAGCACCCGGTCCTGCGCGCGCGGGCCGCGCGACATGCGCAGTGCGGCAAGCGCCATCGCAACCGCCAGGCAGATCTGCGCAAAGGTTACGGACCAGAGGAGGATCGTTTGGCTCATTCGAAGATCTCCATCAGCAGCGCCTCGTAGCGGGTCTTGATCAGCACACGCCACGCCTCCTGGTCGACGAGGTCGAGCACATGGATCAGCACCGATTTGGTCAGCGAGTTGTATTCCAGCCAGGCGGTTCCCGGCGTGCTTGTCACCACCACGGCGAGCACGGCAAGCGCCGTCGGATTCTCCAGTTCCAGCGGCACGGTTATGAACCCGGATTTGATGCGCTTGCTGCGCCCGGTCAGCAGGATCGAGGCGACGGCAATGTTCGAGCGCACGATGTCATAGAGCACGATGCCGACCAGCTTGGGCAGCAGGTACCATTTTCGCAAGCGCGGCTTGGCGGGTCGCAAGGCGGCCATGCCCCAGGAAGCGAAGACCGAAACGATGCAGCCAAGAATGAGATGGCCGAGTGTGAACCCGTTGAGGGCGAGCCACATGAGGACGAGCGAGGCGCTGAGAAGCGGATAGGGCAGCATGTCAGATCCCTCCCCCGCCATCCGGGCCGCTCGGCTCGCTCACGCCGGCGCGGCGTGCATTGATCACGGCATCGATATAGGCCGTCGGCTGCTGGAGGTTGCGAACAGTCTCCTCCATATAGCTCATCGCCGGCCCCGCCTTGATGGTCAAGGCGAGCGTCAGGGCGATCAGCAGCATCACAGGCGCCATTTCCATCACGAGCACGCGGGGGACGGTGCCCTCCATCGAGGCCCAGAAGGTGCGGATGCCGGCGCGGGTCATGGAGATGAGCGCGGCAAGCCCGGACAAGATGAGCAGTCCGACGATCCACCAAGCGGAGGCTGCGATGGGCGCGTCGCCCTGCGCAGTCGCGCCGATCATGCCCGACAGCATGGCAAACTTCGCGACGAAGCCGGAGAGCGGCGGCAGACCCGACAGCAGGATGCCGCAGGCGGCAAAGCATATGCCGAGCACCGCAATCGTTCCCGGCATGGTTACGCCCACCTCGACCTCTTCGTCCTCCTCGTCCGCGTCGCCATAGGCTTCCATCGTGACGGCGAGAACCGATGCACCAGCATCCTGCCCGCGCTCGACAAGTTCGATGAGCAGAAAGAAGGCGGCGATCGTGAGGGTCGAGCTCACCATGTAGAAGAGCGCGCCGGCCGTCACCATGCCGTTGTTGAGGCCGAGAACTGCGAGCAGCGTGCCCGAGGAGACGAGCACGGAGTAACTCGCCAATCGCCCGAGTGCCTGCGAGGCCAGCACGCCGATCGTACCGAAGGCGATGGTCGCCATGCCGCCGTAGAGCAGCACATTGAGCCCGAGACCGGCGGAAGCGCCCTGCCCAAAGACCAGCAGCGACAGACGCAGGATGACGTAGATGCCGACCTTGCTCATGATCGCGAATATGCCGGCAACTGGAGCAGTCGCGGCGCTATAGGCGCCCGGCAGCCAGAAATTCAGCGGCCACATACCGGCCTTGATGAGGAAGACGATGCCAAGAATGCCGGCGCCCGCCTCCAGCAGCATACGCCGCTCGCCTTCGATTTCGCCGATGCGCACGGCGAGGTCCGCCATGTTGAGCGTGCCCGCCGACCCGTAGATAGCACTGACGCCGATCAGGAAGCAGAGTGCTGCCGCAAGGTTGACGGCGATGTAATGCAGGCCTGCCTTGACGCGCATGGGGCCGGAGCCGTGCATCAGCAAGCCGTAGGAGGCGGCCAGCATTACCTCGAAGAAGACGAAGAGGTTGAAGAGGTCCCCCGTCAGGAAGGCGCCGTTGAGCCCCATCAGCAGGAATTGGAACAACGAATGGAAATGCGCACCCGCGGTGTGCCAGCGGGCGAGCGCGTAGACGAGCGTGGGGATGGCCAGGATCGAGGCGAGGACGAGCATCAACGCCGAGAGCCGATCGACGACCAGCACGATGCCGAAGGGCGCCGGCCAGTTGCCGAGCATGTAGACGCCCTCGAAGCTGCCGTCGCCGTTATTGGCAAGCCGGAACAGGCTGATGGCGACGGCGGCTAGCGCCAGGCCTGAGACGACGCTGATCATGGCCTTGATGACGCGCTCGCGCTCATCGAAGAAGAGGAGTGTCGCGCCGGCGACAAGCGGGATGAGGATCGGCGCGATGATGAGGTGTTGCTGCCAGCCGCTCATTTCGGCTGCTCCCTGCCGTCGACATGGTCTGTGCCGGTGAGGCCGCGTGCAGCGAGAAGCACGACGAGGAACAGTGCCGTGGTCGCAAAACCGATGACGATGGCGGTCAGCACCAGCGCATGCGGCACCGGATCGGTCACCGCCGAGATGTCGACGCCGTCGCCGAGCAACGGCGCGGCATTGGATTTCACACCGCCGACGCCGAAGATGAAGAGGTTGACCGCGTAGGACAGCAGCGAAAGGCCGATGATGACCTGATAGGTGCGCGGGCGCAGGATGAGCCAGACGCCGGAACCCGTCATGATGCCGATGCCGATCGAAAGAACGAGTTCCATCAGGTTTCCTCCGCCTTGGTGGCTTCGAGGCCGCGGACCCGATGCGTACGTATGGACTGGTGCGCAAGCGCAATCAGGATCAGCACCGTGGCGCCGACGACTAGCGAGAAGACCCCGAGATCGAACAGGAGCGCGGTCGCAGCCGGAATTTTGCCGATGAACGGCACCTCAATATATTGCGAATAGGTCGTCAGGAACGGATAGCCGAACAGCCAGGCGCCCATACCGGTAAGGGCTGCCAGCAGAAGACCGATACCCATCCAGCGTAGCGGCAGGATGCGCAGGCGATCCTCCGCCCAGCGCACACCGCCCGCGAGATATTGCAGCAGGAAGGCGATCGCCATGGTGATGCCAGCGGCAAAGCCACCGCCTGGCAGGTCATGTCCGCGCAGGAGCAGGTAGATCGAGAAGGTGATGATGACCGGGAACATCCACTGCATGATCACGGACGGCACGAGCAGATAGTCGCGCACGGTGTCGCCGGCCGAACGCTCGGGACGCTCCGCATCATAGGCATTTTGGATGCGCTGCTGCTCCGGCTTGTCGACGCTGTCGGCGGCCGGGCGGAAACGGCGCAGCAGCGCGAAGACGGTCAGCGCCACGATGGCGAGAACCGCGATTTCGCCCAGCGTGTCGAAGCCGCGGAAGTCGACGAGGATGACGTTGACCACGTTGCGCCCGCCGCCTTCCGTATAGGCCTTCTCCAAGAAATAGCTGGCGATTGCATCCGGTACCGGCTGTTTCATGATCGCGTAGGAAAAGACAAACATGCCGAAGCCGCAGGAAATCGCGAGCAGGAAGTCGCGAAAGCGGCGGCTGCGGGCAGAGAACGACACCGAATTGTCGACTTTTTCCGAGCGCTTGGGCAGCCAGCGCAGGCCGAGCAGCAACAGCACCGTCGTGACGATCTCGACGACGAGCTGCGTGATGGCGAGATCTGGCGCCGATAGCCAGACGAAGGTGATGCAGGTGGTGATGCCCGCGCCGCCGAGCAGGACTAGTGCTGCAAGACGGTGATACTTCGCCTGATAGGCGGCACCCAGCGCGCAGAAGGCACCGATGCACCAGACGGCTGCGAAGATCGGATCAACGCCGTCAAAAACCAGCGGCGTCGGCGCAAAACCGGCAATGGAGAGCGGCACGACACCGGCAAGCAGCCCGGCGGTCGCGATGAGGCGCAACTGCGGTTGCAGATTGCGGGTACCCAGACGGCTTTCCATCCAGCGCGCCCATTTCCAGGAGACGGTCACGAGCACACGCTCGAAGATGCGCTGGCCGCCGAGATGGCGGAAGAGCGGCGGACCATCGTCGCACTTGGCGAGGTAGTCCTTCATCACGGCGTAGAGTGCCACGCCGCCGACGAGCGCAATTATGCTCATGATCAGTGGCGTGTTGACACCATGCCAGACGGCGAGGCTGTATTCCGGCGTACGGTCGCCAAGCACGGAGACGACGGCCGAATGCAGGAACGGGCCGATCGACAGGCTCGGAATGATGCCGACCACCAGGCAGGCGAGCACCAGGAACTCGATCGGGAAGCGCATCCAGTGCGGAGGCTCGTGGGGTTTCGGCTTCGGCAAGTCGGTCGGCTCCGGGCCGAAGAACACCATGTGGATGAAGCGCAGCGAATAGGCAACTGAGAAGGCGCCAGCGAGCACCGCGACATAGGGCAGGATGCGATCAAGAACCGAATCTGCATGCGTTTCAACCGCTTCGGCAAAGAACATCTCCTTCGAGATGAAGCCGTTGAGCAGCGGTACGCCCGCCATGGCTGCGCTCGCCACCATGGCGAGCGTGCCGGTAATCGGCAGGTATTTTAAGAGCCCGCTTAATCGTCGCATGTCGCGTGTGCCGGTCTCATGGTCGATGATGCCGGCAGCCATGAAGAGCGATGCCTTGAAGGTGGCATGGTTCATCATGTGGAAGATCGCAGCCACAGCCGCCAGCGGGCTGCCGAGGCTGAGCAGCGTGGTGATGAGGCCGAGGTGGCTGATCGTCGAATAGGCGAGCAGGCCCTTCAGGTCCTGCTGGAACATGGCGAAATAGGCGCCGAGCAGCAGCGTGCTGATACCGGCGATGCCGACCAGCATGAACCATTCATAGGTGCCGGACAGGGCCGGCCAGAAGCGCACGAGCAGGAAGACGCCCGCCTTCACCATGGTCGCGGAATGCAGATAGGCCGAAACCGGCGTCGGCGCCGCCATGGCATTCGGCAGCCAGAAATGGAACGGCACCTGCGCGCTTTTGGTCAGCGCACCCATGAGGATCAGGACGAGCGCGGTGAGATAGAGCGGATGCGCCTTGATCTGGTCTCCGGAGGCGAGCACCACGTCGAGATCGTAGCTACCGACGATATGGCCGAGAACCAGCAAGCCCGCGAGCAGGCAGAAGCCGCCGATGCCGGTGATCGTCAGCGCCATGCGCGCACCGTCGCGCGCCGCGGCATTGTGGTGCCAGTAGCTGATCAGCAGGAAAGAGAAGATGCTCGTCAGTTCCCAGAACACCGAGAGCAGGATGATGTTGCCCGATAGCACTATGCCGAGCATCGAGCCCATGAAGGCAAGCAGGAAGGAGAAGAACCGCGGGACCGGATCCTCTTCCGACATGTAGTAGCGCGCATAGAGCACGACGAGGCAGCCAATACCGGTGATGAGCATGGCAAAGAGCCAGGCAAACCCATCCATGCGTAGTGTGACGTTCAATCCGAGCTGCGGCAGCCATTCGAGATCGAACCGCACTTTGCCGCCAGCGCGCACCGCCGGGTAGAGCGCAGCCGTCAGCAGGAGGGCCGCAAACGACACGGCGCCCGACATGCGCGCCGCAAGAATGCGGGAATCCGTCCGCAAGAGAATGGTCGCGGCGAGGCTTCCCGCAAAGGGAAGGCAGACCAGCAGGACCAGAATCATTTCACCTGTCATCGGATGATCGATCGCTTTCGAACGTCAGAACTTCTCACATGCCGGCACGCCGGCGACATCGGGAAGACCGCGGCGATCGACGGGGACGATCGAGGCGGCCGTCAGGCGAAATCGAGCGGGGGCGCACGCGCCCGATGCGTCTGGATACAACCATTGCCGATACCGGCAGGCGGTACAATGGCCGCGTTGACGGCAATGCCGTTCTGGTGAACGTTCGTCTCTGTCGACAGACAGGCGTGGTCTATCCCGCTGCCATCGAATGTCATTGCCTTGCCGGCCACGACGCGCTTGCGGCATTCCATATCGGCAAGAGCAGAGGAGGTATTCGCCGTCTTCAGCGTGCCATACCGAAGCACTTTTGACGGAGAACTGGCGGCAGCGGGAACCGTCAGCGTCGATATCAACAACAAAAGACAGGTCAGCGAGGTGCAGAGAAGGCGAAAAGTCCGACAAGCCGGTCGATGCTGTTGCCCGAATGCTGCCAAACGCCCTGCCTCTCTAGTTCGTCGATTATCTTGAAGATTCTTTCATCCGGACAATACGTTGGCCGGGTTGGCGCTGTCCACCCGCAAGCACGAAACTTTTCCAAAATTACGCCGTTTCACCGCGAGGAACGCGATAAAATTTCCTTACCATCCCTCAAAACGGTGATCCCGCCGCAATCCGCTCGGCTTGATGCCATTTCGCTTTGGGCGCATTCTAGTCTGGCGAATCGCATTTAGCAGACCTGCTCCCGGAGGCTTCGGCCGGAGCGAAAGGTGCGTCGAATATCTGGACCTGCCGGTCGATGTTCCCGGTCGTCCAGTGAGTTCCGTGTCCCGGTGACTGCTCGCAAGCCTGCGGCATATCCGGCACGGCGTCAGTCCACTCTGGAACGGGGATACACGATGACGGATGCGAAAAGTGAATGGATCAGCAAGCGCGCCTACTTGATCTGGGAAGAAGCCGGCCGGCCGCATGGTCATGACGGCGACCATTGGGAACAGGCCGTGCGTGAGCGCGAGGAACTCGAGCGTGTAGCCCTTGTCACAGAGGCAAAACCGGCGAGCGCGAAGAAGCCACTGATCGAAATCTCCACAAAGGCCGGGGAGAAGAAAGCAGAGACGGCCAAGCCGAAGAAGAAGGCGGAAGCCGCTGCTGAGAAGCCTGCCGCAGCCAAGGCCGTCGCCAAGGCGAAATCGACCAAGGCTTCGGCAAACAGCAAATTGATCTGATCGCTTTCACAAGGTGGCCAGCGTTCTGTTGGCAATCGCGCCGGCATAGGCATCGCGCTGGGCCACCTTGTCCTCCAGAGCCGATATGATGTTCTCGGCGAAATCGACATCGTAGAGGTCGAGCATCGCGCTGAGGCCACCCGGCGTGAAGACGTTGATCTCGAGGATTTTGTCGCCGACGATGTCGAGGCCGACGAGGAACATGCCGTCCTCGATGAGCTTGGGGCGGACCATCTCGGCAATCGCCAGGATCTCTGGCGTGATCTCGACCGCGACTGCAGTGCCCGCTGCGTGAATGTTCGACCGCAACTCGCCCTTGGCCGGCACGCGGCGGATGGCAGCATATTTGCCATCCTGCTCCAGCGGGCGCCCGTTCATCAGGAAAAGGCGGATGTCTCCCTCAGTCGCTGCCGGCAGGTAGTTCTGGACGATCAGGTACCCCTCGCCGCTGACCGCCTCGAAAATCTGGTTGAGGTTGGCTTCGTCGGCAGAACCGATCTTGAAGACGTTCTTGCCGCCGGATCCCTGCAACGGCTTCATGATGACGCCGTCCTTGTGACTGTCGATGAAGGCGCGAATCTCGTGGATGCTCTTGGAAATCAGCGTCTCCGGCCGAACAGCCCGCGGAAAGCCCTGAAAGTAGAGCTTGTTCTGCGCCAGCGTCAGGCCGTCGGGATCGTTGACGACAATGCTACCGCGTGCGGCGGCCAGCCGGCCGAACATTGCACCAACATGAGCGGCCCAGGGCCGGTCGTCGGCGTCGAGCGACGGGTCGTTGCGAAGGAAAACCACGTCGACGTCGCCCACGTCCATCGTTTCAACGGTTGCGTCATCGCCCTGGAGGGCGGCGTGAAAACTCTCCGGCTTCTTGTAGCGTTTGCCGGGCAGAACATGGCCGCGGATGGCGAGACTATCGTCGGCCCGCAGCACGAAATCACCGGGCGTTATGTAGCAAATGTCGTGTCCGCGCGCGACCGCCGCCATGGCGAGCGCTGTGGTCGTATAGGTCGGGGTCTCCCCCTCGATCGAGTTGACGAAAAAGGCGATACGCATGGTTGCTCTCCTCAAGCTTCGAGCATGGAAAGGGGTGTGAGACCGGCGCGGGCGCGTTCCAACCTTGCGCGGCCCCGGTCGGTTTCGAGACAGAGTGGTCGCAGGATCGGCTCCTTCAGCAGGCCGCGGGCACCAAGCTCCTCCATTACGCTGAAATGGGATGCGGAAATTTTACCCATCCAGAAAGGATCGAGCGCACCGCCGGCCTTCAGGTGGCTGAGCAGCGATAGCAGCCCCCGCAGATAGATCGCATCCTTGGCGAGCCCTCCTCCCCGAAAGACCCGCAGCAAAAGGCCGAAGGCTGTTTCCGCATCGAAATCATGCTCTTGCACAAAAGTGTGAAAGCTTTCGGCGAAGGACGCTCCGGCCAGCATGAGATCGCAGCCGATGACGCGGGCAGCCAGCAGGCGGAGGCGCTCCGGCGTAAAACCACCAGCCAGGAATTCGGCGAAAACCGCAAGTCCCTCCTGCATGCCCTCGTAACCAGAAAGGCCGGTCCGGAACACACGCAACCCCTGTGCCGACCCGTTGAAATAGGTAAGAAGATGGACGCCCACCTCGTGGCTGAGCAGCGCCTCCACGCGGTGGCGCATCATGCGCGTGCGGCGGGAAATGAGCAGGCGCCGCCCCGACACCAGCAAACCGGCAGGCACGTCGTCGCGCAGTTCGATGGCGGCATCGAAACCGTCGTAGCGAAGATGATAGTCCAGCATCATCGTGCGTGCGCGGTGCTCGACATAAAAGCAGTCCACGACCTCGTCGTTACCTCCCGAAAGGGAAGACTTGCGCCTGCCATCGGAGGTTCCATCCAGAACCTCGTGGGCCGCCTTCAACAGCGACGGCTCGACCGGACCGTAGAGCGCGCGCCCGAACTCGACGAACCGCGCTTTTTCCCGTTCGGCGATCAGCGTCAGCTGAAGATCGAGTTCCTGCTGTTTTTCCCGGTAGATCTGGTGCAGCACGGGGTCTTCGAGCCGGTCAAGCGCGATCGAATAGAGCCGGCGTTTTTCCTGCTCCACCAGCAGGCTCAACGGCCGATAGAGGAAGCGCGGCGGCTTTTCGAATTTGTTCGCCTTGAATTCCTTCCAGGCCGCATCCGCATTGATCGGGGTAACGGCGAGCAGAAAATCGAAGCTCGAGGCGACGTCATCCATGCCGCGGTCCGCCCGTTCGACCGCATCGATGAAAGCCTTGCGGCCAAAGGCGCGGTAGGTGGCCGGCTTCGGAAAACCATCCGCATCGAGAAACGCTGCGAAGGCCCGCAGGCCCGCATCGAGGAAATTGTCGATGAGACGTTCGCGCAAATCCGGATAGGTGGCGTCCGATCCGGTGACGCGGTAGATCGGCGCGAAACGCAGCGTCAGAAGCGGCAGCCGCAGCGCCAGAAGCTCAGGGCGCACGCACGGATCGTCCTCGGCGGCGCAAAGCTCGACATGCGGTGTGCGAAAACGGGCCTCGAACCCCTTCACCACCGCCTCGAATGCTCCGAGCGCTCGCTTCGCCGCAATGCCTGGGGTTGCCGACAGCATGACTTCGAAGGGTTGCAGAAACGGCGCGTCGTCGGAAAGCAATCGGTCGCGGTCGAATTCGTCCACGTCGAGCAGCACGAAGGTACCGAATTTCCGGCGGAGAGCCTCTGCGATCGGCACGATGAGTTCAACCGCATCCTCGATGCGGCTTACAAGCAGATAGGAAGCGTTTGCGGCCGCAACCTCGCGGGCCACGATATGCCCGCCCGGATCCCCGACATGCAGGCACAGGAACGGCAACGGCCGGTCGATATGCAGGCGTCCCCCGTCGATCTCCCGGCGCACGGATTTCCCGGCGTCGAGCGCCTCGACCACCTCTTCGACGAGAGACTTCTCTTTCTTTCGTCGTGGCTTGCGGGCCGTCTTGGTGGGGCTCATGCGACCTCCCGCAGCGCCCTTTCGAGCACTGGCACGGATCCGGCTATCAGCGCGCCAAACGCCGCGATGGCCTGCCAGTCCGGCGCGCCCGTCCACTCATCCATGAAAATCTTCTTGAATTCGATCGCGATGGCACAGCCGGTTTCGGGAAACCGCTCATGGATGAACCGCGTCTGCTCACCGCGTCCCTGGAAGGCGATGTTCTCGCGCACATCCAATCTGCGGCCAAGAAAATCGAAATCCGCAGCAAAGCCCATGAAGGCATCGACAACTGGCGCCCAACGATCGCGGTCCATCGAGATGGTGCCGATATTGATCTCCGGCGCACCGCTCGCCTCGGTCGAGGCGGCCGCCGCTCCGGCCCGGCGATGGTTGTAGCTGTGGATGTCGAGCACGATGAAACGGCCGTATTGCGCCGTGACACCCCGCAGGTAGTTTTCCAGCATGTCATAATAGGCGTCGTGAACGGCGAGCGTCTCTGCGATCTCTCCATCGGAGGGCGTTTCGTGCCAGACCTTAAGTCCCCAGGCCTGCTCAGGCCGGAGATAGAAAGCCCCATCCCGGGCACGATTGAGGTCGACCTCGAAACGGGAACGATGAAAGACGATACGGTTTTGAAGATCGCGGATGGTTTGCGCGGTGAAAGGGTCCTCTTCACGCAGGCGTTCATCCTCTTTGAGTGCCATTTTCAGCAGCAGATTTTCGCGGACCGCATGGCCATCGTGAATGGCTGTCGCAACCACGGGCGACGCGCCCCGGTGCGTCGTCCACCAGGCATTCGTGTTTTCGCCCGCGGCATCATCCAACATTCGCTTAGCCCGCCCTGCTTCAGTCGGCATAGGAATGCCTGACGAAGATGTTCGTTCCAATCGTCGCGACGTCGTGGCCTCTTGGACACAAGGACAAAGCACTCTATCTGAACGGTCAACACCGTTTGTGATGAGGAACCTCGTGCGCTCGATCTACATGCTGGCTGGCCTGCTAATGACAGCGCTCGGCATCGTCGGGGCCTTCCTGCCTCTGCTGCCCACAACGCCGTTCCTGCTGGTCGCCGTCTGGTGTTTTTCCCGTTCCTCGCCCCGCCTGGAGCAGTGGCTGCTCAACCATCGCACGCTCGGCCCGCCGTTGAGAAATTGGCAACGCGAGGGAGCGATCGCCGCGCGTGCGAAAATCGTCGCGGTTTCTCTCATTGCCGCGAGCTACGGCTTCTTCTGGTACCGCACGCAGCCCTCACCGCTTCTTGCTGCCATCGTCGGGCTTATCCTGTCGGGAAGCGTGCTCTTCATTCTGACCCGACCACTGCCGAAATGATCGCTAGTGCAGCGGCGCAAAAAGGAAACGAGACATGACGATGAAAAGTGGGCCTCCGATCATCGTCTGGTTCCGCAAGGATTTGCGCACAGACGACAACCCTGCTCTGATCGCTGCGGCCGAGACCGGCCTCCCCGTTATCGCGCTCTACATACGCGAGCCGGAGGAAGCTGGTACCGGTCCCCTTGGGGCGGCGCAGGACTGGTGGCTGCACCACTCGCTGACCTCCCTTGGTGGGACGCTCGACAGGCTTGGTACGCCCCTCACCCTTCGCAGTGGAGCGGCGAGCAAAGTTCTCGATGACCTGATCAGGGATACCGGCGCCGACAGCGTCTACTGGAACCGCAGGCACAATCCAGCCGGCGTGAAAATCGACATGGATATCAAGGCCGCACTCAAGGCGCGTGGTATCGACGCCAGCAGCTTCGCGGCGGAATTGCTGCACGACCCGATGCGCCTGCTGACTGGAGAAAAGAAGCCGTACCGCGTCTATACGCCCTTCTGGAAAGCACTGGAGCGGGACGGAGAGCCACACGAGCCGGTCGATGCGCCGGAAAAACTGACGCCTCCCACGACAGCTCCAAAATCGGAGGTACTGGACGATTGGCAGCTGCTGCCGACGAAACCGGATTGGGCAGCCTCATTCAGCGACATCTGGACGCCGGGAGAAGGCGCGGCACGCGAGCGCCTTGACGACTTCGCTGACGGTGCAATCGACGGCTATAAGACGGATCGCGACTTTCCGGCAATCGATGCCACATCCATGCTCTCGCCCCACCTGGCGTTCGGCGAAATTTCCCCCGCCCGCGTCTGGCACGCGACCCGTGGCCTGACGTCATCGAAGGACGATGTCGTGCATTTCCGCAAGGAATTGGCCTGGCGGGAGTTCTGCTACCATCTGCATTTTCATTTCCCGGAACTGGCGGAAAAGAACTGGAACGGCCGGTTCGACGCCTTTCCGTGGGAGGCGGCGGGCAAGAATTTCAGGCTCTGGACGCGCGGCATGACCGGGTACCCCATCGTCGATGCGGGGATGCGGCAGCTCTGGAAACATGGCTGGATGCACAATCGCGTGCGCATGATCACGGCTTCCTTCCTGATCAAGCACCTGATGATCGACTGGCGACGCGGCGAAAAATGGTTTCGCGATACGCTTGTGGATGCCGATGCCGCATCGAATGCGGCAAACTGGCAATGGGTGGCAGGCTCCGGCGCGGATGCCTCGCCGTTTTTCCGCATCTTCAACCCGATCTTGCAGGGTGAAAAATTCGATCCTGACGGCACCTATGTACGCAGCTTCGTGCCGGAGCTGGAAGAGCTGGATTCGGCCTGGATCCACAAGCCTTTCGATGCGCCGGAAAGTGTGTTGAGGGAGGCTGGCCTCGACCTCGGAAAAACCTATCCCAAGCCGATCGTCGACCATCGCAAGGCCCGCGAACGCGCACTCGCGGCCTACAAATCGCTGAAGAACGATTGACCTAATCGTTGCGCGCAAGTGCCGAGGCAAGCAGCGAGACAAACGCATCGCCCGCCTCTTCGAGCGCACCGCTGTTGTCAATGACGACGGTATCGGCCGTGACGACGATTTCTGGCACGGCACGCTCAAGCCGCCTGGCGATCGCCTCGCCGCTTTCCCGGCCTCTCGCGGCAAGGCGTGCAGCGAGAATGTCGGGGCGGGCTGTGACGAGCACGACCTTCAGCCGCGGATAGGCCTCGGCAAAAGCCGGCAGTGCCGAGCGGCTGCCATTGGCGATCAGCGTTACGCCTTGTCCCAACTGGTCGAGAGTTTCGCGCGGAATGCCGTAAGACAATCCGTGCGCGTCCCAGGAAACGGCAAAGGCGCCTCCGGCCGCGTGTTGGCGAAAACCATCCGCATCGATCGCCTCATGCGCCTCCCCGCCGGCATCCGCCGGACGCGTGATGACACGGCGCACGAACCGCACCCGCGCCTCCTCGGCGAAATGCTGTGCGGCGTAGGACATCACGCTGTCCTTGCCGGCCCCGCTCGGGCCGACCACGACAACCATCGTGCCCGCCGCGACAGGCGATGGCCGCGCGACGACCTCTTCGGCGGCCATGGTCATGCCACCCGCTTGCCCTGGCGCCACACCGAACGCACGACCGGCACGCCTGACGGACGGCGGACGCGGGCGAGATCGGCACGAAGGCCCGTGGCGATGGCGCCGCGATCGTCGAGACCGACCGTGCGGGCGGGCGTCGTCGACACCATGGCGATCGCCTTCGGCAGGCTCATGCCCTCGTCGGCGAGGATGAACGGTGCATGCATCAGGCTGAACGGCACGTAATCCGACGAGAGCACGTCGAGCACACCCATGTTCGCCAGATCGCGGGCGGCGATGTTGCCGGAATGCGACTTGCCGCGCACGATATTCGGGGCGCCCATCAGCACGCTCATGCCGGCACCGTGCGATGCTTTCGCAGCCTCGAAGCTCGTCGGGAATTCGGCAAGGCGGATGCCGTAGCCGATCGCTTCCTCGACATGCTCCAGCGTCGCATCATCATGGCTTGCGACCGAGATGTTGCGCGCGGCGCAAGAAGCGGCGATCGCATCGCGGTGCGGCTTGGCGTAGCGGGCGGAAAGGTCCTGCTGGCGCTTGCAGAAGGCGTCGAACTCATCGTCGGTGAGGCCGCGCTTCTTCTTGTAGTAGAGGATATATTGCTCCAGCGTCTGGAACTGGCGCTGGCCGGGTGCGTGGTCCATCAGCGAGACGAGGCGGACCATCGGGTCGTTCTCGAATTCGTCGTAGTGCTCCAGCACGTTGTCGGTCGAGACTTCGCAGCGCAGGTGGATGAGGTGTTCGGCGCGCAGGCGATCTTCGGCCTGCGCTTCGGCGATGGCGCTGGCCATGGCGCGCATCTCGCCCTTCTCAAAACCGCCGTCCTCGTCCGATCCCATGCGCAGGCAGTCGAAGACGGTGGTGATGCCCGAGGTAACGACCTGGGCGTCATGCGACTGGATGGCGGCCGTCAGGCCCCAACGTACACCGGGACGCGGCGAATAGTGGGCTTCGAGGTGATCGGTGTGCAGTTCCACGAGGCCGGGGAGCAGGAAGTCGCCTTCCATGTCCTCGCCGGCGGCGGAAGCACCTTCCGAGATGTCGGCGATGAGACCATCGCGCAACACCAGCGTGCCGTCGAGGATCTTGTCCTCAAGCACGATACGGGCATTGGAGAGAACGATTTCGCGGGTCATGTCAGGCGGTCTTTCTGTTGGCTGCTCCACCCAGCGGGAAGAGCGAATGGACGGTGAAATCGGCGCCGCGCGACTGTTCCCGGAACAGCGCGAGGCCGTGAACTGCCAGCGGGCGGTCGTGGAAATCGGCGAATTGATCGAGAAGCACACCTTCGACGGCATCGCGGCGCTCGGCCGGCACGCGTCCCGTCAGCGTCATGTGGAAGCGGAACTCGTCGAACACGTAGGGATAGCCCCATTGCACGAGGTTCTGTCGCTCGGCGCCGGTCAGTTCGTCTGGCTTGCGGCGTGCGATATCGGCGGAGGTGAGCGGCGCACGGAAGCGCTCGAAACGGCGTACAACCTCACCGGCAAAGCTGTGCAGCGGCTCGCAGTGATCGCCGGGCACCAGCGCAAAGAAGGAACCGAGGCGCCCGACGACGAGCTCGGGGATTTCAAACGGCTCGACCTCGGAGACGAAGCGCCCGACCTCGGCCACCAGTTCGGCCTCCGTGCGGCCTTCGGCGAGCGAGAACGGCGCCTTCAGCGTCGCATGGAAGCCATAGCGGCGCGGGTCTGCCGTCAGTCCTGCGAGTGTGGCCGCATCAAAACCCTGCACGGACGGCTGCGCAAGCGTGGCACCCGTAAACGCGTTGCGCCCCAACCAGCGCTGGGCGGAAAGGGTCAGCGGATCGCTTGCGGACGGGGTGAAGTAGAGGGCGTAACGCAATGGCTCATTCCTATGCAATTCAGAAGATGCCGCCGGACCGGCGACATCGAACCTTGTAGGGATTCGTGTGGCAGCATCATGCCGCCTCACGGGTCTTTCGTTTTTCGCACGTCCGGACGCAAAACCGCTCTACACTTTTGCTGGACTTGCTCAGTGCGCCGGTTTCCCCATCAGGCGCGAACGCAGCGCATTCGAGATGCCGTCGAAGACGAAGACCACGATGAGGATGAGCAGCACCATGTAGGCGACGTTCTCCCAATCGGAATTCGTGCGCATCGCTTCCCAGAGCTTGAGACCGATGCCACCGGCGCCGACCGCGCCGATAATGGTCGCGGAGCGGGTGTTCGATTCCCAGAAGTAGAGCGCCTGCGAGGCAAAGAGCGGCATGACCTGCGGCAACACACCGTAGCGTTGTACGGCAATGGGGGCCGCCCCCACCGATTTCACACCCTCACGCTGCTTGTCGTCAATGTTCTCCAGCGCTTCGGAATAGAGTTTTCCGAGCGTGCCGGTATCGGTGAAGAAGATCGCCGACATGCCGGCGAGTGGCCCCGGACCGAAGGCGCGGGTGAAGAACAACGCCCAGATCAGCATGTCGACGGAGCGCAGGAAGTCGAACAGACGCTTGGTGACCTGGTTGGAGATCCAGTTGCGGGTGATGTTGCGCGCCGCAAGGAAGGCGAGCGGGAAGGCCAGCAGCATTGCGAACAGCGTGCCGACAAAGGCCATGACGATGGTCTGGAGCAGCTTCGTCCAGACGTCGAGATGCTGCCATTCCGCATTATAGAGGATGTTATTCCAGGCAAGCGAGAGGTTCGATTGTTTCGCGTCGATCCGGTCGCCCGAGGTGATCAGCGAGACGACCTCAGAGGTCGATTTTCCATGGAAGGGCGAGTTCGTGTCGAAGATGAAATTGGCCCAGCCGAGGAAGCGCCTGCGGATGCTGATATCGCCCGGCTCGATCTCGCCCCAGCCGGCAAAACCAAATGCAAGCGTGATCTTCTGACCTGGCGTCTTCTGCGTCGCCCAGGCCGGAAGTGCACCCTCGACCGCCATCTCGGCCCCATCCATATCGACGACCAGCGTCTCGCCGGCATGCTGGACAGTCACGCGCTCCGGCACGACCTCGACGCTTGTCGAGGAATTGAGCGCGATCTTCGCACGCTTGACCACCTCTTCCTCGCGCGTTGTCGCCGTTGCCAGGCCTTCCACGGCAGCGGCCGAGCCGCCGAGGGTGGCGCCGGTTCCCATGAAGCCCATGGATGCCGGTTTCTTGGCCGCCGTGCTTGCGGCATCTGCGGCCGGCGTGGTGCGGGTCATCGTGCCAAGCTCGATCTCCACCCAGTCCGGCGCGGCATTGGGTCCGAGCGGCGAAAAGCGCGGATAGGTGAGCTTCATGGCGCCATCGGGAGCGATCGCCACTTCCGGGCGCACCTCGTAGGAAACCCAGTCGGCGAGATAGGTGCCGGCAATGTTCCAGTTGGCCGTGGTCAGCACATGGCCGATAGCGAAGAACCACCAGCAATAGAGCGCGTAGAGCACAAAGCCGCCGGTGATGAACGCCACGCGAAAACGCTGCCAGAACGAGCGGTGGAAGACGGCCGGATGGCGTGCCGCGATCTCATCCATCAGTGCGGGATTGAGGGTCGTCATGGCACACTCCTATTGGGCCAGCCGGAAGGCATGATCGCCGACGAGCTTGCGGCGCAGCCAGGCGGAAAACTGGTCGACGGCGATGATGGTGATGAGGAGAAGCAGCACGATGGCGAGCGTCTTCGCCTGATGGTTCTGGCCGATCGACAGGCGCAGCAATTCGCCGATCCCGCCGCCGCCGACGGCACCGATGATCGTCGAGGCGCGCACGTTGATTTCAAGGCGCAGCAGGAAATAGCTCATGAAGTTCGGCAGGACCTGCGGCACGATGCCGAACCAGACGCGCTCGATCCAGCTGGCGCCCACGGCGCGTAGCCCCTCCTCCGCCTTCATGTCGGCATTCTCGACCACCTCGAAGAACAGTTTTCCGAGTGCGCCGACCGTATGGATCGACACGGCGATGACGGCTGGGAGAGGCCCAAGGGAAAGAATGGCGAGGAAGAAGCCTGCGAGCACCACTTCCGGGAACGCGCGCAGGATTTCCATGAAGCGGCGAACGAAGCCGCGCAGCAGGCAGTTCGCGACGAGGTTCTTGGCCGCGAGGAAACAGAGCAGAAAGCCGAAGACCATGCCGATCAGCGTGGAGAACAGCGCGATGTTCAGCGTCTCCAGCATCTTGTGGAAATATTCCGGGATGTAGAAGCTCTCGGTGAGATAGAGCCGGCCTTCGGGATAATTGTACTTGAAGCTGCCGTCGTCATAGGGCGACGGCAGATCGAACAGCGCGCGGAACACTTCGAGACCATCGCGCGGCACCATGTCGCCGACGAAGTCGAAGAGATAGGGCAGCCGGTCGAAGAACTTGCCGGCATTCGTCTCGTTGGCGAACCACAGCGAACCGGAAAGCGCGACGGCCAGGATGGCAAGGCCGAGCCAGGTGTAGAGGCGGCGCCGTGCGTTCAGCTCCTGCCAGTGCCGCTCGATGAGAGCGCCCTTCTCGCTGAAGCCGTCGTGAAGCGTGTTCAAGGCCATGTCTGTTCCGCCTGGGCTCAAAAAAGACGAGGCGCCGGCCGGGTTGCGGCCGGCGCCAGTGTCTGCGTGGCTATCAGCCGCCGATCGTTGCCTTGCGGGCGTCGATGATCGGCTTGTAGAAGTCGACATTGACTTCCGTGAACGCGGTGAAGTCGCCGCCCATGACGGCGGAGAAGCAGGCTGCGTCCTTCTTCGGCAGGTCGAGCATGAACTGCTTGAACTTCGCCTTGGTCTCGTCAGCCATCGAGGTGCGAACGACGATCGGGCCGTTCGGGATCAGCGGCGACTTCCAGAGTTCGACGATGTCGTTCATGTCGAGAATGCCCTTCTCGACCATCTTGTGCAGGTTGCCGGACGTGTAACCGTCCTTCCACTCGCCAACGCCCGAACCGAAGGTCGTGCCGGCGTCGAAGGTGCCCTTCAGCACTTCGAGGACGAGGTTTTCGTGACCGCCGCCGAAGCCGGTTTCAGCGAAATATTCCTTGACCGGGCCGCCGATGGCTTCCGGCAGGGTGACGAGCGGTACGAGATAGCCCGAGGTCGAGTCCGGGTCGGCGAAGCCGAGCTTCTTGCCCTTGAGGTCTTCGAGCTTGGTGATGCCGCTGTCCTTGCGGGCGACCATGATCGAGTGGTAGCCGGTCGAGCCGTCGGTCTGGACGGTCGTCAGGATCGGCTCGACGGCGTCGGCCTTGGCGAGGTAAATCTTGGCAAAGCCGGACGCGCCGAGTTCGGCGTAGTCGAGCGTGCCGCCGAGCAGGCCCTGGATAACGCCGTCATAGTCGGCAGCCGGGAAGAACGAGACCTTCTCGAAGCCGAGTTCGGCCTTCAGGTGATCGCCGAGGCACTGGTAGTTGCGCAGGCGGTCGGCTTCGTTTTCGCCGCCGATGATGCCGACGCGGAATTCCTTGAGGTCTTCAGCCTGGACGTGGCCGGCGAGCGCGATGAGCGCGACGGCGCCGAGAAGTACTTTCTTCAGCATGGTCTCTCTCCTGTTTGACCGGCTTTGCCGGACTGGAAGTTGTCTGACCCTTTACGCGGGTCGTTCGATCCCGGCGGGGCTCAGAGCCCGGCCAGTGCCAGCGGTGTCGGGCTGGCGGATTCCTTGATATTGTCCTGACGGGCCGGGTTGCGGATCGCCGTGGATGTGAGGCTCTCGTCGATCTCCGCGCCATCGGCGCCCGTGCCGTAGATCGTGCGTACCGCTTCGCTGTCGAGTTCGCGTGCAGACCCGTCGAACACGACGCGGCCGTGCGCCATGCCGATGATGCGTTCGCAATAGGCGCGTGCCGTGTCGAGCGTGTGAAGGTTGGTGATGACCGTAATGCCTTCGCGCTCGTTGATGTCGCGCAGCGCGTCCATGACGATCTTGGCGTTCAGCGGGTCGAGCGAGGCGATCGGCTCGTCGGCGAGCAGCATCTTCGGGTTCTGCATCAGGGCGCGGGCAATCGCCACGCGCTGTTGCTGCCCGCCGGACAGCGTGCCGGCCGGCTGGAGCGCCGTCTGCTCGATGCCCAGGCGTTCGAGGGCGGCAATCGCCATGATGCGCTCTTCGCGGGTGAAGAGGTTGAGGATGCTGAGCGTCGTCGAACGGTGGTTGAGGCGGCCGAGCAGAACATTGGTCAGGACGTCGAGGCGCGGCACGAGGTTGAACTGCTGGAAGATCATCGCACAGTCGCGCTGCCAGTTGCGCAGTGCCGAACCGCGCAACGACGAAACCAAGACGTCGTTGAAATGGATCGAGCCTTCACTCGGATCGGCAAGACGGTTGATCATGCGCAGCATGGTGGACTTGCCGGCACCCGAGCGGCCGATGACGCCAACCATCTGGCCCTGCGGGATGTCGAAGGTCACAGCGTCGACCGCAACGCGCTCGCCGAAACGGCGGGTGACATTCTTCAGTCGGAACATGGCGGATCCCTCTTAATTTCCAGTAGCGAGCCCGTGATGGGGCAATGTCGTTTTCGGGATTGGCTGTAAACGCTGTTGATGAAGCGGCGATGTCAGTTTCATGTCGGAAAAATTACAGTCCACAGGCCTGAATTTCCGGCATTGCACATGCCCGCTCAGCCGTCGTGACGGGCGAGAAAGGCTTCTGCGTCAAGTTTGCGAAAGTCGTCCAAAGCGGCGCGCAACCGGGCATGATCCCAGTCCCACCAGGCGAGTTTTTCCATGCGTTCGGCGATGCTTCGCGGGAAGCGTTCGCGGATGACTTTCGCTGCCACGCCGCCGACGATCATGTAGGGTTCGACGTCTTTTGTGACGACCGCGCCGGACCCTATGACAGCCCCGTTGCCGATTGTGACACCCGGCAAAATCGTCGAGCCATGGCCGATCCACACGTCATGGCCGACGGTGACGCGATGCTCGCGCCGCCAGGCAAAGAAATCCGGTTCCTGTTCCGTATCGGGCCAGTAATCGTTGGCCCGGTAGGTGAAGTGGTGCAGCGTCGCGCGCCACATCGGGTGGTTGGTGGCATTGAGGCGGACCGACGAGGCGATGTTGGCGAACTTGCCGATCGTTGCGCACCAGACCGAGCCACCATCCATGATGTAGGAATAGTCGCCGATATCAGCTTCGCTGATGCGGCAGTTCTCGGCGATCTCGGTGTAGCGGCCGAGCACCGTGTCGGAGACAATGGCTGTCGGGTGGATCAGCGGCGTTTCGGACAGCTTGGTCATGCGGCGGCCTTTCGCGGCGAAAAGGCAGAGACGTCGACGATGCGGTCGGCGACCTTTTCGCGCACGTCCTCGTCGTGGAAGATGCCGAGCAGCGCTACACCGGCCGCCTTCTTCTGCTCGATCATGCCGACGACGACGGCGCGGTTCTTCGCATCAAGCGAGGCGGTCGGCTCATCGAGCAGCAGGATGCGGTGATCGGTGATGAAGCCGCGCGCGATGTTGACGCGCTGCTGTTCACCGCCGGAGAAGGTGGCGGGCGGCAGCTGCCAGAGTTCGCGCGGCAGGTTGAGACGGGCCAGCATGGCCTCTGCCGTCGCCTTCGCCTCGGCCGCATCGACGCCGCGGGCCGTGAGTGGTTCGGCCACGACATCGACGGCTGCAACACGCGGCACGGTGCGCAGGAACTGGCTGACGTAACCCAGCGTCGCCCGGCGAACCGACAGGATCGTGCGCGGATCGGCGGTCGCGAGATCGAGCAGCTTGCCGTCGTGATCGACCAGGATCTGGCCGTTATCGACAGCGTAGTTGCCGTAGACCATCTTGAGCAGCGAACTCTTGCCGATGCCGGACGGTCCGCCCAGCACGACGCATTCGCCTGACTTCACCGAGAAGGTGACATTCGACATGACAGGCAGTCGGATGCCGTCGCGAAGATGCATGGTAAAGCTCTTCGCCACTTCGGAGACAACGAGGGGTGTGGGCATGTCACTTTTCCTTTTGACGCATGGTCTTGTCCGAAAACCGGGTTCCACTTTTCGGGACCATGCTTTCAGACCTGAAGGATCGAGGAGACGAGGAGCTGGGTATAGGCTTCGCGCGGATCGTCGAGCACGCGGTCTGTCAGGCCCTGCTCGATGACGAGGCCGTCCTTCATCACCATCATGCGGTGCGAGAGGAGACGCGCCACGGCGAGATCATGCGTGACGATGATCGCCGAGAGGCCAAGGTCCTGCACGAGGCCGCGCAACAGATCGAGCAGGCGGGCCTGCACCGAAACGTCGAGACCGCCGGTCGGCTCGTCCATGAAGATGAGGCGCGGCGATGTGACGAGGTTGCGGGCGATCTGCAGGCGCTGACGCATGCCGCCGGAGAAGTCGCGCGGCTGGTCGTCGATGCGATCGACGCTGATCTCGACGCGGCCGAGCCAGGAGCCCGCCGTCTCGCGGATATTGCCGTAATGCCGCTCACCGATGGCCATCAGCCGCTCGCCGACATTGGCGCCGGCCGACACGGCCATGCGCAGGCCGTCCGCCGGGTTTTGGTGCACGAAGCCCCAGTCGGTGCGCATCAGGAAACGGCGCTCCGCCTCGCTCATGCGGGAGAGATCGCGCATCTGGCCGTCACGCATGCGGTATTCGACGGCGCCGGAGCTCGGCATCAACCGCGTTGCGAGGCAATTCAGCAGCGTCGTCTTGCCGGAGCCGGATTCTCCGACGATCGCCAGCACTTCACCGGGCCAGAGGTCGAAGGAGACATTCTGGCAGCCGATGCGCGCGCCATAGAATTTCGAGATGTCGCGGACTTTGAGAAGCGGCGTGTCGGTCATTCGGCAGCCTCCTTGTTATAGGCGAGATGGCCGCGGTGGCCGTGGGCGCAACGGTCTTCGCAATGGTCGGTATCCGAGCAGACGAACATCCGCCCGCCTCTGTCATCGAGCACCACCTCGTCGAGATAGACATTCTCCGCGCCGCACAGCGCGCAGGGCTTGTCGAAGGTCTGGATCTCGAAGGGATGGTCCTCGAAATCGAGGCTGACGACCTCGGTATAGGGCGGTACGGCGTAGATGCGCTTTTCGCGACCCGCGCCAAACAGCTGAAGCGCTTCCGACATGTGCATCTTCGGATTGTCGAATTTCGGGGTCGGCGACGGGTCCATGACGTAGCGACCCTCGACTTTCACCGGATAGGCATAGGTCGTGGCGATATGGCCGTTCTTGGCGATGTCCTCGTAGAGCTTGACATGCATCAGGCCGTATTCTTCCAGCGCGTGCATCTTGCGCGTCTCGGTCTCGCGCGGCTCGAGGAAGCGAAGCGGCTCCGGAATCGGCACCTGGTAGACCAGCGTCTGCCCGGCCGTCAGCTTCTCCTCGGGAATACGGTGGCGCGTCTGGATGATCGTCGCCTCGCGGGTCTCCGTCGTCACCGCGACATTGGCCACCTTCTGGAAAAAGGCGCGGATGGAGACGGCATTCGTCGTGTCGTCGGCGCCCTGGTCGATGACTTTCAGCACATCGTCCGGTCCGAGGATCGCCGCCGTCACCTGCACGCCGCCGGTGCCCCAACCGTAGGGCATAGGCATTTCACGCGATGCGAAGGGCACCTGATAGCCGGGAATGGCGATCGCTTTCAGAATCGCCCGGCGGATCATGCGTTTCGTCTGTTCGTCGAGATAGGCGAAATTGTAGGTCGCCAGATCGGTCGTATTCATTCTGCGGCCTCCGGAAGATCGATGTTCTGCGCGGCCTCGTACTCGCGCCGCATGCGGCGTACGAGATCGAGTTCGGCCTGGAAATCCACGTAATGCGGCAGTTTCAGGTGCTCGACGAAGCCGGTTGCCTGGACGTTGTCCGAATGGGAAATGACGAACTCCTCATCCTGCGCAGGCGCCACGATATCCTCGCCGAACTCTTCCGCACGCAACGCACGGTCGACCAGCGACATGGCCATGGCCTTGCGCTCGCTCTGGCCGAAAACGAGGCCATAGCCGCGGGTGAACTGCGGCGGGTTTTTCGCCGAGCCCTTGAACTGGGCGATCATCTGGCATTCGGTCACCTGGACGCGGCCGAGCGAGACGGAAAAGCCGAGTTCCGGCATATCCAGCTCCACCTCGACCTCGCCGATGCGCACTTCCCCAACGAAGGGATGGGTGCGGGCGTAGCCGCGCTGGGTGGAATAGCCGAGCGCCAGCAGGAAACCTTCATCGCCTCGGGCGAGCGCCTGCAGACGCAGGTCACGCGCCATCGGGAATTCCAGCGGCTCGCGTGTGATGTCGCCTGCGACATGGCCGTCCGGCAAGCTGCCATCGCCCTCGACCAGGCCTTCATCGGCCAGGATGTCGGAGACGCGCATGACCGCCTCGCCGGGCTCTTCCCGCTCCAGGCCCGCTTCGACAGTCTCGTCACCCAAAAGTGACGGGTCGAGAAGGCGGTGGGTATAGTCGAAGGTGGGGCCGAGAAGCTGGCCGCCAGGCAAGTCCTTGTAGGTCGCCGAGACGCGGCGCTCGATCAGCATGGCGCCCGTCTCGACCGGCTTGGAATAGCCGAAGCGCGGCAATGTCGTGCGATAGGCACGCAGGATGAAGATCGCCTCGATCATGTCACCGCGCGACTGCCGGATGGCGAGCGCAGCCAGCGCACGATCGTAAAGCGAGGCTTCCGCCATCACGCGGTCGACAGCGAGGCCAAGCTGGGCGACGATCTGCTCGATGCCGATTGCCGGCAGCGAGCGGTCACCGCGGCGGCGGTCGGCGAGAAGGCGATGGGCGTTGGAGATGGCGGCTTCGCCACCCTTGACGGCAACGTACATGGTTCAGGCCTCCCCTGCGGCGGATTTGACGCGAAGAACGGTGGTGCGCGGCAGGCAGAGGATGCCGTCACCGGCAACGAGGATCAGATCCACGCCGCGCGGAAAACCCTGCCGGTTCTCGGACCAGAAATGCGGGAACATGTCCGGCAGGCCGATCGGCGCGATCTCTTCTTCCGTGCGGATGCCCGGGCCGGTCAGCACCAGCGGCCGACCACCCTCGAAGGCCTCGATTTCGACGACGAGCGTCGTCGAACGATCCGGATATTCCTGCGTGCCCTGGGCGAACAGGCAGAGATTGGGCAGCATTGCGCCCTTTTCCACGAAGGCGAAACGGGCGTCCTGCCGCTCTTCCGTCACGGTCGCGCCGGCATTGAAGGCGAGCCAGCCGGGCAGCGCCGACTTGGCAAGCACCGGCGTCAGCCAGATCGATGTGTCGTGATCGCAGAGCGTGAGCGCCACTGCACCAGCGGTAGCGTTGAGCGGTGCGGGCGGCGTCACGGTCGCGGCAACGCGCCCGATCGTGCCGGGACGGGCCATGCAATCCATCAGCGTGCGGAAGACGGCCTGCGCCTCGAACACCGGCTTCTGAAAACCGCCGGCAAAGGCGAGCGTATCGAGTGACATCAGTCCTCTCCCCGAACCATGGTGAAGAAATCGACGCGGGTGGCCGCCGTCTGGCGGGCCTTTTCGGCGTCCTCTTTGGCAACGCGGGCGGCCACGGCATCGAGCAGCGTCTCGACTTCGGCTTTGCGGGCTGGCTGCTGGAACAACGCGTCAAAGGTCGCCGCAAGGCGCGCCTTTGCGCCATCGGTGCCGAGCGCCTGGCCGTGACCGACCGTGCCGTCGTCGAGGCGGATGCTGGCGCGGCTCACCGTCGCCTCGCCGAGATTGAACGGCGCACCGCCGCCACCGATACGGCCACGTACCATGACGAGGCCGGTTTCCGGTCCGCGCACCGGCTGGACCGTCGGCTTTTCGCCGAGCGCATCCCAGGCTGCCTGCAACTCGGCCCGGCTTGCCTTCGCAAGCAGGCCCATCGCCCTCTGCCGCTCGCCGCCCGCGTCCTTCGCGGTGGCTTCGGCAGATTTCTGTAGTGATGCCATTGTCATTTCTCCAAATGTCTATTAATCTAGACAACCGAACATCTAAGTCTTGTCTTAACGGGGGCGCGTGACAAGGGTATGACAGGCACAAAATGGTAGAGCGGCAATCGGGCGTCGCCCTCTGGCGACAGATCGCGGACCGCATGCGGCTGGCGATCAACAACGGGGATTTCGACGAAACCAACATGATGCCGCCGGAAGTGGTGCTGGCGAGCCGCTTCGGCGTAAATCGGCACACGGTGCGCAGTGCGCTTGCAGCACTCGCGGAAGAAGGCATCGTTCGGCCGATCCAGGGTATCGGCACGCGCATCGAGCGTCGCGACCGCCTGCGCTTCCCGATCTCGCGGCGCACCCGCTTTTCGCAGGGCCTTGGCAATCAGACACGCGATATCGAAGGCAAATTGCTGGAGGCGATGACGGAGCTCGCACCCGCTGTCGTCGCGGAAGCGCTGGGATTGCTGGCAGGCACGCCTTGCGTGCGGATGGAAACCGTTAACAGCGCCGACAAACGGCCGATCTCGCGCGGGACTCATTATTTCCCGGCCGACCGCTTCGCCGAGATTGGCGCGATCTACGAGCGGACACGCTCCGTCACCGCTGCCTTCCGCGAACTCGGTGTGCCGGATTACGTGCGTCGTTCAACGGAAATATCCGCCATCCATGCGGAGGGCGACGACATGCGGCACCTGAAACTCTCGCCCGGCGCAATCATCCTGGTGGCGACGGCCGTCAATACGGACCTCGACGGCACGCCTATCCAGTTCTCCCGCACGCGCTTTGCCGCCGACCGGGTCAAGCTGACGGTGGAACCGGAGCTCGGCTAGACTATTTTCGGCAGCAAAGGATGAAGCGGCGGTAAAGCAGCGTGCGCAGCTTGTTGCGCAGGTCAGCCGTACGGCGCTGCGCTGCCGCGATCGGCGCGTGGGAGCCGATCGTCATATCCCGAAAACCGAGCGCTTCGAGCAGTGGCAAAACGCGTTCGACGCGCAGGCCGTCGCCAAACGGCAGACGCTCCATAATGCTGGAGTGCCGGTCGCTCATCGCGCCGTCATAGAACGGATCGACGCCGGCAAACCTGTCGATGATGGCAATGGCGCGGCTCGCTAGCCGGCCGAGCCGGGTGGGCGCTGCCCAGTCGCCATCGAAGAACAGCAACATGCCGCCGGGTTTCAGCATGCGGTACCATTCGGCAAAGGCCTGTTCCGGCGTGGTCAAAGTCCAGACGAGATGACGGCAGACGATCGCATCATAGCTCTCGTCCGGTTCCATCGGGTTTTCCGCATCGGCAAGCAGGAAGCGAAGGTTTTTAGCGCCGGCATGTTTTTCCCGCGCAACCGCCAACATCGCTTCGGAAAAATCGAGTGCCGTCACCTCATGGCCGAGCGAGAGCAGCAGGCGCGTCACCTCGCCAGTACCGCAGGCAAGCTCCAGCACGTGACGCGGCTCCGGGCCGAGCCGTTCACGGATTGCCGCAGCCCAGGCGTCGAATTCCGGCCCTTGCGGAATGCGGTGACCGAAGGCGAGGTCGAAGGTCTCCGAGCGGCGCGACCAGTAGTCTCGGATGTCTTCCTTGAGATTGCTGTTGGAAAGCGTGCCGTGCATCACTTCCCCTCGCCCGCATCCACGCGGGCAAAAAGGTCGTCGAAGCGCGGCCGGGCGCGGGCCGGTACCTCGACCGTGCGGATCGCATCCGTCAACTCCGCCTCGCCGACCTTCACCAGCATGACCATGCCCATGCCGAAATGCGGCGAGCACTTGATGCCGTAAAAGCCCGGCTGGTCGAAGGTGACCTCGATCTCTTCGTTGATCTTGCCCTTGAAACCGGCATAGCCCTCCGGAACCATGCCGTCGATGCTCGCGGCATTGTGGCTCTTATGGGTGGCAATGAATTTGATGCTGTCGCCCGACTTGATCGCTAAGAAATCCGGCTCGAACACCATCGAGCCCTTTTCGCCACGGTTGCGCATCTCGACCTTGAACGTCTCGGCGGCGGCCGGAAGAGAATGAAGAAAAGCGGCCATCACGGCCGTGGCGAGAAGGAGCCGGATTTTCATCTTGCCTCTGCAACGAGCTTGAGTTTGGCCGGTCGCGGATTGGGCCGGCGGTAACGGATGAAGCAGCCGCCGACGCTGTCGCGCTCGATATCGACGGTGACGCCGAACACGTCGTGCAGACGCTGCGGCTCCAGCACCTTGGCGGGCGCGCCGAGGGCCACGATGCGTCCTGCCTGCATCACGGCGATGCGGTCACAGAACATGGCGGCATGGTTGAGGTCGTGAAGCGCTGCGACCACGGTCAGGTCCTGTTCACGCACGAGCTGGAGCAGGCCGATCTGGTGGCCGATGTCAAGATGGTTGGTCGGCTCGTCGAGCAGCAGGATCGGCGACTGCTGGGCAAGCGCACGGGCAATATGCAGCCGCTGGCGCTCGCCGCCGGACAGCGTGTGCCAGAGACGGTTGGCGAAATGCGCCATGTCCACTTCTTCCAGAGCCCGGTCGACGATGGCATCATCCGCCTTCGACCAGGGTGTTAGCGCGCCCAGATGGGGCGTGCGACCGAGTTCGACGGCCTGGCGCGCCGTGATGCGTTCCGTCGTTTCCGCTTGCTGTTCGACGAAGGCAATGCGCCGCGCGATCGCCTGCCGCCCGTGCGCCAAAAGCGGTTTGCCGTCCAGCGTCACCTCGCCACGCTGCGGCTTGCGGATGCCCGCGATGAGCGCCATCAGGCTGGTCTTGCCGGATCCGTTCGGGCCGATGATGCCGAGAAACTCGCCGGGGCGCACGTCGAGCGAGACATCCGACAGGATTTTCGTGCCACCCGCCGACCAGGAAAGTCCTTTTGCAACCAGTGTCATAGCGCCGATCTCCTCTGACTTAGGATGAGCGCAAAGGCCGGTGCACCGAACAGCGCCGTAATGACGCCGATAGGCAGCACCTGGCCGGGAATGATGACGCGGGACAGCACGTCGGCGGCGATCATGAAGATAGCGCCGATCAGCGCCGAGGCCGGCAGCAGCAAGCCGTGGCGCACGCCGACGACCATGCGGGCGGCATGGGGAATGACAAGGCCGACGAAGCCGATCGAGCCTACGATCGAGACCATGACGGCCGTCATCAACGCGGAAATGGCAATCAGCACGACGTAAACGCGGCGCACCGGTATGCCGAGCGATGCAGCCGATTCGGTTCCGAAGGTGAAGGCGTCCAGCGCGCGGGCATGCCAGAGGCAGACGAGCAGGCCGGCAAGCGCGACCGGCAGCGCCAGCCAGACATCCGGCCAGCGCACGCCGGAAAGATTGCCGAGCAGCCAGAACATGATGCCGCGCGCCTGCTCGGCATTGGCCGCCTTGGTGACGATGAACGAGGTGAGCGCGTTGAACAGCTGGGAGCCAGCGACGCCTGCCAGAATGATCGCGCTGGTGCCGCGCCCGGCGCGCACGGCCAGAACGCTGACCAGAGCGAAGGCGACAAGCGCGCCGATGAAAGCGCCGATCGGCAGCGTCAGCATGCCGGCACCGATGCCGAGGATCGCGACGGCGACGGCGCCGGTCGAGGCACCAGCCGAAATGCCGAGAATATAAGGATCGGCCAGCGCATTGCGCAGTAGCGATTGCAGGATCACGCCGGAAAGCGCCAATGCCGAGCCGCAGCAGGCGGCGACCACGGCGCGGCTCAGTCGGTAGTTCCAGATGATGCCCTCGTCGATCGGCTCCAGCGCATAACCCGCCTGCCAAAGACGGTTCGCCACCGTCTTGGCCACGACATCGAGCGGGATTGCCGTCTCGCCAACCGCCGCGCCCACACCGAGTGCGGCAAGCAGGAGCACGAGCGCCGCGAAAGCGGCGCCCGTCCGGAGCAAGAGGGGGCGATCTGCCATCACTTGGCGAGGCCAGCCTTTTCGACCGCGTCGGCGAGCACTTCGATGCCCTCGATGGTGCGGATCGTCGGGTTCATCGCCTGGGCGTCCATGTCGACCACATAGCCGTTCTTGACCGCCGGCATCAGGCTGGCGACCGGATCTTCCTTCAGGAACTTGTGCTTGACGGCGACGTCATCGGCCGGGAAGCGGCGGCGTTCCATCTTGCCGGCGACGATGATCGTCGGATCGGCCTTGGCAACGGTTTCCCAGCCGACGGTCGGCCATTCCTCGTCGCTCTCGATGACGTTCTTGATGCCGAGCGCGGACAGGATGTAGCCCGGCGCGCCGTTGCGGCCGGCGACATAGGGGTCGATGTCGAGTTCGGCGCTGGAGAACCAGAAGACGGCGGACAGCTTGCCGTCGGCAGAGGCGATCTTCTTGCGGGCCGCGGCCTCGCGGGCCTTGAGCTCGGCGATCACCTTCTCGCCCTGATCCTGTACATTGAAAATCTGCGCCAGTTCGCTGATTTCCTTGTAGATAAGGTCCATGGTGAAGACCGTCTTGCGCACACCGTCTCCGCCACCGGTATTGTCTTTGCCGATGCAATCGGCTGGCGAGGTGTAGACGGGGATCTTCAATTCCTCGAACTGTTCCGGCGTCGCGACGATGCCTTCCGGGCCGACATGCCACTGGAACTGCGCCGTCACGAGGTCCGGCTTCTTGGCGACGACGCTCTCGAAGCTCGGATCATTGTCGGCAAGGCGCTCGACCTTGGCATTGGCCTCCTCGTAACCGGTCAGAACCGGGCCGATCCAGACCGCGGTGCCGACCATGCGGTCGCCGACGCCGAGCAGGTAGAGGATTTCGGTCGAACTCTGGCCGAGTGAGACGGCACGCTCCGGCGCCTTCTCGAAGGTGACCGGACGGCCGCAATTCTCGAACGTCAGCGGATACTGGGTTTCGGCGGCGTGGACCGCACCCGAGGAGAGAACAAAAGCTGCCGTGCCGGCAACGAACGAAAGCAGAGGGGCGGCACGTGAGGCCGCGGCAAAGATGGTCATGGGTTTCTCCCGAATGAAGGACTGCGCAAAAGGCGCGGAGGGACACGGCGGCAGGCAGAAGCCTAGCCGACGCACCAACAGGAGCGGATCGATTGCGGTCGGGAGAAAGCGAGTAGATATCTGCCAGGGGTGGCAGCGAAAATCGTCATGGCGTCTCCGTTCCGGGCATCCCCGCCCGTGACTTGGATTGTTGCTATGACGGCAGGTCTCCTGGCTCACGGATATCTGCTGCCTGTCTGCCTTCCCGCGGAAAACCGCAGTGGCATGACGCATAAACGCGTCCGAGGACAGGCGGCAATCCGCCTACAGTTGCGGGGGCAGCCACGGAATGGGTCCCTGTTGGGTCGTCCGCACCGTGTTCCCTATTAATCCCCTGGGAGTCATCCGTCAGGGAACCGTCGGCCCATCCTTAGTCCGCGCCACTCGGCAGCGTCAAGGCGCGATAGCCGTCAGGTCTCGAAATCCCCGAAGACATCCTGCAGGCGGGTCAGCGTATCGACGCGTTCACTCACCGCCTCGCCCATCACGACGATGATGTTGCTGAGCATGAGGTCCATGACGGCCGTCATGGTGGCGGCACCATCCCACAGCGGACCATGGGAGCCGGGTACGACGAGGCAGATGTCGGAGACCTCCGGCCCCCAGGGGCAGAATTCATCGGTGAGCAGCACGACCTTGACGCCGGCACGCCGCGCCTCCAGCGCCAGCGGTCGCGCCTTGGCGGCGAAGCGGCGCACGTCGTGCAGGAAGAGCAGCCGCCCCTCGACGGAACCGTCGAGCACTTCGGCATAGGTGCCGTTGACGCCATCGACGAACTGGACGCGCGAGCGGGTATAGGAAAGCTGGCTCGCAAAATACTGGGCGATGCCGCGCACATTCTGGTAGGCCGCGACATAGACCTCGCTGGCACCGATGAGCGCGTCGATCGTCTGCTGCCATTCCGGCGCGGTGGTGATTTCGTAGATCTGCCCAAGATTGTCGATCTGCTGCTGGATGAGGCCGGCGAGCAGTTTGCCTTCCTTGCGGTCCTGTTCCAGCCGGTCGACCTGACCCTTGACCTGCCAGGCGGGGTTGGAACTGCCATGCCGCAGTTCGCCCTTCAACTCATCAAGGCCATCAAAACCCATGCGGCGCAGATAGCGGCCGACGGTCATCGGCGAAAGTTCGAGGCGCTGGGCGATGGAACGCGCCGTCTCGAAAGGCAGATCGGCGATATTGCGCTCGATATAGTTGGCGATCAGCTTGTCGGACTTGGACCGCCGGAGGTCATCGGACTGTACGAGCTTCACAATGCGTTTCGACACGTCGCTCCTCCTCGAAGCCCGCCCATCCGGAGACAGGCGGGCCAGCGCTGTCACTGCGCGGTCTTCACCTTCGTCCAGACTCGGTCCAGCTGGCGCAGCGCGGGGCCGAGATCTTCGAAGATCTGGAGACGCGCCATCGTTTCCGCTGATGGATTGATCTCCTTGCTATTCTTGATCTTTTCCGGGGTCAATTGCCGCGCCGGAACGTTGGCCGTGCCGTTGGTCTGTTGCGAGACATTCAGCGCAACGATCTCCGGACGCGTATAGAACTGTAAGAACTTGATGGCGTTTTCCTTGTTCGGCGCGCTCTTCAGCACGCAGGCATCCTCCTGATACATGGTCGCGCCCTCTTCCGGGATCACGTAGCCGAGGTCCTTCTCGTTACCGAAGACATCGACCATGGCACCGACGAAGAAATGACCGGCCGCGACGTCGCCGGACTGCACCATCGGCCGCGTGTCATAAGTGAAGGCCGCGACGTCGGGTTTCATGGCGATGATCGTGTCCGCCGCCTGCTGCAATTCGGCCGGATCGGTGGAGTTGATCTTGTGGCCGTTCAACATGAGGCCGACCGCGAGCACTTCGCGCATGTCGTCGAGCAGCGTGAACTTCAGTCCCTTGGCCTTGACCGTCTCGATCAAATCCTTCCAGCCGGTGATGTCCTTGCCGAGGATCGTGCGGTTGTAGAAGATGCCGACCGAGCCCCAGGCATAGGGCAGGCAATATTCGCCCTTCGGGTCGCTTTTCGCACGCAAGAAGGCGGGATCGATGTTCTTGAAGCCTTCATAGGTGTTGATGTCGGTCTTCTCGAGCAGGTCGAGCTTGGCCATGATGTCTTGCATGTGCACCGACGGGAAGACCACGTCATAGCCCGTGGCGCCGCCCTGGATTTTCGCCAGCATTTCCTCGTTGGAGGAATAGGTCGAGAGGTTGACCTTGATCTGGGTCTCCTCCTCAAACTTCTTCAGAACCTCCGGATTGATGTATTCGCCCCAGTTGTAGACGTTGAGTTCGGCGGCACCTGCCATGCCCGCACTTGCCACGAGGGCGGCAAGCGAGAAGGCGGTATTGCGCGCCAATGCGCGAAGACCGGATGCGCCGGCACGATCAAATTTTGTCATCGATAGTCTCCTCTGATGGTTTGGCCCGTCGAGGCCCCGGCGCTTTCCTTTGCGCCGTCTGTTCCCGTCCCGGCTTCTGTCGGCCGTTGACTTGGATGCGTAAATGGTATCCAGATATCCAAATCGCACAAGCGTTATTTTTATAACATAATGGGGAACGACGATGCGAGATTCCATAGTCCGCCTGGAGAAGGCGGCGAAGGCCTTTGCCACGCCCGAAGGCCAGACGGTCACGGCGCTGGACGCGATCGACCTCGATGTCGCGCGCAACGAATTCCTGACGCTGCTCGGACCATCCGGCTGCGGCAAGACCACGCTGCTCCAGGCGATCAGCGGCTTCGTCGAGCTTGATGCCGGCCGCATCCTGATCGACGGCGAAGACATCACCGACCGGCCGCCGTATCGTCGGCCGGTCAATACGGTCTTCCAGAACTACGCGCTGTTCCCGCACATGACGGTCGGCGAAAACACCGCCTATGCGCTGGAAGTGGCCGGCGTTGCAAAGGCAGAACGCATGAAGCGCGTCGCCGACGCCCTGCGCATGGTCGGCCTCGAAGGCATGGAGGGCCGCAAGCCGCGCCAGCTTTCCGGCGGCCAGCAGCAGCGCGTGGCGCTCGCCCGCGCCATCATTGCCCGCCCGAAACTGCTGCTGCTCGACGAGCCACTATCCGCGTTGGACAAAAACCTGCGGCAGGCCATGCAGATCGAGTTGAAGACGCTGCAGCACGAGCTCGGCATCTCCTTCATCTTCGTCACGCATGACCAGCAGGAGGCGCTGACCATGTCGGACCGCGTCGCCGTTCTGTCCGGCGGCCGCATCCAGCAGCTCGACACGCCGCGCGCCATCTACGACCAACCGAAGAACAGCTTTGTTGCCACCTTCGTCGGAGCCAGCAACCTCTTCGAGGGCGAAGCGATCGGCAGACAGCTGCTAACGGCGGACGGCCTCTCCATCACGCATGCCAAGGCGGAGACAATGGGCACCGCAACCGCGCTCATCCGCCCGGAACAGTTCTTTATCGCCCAATCGGGCGATACCTCGCCGAGCCTAGACGTCGATCTCGAACAGATCGTCTTCGTCGGTTCCACCTTCGAGCTGTTCGGCCGCACCGCCACGGGCCGACGCGTCATCGCGGAAATCCCGGCGACCCGCCGCAACCTTGTGGGCGAAATCGAACAGTCACGCCGCGCGCGTCTCGCCTATGATCCGGCAGCGGTGCATCTCATTCCGGCGGAGGCGGCCTGACATGTCGTCGATTGCGCTTCGCCGCCGCGCCCAGCTTGGCCTGCTGCTCGGGCCGGTCTCGCTGTTCCTCGCGGTCTTCTTCCTAGGCCCGCTCGCCATCATGATCGTGACGAGCTTTCTGGCGCCCGGCCTTTACGGCGGGGTGGAATGGACCTGGTATCCGCACAATTACGGCCGCATCCTCGGCTTCGCCGACCCAATGTTCGAGGATTTCGACCCAGTCTATATCGCCATCTTCCTGCGCTCGCTGAAGATCGCGGCGCTGACCGTCGTTGCGACACTCTTCGTCTGCTACCCGGCCGCCTTCTGCATCAGCCGGCTTTCCGAGCGCTGGAAGAATTTTTGCCTGTTCCTGATCACGTTGCCCTTCTTCACCAGCCTCATCGTACGGCTCTTCATCTGGGTGCTGATCCTGCGCCAAACCGGCCTCGTGAATTCCGTGTTGTTGAACACCGGCTTCATTGCCCGGCCATTGGAGCTGATCTATACGGACGGCGCGATCATCCTTGGCATGGTCTATATCTTCATCCCATTCATGTTCATGCCGGTCTATGCCAGCGTCGAAAAGCTCGACTGGACGCTGGTGCGCGCCTCGCTTGATCTCGGCGCCGGGCCGATCCGCACCTTCCTGCGCATCATCCTGCCGCTGACAGCGCCCGGCATTGCCGGCGGGGCGGTGATCGTCTTCATCCCGGCGCTCGGCAATTTCGTCGTGCCGGCTATCCTTGGTGGGGCGAAGGTGATGATGCTCGGAAACCTCATCGAGCAGCAGTTCCTCGCGGCACGCAACTGGCCGTTCGGCTCGGCGCTCGCCATGATGGTGATGGCCGTCATGCTGGTCCTGCTTTTCGTTTATGTCATCGTGTCCGGCCGCCGCGGCATCGATGCCGCGACCGGACGCTGAGGGAGGACTGTCCATGAAAATCCTCGCCTCGCTCGCCCGCGGCAGCCTCATCGGCTACACCGCGCTCTTCTTTGCCTTCATCTACATCCCGCTGGTGCTGATCGCGGTCTATTCGTTCAATTCCAACCCGATCAACATGATGACCTGGACCGGTTTCACCACCGATTGGTACGCCCAGGTCCTCGGGTTCAAGACAGCGATTTCGGAAAGCGCGCTTTATATCGAATCGACCGACCAGCTCTTGCAGGCCGTCTGGAACAGCCTGATGATCGCCGCCTCCACGACGACCATCGCAACCGTGCTCGGCACGGCGATCGCCATTGCTCTCTACCGCTTCGACTTTTTCGGCCGCCGCTTCTACCGCGTCGTCATGTTCATGCCGATGCTGATGCCGGACATCGTGCTTGGCATCGCGCTCCTGATCTTCTTCGTCAATGCCGGCGTGAACCTCGGCCTCACGACCATCATCATCGGCCAGTGCACCTTCCTGATCTCCTATGTCTTCATCGTCGTCTCCGCCCGTCTTGCCGGCATGGACCGCACGCTGGAGCACGCCTCGGCCGATCTCGGCGCGAATGAATGGACGACCTTCCGCAGGGTGGTCTTCCCGCAGCTCCTGCCTGGTATCGTCGGCGGCGCACTGCTCGCCTTCATCATCTCGATGGACGACCTGGTCATCACCTACTTCATCGCCGGCGTCGATGTGACGACCCTGCCGATGTTCATCTTCGCCATGCTCCGGCGCGGCATCAAGCCGGAGATCAACGCCATCGCGGTGATGATGCTGACCTTCTCCTTCGTTATCGCCTCGCTCGGCCTCTACCTTCGCTCCCGGCAGAAATGACCATGACCCAGACAACAAAACCTCGCGCCCGCGCCCTCGGCCTGCCCTTCACCGGCCGCACCGGCCCCTTCAATGCCATTACCGATGTCGATGGCATCGCCGTGGGCTTCCGTACCATTCAGGAAGAGACACCCCGGCCCGGGCGCAAGCTGCCGGTGCGCACCGGCGTCACCGCCATCCTGCCGCATAGCGAAAGTGAGACGCCTGTCCCGGTTTATGCCGGCGTGCACCGCTTCAACGGCAATGGCGAGATGACCGGCACCCACTGGATCGAGGACGGCGGCACGTTTCTGGGTCCGGTGATGATCACCAACACCCACGGCGTCGGCATCACCCATCATGCGACGACCCGCTGGATGCTGGAGCACTACGCCTCGACCTACGAGGTCGGCGATTTCCTCTGGTTGATGCCGGTCATCGCCGAGACCTATGACGGCGTGCTGAACGACATCAATGGCCTGCCCGTGACGGAAGCGGACGTGCACGCGGCCCTTGAAAACCTCTCGCGCGGCCCCGTATCGGAAGGCAATTGCGGCGGCGGCACCGGCATGATCACCTATGGCTTCAAGGGGGGCACCGGCACTGCATCGCGCGTCGTCACCTGCGGCGGCAAGGACTACACGATCGGTACGCTGGTTCAGGCCAACCACGGCCAGCGCGACTGGTTGACGATCTGCGGCGTGCCTATCGGAAAGCATCTCCAGGACAACACGCCGCAAAGCCAGCTCAAGGAGCGCGGCTCGATCATCGTCGTTATCGCAACGGACCTGCCGATGGCACCGCACCAACTGAAGCGCCTCGCCCGCCGCGCCGCCATCGGCATCGGCCGCAACGGCACACCCGGCGGCAACAATTCCGGCGATATCTTCCTCGCCTTCTCGACCGCCAATCCGCAGCCCATGGCGCACAAGGCCCCTGCCATGCTCGGGCTCGAGATCATCAACGATGAACATCTCGACCCTATTTATACGGCGGCGGTGGATAGCGTGGAAGAGGCCGTGGTCAATGCCATGCTGGCGGCGGAAGACAGCGGCGGCACGCCACATGATCGCTTCCGCATCGATGCGATCAAACATGACCAGCTTATAGCCGTCATGCAGCAGTACGGCCGGCATCCCTAGGGGGCCGGCCGATGCTCAGCCGTCGCCCATTTAGTTGGCCGTGCCATCCGGCGTGACGCGCTGGCTATCGCCACCGGTGCCGGACTGCGCGGTCGGATCTCGATCTGCCGGTACCGCTTCACCACTGCTCGGAACCGTATTGTCGATTGTATCCTGCGTCGGCGTCCCACCTGCGGTGGAGGATGTCTGCGACGCATCGACCGGATTTGTGGGGTCGACCCGCTCGCCCCAGATCTCGACGCCGCCCCAGACGAGGAGCGCGAGCGCGAGGCTGATGCCGAGCACCTTCAGCACAGGCCGGCCAAGGCCGCCCTGACGGCTCTCCTGCGCGGCATAGTGCTTGCGGGCAGGGTCATGGGTGCGGGTCAGCGGATCACCGCGTTCATCTTGCTGATGGGTCATGGCTGGCACTCCTTGATATCGTATCAGGGAAGGAACCTGTGGTGAGCGCGAAAGTTCCGCGCCCTACCCGCCCGCCGGCCCGTCCAGGCCGAGCGCTTCTATCAGGCGGCGCTGGCGGAGCAGCAAATGGGTGAGCGCGGAAACGTCGCCATCGGCGGGCTGGTGTGTCATCCCTTCGTCCACCGCTTCCACGATGGCTTCGAGCGTATCGGCAATCTCGCGGGAAATGTCATGCAGTTCCGCAAAACGCGGATCGACGGCCGCCGCCGCCAACACTGCGGTCGTGACACGTCCGATGCCGGCCGGCACCTTCGCACCCGCATCGACATAATTTTCCGGCAGATCACCCTTCAGATTGGTCACACGACGATAGCGGATGGCGTCGATGATCTGGTCGACGGCCTGACACGCACCCGCCACCCGCGACGGATGATCCGTGTCGGCCGCCGCATGCGGCAGCAGTTCAAGTTTCCCTGGATGCCGCTCGGCGAGCTTGAGATAGGGCTGCATGGGGCCGCTCAAGGCGCCGCTCGTCGCGTTCTTGAAAAGGTCGGCATCGATGGCGGCATGGCGCAGCTGCCCCGAGGCGATCGCCCGGTCGAGCGCGCTCATATCGACCACCTCACCGCGATCGTAATTCACCACGACCGCGCCTCGGTTCATCGCCGATAGCACCGCCTCTCCAACGATGCCCGCATTGGCATGGATGTGGGTCGCCGCATCGAACCGGCCGAGCCCGACATGGACGGAGAGCACGTCGGCGCCCTGGGCGGCCTCCACCGGTGTCTCAGCATAGTCAAAACCCTCGGCTTCGATCCATTGCCGGTGTTTTGCGCGGGCATAGATAACGACGCCCATGCCGAAGGCGCGACCGAGTTTCGCCACTTCGCGGCCGATATTGCCATAACCGAGCACCGCCATGCGGCGGCCTTCGAGCTTGGCGGTCGGGTAGGACTTGAGGTCGCGGCCGGTATCGAAATCACCCGCTGCAACGCGCTGGTGCAGAAGGTCGACCGGCAAATCGGGCGTGACCTTCATGATCGCCTTCATCACCATCTGCGCCGTCGCGCGGCTATTGATGCCAGGCGTGTTCATCAGCGGCGCGGCGCCGCCCTCGCCATCGCCGCCACCCCAGGAGGCTGAGCCCATATTGCCGGTGCCCGCGCCGATGCGCACGCCGCCGAGCGGGAAGATCGCCTGTTTGGGGATGAACGTGGCGGCGGCAATCAGCGCGTCGTACCGGCCATCGGCCGTCTGCGCGATGATCTCGACCTCTGCGCTGAGATCGGGAGTGTAGAAGAAATGGATGCCCGGCGGGAGGGTTTCGCGCTGATAGCCGCCGTCATGGAAGACACCGCCTCGCGCCTCGATATGGGCCTTGGCTTCGCTCGGATCGGGCCGGCCCTCCGCATCGAACCGCAGGCCGACGAGATCGGCGATCAGGATCCTGTAGGCGCGCTGCGGCTCATCCCGCCGCGTGCTGTCGTTCGAACCCGCTTGTTGATCCTGCATGGCACCGCTCCCTGCTCGTCCCACATTTTCGTAGGCGAGTTTTCCGGGCCGGGCAAGCGGCGGTGGCCCCACGCAAAAGCGACATGGCACGTCAAAACCATCGTATTGCCCGCCCGCTATACGCCCTCCATAAAGAGGCGCTGAAGAGGATTGCCCATGACATCTCGTGCCTTCACCGTCATCGAAAACGAATGGATCACGCTTGCCGACGGCACGCGGCTTGCTGCCCGCATCTGGATGCCGGAGCGCGCGGAACAGGATCACGTGCCGGCCGTCTTCGAGTTCCTGCCCTACCGAAAGGGAGACGGAACCAGCCCGCGCGATGAATCGACCTATCCGGTCTTCGCCGCCGCCGGCATTGCCGGCGTGCGTGTCGATATCCGCGGCTCGGGTGAATCCGATGGCGTCATCGATGGGGAATACACGCCGCTCGAACTTGCCAATGCGTGTGAACTCGTCGCCTGGATCGCGGCGCAGCCGTGGTCGAACGGTTCTGTGGGCATGATGGGCATCTCCTGGGGCGGCTTCAACTGCCTGCAGGTCGCGGCCCTCAAGCCGCCGGCGCTGAAGGCCGTCATCTCCATCGCCTCCACCGTCGACCGCTACAACGACGACATTCACTACAAGAACGGCACGCATCTTTCCGCCCAACTCTCCTGGGCCGCCACCATGCTCGCCTACCAGTCCCGCTCTCCCGATCCGGAGATCGTCGGCGACCGCTGGAAGGACATGTGGCTAGAGCGATTGGAAAACGAGCCTTTTTTCCTGGAGGAATGGCTGCAGCACCAGCGCCGCGACGCCTTCTGGAAACACGGTTCCATTTGTGAGGATTTTGCCGGCTTCCCCGTGCCCGCGCTTGTTATCGCTGGCTGGGCGGATGGTTATCGCAGCACACCGCTGAAGGCGGTCAAGGGGCTGGGCGACAAGGCCAAGGCGCTGATCGGACCCTGGGTTCACAAGTATCCGCATTTTGCCTGGCCGAAGCCGCGCATGGATTTTCATGCCGAGGCCATCGCCTGGTGGAACCGCTGGCTGCGTGGCGAGGAAAACGGTGCGGAAAACACCCCACAGGTCCGCGCCTATATCCAGGACGCCGCCCGTCCGGCGCTTCGTCGCGAGGTCGATCCCGGCTTCTGGATTGCCAAGGATACTTGGGAGACGCCGGACATGGCGACCTTCTACGTGGAGCAGTATGGCACGCTCACGCCCGGAATGCCGATTGCCGGGGCTTCCGGGCATGACCGTTATCTGAAATCACCGCTCGATACCGGCATCATGGCCGGCGAATGGTTCACGCTGAAGCCGGATGCCGAGATGGCGCTCGATCAGCGCCTCGACGATGCCGGCTCGCTCATCATCGAGACGCCGCCGCTCACCGAGCCCCAGGACTTCCTTGGCCAGCCGGTGTTGGAACTCGATGTTTCCACTGAGGCCGAGATCGGCAATCTCTGCGCCCGCCTCGTCGACGTGCATCCGGACGGCACCGCGACGCGCGTCACCTTCGGTGTCGTGAACCTCGCGCACCGCGACGGCAATGCCGAGCCGAAAGCCATGCCGAGGGGCGAGAAGACCCGCATCCGCCTCGTGCTCGACGCCATGGGCTACCGTTTCCGCGCCGGCCATCGCATCCGCCTGTCGCTCTCGACCGCCTATTGGCCGATGGTGCTGCCGCCGCCAACGGATGCCGGCGTGACGATTGACCTCGCGTCGCTCGGCCTGGCTCTGCCGAAACTCGGCGCACATGAGGTCGTCGCTATCCCCGAGCCGACTAATCCAGATCCTTTGCCGAAATATACCGAGCTTGCGCCCGGCGAAACAGCACGCGGCGTCGAGCGCGACCTGACGAACGGCCTCACCGAATATTCGATCTACGAGGATACCGGTCTTTTCGAGCATCCGGGCACGGGGCTTGCCACGCGGCAGGTGCGCGACGAACTCTGGTCGATCAGGCAAGACGACCCGCTGTCGATGACCGGCACCTCCATCTGGACCTGCGACATGCAGCGCCCCGGCTGGTTCGTGCGCACGGTTTCGACGGCAACCATCGCCTGCACAGCGACGGATTGGCTGATCTCGGCCTCCGTCCGTGCCTTCGAGGATGAGGCGCAGATTTTCGAGAAGACGTTCGAGCAGGTGGTGGCGCGCGACTTCATGTAGACCTAGTGGAAGTCGCGGGATTTGACGCGAATCTCGTCGATATGGCCATATCCATCGATGAGGTTGCGCGCCTCGACGAGCTTTGGCCCGCCGCGTGGATCGCGCGGCGGGCTGCCGTGGTGGAATTCGTCTCCACGTCCGTGCGGGAGGGGAAACGGCCCATCACGGCGGCCGACACTCGAGAGCATACCGGAAAGGTCCGTCAGGTGCTGTGCGACGACATGGACTACCTCCCCTTCCCGCTGGATATAGCCCTTCACACCGAGCATAGAGGCACTCATCACCACCCTGCGATAAGCGGTAAAGACCTTCTTCCAGACGACAAGGTTGGCAATGCCGGTCTCGTCTTCGATCGTCACGAAGATAACGCCCTTGGCGGAACCCGGCCGCTGGCGTACCAGAACGACACCTGCCGTCTCGACCCGTTGCCGGTCGCGCAGGTTTGTGGCGACATGGCAGGAGAGGATTTTTTGTCGCTGCAAATCCTCCCGCAGAAAGCTGACGGGGTGGGCTCGTAGCGTCAGGCCGACATGGCCATAGTCCTCGACGACTTCGTTGCCGGCCGTCATGGGACGGAGGGAAACGACAGGCTCATCGAGTTCCGCAATCACCGCTTCCTCGCGCTGGGCGGCGGCGGCAAAAAGCGGCAGCGGCTCGTCGCGCAACGCCCGAATCGCCCACAGTGCTTCGCGTCGGGATAGGCCAAGCGATGGCCGGAAGGCATCCGCCTCTGCCATTTCGACAAGTGCGGCCACCGGCAGGCCACAACGGCGCCACAGATCATCCACCGAGACGAAAGGCTCTTCCGATCGCTCGGCGAAGAAACGTTCCAGCTTCTTGTCGTTCAGCCCTTTGATCATTCCGAGGCCGAGCCGCACGGCAAAGCGCTTCTCGTTGTCCGTCGGCTCCAGCGTGCAATCCCAACGACTTTCATTGACGCAGACCGGTCGCACCTCCACCCCATGTTGTTGGGCGTCGCGCACAATCTGTGCCGGTGCGTAAAAACCCATCGGCTGGGAATTAAGGAGCGCGGCGCAAAAGACGTCCGGATGATGGCACTTCATCCAGGCCGAGGCATAGGCAATAATGGCGAAGCTATAGGCGTGGCTTTCCGGGAAGCCATAGGAACCAAAACCTTCGAGCTGACGGCACATGCGCTCGGCGAACTCCAAAGGATATCCTTTCTCGGTCATGCCATCGATCAACTCTTGCCGGAATTTATCGACGCCACCAGTATGCTTGAAAGTCGCCATGGCACGCCGCAACTGGTCGGCGCGGCCGGGCGAAAAATCAGCTCCGACAATGGCCACCTGCATGGCCTGCTCCTGAAAAAGCGGCACACCGAGTGTTTTTTCGAGGACCTTCCTTAATTTCTCATCATTTGGATAATCCGGTTTTTCCAGTCCCTGCCGCCGCCTCAAATAGGGGTGCACCATATCCCCCTGGATCGGCCCAGGTCGTACGATCGCCACCTGAATGACGATGTCGTAGAATTCTCGAGGTTTAAGTCGCGGCAACATGGACATTTGAGCACGGCTCTCGATCTGGAATGTACCAAGCGTGTCCGCCTTCGAAATCATGTCGTAGGTCGGCTCGTCATCCAGCTCGATGTTCCACAGCCCCTTCCGGATTCCCTTGAGATCCTCCAAATACTCGAAGGCCCTGCGCATACAGGAGAGCATGCCGAGTGCCAGGACATCCACCTTCATGAAGTTGAGAAATTCGATGTCGTCCTTGTCCCATTCGATCACCTGGCGATCGTCCATTGCTGCCGGCTCGATAGGCACAAGGTCGTCCAGCCGATCGCGCGTCAGTACAAAGCCGCCTGGGTGTTGCGAGAGATGGCGCGGCACGCCCATGAGCTGACGAGAAAGCTCCACGAGCAATCGCATACGCCTGTCATCTACATTAAGGCCAATGTCCGCGACCTCCGACTTCGGTATGTCCTCGGACCAACCCCAGACCTGAGATGACATCGCCTTCAGCACATCCTCCGGCATGCCCAGTGCACGTCCGACATCGCGCATGGCGCCACGAGAGCGATATCTGATGACGGTCGCGCAAAGTGCGGCGCGACTGAGTCCATAGGTATCGTAAATCCACTGGATGATCTCCTCGCGCCGCTCGTGCTCGAAGTCCACGTCTATGTCGGGCGGCTCGCCGCGCTGCTCCGATACGAAGCGCTCGAAGAGAAGACCATTGCCCCGTGGATCCACGGCGGTGATGCCGAGCATGTAGCAAACAGCACTGTTGGCCGCGGAACCCCTACCCTGGCAGAGAATTTTCATCGCTCTTGCCTGCCGAACGATGGCGTTTACGGTCAAAAAGTAAGGCGCATATTGCATCCTTGCGATCAGGTCCAACTCGTGGACGATCTGCGCTTGCACATCCTCTGGCAGTCCCTCGGAATAGCGGAGCGCCGCCCCTTCCCACGTATACTTCTCCAGCGCCTCCTGCGGCGTGAGATGCGCGTACTCCTTCTCGTCCGGATATTGGTATTGCAGCTCGTCCAGCGAGAATTTGCAGCGCTCCACAATCTCCAGCGTGCGGGCAAGTGCTTCCGGATAACGCGCAAAAAGGCGGTGCATTTCCGTCGGCGGCTTCAGGTAACGGTCGGCGTGGCGTTCGCGCAGAAAACCGGCATTGTCGATGACGACGGTGTGGCGGATGCAGGTGACGATGTCCTGCAACATGCGGCGGCCGGGTTCGTGGTAGAGCACGTCGTTGGTGACGACGGTGGGGACGCGGTGTTGGGTGGCGAGGTTGGAGAGGTCGAAGAGCCGCACCTGGTCGTTTGGCCGGCGACGGAGCGTAAGGGCAATATAACAGCGATCGCGAAAGGTTTCGCGCAGGCGGCGCAGGTGAAAGGCGACAGTCTCGTCCGCGTCGTCTGGTACCAGCACGGCGAGCAGGCCTTCGTTCCATTCCACGACGTCCGCCCAGTCGAGATGGCACTTTCCTTTGCCGGCCCTCTTCTTGCCGATGGTAAGCAGACGGCAGAGACGGGCATAGGCGTCACGGTCGGTCGGATAGACAAGCAGCGACATGCCGTCGACAAGATCCAGGCGGCAGCCGACCACCAGACGTACCTGTGCCACATCCGGCGGAAGCTCCCGCGCCGCCTTGAAGGCCTGGACGACACCGGCAAGGCTGTTGCGGTCGACGACGGCCACAGCCTCGATGCCGAGGGCGCTGGCCTGAGCAAACAGCTCCGCGCAGCTACTCGCACCCCGCAGGAACGAGAAGTGGGAGGTCACCTGAAGCTCGGCATAACGCGGTTTCATGCAAAAACCCCATGAAGGAACCAGCGGCCAACACCGTTCGTCACCTGCTGTTCATCACCTGAACGGAAGAGCCAGAAGCGTTCGCCAGAAGCATCCTCGACCTGAAAATAGTCCCGCACGGCGGCAAGCTCGGCATCGCGCTTCCACCATTCGCCAAAGATACGTTCCGGGCCGTCGGCGCGCTTCACCAGCCGCCGCACGCCGCGCCAGGTGAAGGCACCCGGCGGATGATCCGGCAGGAGCGCCATGACCTCGATCGGCTCCGGCCGGGCGAGCAGGCGCGACGGACGCGGCCAGCGGCCCTGCCAGGTCGCACCGTCATCCGGGGCAAGCGGGGCGACGCGGCGGACGGACCGCTCGGGCACATCGCTCTCGACCGGGGCCATGCGGTAAAGCCGGCGCGCGCCGATGCGGTTGGCGATCACGTCGACAAGGCCGGCAATGTCCGCCTGTTCCTCCTCGATCAGCGAAGAGACGGCCTGCTGCAGGACGAGCGGTTCGGCAAGCGTGGCGGTCAGGTCCATGATCTCGATGCCGAAACCCGGATCGATCGTCTCGATGCGATCCGAGAGGAGCCGGGTGAGCCGTTTTTCATCCCGAACGGGCTGCGCCGTGCCGACGCGAATCGCCTGGAGCGAGTTGTCGACGCGGTGGAAGAGGAGATCGAGCCTTCGGGCACCGAGACCACGTTTTTCCAGCGCCAGACAGAGGTCATGGACGAGGCTTGTCGTGTAGCGAGCGATGGTTTCGGGCGCACCTATGGGTTCGCCGAAGACTTTTCGCACACTGGCAAGTTCGGGATCGCGGAGCGGATCGACGGGTTCGGAGATGGTGCCTTGCAGTTGGTTGAGCCGGCGGCCGAGGAGTGGGCCGAAACGCAGCACGAGCGGCGCGCGTGGCACGGCGAGCACGTCGCCGATCGTGGCAAAACCCAGCACGTGCAGGCCTGTCACGATATCCGGCGGAATCCTGAGCCCGGGGATCGGCAGCGGCGCCACCATGTTGCTCGTCGCGCCGGGCGCAATGATGCAGACGGGATCGGCGCGGAAACGGGCGGCAGCGTGGGCTGCGCCCCAGCTATCGGCAATGGCGGCGCGAGCGGCGATGCCGGAGGCGCCGAGCCGATTGACGAGACCGGTCAGCATGCGTTCTTCGCCGCCGTGCAGATGGTCGGCGCCAGTGGTGTCGATGACCAGGCCATCCGGCGGGTCGGGTGCGACGATGGGTGCGTAGTGCTGCAAGGCCCAGAGCGCCAGGCGGTTGAGTGCCGCCGCATCCGCCGTGGGATCGGTCGGCATGGTCATCACATCGGGCAAAAGCGCATGGGCCTTGGTGAGCGCCATGCCGACGCGCAGGCCCGCCTGCTCGGCAGGCCGGCTCACCGCCGTGACGATGCGGCGTGATCCCTCGCGGCCGACAAGCACAAGGCGCGCATCAGGCGGAGGCGTCGAAGCGCCCATGGTGCGTCTCAGGCGATCGATCGGCCAGCCGGGAAGAAAAAGCGATACGACCCTCGGCATCGGAGGCCTCCACGTCAAAATCTGCTGCCGCGCCAGCCCGACAGCGCACAAGTTGCAAATGCCACTGCGCCCGGCCGACGCCGGGCACGGGAAGGGTGACGGACGGGCGGACCGCAACCCGCCAGCGCGTTACCGCGGCGGATGGCTGGGTAAAGGCATCCGCCTCCGACCGGTGGCGCAAACGCCGCAGCGCAATGGCGAGCGTGCCGCCGGCTTCGGCCGCCAGTTGCAGGCGGCGCGAGGCGGTCATCGACAGCCGCGCCACTTCCGCCACCACCGCGCCGAGCCCGCCATGGCGCAGCCCCTCCTCGAAACAGAGGAGCAGGCTCTTCTCGTCGCCCGCCTCCACATAGATCACCCGGCCCGGTGCAAGCCCCGCCTGCGCCAGAGCCGGTGCGAAGAGGTCTGGCCGTGTCAGGCACCACAGCACCTGCCCCTTGGTGCGCGCCGCAATCCCCGCGGCAAAGAGCATGGCGGCAGCACCCTCCACCGCGTCGTTGCCGCCGCCGCACACCTCATGCAGGCTCGCAAGGGCCAGTCCGCCACCCGGCAAGCGGTCGTCGATCTCCGGCACGCCGAAGGGCAGCACCGCCCGGTCGCGCGCCGTACGGCCATCGAACTGCCGGATGCGGTCGCGCAGGTCGGCGACAACGGCACGGGCGGCGAAGGCGGACATCGGCGTGGCAGCTCCCGGATTGAAAGAGTTATGTTCTCTATTTGTTCCATTGGATGCACGAGAGTCAATCGCCAAACCGCCTTACAGCGATCACAGTTTGAATCACCTGTGGAACCAACTGGCGCGAAGGAAGTTCTTCCTTCGCCATTCCATCAAATTCAGGAGACATGTTCATGGCTGACGAAAAGAGCACCGGCAAACGCACGCTCGGCGTCGTTGAAGGTCGCGACAGCATTTCGGAAGATGCCCGCGCCGCGGCGGCGGAAGCAACGGTCAACGAGCAGATCGAAGCGCTGAAGGCCGAAATCAGCCGGCTGAAGGAATCCGCGGGCCTTATCGCTGAAGGCACCGGCCAGCTTGCTGTTGCCAAGGCGGAATCGCTGCGCGACGAAGTGCGCACCACCATCCAGACCAATCCGCTCGCGGCGCTGGCCGGTGCCGCCTTCATCGGTTACCTTTTCGGCCTGCGCCACCGGTAACGAAACAAGGGAGCAATTGCTCCCTCATCGTTCCATGAAAAAGCCCGGCAATGCCGGGCTTTTTCGTTTGTTCAGAACCAGCGCTGGCGGCGTGGTGGTTCGCTTTCCAGGGAACCCAGCAGATAGCCGATGACGACACCGGCAAGGCCGGCCGTCAGCACGACGGTGGAAAGGGCCGCGGGGTGCTCGCGTGCTGCCTGGGCGACTGCGGCACCTTCGTTGCGAACATACTTCGTTGCCGAACGGACGGCGGGCCGTGCAGCCTCGACGGCATTGCCGGCACGATCACGGATCGTCTCGTAGGCCTCGGTGCCCCGCTCCCCAAGATCCTTCTGAAGCGCGGCGATTTCTGCGCGAAGAGCGGAAATCTGGGATTGAACGTCAGTGCTTGCCATTGCGGTCTCCTTGTCTGCAATGGAAACCGAACGGCTGGCGAGCGGCTTGGTTCCAATCGGCCAGCGCAATTCCAGCAAAAGTGTGAAGCGGCCTTGCGGCAGGAATTGCGCGTCAGCTTGCCTGGCGGCGACCGTCTCGACGGATTTGCGAAGGCGTGTCGCCAAAGGCCGCGCGGAAACGGCGGGTGAAGTGCGACAGGCTCTCGAAGCCGGTTTCGAGCGCGATCTCGATCAACGGCTTGTTGGTGCGCACCACCATGTTGAGCGCCGCCGCCATGCGGATTTTCATGTAGATCGCGCTTGGCGAGGCGCCCATGTCGCTTTCGAACAGCCGTTCGAGCTGGCGGCGGGAGACGTTGGTCATGGTGGCGATGCTGTCGATCGACAGCAGGTCTTCCGTGTGCTGCTCCATCATCATGATGGCGAGGTGCACGCGGCGGTCACGCGCCTCGAGGCCGAGCGGATTGCGCGGCTGGAGGTCGGTCGCATCGCGGCGATGGCGGATCTGCAGGATTTCCAGCGCGTTGCGCTCCGCCGCCTCGCCGACATGGTGACGGACCAGCGTTGCTGCGAGATCGGCGACGCTGCTGCCGCCGGCACAGGTTGCGACCTTGCCATCGAAGCGGAAGATCTGCTCGGACGTTGCCTCGATATCCGGGAAGCGACCGCGGAATTCACGATGATGCAGCCAGCTCACACAGGCCGTATGCCCCTTGAGCAGCCCGGCTTCAGCGAGAATGAAACTGCCGGTACAGAGACCAATCAGCCCGACGCCCGCATTGGCCGCCTTGCGCAGATAGGCTTGCGCATAGCTGTCGATCGGCTCGTCGACCTTCAAAAGGCCGCCGACGACGGCGATGTAGTCGAAACAGGAGGGATCGGCGAAGGGGGCTGTCGGCGCGACCTGGATGCCGCTCGACGACGAGATGAAGTTGCGCGTGCTGCTCAAAACGTCCCAGTCGCAATTGACGCGACGGGAGCGGTCTTCGCTATCGCTAGCGAGCCGCAGCGTATCCACGAACAGCGCGAAGGCAGAGAGCGTAAAGCTCTTCGAGAGGATGAAACCGACACGTAACGCCTTCGGCGCTGCCGTTGCGCTCATCTCCTTCCCCGTCCGAACATCCACCGCCATCCAGATCTCCCAGACCGTTCCGCCGGACATTATCGCCGCGGGCCAACACCGTTGAGAGGAGTCCTATCAGATTTTACGGGCTCGCTCCATTCCCTGGCCGATGTTTGTCTCTTCATTCGCGCCGGCGTGCGCCACGCACAGTCAATGACACGGCATAAAGCGACGTGGTGGCGGTGATAAAAAGGCGGTGGCCGTTCCGGCCGCCGAAACAGACATTGGAAACGGTCTCCGGCACGAGGATTTTTCCAAGGCGGCGGCCATCCGGCGCGATGCAATGCACGCCGTCGCCCGCCGAGGACCAGAGATTGCCGTTCTCATCGACCCGCATCCCATCCGCGCAGCCCGGCGCAATGGTGTGAAAGACCTCGCCGCCGGTGAGCTTCCAATCCGCATCGACATCGAAGGCACGGATATGACGCGGATCATCGCTGTGGATGCGTCCGGTATCGGCGACATAGAGACGTTTTTCGTCCGGGCTGAAGGCAAGGCCGTTCGGGCACTGGAAATCCGTGAGCACAGCGTGGACCGCGCCGGAAAGCGGATCGACGCGATAGACGTTGCACGGCAATTCCTGTTCCGAGCGGGTGCCCTCGTAGTCGGAAACGATGCCGTAATGCGGATCGGTGAACCAGATCGCGCCGTCCGAGGCGACGATCACGTCGTTCGGCGAATTCAGCGGCTTGCCTTCGTACCGATCAGCGATCACGGTGTTCGAACCGTCATATTCGGTGCGGGTGACGCGGCGCGTGCCGTGCTCGCAGGTCACGAGCCTGCCTTCCCGGTCGCGGGTGTTGCCGTTGGAAAAGTTCGCGGGCTCGCGGAAGACCGTCAGGCCCGACGTCGGGTGCCAGCGCAGCATGCGGTTGTTGGGAATGTCGGAAAACAGCAGGCAATCGTGATCGCCGAACCAGGCGGGGCCTTCGGCCCAGTCGAAACCGCTGGCAAGCTTCTTGAGGGGAGCATTTCCCAATACGAAACTGGAAAAAACCTTCTCCTCGGCCTCGAAAAACGACATCAGCCTCACTCCCTCCGCGTTGCACTGCGGCAGGATAGCCATCGCGCCGCCCCGGGCAAGCGTAACAAAGCGTCAGCGCGCAAACTTCCGGGCGCCGGCAACGCAGAGCACGATGGCAAGCGTCGTGACCACCATCAGGGGGCTGACCTTTTCATGCAGCAGGCCGGCGGCGAGCAGCAGGCCGAAGAAAGGCTGAAGCAATTGCAACTGGCCCACGGCCGCGATACCGCCAAGTGCTAGTCCACGATACCAGAAGACGAAGCCGATCAGCATGCTGAAGACGGAGACATAGGCGAGCCCCATCCAGGCGCCGCCGCCGATACCGGCCCAGGTCTCGGGCAAGGAGAAAAGCGCGATGATCGCCATCAACGGCAGCGCAAGGATGAGCGCCCAGGAAATGACCTGCCATCCGCCGAGGGTGCGCGAGAGTTTTGCACCTTCCGCATAACCCAGACCACAGGCGATGACCGCCGCGACCATCAGCAGATCCCCGACAAGCGAGACCTCAGCACCGGCGCTCAAGGCAAAGCCCACCACCGTGGCGCTGCCTATGATGGAAAACAGCCAGAACAGCGGTTTTGGGCGCTCCCCGCCCCTAAGCACGCCGAAGGTCGCTGTCGCAAGCGGCAGGAGGCCGATGAAGACGATGGAATGGGCGGACGTGATGTATTGCAGCGCGATCGCCGTCAGCAACGGAAAACCAACGACCACGCCGAGCGCGACGATCAGCAGTGACAGGAGATTGTCGCGCGATGGTTTTTTCTGGCGCAACGCAAAGAGCAGAGCGGCGCCGAGCAACGCAGCGATGACGGCGCGCGCCGAAGTCAGGAAAAGCGGTGAGAAGTCCGATACCGCGACGCGCGTCGCCGGAAGCGAACCGCTGAAGATGATGACCCCGGCAAGCCCGCTGCCCCAACCGTCCATGGATGTTTTCATTGTACCTCGCATTCCACGGGACGATACAGGCGCAGGGGCTAGAAAAGACAGGAACAAAGCAATACAATTTGGAGGAAGTGTACCGGTGTATGAGCCAATACAGTGAAAGTGAGCATGACTGAAAATTCGACCGGAAGCCGGATTTCGGATGTCATGACGGCGATCCGCAAACGCATCGCCACCCGCGCGCTTGCCCCCGGCGACCGCCTTCCCTCGATCCGCCGCTTTGCCACCACGACGGGCGTCTCCCCCTCCACCGTGGTGGAGGCCTATGACCGGCTGGCGGCGGAGGGCTTGATCCGCGCGCAGCGGGGATCCGGCTTTTACGTCGCCGGCGTCGGCCTGCCGCCGCTGAAACTGGCGGAGGCGGAAACGCCGAAGGCGCGTGCGGTCGATCCGTTCTGGGTGTCGCGGCAATCCCTGGATGCCGATGCCGCGGTGCTCAAGCCCGGCTGTGGCTGGCTGCCGGCGGACTGGATGCCGGACGCGGCGTTGCGCCGGGCCATCCGCAGCCTGGCTCGCAGCGACAGCGACCTGCTCTCCTATTACGGCAGCACGCAGGGTTCGCTTGCGCTACGCCGCTTGCTGCTCGGCCGGCTGGCGGAGGAAGGCATCGAGGCCGGGCGGGATCATCTGATGCTGACCAGCACCGGCACCCAGGCGCTGGACCTGATCTGCCGCTTCCTGCTGCGCCCCGGCGACAAGGTGCTCATCGACGACCCCTGTTACTTCAACTTTCAAGCCCTTCTGAAAGCGCATCAGGTCGAGGTGGTCGGCGTTCCCTACACGCCGTTTGGGCCAGATATCGCAAGGTTTGAGGCCATACTCGCCACCGAACGGCCACGGCTCTACATCACCAATTCCGCGATCCACAATCCGACGGGTGCTACCCTTTCGCCCCAGACGGCATATCGCGTGCTGAATGCGGCTGCAGGCAGCGAGATGATCATCGTCGAGGACGATATCTTTGCCGATTTCGAGCCCGAGCCCTCCACGCGACTGGCCGCGCTCGATGGATTCGACCGCGTCATCCGCATCGGCAGCTTCTCCAAAACGCTTTCTGCCTCCGCGCGCTGCGGCTACATCGCCGCGCGGCCGGACTGGATCGAAGGGCTGGTGGATTTGCAGATCGCCACCAATTTCGGCGGTCCGAGCCCGATGTCCAGCGAGATCATCGCCCAAATGCTCGCCGGTGGCGGTTACCGCAAGCATATGGAAGAGCTACGCCGGAAGCTTGTGCGTACCCGGCGCGAAACAGCGGACCGGCTCGCCCGGCTCGACATAGAGCCATGGCTCACGCCGCGCGGCGGTTTCTACCTCTGGTGCCGGCTGCCGGAGGGACTTGATTCCGGTGACGTCGCGCAGGCCGCCGTGGCCGAGGGCGTCGTGCTCGCGCCAGGCAACGTCTTCAGCGTGTCGCAGACGGCGGCCGGCTTCATGCGCTTCAACGTCGCGCATATGCTGGAGCCGCGCGTGTACCAGGTGCTCGGCGCGGTGCTGAAACCCGCTGCTTAGCGGCGCTTGGCGAGCATGGAACGCGACAGCGCGACGACGAGGCCGATGATCACCGTCGCCACGATGAACAGGAAGGCGGCGGCGGCGATGGCGGGGCTGATGTTTTCGCGGATACTGGAAAACATCTGCCGCGCCAATGTGCGCTGGTTGGGACCGGCGACGAAGAGGGTGAGCACCACCTCATCCAGCGACGTGGCAAAGGCGAGCACGGCGCCGGACAGCACGCCCGGCATGGCGAGCGGCAAAGTCACACGCCGAAACACCGTCGTTGGCGATGCTCCGAGGCTTTGCGCTGCCAGTTCCACCCGCTCGTCTATGCCGGCAAGCGCGCCGCTGACGCTGACGATCACGAAGGGCACGGCGACGACCGTGTGGGCGATGATGACGCCGGCATAGCTGTTCGTCAGGCCGAAGCCTGCCAGCAGCACCTGCATGCCGACGCCGAGCACCACGGCGGGCACCACCATCGGCAGCAGGAAGAGCGTGCGGATCGAGCCGCGAAAGAACAGCAGCCGGTTGCGCAGGCCAAGCGATGCCGCCGTGCCGAGAATGGTGGCAAGCAATGTCGTGCCCGTGCCGATAATCAGGCTGTTGACGATCGCGCGGCGCCAGGCATCGGCGAAGAACAGTTCTTCGAACCATCGCAGCGACCAGGAGGGGATCGGATAGGTGAGAATGACGCTCGACGTGAAGGCGAGCGGCAGGATGGCAATCAGCGGCGCGACGAGAAAGAGGACCGTCAGCGTGGCAAAGGTGGCCTTTGCGATTTTCATCGGCATGGTCAGCGCCTCCCCGGTTCGTCGCTAGAGAGACGCGCATAGACGCTGTAGAGCACGAGCGTTGCGACAAGCAGCACCATACCAAGCGCGCCGGCCATGCCCCAGTTCGCCGAACCCGTAGCGTAAAAGGCGATGATCGAGGAGATCATCTGGTCTCCCGGCCCGCCGATCAGCGCCGGCGTGATGTAATAGCCGATGGCCGAGATGAAGACGAGCAGGCAGCCGGAGGCAACCCCGCGCAGGCTGAGCGGCAAGAGCACGCGCACGAACGCTCGCAGCGGCGGCGCGCCGAGCGAGGCGGCGGCCGGCATGAGGTTCTTCGGGATGGTGATGAGCACCGAATAGATCGGCAGCACCATGAAGGGCAGGAGCACATGGGTCATGGCGATGATGACGCCGGTGCGGTTGAAGATCAGTGCCAGCGGCGTGTCGATAAGGCCGATGCCGCGTAGCAGATCGTTGATGAGGCCCTGCTCCTGCAACAGGATGAACCAGGCGGCGGTGCGCACGAGAAGCGATGTCCACAGCGGCAGCAGCACGGCGGCGAGCATCAGGTCGCGCTTCCAACCCTCGAGCGACGCGGCGATAATCGCATAGGGAAAGCCGATACAGGCACAGAAGAAGGTGACGAGTGCTGCAATCCAGAAGGTGCGCACGAGGATCACGCGGTTGACGGACTGGTCGGCCGGCAGGTGCTCTATGCTACCGGCGGCGTTGCGGCCGAGGTCGGCGGCGGCGAGCAAGTTGCGGTCGGTATAGGGAGAAAGCGCATCGGCGATGGCGATCCAGAATTCCGGTTTTTCCCAGCGCTTGTCGATCGAGACGAGATCGGCGGGCGGGTTGGCCGGATCAGTCAGCGCGCTCGTAGTCTTGCCCATCAGCGTGCGGAAACCGGAGCGGGCACTGTTCAGGCGACGCACCATGTCGCCGAGCGCCTGGTCGTCGTCGACAGCCTTGAGGTCCTCCATCAGCGCCGTCTGCATGGGCATGGTCGGTGGCGACTTCCGATCCCAGTCGCCGATGACCTCGGCGCTGCGTGGCAGAAGGCGCAGCACGGCCGGATCCGATATCGCCTGAGACATCATGCTGAACAGCGGCCAGACGAAGAAGCCGACAAGGAAGACGAGCAGCGGCGCCAGCAGCAGCAGCGACCGCCCGGTGCGCGACGAGCCCCCGCTCATGGTGCAATGACCCGGCAATCGCCGGCCGCAAAGGCCGCATAGACCTTGGTGCCCGGCGGGAACTCGCGCGACCGGCGCCCAAGCTTGGCGATGAGCGGATGCGCCGCATTCTGCAGCTGCACACGCAGGTGATCGCCCTGATAGACGCTGTCCGTCACCTCGGTTTCCAGACTGTTGCGGGCGTCGCCGGCGATCTCGGTGAGATCGACCCGCTCGGGACGGATGGAAAGATAGACGGTCTGGCCCGGTGCCACGGTGCCGGAAACGGCCGAAACGATCTGGGCGCCGGAACTCAGCCGCACATTGGCTTCAGCACCCTGCACAGCCTCGACGACACCCTCGACCAGGTTGGTCTCACCGATGAACTCGGCGACGAAGCGCGTCGCCGGTTCGTCATAGACCTGCCGCGGCGTGCCGATCTGCTCGATCTTACCCTTGTTGAAGACCGCGACGCGATCCGACATGGTCAGCGCTTCGGACTGATCGTGCGTGACGAAGACGATGGTGAGGCCGAGGCGGCGATGCAGATCGCGGATGTCGAGCTGCATTTGCTCGCGCAACTGCTTGTCGAGCGCGCCGAGCGGTTCGTCCATCAGCACGACGCGCGGCTCGAAGACCAGCGCCCTGGCGAGCGCCACGCGCTGCTGCTGGCCGCCGGAGAGCTGGGACGGCCGGCGGTCGACAAGCGCGGACATCTGCACCATGTCAAGCGCCCGCTTGACCCGCTCGCCGGTCTCCGCCTTGCCGAGCCCCCGCATCTGCAAGGGAAAGGCGATGTTGTCGCCAACGGACATGTGCGGGAATAGCGCATAACTCTGGAAGACCACGCCCATGTCGCGCTTGTGGGTCGGCACGGTATTGATCGCCGTTCCATCAAGCAGGATGTTGCCGGAGGTCGGTTGCTCAAAGCCAGCGAGCATCATCAGCAACGTCGTCTTGCCGGAACCGGACGGGCCGAGAAGGCTGACGAACTCGCCCTTCGCAATGCCGAGGTCGAGGTTCTCCACCACGCAGAGCGGACCGTAGAATTTGGTGATGCGGTCAAATCGAATGAATTCGGCCAAGGAAGACTCCATCGCTAGAGGCGAAGGATACATCATGCGGCAACCCCGCGAGGACGCATCCAGCCGGACAGGAAGGGCGCCCGTTTCGAACGCCCTCCATCGCGGATGTGCTTACTGGGCCAGCCAGGCGTTGAAGCGCTGCGTCAGCGATTCCGCATTGTCGATCCAAAAGTCGACATTGAGGGCGATCGAGTCCGTCATGTTCGCGGGATCGGTCGGCAGGTCCTTGGCGAATTCCGCCGGCACCTTGGCGGCCGCTTCCTTGTTCGGCAGGCCGTAGGCGACGAATTCCGGCAGCTTTGCCTGGTTGTCCGGCAGGCTCGCAAACGCGATGAAGTCCTGCGCGGCGTCCTTGTTCTCCGCGTCCTTCAGCACGACCCAGCTATCGACGGCGTAGATGCTGCCGGGGAAGACGACCTTGAAGTTCTTGCCTTCCGTGCGGTTGATGCCGGTGATGCGGCCGTTATAGGCCGAGGCCATCGCGACTTCGCCAGACGCAAGGAACTGCAGCGGCTGGGCGCCGGATTCCCACCAGACGATGTTCGCCTTCAACTCGTCGAGCTTCTTGAAGGCGCGCTCGACGCCCTCGTCCGTGCCGAGCACGTCATAGAGCTCGTCCTTCGAGACGCCATCGGCGAGCAGCGCGAATTCGAGCGTGTATTTCGGACCCTTGCGCAGCGAGCGCTTGCCCGGAAACTTTTCCACGTTCCAGAAATCCGCCCATGAGGCCGGGCCTTCCTTCAGCTTGTCGCCGTCATAGGCAATCGCCGTGGACCAGACGATGGCGCCAACGCCGCAGTCATTGACCGCGCTGTCGAGGAACTTGTCCTTGCCGCCCAACTTGTCCCAGTCGATCTTCTCGTAGAGACCGTCGGCACAGCCGAGCGCCAGTTCTTCGGCTTCCACCTGAACGGCATCCCAGTTCGGCGCGCCGGCCTTGACCTTCGACTGGATGACGCCGATACCGCCGTCCCAGGCCTCGTCCAGCACAGGCTTGCCGGTCTTTTCCGCGAACGGCTTGAAATAGATGTTGCGCTGCGCATCCTGATAATTGCCGCCCCAGGAGACGACGGTCAGGTCGCGCGCCAGAGCCGGCAGGGCCAGGCTTGCGGACAGCACGACGGCTGCGGCCGTCAGGATTCCGGATTTCATGATGGACTTCATGGCACTCCCCTTTTCTCATTTATGAAGGAACCGGCAGGCCGGCCCCGATGACGAACTTGTGCGACTGCGCCCGCCCTCGCCTTTGGCGTATCGGCGGCATTGCAGCCCTTCCGGTCGCTGCGCCCTTTCCCCGGGGCGCGTGTCGGCCGATTGATGCATTCCGGTCAGCGTCGGTCAACGGGTTTCGTTGCCGTCTTGACCGTTGTCAGACGTGCTGCCCTCCGTTGATGTGGATTTCCGCACCGTTGATGTAGGACGATGGTTCGGTGCAGAGGAAATAGATGGTTTCCGCTACTTCGCGCGGTTCGCCCAGCCTCTCCATCGGCACTTCCGCCGCCACCAGTTCATCCGTTCCCGGTGAAAGGATTGACGTTTCGATCTCACCGGGTGCGATGGCATTCGCCCTCACACCAAGGCGGCCGAATTCATGCGCCATTTCCCGCGTCAGCGACGCGAGCGCCGCCTTCGAGGCCGCATAGGCGACGCCAGCGAAAGGATGCACGCGGGAACCGGCAATCGAGGTCACGTTGACGATCGATCCCTTCGCGGCCTCCAGCTCCGGCATCAGCGCGCGGGCAATAAGCGCGGTCGAGATGAGATTGACATTGAGCACCTGCGTCCAGACATCCGCCTCGGTCTCCAGCACGCCAAGGCGCGAGCGGCCCGGCCCCTTCGGCGAGATGCCGGCATTGTTGACCAATGCATGCAGGCGGCCGTTCGGCAGGCGTTCGCGCACGGTCGCGGCGAGACGCTCAATCTGGCTCAGATCGGCAAGGTCGGCCTGGATATGGCTTTCGCGGGCGGACGGCCAGGCGCATTCCTCCGAGAATGCCTGGCGCGAAACAGTGAGAATACGCCAGCCCTTCGACTGGAAGAGCTTTACCGTCGCATGGCCGATGCCGCGGCTCGCTCCCGTCAGCAACATGTAGCGGCGTTCTTCGGTCATGGACGCATTCTCCATTGATGCTTGATGCATCGTAATTGGCGGCTCGCGAAATGCAAGCCTCTTGTTCGCACGGTCATCACGCGCGGCGGGCGGGTCGCTCCACACCATGCACGATGCGTTCGAGGATCGGCTTGCCGCCGAGCAGGATATCATCGACAATCGCCATTGAAGCGGCGGCAGGATCATGCCGTTTCAACGCCTCGATAACGGGGTAATGATGATCGATCATAGCCCGCCCGCCTTCGATATAGGCATCCGAAATATGCGGCCCCATCTGCAACCACAGCCGGCGCAAGATGTTGTTCAACACCGGAAGCCCGGCAATCTGCGGCAGCATGAAGTGAAAGGCCTGATTGAGCTGCGTGCCTTTCAGGCGATCGCCAGCGTCGATTGCCTGCTCATTTTCCCGTAAAATGCCCTCCAAAGCATGGATATCGGCACTGGTAGCGACTTGCGCGGCCGTCTCTGCGGCCAGACCCTCCAGCCGGATGCGGATCGCCCGGATTTCCCGGTAGCGGCTTTCGGCCATGCCGGGAATGCGAATGTCGCGCGGAGAGCGGAAGGTGATTGCCTCATCGTTGGCAAGGCGCAGGATGGCGTCACGGATCGGCGTGACGCTGGTGCCGAACTGTTCGGCGAGATCGCGGATCTTCAGCCGGTCGCCGGGCTGGAACCGTCCCTGCATCAACGCATCGCACAGTGCGGCGTAGACGACGCTGTTGAGGTTCTCATGTTCCAGTGTCGTAAATTCAGCCATGGAACTCATCCGCAAAATAAAATAATAAGATACTTGATGCATCTTTTTTGACGTGTTTCAAGTATGAGCCTCTGCCGGACGTTATCTTTCTCTACCGGATGGCACATACTCCCGCCGTAAGCACCTCAACGGCGGGACGATACAGGCAAGAAAAGTGCGGACCACCGCATCAACGGAGCAAGCATGACGGAGCCATCGCCCGCCGCCAAGAAACCGGATTCCATGTCGGCGACATGGAGCGTGACGTCGCTCGACGATGCAAAGCTGGCGGTCGAGGATGTTTACGGTCTTTCAGGCGCCGTCAAACGGCTTTCGAGCGAGCGGGACGAAACCTTCCTGTTCACCCGCGTTGACGGTACGGATTTCGTTCTCAAGATCGCCAATCCCGCCGAGGACCCGGCCGCACTGGAGTTCCAGGACGGCGCGCTGCTGCATCTAGAAGCAGCAGCCCCCACAGTGCCCGTGCCGCGGCTGGTGCGCACAAAACACGGCGAACAAAGCCGCACGCTCGCAACCGCCGACGGCCCGCGCATCATGCGCCTGCTCACTTTCCTGCCGGGAGAACTGCAATATCGCACGCCCACGACCGAAGCCCAGAGCCGCAATGTGGGCCGGGCACTCGCGGAACTAGGCCTTGGGCTCGAGGCCTACAACGGCCGCCCACCAGCAGGAAAGCTGATGTGGGACATCTCCCATATGCTCGATCTTGCCGCTGTCATCGACGATGTCGCGCCGGAACGCCGGGCGCAGGCGGCGGGCGTGATTGCGGAATTCGAGCGCGCACTGCCGGCCATCGCCGCGCTAAAGCGGCAGCAGATCATCCACAACGATTTCAATCCGCATAATATCCTACTCGACCCGGCATCCCCCACCCGCGTCGTCGGCATCATCGATTTCGGTGACATGGTGCATGCGCCGCTGATCAACGATCTCGCCGTCGGGCTGTCCTATCATCTCGCGACGGACAACTGGCAAGCGCGCACCCGGGCCCTTCTCGAAGGGTTCCTGTCTGCACGCCCACTCGAGCCTGGCGAGATCGAACTTCTGCCGCTTCTGTGCCGCTGCCGGCTGGCGATGTCCATCATCATCGCCGAATGGCGCTCCGCACGGTTCCCGGAGAACCGCGACTACATCATGCGCAACCACGCCACCGCCTGGCGGGGTCTGCAAAACATATCCGATCTGACACCCGCCGGGCTGAAACGGCTCGTGCCCAACCTTTCCGAGGCCTGATCATGTCGATGGTGAATGCATTTTCGCAGGAAGATTTCGAGCGGCTGAACGAGGCCGAACGGGCGTTGATCGCCCGACGGGAAAAGGTGCTCGGCCCCGCCTACCGCCTGTTTTATGAAAAGCCGCTGCATCTGGTGCGCGGCGAAGGCGTCTTCCTCTATGACGCCTCGGGTGAAAAATATCTCGATGCCTATAACAACGTCGCCTCGCTCGGCCATTGCCATCCGCGCGTCGTGGAGGCAATCACCAAGCAAACAGCGGTGCTCAACACCCATACGCGCTACCTGCACGAAGGCATCATCGACTATGCCGAGGCGCTGACGGCGACGTTCCCCGAAGCGCTCAGCCAGGCCATGTTTACCTGCACGGGCAGCGAGGCAAACGACCTAGCCGTGCGCATCGCCCGCTATGTGACAGGCGGCACCGGCATCATTGCAACGGATCTCGCCTATCATGGCCTGACGAGCGCGGTTGCCGAGTTCTCGCCGTCGCTTGGCGAATCGGTGACGCTCGGGCCGCATGTGCGCACCGTGCCCGCACCGGACAGCTATCGCCATTCGCCGGAAGAGGTGATGGAGAAATTCGGTCGCGACGTGCGCGCCGCCATCGCTGATCTCCAGCGCCACGGCATCAAGCCGGCCATGCTGATCACCGACACGATTTTTTCCAGCGACGGCATTTTCGCCGGCCCGAAGGGTTTTTTGAAGCCGGCTGTCGATGCGATCCACGCGGCGGGCGGCCTCTTCGTTGCCGACGAGGTCCAACCCGGCTTCGGCCGCACCGGCGAGGCCATGTGGGGTTTTGAACGCCACGGCGTTTCACCCGACATGGTGACGATCGGCAAGCCGATGGGCAATGGCTATCCGATGGCGGGCATCGTGCTCAGGCCCGAGGTGATTGCCGAATTCGGCCCGCGGGCGCGCTATTTCAACACGTTCGGCGGCAATCCGATTGCTGCCGCAGCCGGCAAGGCCGTGCTCGACACGATCCAGATTGAAGGCCTGCAGCAGAACGCGCTGGAGGTCGGCCGCTATCTGATGGACGGCCTCAAAAGCCTTGCGGACCGTTATCATGCCATCGGTGACGTGCGCGGCTCCGGCCTGTTTATCGGTGTCGAGATCGTCGCCGATCCGGCTGCTAAGAGCCCCGATGCCGCCCTGACCACCCGCATCGTCAACGGCCTGCGCGAGCGCCGCATCCTCATCAGCGCTTCCGGCCCGCGGGCCAACGTCCTCAAAATCCGCCCGCCGCTCGTCTTCTCCCGCGAGAATGCCGACATGCTGGTGGATGCGCTGGGCGATGTATTGAAGACGCTGTGACGGCAAGGGCTGCGAGCCCCCGGAGGCTCACAGCGAAGCGCCAACCTTTAGCCCCTCGTAGACCGCCTCTTCGGCGGTGCGGGGGGCGAGGCTGTCGCCGATGATGTGGACTTCCGGCACCATCTCCCGCAGCATGTCGCCGAGTTCGTCCACCGGCTCATGGCCAAGACAGAGCACCAGCGTGTCCACGTCCTCGAACAGGATCGGCAGCTCGCTCACCGTGTGCTGCATGTAGACCGTGCCCCCATCGCAACCGTAGAGGCGGGCATAGGGCGTGATGCGCACGCCGATGCGATGCAGTTCGGCGGCGATGTTGTCGCGCACGTAGAGCGGCAGGAGTTCGGCCGCATGGGTGCCGTTGACGGCAAGCTCGACGCTACACCCCTCGCCGGTCAGCAGTTCGGCAATGCCAGGACCTATCCAGTCGCAGCGCCAATCCGCGACGACGACGTGGCTACCGGTTTTTACCTCGCGGCGCAACACCTGCCATGCGTCGACGATCTGGACGCTGCCATCCTGCTCGATATCGGGTCGATAGGGTTTCGCGCCGGTGGCGAGGATCACCGCGTCCGGCCTTTCCGCCTCCACCAGCACGCGATCGACGCGCGTGCCGCGCACCACGCGCACATTGGCCCGCTCCACCTCGTGGGCGAGATTGGTGACGATGCCGCCGAACTCGGCGCGTCTGGGAAGCTGCTGGGCAAGCAGCGCCTGGCCGCCGAGTTGCGGTGCGGCTTCGTAGAGCGTCACGCGATGCCCGCGACTGCCGGCAACCGCCGCAGCCTTGAGGCCGGCCGGCCCGCCGCCGATCACCATGACGGATTTCGGCCGTACCGCCGGCGTAAGTGTGCCGAATTTCAGCTCTCGCCCGGTTTCAGGGTGCTGGATGCAGGAAATCGGCACGCCGCGGTGAAAATGGCCGATACAGGCCTGGTTGCAGGCGATGCAGGCGCGGATATCGTCGGTGTGTCCCGCCTCGGCTTTGCCCGGCATGGCCGGATCGCAGATCATCGCCCGCGTCATGCCGCAGACGTCGGCCGAACCGCCGGCAAGGACCGCTTCGGCCTCCTGCGGCTGGTTGATGCGCCCCGTGACGAAGACGGGAATGGCAAGCGCCTGGCGAAACCGCGCGGCATCGCCGGCAAGATAGACATGACGATAGGCCATGGGCGGCACGATGTGCACGGCCCCGCCGAGCGAGGCCGACGTGCCGGCCGTCAGGCTGACATAATCCAGCAGCGGCTCGAGCCGGCGACAGATATCGAGCGCCTCGTCGCCCGTCAGCCCCTGTTCATCGCGCTCGCTGGTGCTGATACGCATGCCGATGACGAAATCCTCCGATGTCTCGGCACGCATTGCCGACAGCGCGTCCACCGCAAAGCGCAGCCGGTTTTCCAGATCGCCGCCATAGGCATCGCTGCGGCGGTTAACCCGGGGATTGAAGAATTGGGCGGGCAGGTAGCCGTGGCTTGCGACGAACTCGACGCCATCGATGCCGGCCGCATGCATGCGGCGCGCGGCGGCGGCATAGCCGGCAACGATTTCGTCGATCATGCGCTGGTCGAGCTGCCGCGGCATCACGCGAAAACGCTCGTTCGGCGAGACGGACGGCGCGTAGGCAACGGTCAAGAGCCCGTCGCCGCCCTCCATGATCTCGCGCCCGGGATGAAAGAGCTGCGAGAACAACGCACATCCCTCGGCATGACAGACCTCCGCAAGCCGTCGATAGCCCTCGATACAGTCGTCGCCGACCGCCATGAGCATGTGCGAGGTATAGCGTGCCGTCTCATGCACGCCGGCCACCTGGCTGACGATCAGACCCACCCCGCCCAGCGCTCGCGCTGCGTGATAGGCAATTAGCGCATCGTTGACCAGGCCGTCAGTTGGCAGCGTCGTATCGTGACCAGACGACATGATGCGATTCTTCAGTCGCACGCCACGGATCTGCAGCGGCTGAAACAGATGGGGGAATGCGTCTGCCGTCATGGAACCCGGCCTCCTCCTGCCGTAACTACGAAAGCTTGTTGATGCATATTTTATCCTGAGTAAAAAATACATATTCTATTTTTACTTTGGGCAAAATTTGTTGCCATTCACACTGGGTTGTGCATGCCTGTGCCGGAAATCTACGCAGCGAAGGAAAGCCCGGAGCCGTGCCCCAGAGAAAAACGGAAGGCAGCCATGGCCTCTGACGACCATCTCGGCATCAACCTGCCGGCCGATCCTGCCGGTGAGGAGGCCGTTCTCGGCGAACGCATTCGCGATCTGCGCAAGCGGCGCAAGATGACGCTGGCGCAGCTTGCGGAAAGCGCCGGCCTTTCAACCGGCTATATCAGCCAGATCGAGCGCAACCTCGCCTATCCGTCTATCCCCGCGCTGGTGGGGATTGCCCGCAGTCTCGGCGTGACCGTTCAATGGTTCTTCGCTGGCGCCTCGCGGGTGCCGCAGGAGGAGCATGGCTATGTGGTCCGGCGCGGCAACCGGCTGAAGATCCAGTATGAACAAGGCATCATTGACGAGTTGCTGACGCCGAAAATGAGTCTGCAGGTAGAGCTGATCTACACAAACCTGCCGCCCGGCAGCGAGAGCGCGGAAAGCTATAGCCACACCGGCGACGGCGTCGGCTTCGTGTTGTCCGGGGAGCTGGAAATCTGGGTCGGGGAGCGGCGCTTCCATCTCCACGAGGGCGACAGTTGCTCATACTCGGCCGGCGAGCCACATCGCTATCGCAATCCTGGGCAACGAGATGCCGTGGTGCTATGGGCGATCAGCCCGCCGAACTTTTGAAAATGGTGCGGAAGAGGCGGCCTTGCAAAGGCCGCCTGCGGGTCAGCCGACGCGCTTTTCCAGCTCTTCCTCGTCGATGATGGCGGCCGCGCCCGGTACGGCAACGAACTGCTCCAGCGTCATCGTGTCGAGGATCGAGGCAATGGCGTCGCGCACATCCGTCATGGCGCGACGGACCTGACAGGTTTCCGGATCGGCGCAATCTTCGCAGGCCTCAAAAGCCGTGCGGCTGGCGCAGCGAATGGGCGCAAGCGGCCCGTCGAGCACGCGGATAGCATGGCCGATGCGAATTTCGGAGGCCGGATGGGACAGCGAGTAGCCGCCGCCCGGACCCTTCTTCGAACGCAGCATGCCGGCATTGCGCAGTTCGAGCAGGATCGTGTCGAGAAACTTCTTCGGAATATTGTTGCGCAGCGCGATTTCCGCCACGAACGCGGTTTCGCCCGGCCCCAGACGCGCCAAGTCCACCAGCGCCTTTAGTCCGTATTTTCCTTTTTTCGTCAGCATGTCGGTCTGCTTTCCATCAGCACTGGGGCATCGTCCGGATACGCCCGGGAGCGCGGACGCGTGCATCCCGCGTCCCAGGGGTTCCATCCGTCGATCTTGGGGAAGATCGACGGTTCACCCTTGCCGGGTGATTCTGGCTCATTCTTGGCACCGAAGTGCGAAAAACATATAAAAACGGTATAATTTATTTGTGCCGGGTGCAGCAAGGGAATTGGCGTCTTTTGTCAAGCTCTTATGCAGGTTTCGTCGACGACGTGCCCAATCTGCATCGGTTTTGCGGGCGAATTGTTCCTTCCGCGCTTTTCGGCGCTCCCAAGCTATCTTTGACACCACGCGAAATGCAGGGCGGCCGTTTTCGGCACTGCTCCCGGAAAACGCAAAAGCAATCGCCGATGCGCGGTGAAATTGAGGTAAAAATTTCTCTACTAAATTTATTGATTATATAGCCTTGAGAAACCGGCCCGCACCAACCTCGGGCAACGGCTACTTGAGGAGAGGACCATGACCATTAACCGCAGAACCCTGCTTGCCGCGACCGCCGCCCTTGCCATGGCCGCGTCGTTCGGCACCGCCTTTGCCGAAGAGGTGACGCTCAACATCGGCTACCAGCCGATTGTCGAGCCCTCGCGCGTACCGCAGGCCGACGGCACCTACGAGAAGGTGACCGGCGCCAAGATCAACTGGCAGAAATTCGACGGCGGCGCCGACGTGATTGCCGCAATCGCCTCCGGTTCGCTCGATATCGGCTATGTCGGCTCCTCGCCGCTTGCCGCAGCGTCGAGCCGCGAACTGCCGATCGAGACGATCTTCGTCGTCGGCCTGATCAGCGAGGCGGAAGCGCTTGCGGTCAAGACCATCGACAAGCCGGAAGACCTCGCCGGCAAAAAGATCGCGACGCCCTTCGTTTCCACGGCCCATTACAGCCTACTGACGGCGCTGAAGCACTGGAAGGTCGATCCTAAGTCCGTCGAGATCCTCAACCTGCGTCCGCCGGAAATCGCGGCGGCGTGGGAACGTGGCGATATCGATGGCGCGTACGTCTGGGATCCGGTCCTGGCGCAGTTGAAGAAGAGCGGCAAGGTTCTGGCCACGTCTGCGGACGTCGCCGACTGGGGCGGCCCAACCTTCGACGCGTGGATCGTCAGCAAGAAGTTCGCCGAAGAGCATCCGGACGTCGTGACGGCCTTCGTGAAGGTGACGGGTGATGCAACCGCCGCCTACCGCGCCAACCCAGACGCCTGGAACGCGACGTCACCGGAAGCTGAAAAGATCGCCCGCCTGACGGGCGCCAAGCAGGACGAGGTTCCGGCCCTTCTCAAGGGCTACATCTTCCCGACGCTCGAAGAGCAGGCCGGTGAGGCATTGCTTGGCGGCGGTACGGTGAAGGCGGTTTCCGATACCTCGGCCTTCCTGCTGGAGCAGGGCAAGATCCCGGCGGCACTCTCCGACTACAAGCCCTACGTCTCAACCCGCTGGGTGACCGACGCGGCAAAGCTCGCCTACTGATCCGGCAACAATCCTGCGGCGGCGATGGCCCGGTCGCGCGAAAGCGCCGCCGGGCCATCGCCAGATAAAACGCTACCCCATTTCCGGAGGCCCCATGAGCGTCCTGACATTCCGCAACGTTTCGCTGCGCTACCCGCCAAGGGCTGGCCGCGGCGGCACCAGCGAACAGCTTGTGCTCGATACGATCGACCTGCAAATCGCCTCGAACGAGCTGGTTGCCGTCATCGGCCGTTCCGGCTCCGGCAAGACGAGCCTGCTCAATCTCGCCGCCGGTTTTCTTAATCCCTCCTCGGGCACGATCACCGTCGACGGCGAGCCCATACGCGGCCCTGGCGCTGACAGGGCCGTCGTCTTCCAGGACGATGCGCTTTATCCCTGGCTCGATGCTCGCGACAACATTGCCTTTCCCTTCAAGCTGAAGGGCATGCCGCTTGCCGAACGTCGCGCGCGTGCGGACGCACTTCTCAATCGCGTCGGCCTTGCAGATGCCGGCGACCGGCGCATCTGGGAACTGTCCGGCGGCATGCGCCAGCGTGTCGGCATCGCCCGGGCGCTCGCCGCCGAGCCGCGGTTCCTGCTCCTCGACGAACCGCTCGGCGCGCTCGATGCGCTGACCCGCACACGCATGCAAGAATTCCTGCTGCGCATCAAGGCCGAGAGCGGTGCCGGGGCTCTGCTCATCACGCACAGCATCGAGGAGGCGCTACTGCTCGGCACGCGTATCGTCGTGCTCTCGCCCAATCCCGGCCGGTTGACGGCGGAGATCGAGGCCGGCTTCAACGCGGAAGTGCTGAATGGTGCCTCGGTGGCCGCCGTGAAGGCCTCACCGCTCTTCAAGCGCATGCATGCAGGGCTCACCGGCCTCATCCATTCCACCAGTGACGAGGAGATTGCCGCATGACGCTCTCCGCAGAAATCGATTCCCTGCCGCAACAGATCGTGGCTGATGATACCACCCGTCCGCGCCCAGCGCGTCCCCTGCCCGTTGCCGTCATTTCGGCGATCACTGTAGTCCTGATCATCGGGGCATGGGGGCTTGCCTCGGCCTATGCGCTGGTCTCGCCGGTCTTCCTGCCCTCGCCGCGAGAGGTCGTGCTTGCCCTCTACAATCTCATCGTGAAGGGTTTCGTCGATGCGACGCTTGCCGAACATGTCGGCGCCAGCCTTACCCGTATTTTTGGCGCGCTGATTGCGTCCATCATCATGGGCATACCCGCCGGCATCGCCATCGGCACCAGCAGGGTCGGCCGCGGTATTCTCGATCCGATCGTCGAGTTCCTGCGACCGCTGCCGCCGCTTGCCTATCTGCCGCTCATCATCATCTGGGTGGGCATCGGCGAAGCTTCGAAGATCACCGTGATTGCGCTGTCCATGCTGCCCTCGATCATCCTGTCGACCTCCGCCGGCGTGCGCGCGGTCTCCAAGGATCATGTCAATGCAGCACGTTCACTTGGCGCGAGCAAAAGACAGGTTCTGGCCGAAGTCGTCTTGCCGAGCTCCGTGCCGTCGATCCTCACCGGCATCCGCATCGCGCTTGGTGCAGGCTGGACGACGCTGGTGGCGGCGGAACTGGTTGCAGCGACGAGCGGTATCGGCTTCATGATCCAGTCAGCCGCACAGTTCCTCGTCACCGACATCGTGATCGCCGGCATCATCGTCATCGCGCTGATCGCCATTCTGCTGGAATACATCGCCCGGCTCATCGAGCGGCGCCTGGTGCCCTGGGCTTCGCACCGGTGAGACGATTCTGGCGCTCAGTTGAGCGCCAGCCCCAGGTTCGCGACGGCCGCCGTGAAAAGGCGGCCGTCTTGTTTTACGGGGAAGATCGAGCGCCCCGCCCTTGCCTTCAGGAGCTCGAGGAAATCGTAGCCTGCTGTCCAGCGGCCGAAACCGCTGGCGACATTGATATGGCCGGCATCGCCGATATCGACGAGATCGCTGCCCCAGGCGCGCGCGGTCTGGCGAAGGCGGTCGACCGGCATGTAGGGGTCATTCAGACTGCCGACCACGAGCGACGGAAACGGCAGGCGTGCCTGCGGCATGGCGCCGAACTTGACAATACAGGGATGCATCGTTTCGGTCGTATCGAGATCGCAGGGCGCGACGAGCAGCGCACCGCGGATCCGTGACGCCAGCCGGCTCTGCGCAAAATGCGCCGCCAGCACGCAGCCGAGGCTGTGGCCGACGAGCCAGACGTCGTTGCCGACCATCTCGACCTGCTGCTCCACTTGCTGGAGCCAACTCTGTCGATCGGGGCAGGCCCAGTCAAATTGCTCGACCACTCGGCTTTCGGGATTGTCACGCGCCCAGTGGCGCTGCCAGTGCCCTTCGGGCGAGCCGTTGAGGCCGGGCAGGATGAGCGTGTCGATGGGAATATCGATTGACGGCATGAGGCAGCCTTCCTTCGCAAATCATATTGCTTGCGATGATGCCCGCCGGGAGTCGTAAAGGTAAGAAAGCCGCTCCTATTGCTGGTAAAAACCATAGAATTTCTTTGCACGCAGTGCGACAGCTGACGCGAAGGACACCCGCATCCCAAGCTTATGTGCGCTTATGAGTGGCTAGGCCCGCTATTGCGCTTGCGCCACTCCAGATACCATTGCGTAAAGGCAGCGATGCCCTCTTCGAGCGTCACACGCGGAACAAAGCCGGTGAGGTGATGCAGGAGTTCGGTGGAGGCGAAGGTGCGCGGCACATCGCCTTGCTGCATCGGCATGTAGTTGCGCTCCGCTGGCCGACCCAAGGCCTTTTCGATCGTCTCGATGAAGGCCATCAGCTCGACCGGGCGCCCGCCGCCGATGTTGACGACGCGGAAGGGTGCATGCGCCGAAAGCGTATCGATGACGCCCGGCGCCGTCGCACGGTTGCTTTCCGATGGCACGACGCCGACAAGGCGGACGATGGCTTCGACGAGGTCGTCGATATAGGTGAAGTCACGGCTCATATTGCCCTGGCCGTAAACGTCGATCGGGCGATCGTTAAGGATGGCGTCGGTGAACTTGATCGGCGCCATGTCCGGGCGTCCCCAAGGGCCATAAACCGTGAAAAACCGGAAGGCCGTCGTCGGCACCTTGTAGAGATGGGCATAGGAGTGCGCCATCAGCTCCATGGATTTCTTGGAAGCGGCATAGAGCGTCATCGGTTCGTCGGCGCGGTCGGATTCGGCGAACGGGATTTTTTCGTTTGCACCGTAGATCGACGAGGTCGAGGCGAGCAGCAGATGCTGCGGCTGGAGCGCCTTGGCGAGCTCCAGCACATTCCATGAGCCGACGAGATTGGAATCCACATAGGCCCCGGGATTTTCGAGGCTGTAACGCACGCCGGCCTGTGCTGCGAGATGGAGTATCACGTCGGGCTTCTGGATAGCGGCGGCCGCGTCGAGTGCCGCCCTGTCTTCCAGCCTGCCGCTGACCTGCCGGAATGCTGCATAGGGTTCCAGGATCGCAAGGCGCTGTTCCTTGAGCGTCACGTCGTAGTACGGCGTCATGGCGTCGAAGCCGACGACGGAATGGCCGTCGTCGAGCAGTCGTTTTGCCAGATGGAAACCAATGAAACCGGCCGTGCCCGTGACGAGAAAATGCGTCATTCCGCCGCCTCGGAGACCGGCACGACCATGGCGGAGGTGCCGCGGCCGATGCTGGCATAGGCAAAGCCGTGGCGCTTGATCTCATCCGGCGTATAGACATTGCGCAGATCGACCAGCAGGGGCTTGGCCATGACGGACTTCAGCCGCTGGAAATCCAGCGCGCGGAACTGGTTCCATTCCGTGACGATCACCACAGCCTCCGCACCTTCGGCAATGTCATAGGGCGAGCTGCCGTAGGTCACATTGTCGAGGATGGCCTTGGAGGCCTCCATACCTTCCGGATCATAGGCGAAGATCCGGGCGCCACCGTCCTGCAAAGCCTGGATGATCGAGATCGACGGCGCATCGCGCATGTCGTCGGTCTCGGGCTTGAAGGTGAGGCCGAGGATCGCGATCTTCTTGCCGCGCACGTCACCGTTCAGCGCATTGATCACCTTGCGGGCCATGGCGCGCTTGCGCGTATCGTTGATGGCGATCGTGGTCTCGATCAGGCGCATCGGGCTGTCATTGTCCTGTGCGGTCTTGACGAGCGCCAGCGTATCCTTCGGAAAACACGATCCGCCGTAACCGGGGCCGGCATGAAGGAACTTCGAGCCGATGCGGCCATCAAGGCCTATACCGCGCGAAATCTGCTGCACGTCGGCGCCGACCTTTTCGCAGAGGTCGGCAATTTCGTTGATGAAGGTGATCTTCATCGCAAGAAACGCATTGGCGGCGTATTTGATCAGCTCGGACGTGCGGCGGGTGGTGAAGAGCAGCGGCAACTGGTTGAGATAGAGCGGCCGGTAGACCTCCGTCATCACCTCGCGCGCGCGTTCATCCTCAATGCCGACGACGATGCGGTCCGGCCGCTTGAAGTCGCTGATCGCCGCGCCCTCGCGCAGGAATTCCGGATTGGAAACGACGGCAATGTCCGCATCGGGGCGGGTTTCGCGCATTATGCGCTCCACCTCGTCACCCGTGCCGACAGGCACCGTCGATTTCGTGACGACGACGGTGAAACCCTTGACCGACTGGGCGATCTCGCGGGCGGCGGCGTAGACATAGGAAAGGTCGGCGTGCCCGTCGCCGCGGCGCGACGGGGTGCCCACCGCGATGAAGACGACATCCGCTTCGCTCACCGGACCGGCGAACTCCGTGGTGAAGGAAAGACGGCCGGCCTTGACGTTTTCGGCGACGAGCGCATCGAGGCCAGGCTCGAAAATCGGTATTTCGCCGCGGTTCAGCGCCTCGATCTTGCTTTCTGCCTTGTCGATGCAGACGACGGTGTGGCCGAAATCGGCAAAACAGGCGCCAGACACCAGCCCTACATAGCCGGAACCAATCATGGCGATCTTCATGGTGCAATGTCTCCAAGCGGGTCCACCGTAGCGGACACTCTAATCTGTCAGTTGCTGCGCAATTCGGTCCATCAAACCGGTTCGCACGTTCTATGGACGTGCTCTAGCACGCTATTTGTCACAAATAGAATACGGTGCGGCATCGACCGGAACCCGCAGCTACCACGACTTCCAGGCGAGCAGCAGGCCCGCATCCTGAGCTTCGAACGTCCCGCAGGCTGCCTCGACCTCAGAAAAAGGCGCCCTTCTGGGCAATTCACCTGCTACGAAGGAGGCATCCGCGAGTGTCAGCGCACCACCACGCGCGATAACGGTAAACAGCAATGGCCCCGTCGACCACCAGGCGGGCGCCTCCGGCATCGCTGCGATAACCGAAGGCAAAACGGCATTGAGCTTCGTCAGGACCGGGTGATGGGCGGGCGCGGCGACGAACGAATTGGCCAGCAGAAGGCTGCCGCGGCCGGTCTTGCGCGGAATGTCCTCCGCCATGGCAATCAGGCCGGTCATCGGCAAAAGATCGTGGAAACTGATGTCCATGCGGGCCGGATACCAGTCGCAATCGAGATAGATGCCGCCCTCCTGCTCCACCAGCAGATAGCGCGCGACATCGACCGCGCCGGGATAGTCTTCGCGCAAAAGCATCGCCTGGAAGGCTTTGTTCTCGTAGACGCCGGCCTCCGCCAGGTCCGTTTCCCGCCAGAGAAAATAGCCGTAGCCATGCGCCTTGGCGTGGTGTTCCCAGGCTTTCGTCGATGGCGGCAAGTCGGCGCTTCCGATCCAGATCTGGTGGATGATCGGCGGCACCACGGCCCGGTTGGCCTCGGCAATCGCCCGCTTCTCGGCCAGGGTGAACCGTCCGTGGACGGCCAGGATGTCCGGATCGGGCACGAGGTGGTACTGGTAGCCGATGCGCTTGACGAGATCCTGTTCGGCCTTGGCAAGCTTCAGCAGGGCGGAGTGCAGCCGACGTGGCAAGCCGAGCGCCGTATCCGGGCCCAGCGCCGCCTTCTCCGGATCGGCGGCAACGGCCTCCAGCACTTTGCGGGCGGCATCGAACGCGCCAGCGTCCCGGTGTAGCGCAGCTTTTTCGAGTTCCGCGTTCAATCGTTGCTTGGCTGACATCAATCTGTCCTAAGGGAAGGCGCCCGCGCGCTGGAGTGAACTGTCATATTCCGTCCGCGCCCGAGTGAGAACAACCCCAACCTGCCTTTAAAGTAAGGCGTGGACAGAAAAAAATGTGCACGCTAGTCTCATGGTGGGGAATACAACCAAATGCCGCGTGGATGCATATCCGTCAGGCGAGAAAGTACATATGAACGTGAATGCGACGCGCCGGCCGAGGGACCTGCTGCGGATTGAAAACCTACACGTCTCCTTTTCGTTGATGGGCGCAAGGATCACCGCCGTCAGGGGCGCGAATCTCAGGGTGTTGCCGGGCAAGGTAACGGCCCTGGTGGGGGAGTCCGGCTCAGGCAAGTCCGTCATCAGCCAGACCGCGATGGGACTTCAGACCACGACCGCGCGGGTCTCGGGAAAAATCCTGTTCGACGATCCGCTCTCCGGCGAAGGCCCGATCGATATCCTGCCGCTGCCGCATGACGGACGGAAGATCCGCTCGATCCGCGGCGGACGCATGGGCATGATCTTCCAGGAGCCGATGACGTCCTTCTCGCCGCTGCACACGATCGGCGACCAGATCAGCGAGACGCTACGCATCCACACGGGCCTGACCGGCGCGGAAATGCGCGAACGCTGCGAGGACATGCTGTCCCGCGTCGGATTCAACAATCCGAAAAAAGTCTACGACATGTATTCCTTCGAGTTGTCGGGCGGCATGCGCCAGCGCGCGATGATCGCGATGGCACTGGTCTGCGGCCCTGCCCTCCTCATTGCCGACGAGCCGACCACGGCGCTCGACGTGACGATCCAGGCGCAGATTCTGAAGCTCCTGAAAGACCTGCAGTTGCAGATGGACATGGCCGTGCTGCTCGTCACACACGACCTAGGCGTCGTCGCCAACATCGCCGACGAGGTGGTGGTGATCTATCAGGGCGAGATCATGGAGGCCGGGCCGGTCGAGACGATCTTCCGCCAGCCCGCCCATCCCTATCTCAAGGGCCTGATGGCGGCGATCCCGCATTTCGGCATGCAGCGCGGCGACCGCCTGAAGCCGCTCCGGGAAATCGAGGTCAATCAAGACAACCTGCTCAGCAAGAAATACCAGGCGCGCACGGGTCCGGAAACAATCCTCTCGGTTCGCAATCTCAGCAAGACGTTCGAGATCCGCAAGGACAACTGGCAGATGCCAGGCCGGCAGAAGGAAAAGAACCGGCCAGCCGTCGATGACGTTAGCTTCGACATCAAGCGCGGCGAATGCCTCGGTCTTGTCGGCGAAAGCGGCTGCGGCAAGACCACCGTCAGCAAGATCCTGATGCGCGCCATCGAGCCGGATGCCGGCTCCGTCCTGTTCGATGACGGCAAGGGGCCGATCGACGTTCTGAAGGCCAAAGGCGCGGAACTGCAAAGCCTGCGCACCCGGATGCAGATGGTCTTCCAGGACCCGCTGTCCTCTCTCTCGCCACGCATGACGATCGGCGACATCCTGCGCGAACCGCTCGATATCCACGACCACGGCGACACCGCCAAGCGCAAGATGGCCATCAAGGCGCTGATCCGCGCGATCGGCCTCGACGAGGCATCGCTCAAACGCTACCCGCACAGCTTTTCCGGCGGCCAGCGCCAGCGCATCGGCATAGCGCGCGCGCTTGCGCTCGGCCCGAGCCTCATCATCTGCGACGAACCGGTATCGGCGCTCGACGTTTCGGTGCAGGCACAGATCCTCAACCTTCTCAAAGACTTGCAGAAGGATCTTGGACTTACCTACCTCTTCATCTCGCACAACCTCGCCGTCGTCGACTACATGGCCGACCGGGTTGCCGTGATGTGGGCCGGCAGGATTGTCGAGATCGCGCCGCGTGAGGTCATCATGACCGCGCCGGTGCATCCCTATACAAGGGCGCTGCTCGATGCCGTCGCCTTTCCGGACCTCGACCGCCCGCTGAATTTCGAAACAGCCGGCAAGACCAGCGCCGTCTCGCGCGCCAGCTGGGCACAAGCCTTTCGCGATGATGACGGCGGCGAGGGCATGGCGCCGGCCGATCTCGGCGGCGGCCATTTCGTGCTTGCCCGCAGGAATGCCGATGTGCGGGAGTTGACGCCATGATCACGCGCCGCACCGCGCTGGGCCTTCTCGCGACAGCTTTCGTTCCGGGCCTTGCCCGCACGGCCTTTGCGGAATCCGATTATCTGAAGGCGAAGGTGGAAGCGGGAGAACTGCCTTCCGTTGCCGAACGGCTGCCGAAGACACCGCGTATCATAAACAACGCGGCCCTTGGTGGCGCGCCCGGCGTCCAGGGTGGCACCGCACGCATGCTGATCGGTGGGCAGCGCGACGTCCGTCTGATGCCGATCAACAGTTACTCACGCCTCGTCGGCTACGACCGGGACTTGAAGCTCCAGGCGGATATCCTGGAATCCTTCACCGTGGAGGAGGCGCGTATCTTCACCTTCCGCCTGCGTGAAGGTCACAAATGGTCGAGCGGCGACCCCTTCACCGTTGAGGATTTTCGCTACTGCTGGGAAGAGGTCATCCTCAACCGGGAACTCCTCAAGGGTGGGCCACCGGTGGATCTGCTCGTTGAGGGCAAGCCGCCGACTTTCGAGGTGGTCGATCCGCTGACGGTGCGCTACAGCTGGGAACGGCCGATCCCGGATTTCCTGCCGAAACTCGCTGCCCCCATCCCCTTGGTGTTGGCATTGCCATCCGCCTACATGCGGCAGTTCCACAAGAAATTTCAGGCCGCCGACGTTCTGAAAAAGCATATCCACAAGCAGCGCGTCGACGATTGGCGCGGCCTGCATATCAAGATGTCGCGGCAGAACCGGCCGGAAAATCCGGATCTGCCGACGCTTGAAGCCTGGCGCCCGCGCACGGCCCCGCCGGCTGAGCAGTTCATCTTCGATCGCAACCCCTTCTTCCACCGGGTGGACGAGAATGGGGTGCAACTGCCCTACATCGACCGCGTGGTGATGAATGTCTCCTCGCCGGACCTCATTTCCGCCAAGACGGCGACCGGGGAAAGCGACCTTCAGACTGCCAATCTCGATTTTGCCGACTACACGCTCCTCAAGGAAGCCGAAACGACCTATCCGCTGAATGTGCTGCTCTGGAAGCGCACACTCGGCTCGCGCGTCGCTCTGATCCCGAACCTCAACTGCGGCGACGAAGGCTGGCGGAAGGTTTTGCGGGACGTGCGAGTGCGCCGAGCCATGTCGCTCGCCATCAACCGCACGGAAATCAACAAGGCCGTCTTTTACGGACTTGGCCAGGAGAGCGCCAACACGGTGCTGCCGGAAAGCTCGCTCTTCAAGCCGGACTATGCCAAGGCCTGGGCATCCTATGACCCGGACCAGGCCAATCGCCTGCTCGACGAGGCGGGCCTCGACAAACGCGACGACGAAGGCCTGCGCCAGCTGCCGGACGGCCGCTCTGCCCATGTCGTCGTGGAAAGCGCCGGCGAAAGCACGCTGGAGACCGACGTGCTGGAGCTGATTACCGACCATTTCCGCACCGTCGGCCTGGGACTTTTCGTGCGCACATCGCAGCGCGACATCTTCCGCAGCCGCGCGATCGGCGGCGAGGTCGTGATGTCCGTATGGTACGGGCTCGACAACGGCGTACCGACGCCCGAAATGTCGCCCTCCGAACTCGCGCCGACCTCCGACGATCAGTATCAATGGCCCGTCTGGGGCATGTATTTCGCGACCGTCAAAACCAAGGGCGAACCGCCGGATATGCCGGAAGTGCAATATCTCGTCGAGAAGTACGATGCCTGGCAGATGACGACGACCGACGACGAGCGGGCGACGATCTGGCATGAGATGCTGGCGCACCATGCCGACCAAGTCTTCACCATCGGCACCGTCAACGGCATTTCCCAGCCGGTCGTGCGCGCTCGGCGGATGCGCAACGTGCCCGACAAGGCACTCTACGGCTTCAACCCGACCAGTTTCCTCGGCGTCTACATGCCGGATACGTTCTGGTACGAAGGGGGCGCGTGATGGTTCGCTACATTCTCGGGCGCATCGCCGTCATGGTACCGACATTGATTCTCATCTCGATGCTGGTCTTCACCATCATCGAGCTTCCGCCCGGCGACTATTTCGAAAGCTATATCTCGGAGCTGCGCGCCATGGGCGAAGCAACCGACATGGCCGAGATCGAGGAACTGCGCGAACGCTACGGCTTCGACAAGCCGGCGCCGCTGCGCTACCTGCACTGGGTCGGCGGCATGCTGATCGGTGATTTCGGATATTCGTTCGAATACCGCCTGCCGGTTTCCGAAGTGGTCGGGGACCGATTGTGGCTGACGGTTCTCGTCTCGTTTGTCACGATCCTCTTCACCTGGCTGCTCGCCTTCCCGATCGGCATCTATTCCGCTACGCACCAGTATAGCTGGGGTGACTACGGCCTGACGCTCGCCGGTTTGATCGGCATCGCCGTGCCGAACTTCATGCTGGCGCTCATCGTCATGTATTTCGCCAATATCTGGTTCGGGGTGTCGATCGGCGGGCTGATGGACCGCCAGTTCCTGGGTGCGCCGATGAGCTGGGAGAAGTTCCGCTCCATTCTTTCGCATATCTGGATTCCGGTCATCATCATCGGCACGGCGGGCACGGCTGGCATGGTACGGCGCCTGCGCGCCAACCTGCTCGATGAACTCAATAAGCAATATGTCGTGACCGCGCGCTCCAAGGGCCTGCATCCGATGCGGGTTCTGACGAAGTACCCGCTCCGCATGTCCCTGAACTTCTTCATATCCGACATCGGTTCGATCCTGCCCTCCATCATTTCCGGCGCGGAGGTCACCGCCATCGTGCTGTCGCTGGAAACGACCGGCCCGATGCTGATCAAGGCACTCCAGACACAGGACATGTATCTCGCCGGCTCCTTCCTGATGTTCCTGGCCTTCCTGACGGTCATCGGCGTGCTGGTTTCCGACATCGCGCTCGCGATCCTCGATCCGCGCATCCGGCTTGGCGGAGGAAGCCGCAAGTGAAGACCTCGCTCCCTGAACCCGGCGCGCCCCTCGCCCATTTCGTCTCCGACGCGCCGTTCGATCCCTATGCCGCCGAGCGCAAGACGGAGGAGCTGCAGGCGGTCGCCCAGGCCTCGCAGTTCCAATTGATGTGGTGGCATTTCCGCCGGCACAAGATGGCGCTCGCCTCCGGCATCTTCCTGATCGTGGTTTACTTCATGATCACGATCAGCGAGTTCCTGGCGCCCTACAACCTGCACACCCGCAACATCGACTTCATCTATTCCCCGCCGCAGACATTGCGCTTCATGCACGAGGGCGCGTTCGTCGGCCCCTTCGTGTACGGCCAGCGCATGACGCTGAACATGGACAATCTGAAGCGCGTCTATACGGACGATACGTCGGACGTACAGAAACTGCGCTTCTTCTGCCGCGGCGATGCTTACAGATTCTGGGGCCTCTTCAAGTCGGATGTCCATCTCGTCTGCCCGGCGGAAGGCGGACAGTTCTTCTTCCTCGGCACCGACCGGCTGGGCCGGGACATGCTCTCGCGCATCCTTTATGGCGCCCGCATTTCGCTGACCATCGGCGCGCTTGGCGTGATGATGAGCTTCGTTCTCGGGATCGTGATCGGCGGGCTTGCCGGCTATCACGGCGGCTGGTTCGACCTCGTCGTGCAGCGCGTGATCGAGGTTTTGCAGTCCATTCCCAGCATTCCGCTGTGGATGGCGCTTGCCGCCATCATACCCGTCACCTGGAGCCCTATTTTCGTCTATATCGGCATTACGATCATCCTCGGCATGCTCGACTGGACCGGGCTGGCGCGCGCCGTACGCTCGAAACTTCTTGCCTTACGCGAGGAAGATTATGTATTGGCGGCGCAAGTCATGGGTGCTGGCAGCGCCCGCATCATTCGCCGCCATCTCATTCCCGGCTTCATGTCCCACCTGATCGCCAGCGCAACGCTGACCATTCCGGGCATGATCCTCGGGGAGACGGCATTGAGTTTCCTCGGGCTCGGCCTTCGCCCGCCCATCACCAGCTGGGGCATTCTTCTGACAGAGGCCCGCAGCATCAACATTATCGCCCTATACCCATGGCTGCTGTACCCGGTGGTACCTGTCGTATTAGTAATTCTTGCTTTCAACTTCCTTGGCGATGGACTACGCGATGCGGCTGACCCCTATAAGTGAAATTGGGATAACGAATGCAGAACAATCGCCGTTGCTTGAAGGCGAACTGGGTAGGAGTCTGGAGGCTTGCACCATGAGCCGCAGCTTCGAACACGCCCGCATCCTCATGTACAGCCACGATACGTTCGGCCTCGGCCATCTGCGCCGGTGTCGCACGATCGCCCATGCGTTGGTCGAGGAGTATCGCGGCCTCAATGTACTGATCATTTCCGGCGCGACGATCGCCGGCGCCTTCGATTATCGCGCCCGCGTCGACTTCGTGAAGATCCCGAGCGTCATCAAGCTGCGCAATGGCGAGTACACCTCGCTGGAGCGCCATATCGACCTTGAAGATACGCTGAACATGCGCCGGTCGATCATCCGCCACACGGCGGAGACCTTCAATCCGGACATCTTCATCATCGACAAGGAGCCGATGGGGCTCAGCGGCGAAGTGGAAGAGACGCTCGCCTACCTCAAGAGCCGCGGCAAGCGTCTCATTCTCGGCCTGCGCGAAGTGATGGACGCACCGCACCTGCTCGAAGCCGAGTGGAAGCGCAAGGACGTCATGCACAAGATCGACAGGTTCTATGACGACATCTGGGTCTATGGTCCACCAGATTTTTATGACCCCCTCGTCGGCCTCGACGTGCCCCAGGGTGTGCGCGACAAGCTGAACTTCGTCGGCTTCCTGCAAAGAAACGCGCTTCAGATGGACCGCGCCCAGTATCAGCCGTCCGGCGATTACCTGCTCGTGACCACGGGTGGTGGCGGTGATGGAGCGGAGCTCGTGCAGGACGTCCTTCGGGCCTACCAGCAGGATGCCGAGCTGACCCATAAGGCCCTCATCGTCCTCGGCCCCTACATGCCGCAGGAACAGCGCACCAAGCTCACGCAGGAAGCCTCGAAAATCCCCTATGTCGAAGTGATCGAGTTCGACACGCGCATGGAGGACCTGGTCGCAGGTGCCCGGGCCGTCGTGGCGATGGGGGGCTACAACACCTATTGCGAAATCCTTTCCTTCGACAAGCCGGCGCTGATCGTGCCCCGCGTGCAGCCGCGCGAGGAGCAGCTGATACGCGCGTCGCGCGCCTCCGAGCTTGGGCTGGTCGATATGCTGCTGCCGGACGAATCGAGCGACCCGGTGCGGCTTGCCGCTGCCCTGAAGGCCTTGCCGCAACGTCCGCCGCCGTCGAGCGGCAGCCCGGAACTGCGGCTCGAAGGCCTTCGCAACATCGCCCGTATCGTCGGCGACGAGCTTGCGGCGCGTGAACTCACGCCACCCGCCGCCTGATGAGAGGCGAAGCCGGGTTGTCGCAGCCGCGAAAAATCGTCGTGCTCCTGAAGGGCTATCCGCGCCTGTCGGAAACCTTCATCGCGCAGGAACTGCTTGGCCTTGAACGGGCCGGGCTCGACCTCGTCCTCGTTTCGCTCCGCCGTCCGACCGACCGCAAGCGTCACCCCGTGCATGACGAGATCAAGGCGCCGGTGCACTACCTACCGGAATACCTGCACGAGGAGCCGATCCGGGTTCTGCGCGGCCTTATCGCAAGTTTTCGTGCGCCCGGCTTCGGCGCGGCGTTTCGCCAGTTCCTGAAGGACCTGCGCCGGGATTTCAGCCGGAACCGTTTTCGCCGCTTCGGCCAGGCCGCCGCACTCGTGCGAGAATGGCCGCAGGACGCCGGCTGGCTGCATGCGCACTTCATCCACACGCCGGCTTCTGTCGCGAGCTATGCGAGCCAGATGCTCGATATCCCCTGGACGGTCTCCGCCCATGCCAAGGATATCTGGACCTCCGAGGACTGGGAGCTTGCCGGCAAGCTTTCGACCGCCCACTGGGCCGTAACCTGCACGAAGAGCGGCCACGCGCATCTGCAAAACCTTGCGGCGCAGAACCGCGACCGGGTGCATCTCAGTTACCATGGCCTTGATCTCGACCGTTTTCCTCGCTTTGAGCACGCCCGGCCAGCGCGTGACGGTTCCGACGCTTCCGACTCCGTCACCATCATCAGCGTGGGGCGTGCCGTGCCGAAAAAAGGCTATGACGTACTGCTGCGGGCATTCGCCAAGCTCCCCGCAGATCTCCACTGGCGTTTCGTCCATGCCGGTGACGGTGGCGAGCGGCCGAAGCTGCAAAAGCTGGCGGCCGAACTTGGCATAGCGGACAGGATCACCTGGCTCGGGGCGGTCGACCAGAAGGATGTGCTTGAGGCTTACCGCAAGGCCGACATCTTTGCCCTCGCCTGCCGCATTACGGCCGACGGTGACCGGGACGGTCTGCCGAACGTACTGGTGGAAGCGGCAAGCCAGCGGCTGACCTGCGTCGCGTCGGATATTTCCGGCATCCCGGAACTGTTCGAGGATGAGGTCAACGGACTGCTGGTGCCCACTGAAGACGCCGCCGCCCTCGCCGGCGCACTCGAACGCGCTATTCGCGACCCGGCTCTGCGTGAACGGCTCGGCCAGGCGGCAGAAGCGAAGGTGCGCGGCAGCTTCGATCATCATGCCAGCATCTCGCAATTGAAGGCGCTTTTTGACGCCGGAGCACGGGAGGCCGCATGAGCGCCCATGCCGCGGCGAACGACGCTGGCAGGGCGCCGCGTGTCTTCTTCTATGTCCAGCACCTGCTCGGCATCGGGCATCTGGCACGCGCCAGCCGTATCGCGCGGGCGCTCGGGGAAAACGGTTTCGGCGTTACACTCGTCACCGGTGGCATGCCCGTCGATGGCTTTCCCGGTCCCGGCATCAACCACGTCGCCCTGCCCGCCATCGCGGCCGGAGACGGTGGCTTTGCAGCGCTTGTGGATGCGAATGGAAACGTCGTCGATGAAGCCTTCAAGGCCGATCGGCGCGACAGGCTTCTCGCCGCCTACCATGCGTGTCGGCCGGACGTCGTCATTCTGGAGGCGTTTCCCTTCGGGCGCCGGCAGGTGCGTTTCGAGCTTCTGCCGCTGATCGACGCGATCGAAAAGAGCGAACCGCGGCCGCTGCTCATGACATCGTTGCGCGACATTCTCCAGGAGCGCGCCAAGCCGGGCCGCGACGAGGAAACCATCGACCTCGTCATTCGCCATTTCGACCGTGTCCTCGTTCACGGCGATCCCGCCTTCGTGCGGCTTGAAGATACCTTTCCGCTGGCAAGCCAGATTGCCGATCGCGTCCTCTATACCGGCCTTATCGGTGCCGCATCGGCAGACCCGCCGGCCGAACGCTACGATATCGTCGTCTCCGCCGGTGGTGGAGCGGTTGGCGCAGGGCTGGTCGAGGCAGCACTCCAGGCGTCCCGGCGCCTTGGCGACATCGGGCGCTGGCTGGTCATTACCGGCCCCAACATGCCGCAGGCCGATTTCGAACGCTTCGCGGCGCAATCGGCTGAAAATGTCGAGCTTGTGCGTTTCAGGACCGACTTCCGCAGCCTGCTGACCACCGCCCGGTTGTCGATATCGCAGGCCGGCTACAATACCGTCTGCGATATTCTACAAGCCGGCTGCGCCTCGGTACTCGTGCCCTTCGCATCGGGCGGCGAGACGGAGCAGACGGCCCGCGCGCAGCGGCTGGAACGACTCGGCCAGGCGGTCGTCGTGATGGAGGAGACGCTTTCTGCGGAAACGATGGCCAGCGCAATTTCCCGCGCACTTTCGGCTGAAGCAGAGAAAAATGTGCCTGTTTTGCAACTAGATGGCGCCAATCGCACGGCCGAGATGCTGAGGGACCTACTAAAGTAGCCCGCGGCTTCCTAGTTCTTGCGGTATTGCCCCTGTCTTATAATCTTCACATAGGACAGCGACCTTTCTCGCGCATAGAAGTCGTCGATGGAAAAAAGTCTCGCCCGGTATATTTGGGACCATACAAGGCCGCAGCAGCTCTGGATTCTGCTGATCGTCGGCCTGTCCATGATTCCCTATTACCTCGCGTTCGACCTGCCCAAACAGATCGTCAACGGACCTATCCAGGGAAGCGGCTTCGAAAAGCCTGGCGATACGCAGATCTTCATGCCGATCAGCTTCGACCTGCCGTTCTGGGGGCATGTCGAGCTTTATTCCGGCCTGCCGCTGGAGCGCATGCCGTCGCTCCTCGCGCTCAGCCTGATGTTCCTCGTGCTGGTGATCATCAACGGGCTGTTCAAGTATTTTATCAACACCTACAAAGGCCGCCTCGGTGAGCGGCTCCTGCGGCGCATCCGGTATCAACTCGTCGACCGGATCCTCCGGTTCCCGCCAAAATATTTCAAGCACGTCAAGGCCGGCGAAGTCTCCTCGATGATCAAGGACGAGGTGGAACCGCTCGGCGGCTTCACGGCGGACGCCTTCGTTCAGCCCGCCCTGCTCGGCGGCCAGGCACTGACAGCGTTGATCTTCATCTTCATCCAGCATTTCTGGCTGGGCTTCATCGCGTTCGCCATGGCGATGGTCCAGGTCGGCATCATCCCGCGCATGCGCCGGCGCCTGATCGAGCTTGGTCGCGAGCGGCAGATCACCGCCCGCCAGCTTGCCGGACGTGTCGCCGAGATCGTCGATGGCATCGACACGATCCACGCCTACGACACCTCGAACTACGAACGCGCCGATATCGCCGAGCGCCTCGGGCGCATCTTCCGCATTCGCTACGACATCTACCAGTGGAAATTCCTGGTCAAATTCCTGAACAATTTTCTCGCCCAGCTTACCCCGTTCCTCTTCTATTGCATCGGTGGCTACCTCACGATCGTCGGCAAGCTCGACGTCGGCCAGCTCGTGGCCGTCATCAATGCCTACAAGGAGCTGCCAGGCCCGTTGAAGGAGCTGATCGACTGGGAACTCGTGCGCCAGGACGTGCAGGTGAAATATGAGCAGGTCGTCGAACAGTTTGAATCCGACCAACTGATCGACCCGGAAATCCAGGCCATAAACAGCGCGAGCGCGGCGGCGTTGCTCGGCCCACTCTGCACCACCAATCTGCTGATCGACGATGATATCGGCGGCCGGGTGCTCGAGCATGTGACGGTAAAGATTCAACCCGGTGAAACGGTCGCCATCATCGGCGCCGCCGCCAGCGGAGGCGATCGCCTGGCCGAAGCGCTTGCCCGCGTCACCTGGCCCGCCGGCGGCAAGGTGACGGCCGGCGACGACGACCTCTTCGCGCTACCGGAATCCATCACCGGCCGACGGATTTCCTATGCCTCGCCCGAGGCCTACTTCTTCCACGGGAGCCTGAAGGACAACCTGCTCTACGGCCTCAAGCACGCCCCCATCGAACCGGTGAGCTACAAGGGCCCTGCCGCCGACAAGCGCAAATGGGACATCACCGAAGCACGCCGTTCCGGCAACCCGGATTTCGACCTCAACAGCAACTGGATCGATGTGAGCACACTCCACGCCCACGGCGAGGACGGGCTCTTCGGCGCCATGGTGGCGGTGCTGGACGTGGTCGAGCTTTCCGACGACGTGTTGCAGCTTGCGCTTCATTCCTCGCTCGGGGACGATCACGATCCGGAGCTCGCCGCCCAGATCGTCGAGATGCGCCGTGACCTGCGTGAGGAGTTGAACCGCCGCGATCTCAACAATCTCGTCGTGCCCTTCGAAGACAACGAATACAACACCGAGGCGCCGGTCGCTGAAAACCTGTTCTTCGGTATGATGCCTGATCCGAAGGCCTCCACCAAGGCAATCGTCAAGACGGCCTACTTCCGCAACATCATGCGCGAAAGCGGCCTTGGTCAGGCGCTCTTCGAGATGGGCAAGGGAATCGCCGAAAGCACGGTGGAACTCTTCAAGGACCTGCCGCCCGACCACCCGTTCTTCGAACAGCTCACTTTCATGCGGCCGGAAGAGATTCCGACTTATCAACATCTTCTGCAAAAACTGCGGCATCATGCCGCACCGAGCGAAGAAGAAAGGATCGCGCTCATCCGCCTCAGCTTCTTCTATATCGAGCCGCGACACCGCTTCGGGGTGCTCGACGAAAAGCTGATGCGCAAGATCGTCGAGGTGCGCCACCAGTTCCACGCGAACCTGCCGTCGGAACTTCTCGGGTATATTGAACGTTACAATCCGAATGCCTATCTGACATCAGGAACGCTGGTGGACAATATCGTGTTCGGCAAGCTCAATCATCGCTTCAGCGATGCCATTTCGAAGCTCAGGGAGATTGGCGGCGAGTTGCTGGCCAATCGACCGGAGCTCTACCGGGCGTTGATGGCGTTGGGGCTTGAGTCGAATATCGGTGCCGGCGGGCGAAGAATGAACAACCTGCAACGCCTGAAGCTCGGCCTTGCCCGCGCCCTTATCCGCCGGTCGGACTATTACATCTTCAACCGCGCGTTTTCAGGCGTGGACCACCACCTCCAGGAGCATATCGTGGAGGCGGCCCTTGCGTTCCTGGCCAAGAGCGGTGATAATCCGGCTGTAGTCTGGGTTTTATCAAATACCCCGCTTGCAAGACACTTTAAAAGGGTGCTTGCTTTTGATGGCGGAAGTTTGGTGGAAGACGGCACCTACGAGACGATTGTCGAAAGCGGTACGGTATATAAGCAGTTGATAGCATGACTGGTGTGACGTGATCAGATAGCCGAAATCGAGGCGGTTGACTGTTATGATCTTGAACGACGAAGTACAGATGTTACGACGTGTTCCGCTCTTCTCAGGGATCGATGCGGGCAAGCTGAAATTGCTTGCCTTCGCCTCGAACCGGGTCAGCTACCGTGAAGGCCAGGAACTCTTCCATGAGGGCGATGAAGGCGATGCAGCCTATGTCGTGCTTTCCGGCGTCGTCGACATATACAGGGCTAGCCCTGCTGGCGAACAGAAGATCGCCTCCGAAGGCTGTTGCTCGGTCGTCGGCGAAATCGCCATTCTCTGCGGTACGCCACGCAATGCCACCGTCAAGGCATCCACTGCCGTCGAAGCCCTTCGTATCAGCAAGGACTGCTTCCTGAAGGTTCTGTCGACTTGCCCGCACAGCATGGCCGAAACCATGCGCGTGGTTGGTCAACGTCTTGCAATGGCCCACTAAGGCCATTTCTGCAGCTTTTCCGACGGGCTTCCGTCATCCTGCTAGCCTCGGGTGTGCGCGCACTCGAGGCTTTTTGCATTTGTTTCCTGCGCTCCAATCGGCGAAGCACCGTGCAGCGACGCAGAATCATTTGCTGGCAAAATGCGGCAAAAACAAGGGAATAAGACCGTCCTTCCGTTCAACCAGAATCAGGAATTCATCACAGGCCTGTGATGACCGTCGCAAACGACGGGCGACACGGGGTGAGCTGCGGCCATCCCAACGAATTTAAACGTGCGGCGCCAACGGTGTCGAGCTAGCGCTCCGCCGCCTCGCATGACGGGGGCGTAGGTGGATGGTTTTCGGCTGAATCGCCTGGTTCTGCGCTGAGCGCGGCCGTTTTTGTCCCCGCTCCGCCGGCCCGCCTCATACTGGGTTTCCATCCGGACAGGAGCCCGACCGTGAGTGAACAGACCGACCTCCTCAAACTCCCCTACATCATGCCGGCGCAGGCGCAGAAACACGTCACCCACAACGAGACCCTGAGCATCCTCGATGCCGTGCTCCACATTCGCGTGAGCGGCGTTGGCAGCAATACGCCGCCCGGTGCGCCGGTGGAGGGTGAACGTCACGTGGTCGGTAGCGCGCCGACGGGCGCCTTCATCTCCCATGCGAACAAGATCGCCGCCTTTCAGGATGGCATCTGGGTGTTTTTTCCGCCGCAGCCGGGCTGGACGCTGTGGGACGCCACCGGCGAGGCCATCTATGTCTTCCACGACAGCAACTGGATCAAGGCAGCGCCGCCACCGGAGCGACTCACCCTGCTTGGCATCGAGACGGACGCCGATACCGTCAACCGCCTTGCCGTTGCCGCAACCGCAAGCCTGTTTACCCATGCCGGTGCGGGTCACCAGATCAAGGTCAACAAGGCGGCAGCCGCAAACACGGCCTCCCTGTTGTTCCAGACCAACTGGTCCGGTCGGGCGGAAATGGGCCTCGCCGGCAATGACGATTTCTCGGTAAAGGTCTCCGCCGACGGCAGCACCTGGAAAACTCCGCTTTATCTGAAGGCATCCGATGGTTTTTTCGGTGTCAACGCGACGGACATCCGCTACCTCCTGACCGTCGGCCAGCCCGGCGCGACCGACAGCCTTCTCAACTACGACAAGACGATCGGTGTGGCCGGTGCGGGGGCTGCCTATTTCCGAGGGCAAGACACGACGAACAATGTCCGCTTCGTGATGGGCACCTTCACGAACAATGTGATGCTGGCGTCGAAGAGCAATCATCCGCTGGTGTTCAAGGTCAATGATACGGTCGAATCCTTCCGCATCGCGACGACTGGCCAGATCGGCATCGGCATCACCGCACCGAACGCATCCGCATTGGTCGACATGACCAGCACGACCCGTGGCTTCCTGCCGCCCCGTATGACGACGACGCAACGCAACGCGATCGCCTCGCCGGCGGAGGGGCTGGTCGTCTACAATATGACCCTGCACCAGCTGCAATTCTGGAATGGCACGGCCTGGATGAGCATCGCGGGAGTCTGACATTCCGCTCCGCGCGCGGGCTTCCATCCTCTACGAAGCAAAGGACTTCAAGATCGGACACGGCCCAGTCTTGCCGACCGCGCATTCCGAAACCAGCGTTTGGAGCGAAGCCCGGGCCTTCTCAAGCTCTTTCATCCGGGCATCCAACTCGGCAAGGCGCTTGTTCGCCATCTCGCGCACGGCGGCGCGGTCTTCGCCGGAATCGAGGGTCAGCAGCTGGCGGATTTCTTCCAGCGTGAAACCGGCCGTCTGGGCTTGCCGGATGAAGCGGAGGCGACTGACATCCGCCTCGCCGTAATGACGGAAGCCGTCGAGGCGCTTCGGCGTCGAAAGCAGGCCGCGGCGCTGGTAGAAGCGCACCGTCTCGACACCGACATTGGTCGCCGCCGCAAGTTTTCCGATCGTGAGGTCTTGAGGGTGTTGACTCCGTACCATGGTACGGAACTTATAGTCCTGCCAATGATTTCACAAGACAGGAGACGTGAGATGTTGGACAGGATCAATCCGGATTCAGACCGCAAGGCCATCCTCTACCGCATGGTGATGCCAGGCCACACCTGCCCCTATGGCCTCAAGGCGAAGGATCTTCTGCGCCGCTCGGGCTATGTGGTCGACGACCGTCACCTGACGACGCGCGAGGAGACCGACGCCTTCAAGGCCAAGCATGAGGTGGCGACCACGCCGCAGGTCTTTATCGACGGCAAACGCATCGGCGGCTACGACGATCTTCGCCGTTTCCTCGGCAAACCCGTCGCCGACCCGAAGGCGACCAGCTATCGGCCGGTGATCGTGCTGTTCACGCTGACAGCGTTGATGGCCATGGCGGCGAGTTTTGCGGTGAGCGGCACGCCCTTCACGCTGAAGGCGGCGGAGTGGTTCATCGCCTTCTCGATGGTCGTGCTTGCCATGCTGAAGCTACAGAATGTCGAGAGCTTCGCGACCATGTTCCTGAACTACGACCTGCTCGCGAAACGCTGGGTGCCCTACAGCTATATCTACCCCTATGCCGAGGGCCTCGCCGGGGTACTGATGGTGGCCGGCGCCCTCAACTGGCTGTCGATCCCGACCGCCCTCTTCATCGGCACCATCGGGGCCGTCTCGGTGTTTAAGGCGGTCTATATCGACCGGCGGGAGCTGAAATGCGCCTGCGTGGGCGGATCGAGCAATGTTCCCCTCGGCTTCATCTCGCTGACGGAAAACCTGATGATGATCGCTATGGCGGTCTGGATGGCTGCGGCAGCGCTGGGATACACGACACCCCACGCAATGTAACGTACCAGGCGGCGCGCGGCCCCAAAATGCCGCGCGCCACCTGCTGCATTGCGGTTTTCCATCAAAACGCGAAACGTGCTCCACCCGGCAAACCCATTTCTTGACCTTTTTTTCATGGTCGTCGCGTAAGCAAGTCTGGGCGGCTGTGGTTCGCCGGAGAACCGCAATGGGGACAGGGTCCGAGTAGGTCGCGATGCCGAGCGTACGTTCATTTGAGGTCGGAGATGTCGATGCGGTCGCGGATCTCTTCCAGCGGCTTCTGCGCAAGAGCGCGCAGCCGGCGGGCGACGACCTGAAAACCTATCTGCGCGCGCTCTTCCTGGATTTCACCGATCGCGACCCCGACATACGCTCACGCGTCCATATGCGCGATGACGGCAGCGTTTCCGGCTTTCTCGGCGTCCTGCCGGTGCGGATGGAATTCGAGGGCCGCGCCGTGCGGGCTGCGAATTGCGGCACCTTCGCTTGCGACGATCGCGAGAGCGACCCCTTTGCCGGTGCGCGCCTGCTGCGCGACGTGCTCTCCGGGCCGCAGGATTTCTCCTTTACCGAAACGTCGAACGATGTTTCGACCGATATGTGGCGCAGCATGCGCGCCACCGTGCTCGGCCCCTACAGTCTCGAATGGCTGCGTGTCCTGCGGCCGGCCGCCTTCGCGCTGGAAGCCGCGGCCGGACGAATGTCCGCTCTCAGGCTGCTCTCGCCAGTGGCGAAAGCGGCTGACGCGCTGGTCAGGCGTCGCGGAAAATCAGCATGGATCTCCTATACGCCACTTGCCGGCAAGGCTGACGCATTCGCAGACGTTCCGGTCGACGACGAGGAGTTTGCGGCCCTCTGCCAGAGCTTCGTGACGCAATTTCCCCTCCATCCTGCCTGGGACCAGTCGACGCTGACGGCGATGCTGCAACATGCCAAGCGCAAGGCCCTGCATGGCGAGCGCGTCCAGCATGCCGTCAAGTCCCGGTCCGGCAAGGCGATCGGCCTCTATCTCTATTACGGCAATCCCGGCGGCATCGGCCGCACGGTGCAGATTCTGGCCACAGCCGGGCAGGAATCGGTCGTCATCGACTGCCTGTTGCGGAATGCCCATGAACGCGGCTTGGTGGCGATGCGCGGCCGCACGCAGCCGGTCCTGCTCAACGCCATGATCGGCAAGAAATGCTCCTTCCTGCACGCGTCCTCGACTGTCGTGCATTCCCGAAACCCTGATCTACTCGCCGCCATGACGAACGGGCATGCCTTCCTCAACGGCCTTGCCGGCGAAGGTTGGACCCGCCTCATCGGCGACCGGTTCGGATAGGCTCATCATGTGCGGGATAGCGGGCTATCATGGGGGAAACATCGCGCCGGACCGGGCGGCTGAATACCTTCGTCTTATGGTCGCGGCACTGCGGCATCGCGGCCCGGATGGCGAAGGCATTCTGGTCCGCGGCGATACCGGCCTTGCCCATACCCGCCTTTCCATCGTCGGCCTTGCGGACGGCGCCCAGCCGATGGCGACTGAGGATGATGCTCTCGCGGTCTCCTTCAACGGCGAAATCTTCAACTATGTCGAACTGCGCGACGACCTGAAAAGCCGTGGCCAACGCTTCCGCACAACCTCGGATACCGAGGTGCTGCTCGCCGCCTACGAGCGGAAGGGCCTCGACTGCCTTGAGGATTTCAACGGCGATTTCGCCTTTGCCATCCACGATGCGCGACAGCGGACGCTTGTGCTCGCCCGCGACCGCATGGGGGTGCGTCCGCTCTTCTACACCGAGTATGAGGGCGCGCTGTTTTTCGCCTCGGAGATCAAGGCACTGCTGGCCCTGCCCGGCTTCGCCGCCGAAATCGACCCGCTGGCGCTCGAGCAGGTCTTTACGCTCTGGTGCCCGATCCCGCCGCGCACGGCCTTCCGTGGCATCCACGAACTTCCGCCCGGCCATGTGATGACGCTTCGAGACGGCCAGAGGACGATCCGCCCCTGGTGGCAGCTCTCTTTCCCGGATCGCGGCGACGCAGCACCTTCCGGCCCGCCGGAGGCGCAGGCAGAAGAACTGCGGGCGCTCCTGACGGACGCAACCCGCATCCGCCTGCGCGCCGACGTCCCGGTCGGCGCCTATCTCTCCGGTGGCCTCGACTCTTCGCTGATCTCGGCGCTTGCCGCCCGCACCGTCACACGGGAACTCAGGACATTTTCGCTGACGTTCCGCAGCGAAGAACACGATGAAAGCGCCTGGCAGCGCCAAATGGCGGCGACACTCGGCACCGCTTCCGACAGCGTCGAGTGCTCCACCGCGGCAATCGCCGAACGGCTGCCGGAGGTGATGCGCCATATCGAACGCCCGATCCTGCGCACCGCGCCTGTCCCGCTTCACGTGCTCGCCGGGCGCGTGCGCGATCAGGGCATGAAGGTCGTGCTGACCGGCGAAGGCGCGGACGAGATTTTCGCTGGCTATGACCTGTTCCGCGAGGCGCGGGTCCGGCGCTTCTGCGGCCGCCAGCCGGACTCCAACCGGCGCCCGCGCCTCTTCCAGCGGCTTTACCCCTATCTGCCCGGCCTCAAGCAGCAATCGCCGGATTATCTCGCGCGCTTCTTTTCCTTCGGGTCCGAGGCGCTGGACGATCCGCTCTATTCGCATCGCCCGCGCTTCCGCTCGACATCGGCCGCCAAACTCTTCTTCTCCGCCGACCTCAAGCAGGCGATCGGCGACTACGATGCGGCGGCGGACCTGGCAGCCCAGCTGCCGGCCGATTTCGGTCGCTGGCACCCGCTGCATCAGGCGCAATATCTCGAAACGGCCTTTCTGCTGCCCGGCTACATCCTCTCCAGCCAGGGCGACAGGGTGATGATGGCGAATGCCGTGGAAGGGCGTTTCCCCTTCCTCGATCACCGCGTGGTTGGCTTTGCCGCGAGCCTCTCCCCGGAGACGAAGCTGCTCGGCCTGAAGGAAAAGCACATCCTCAAGCAAGCCGCCCGCGGTCTCGTGCCGGCCGAGATCATCGATCGGCCGAAGCAGCCCTACCGCGCGCCTGATAGCGAGAGTTTTGCCGCGCCTCACGCGCCGGCCTATCTAGACGCCGTGCTGTCGCCGGCGCGGCTGGCGCAAAGCGGATTGTTCAATGCTCCGGCAGTGGGCAAGTTGAAGGAAAAAGTCCTTAAGGGACACGTCACCGGATTTCGCGACAACGCGGCCTTCATCGGCGTGCTGTCGACCGAACTGCTGCGCGGTCTGGACGCTGCGCAATCATCACAAACCGCACCGAGGATCGGGATACACCAAGAATGACCGACGAAACCAGAACCGCCATCCGCGCCTTCGTGGTGGAGAATTTTCTTTTCGGAGACGACAGCCATCCGCTGCCGGCAGACCTGTCGCTGATCGACAATGACCTGATCGACTCGACGGGCATTCTCGAACTCGTCGGCTTCCTCGAAGAGCGTTTTGCCATTCGGGTGGCCGACGCCGATATCGTTCCGGCTAACCTCGATACGATCGACCGGATTGCCGGCTTCATCGCCCGCAAGCAGGCGGCCTGACGGCGGAAACGATCATGCGGATCGAGCGGTATCTTCAAGACAGCGCAGCCCGCGATGGCGCCCGGACGGCGATCGTCGCGGGGGAGACGCGGCTGAGCTACGCACGTTTTCTCGATCTTTCTTCCCGCATGGCCGCGACACTCCGCGCGAACGGCATCGGTCTCGGCGACCGCGTCCTCATCCTGCTCGACAATGGCTGGCAGGCGGCTGTCACGATTTTCGCCACATGGATCGCCGGCGCAGTGATCTGCCCCGTCAATCCTGCCAGCAAAACTGCCCGCCTCGCGCAGATTGCGCGGGACTGCCGTCCTGCAGTGCTGATTGTCGAAGGACGGTTGGAGCCCATTGTCCAGGGAGTGCCGAATCTCGCAGATATACCGCGCCTCGTCACAGGCGATGGAGGCAGTTTCGATACCGGGCTTGAAGCGTATCCGCTCGCCCTCGAAACACACCCGGACACCGATCTCGCCGCGCTGATTTATACGTCGGGATCGACGGGCGAGCCCAAGGGCGTGATGCTTGCCCATGAGAACATGGACGCGGCCGCCCGGTCGATCATCAGCTATCTCGAAAACACCGCCTCCGACGTCATCCTCGTCGTGCTTCCCCTGTCCTTCGGCTATGGTCTCACCCAACTCGTGACCGCGATGCGCATCGGCGCGACGCTGGTCATCGAAAAGTCGTTCGCCTTCCCGCAAGCGATCTTCGAGAAGATCCGCGACGAGCGCGTAACCGGCTTCCCGCTGGTGCCGACCATGGCCGCGATGATGCTGCAGGCCCGGGAACTCGACCCGTCTTATTTTATTAGCCTGCGCTACGTGACGAGCGCGGCCGCGCCGCTGCCGCTTGCCCATGTCGAAGGACTGCGCGCCTTCCTGCCGCAGGCCCGCCTCTACATCATGTACGGCCAGACCGAATGCACCCGCGTCAGCTGGCTGCCGCCGGAAGAGATCGACACCCGGCGCGGCTCCGTCGGCATCGCCATTCCGGGAACCCATACCGAAGTCATCGATGAAGCGGGCGACCCGCTGCCCCCCGGGGTGGTTGGCGAACTGGTGATCAGCGGGCCGCATGTCATGCGCGGCTACTGGCAAAACGAGGCTGCGACGCGCCAATCGCTGCGGCCGGATCCGCGCACCGGCGCCCTGCGGCTACACACCGGCGATCTTTTCACAGCGGATGCGGATGGCTATCTCACCTTCGTCGCCCGTCTGGACGACATCATCAAGTCGCGCGGCGAGAAGGTCGCGCCGAAGGCCGTCGAGGACGTGCTCTGCCGTATGCCGGGCATAGCGGAAGCGCTTGTCGTCGGTGTGCCGCATGATGTGCTCGGGCAGGTCGTGAAAGCCGTCGTCGTTGCCACCGACGCCGCGCTGACCGAGCGGGATGTCATGCGCTTCTGTGCCCGAAACCTCGAAGACCACATGGTCCCGAAGCTCGTCGAGTTCCGGGACGCTTTGCCCAAGACTGATTCCGGCAAGGCCATCCGCCGCCTCGCCGCCGAACCCGCCAACACCACAGGATCAACCGCATGACCACGCCGAAGACCCACACGCCAGCCTTCGCTCCGCTCGTGCTCGACGCTGCCGCGGAAGTAGAGCGTATTACTCGCTGGATGCGCGAGGAGCTGCGCACCGGCCTGCGCAAGCGTGGCCTCGTGCTCGGCATTTCCGGTGGCATTGATTCCAGCCTCTGCGCGGCGCTCGCCGTGCGGGCGCTCGGTGCTAAAAACGTGTTTGCCCTGTTCATGCCGGAGAATGATTCCGACCCGGAAAGCCTGCGTCTCGGGCGCAGCGTGGCGGAAACCTTTGGCATCGAGAGCGTCGTCGAGGATATCGGCCCGTCGCTCGCCGCCATGGGCTGCTATGAGCGCCGCGACGCCTTCATCCGCGAGGCCGTGCCGGAGTTCGGCGCCGGCTGGGGCTCAAAAATCGTCTTCGACAACCCGATGACGACCGGTGGCTACAATATTTCCTCGCTCGTCGTGCGTGCGCCGGACGGTGAGATGCGCAAGGTGCGGCTGTCCGCAAACGCCTATCTCGGCATCGTCGCGGCGACGAACATGAAGCAGCGCACCCGCAAGCAGCTCGAATACTACCACGCCGACCGGCTGAACTTTGCCGTCATCGGCACCCCGAACCTACTGGAATACGACCAGGGTTTCTTCGTGAAGAACGGCGATGGTGCCGCCGACATCAAGCCGATCGCCCATCTCTACAAATCACAGGTTTACCAGCTCGCCGCCCATCTCGGCGTGCCGGCCGAAATCCTCTCCCGCCCGCCGACCACCGACACCTATTCACTGCCGCAGACGCAGGAAGAATTCTACTTCGCCCTGCCCTACGCCAAGATGGACATCTGCCTCTACGGGCTGGAGCACGGGCTGCCGGCGGCAACGATTGCGGCCGCGACCGGGCTCAAGGATGGCGATGTCGAACTGGTCTGGGCCGATATCACGGCCAAGCGCAAGGTCGCCCGTTACCTGCATTGCCCGCCGCTCGTCATGGCGGAGAGGTAAGCCGTTTCAAGGCTTACGGAAAAGCTCCATGAGGTCCACGGAATCCGTGGACTTCGCGCCGAGTTCGAGGTGATCCTGAATGTGCCGGAGGTGCAGCGTCATCATCCAGGCGGCCTTTTCTGCGTCGCGCGTGTGAAAGGCCCCGACGATCGCCGCATGGTCGTCGTCGCGACAGTTGCTGACGCCGGCGCCGAAAAGGCCAATGATCAGCGAGGTGCGCGTCACCAGTTCCTTCATCGTGCGAATAAGGATGGCGTTGCCGGCGACCTGCGCGAGCAGGGTGTGGAACTGGCCGGAAAGGCGGATCGCGTCGTGCCTGTGGCGCTCCTTGTGCGCCACATATTCCATCTCGAGGTGGCGGGTCAGCGCCGTTATGTCCTCGTCCGAGGCGCGCTGGACGGCAAGGCGCGCAATGTTCGGCTCGAGCGCCAGGCGCGCCTCGAAGACCTCGCGGGCCTGCTCGGGCGTCGGTGAAGCGACGAAGGCGCCACGGTTGGCGTGGAGTTCCACGACTTCGCGGCTGGCAAGCAACAGCAGGCTGCGGCGGATGCGCATGCGCCCCACCCCGAAAGCGTCGCACAGGGCCGACTCGGAAAGCTTCGTGCCCGGCGGCAATCTCTGCTCGATGACGGCATCGAAAATGCGCTCGACGATGTCGCTCTCGTCGACTTCGTCCGCCTCCACCACGTTGCCTCTGCTCAAATCAACCACCGCATCTCCTCATATGCGCATTCTATTGCACTGCCTCTAAATATGTCTGATTTGGTTGACCAACAAGCGCATATTTCGTCGACGAAAATAACAATGCCTTGTTCACGAGCTATTGACAAGATTGTTAACAATGCATTCAATGCCCTGGCCAAGGCCGAACGTGCCGCCCTCGCGACCCGCTCGCCCATAGAAAATAGATCAATGGCCCAGAGGAAGAACATCATGCACAAGCGCACATTCCTGAAATTTTCCGCCCTCGCCGCAGCCACCGTGCTGTCCATGCCGCTTATGGCGTACGCGCAGAACCCGACTCTGAAAGTCGGCTTCGTCGGCGTCACCTCCGGCCCGGCTGCGTCCTGGGGCGTCTCGAACCAGCGTTCGATGGAAGCCCGTGCGGCTTGGCTGAACGAGCTGGGCGGCGTCAAGATCGGCGACAAGACCTACACCATCGAGATCGTACCCTTCGACGACCAGAAGGACCCCAAGCGGGCCATCGCCGGCATGGAGAAGATGTCGCAGGACGGCGTGCACTACGTCGTCGGCCCGAATGTCGATGACGGCGCTGCCGCCGTGCGCCCGGTCGCAGAGCAGAACGGCATCATGTATTTCCCCTATGCTTTCCCGAAGGAACTCTTCACCGCGCCGGCATCGAACGCGATCCTCGGCATGGTTGCGAACTATCAGTCGGGTCCTGCCATCTACAAGTACCTGAAGGAAACCAAGGGCGTGAAGAAGGTGGCCTTCGTTGCGGCCAACGAATCCGACCCGCTGAGCCAGCGTGAATCCGGCATTGCCGCCGCCGAGGCGCTGGAACTGGAAGTCGTCTCCGGAAACGTGACCTACCAGGTGGACACGACCGACTTCACCCCGGTTCTGCTGCCCGTCATCCAGGCTTCGCCCGACCTGCTCGTGCTCTCCGGCGTCTCGCCGGCCAGTGCTCCGCAGCTCATCCGCTCGGCGCGTGAACTCGGCTATACCGGCCTCATCTCGACGGAAACCGGGCAGGATGCGAGCGTTCTGCAGGAAGGTGCCGGCGAACTCGCGGATGGCTTCATTTCCGTCGGTGGCGCGTCTACTCCTGAGCTTGCCAGCGACACGATGACGGAATTCGTCACGCGCTACACGAAGATGTTCGGCGAATACAATGACGAGTCGAACACCAAGGTATACGCACTCGAATATATCCTCGAAACGCTGAAGGCGAACCCCGCCGCCATCGACAACGTCGATGAATTCAAGAAGACGATGGACACGTTCGAGGCCGCCAACCCCTTCATGAAGGGCGACGCCAAGCTGAAATATGTCGGCATGACCTCCTTCGGCCAGAAGCGGCAGATCTCCGTTCCGCTCGTCGTAAACGAGTACAAGGGCGGCAAGTTCGAGACGCTGTTCGTCGGCCAGGTCGACTGATCCGAGCCTAGGCACCCTGGGGCAATTCCAGGAAAAGTGTGAAGCGGTTTTCCATCCGGAATTGCGCGGCCACTTAAGAGAACGGGATCCGGACCGCGCGTGCAGTTCCGGCCGGGTCCCTCTTTGCCTGAACCTTCCATTGGAGGCTCACGATGGAACAGATAATCGCCAACGGTCTCTACCTCGGCGCGCAATATGCATTGATCGCCCTCGGGCTGACGCTGATCTTCTCGCTGATGAACGTGCTGAACTTCGCCCATGGGCAGATGTACGTCTTCGGCGGCTTCGTCACCTATACGGTCGTCGTCCAGCTCGGCCTGCCCTTCATCGTCGGCCTCTTCGCCTCGGCGGTGGTCCTTGCGATCATGGGCGCGGCCATCGAAAAATTCCTCTTCGCGCCGGTCGTGCGCCGCTCGAAACGCGATGAATCGACCATGCTGCTTGCGGCGGGCGTCGCCTTCTTCCTCGATGCCGTCATCCTGCTGTTCTTCGGTGAAAAGCAGCGCGGCGTACCGAAGATCGTCAACGGCGTGTTCAACTGGGACATGCGGATCATCATGCCCTATGACCGCATCCTGATCGGCGTTCTCGCCATCCTGTTGATCGTCGCCTTCATCGGCTTCATGAACTACTCCCGGACCGGCCGCGCCATGCGTGCGCTCGCCCAGGACAAGATGGCCGCCCAGCTGATGGGCGTGAATGTCTCCCGCTACTCGATGATCGGCTTCGCGCTCGGCGCGATGCTCGCGGGCCTCGTCGGCGGCCTGCTCGTCACCATCACCGGCGTCAATCTCGGCATGGGTGGCCCGACCTCGGTCAAGGCCTTCCTGATGATCATGATCGGTGGTGCCGGTGTGATTTCAGGCGCGATTGCCGGCGGGTTCATCCTCGGCATGATGGAGAGTGTCGGTCTGACCGTGCTTTCGGCCTATGGCGATATCACCTACCTCGTCATCTTCGCCACGTTGATGGTTTTCCTCGCCGTCCGCCCGCAGGGGCTGATGGGCAAGCCGTGGGGTTGAGATCATGACCACTTCAAGAATCCTCGGCTTTGCAGCCTTCCTCCTCACCGTCTTTGTGCTCGTACCGATCTTCATCAGTCTGACCGGGCGCTGGGATTTCTTCTACACGCTGACCTCGGTCGCGCTGCTCTCTGTCGGTGCAGCCGGCGTCTGGCTCACCTTCTATATCGGCCGCATCAATATCGGTCAGGGCGCCTATGCGCTGATCGGCGGCTATGTCTCGGCCATCCTCGTCACCCAGGCGAACGTCTCGTTCTGGCTGACGCTGCCGCTGGCAGGCCTGTTCTGCGCCTTCATCTCCGTCCTGATCGGCTTTCCGATCCTTCGTCTCCGCGGAGTCTATTTCGCCATGGTGACGCTGGTATTGACTGAGGTGGCACGCCTCACTGCCCTTGCCTTACCGATCACCAACGGGGCGAAGGGCATTACCTCCATCCCGCTGCCGGGTGAATTGTCGATCTTCGGCCTGACCATCATCCCGGCCCTGGGATCGCTCAGCAATCCGCGCTTCGGCTTCTACATCATGGCCGCGCTGCTGATGGTGATCACCTATCTGGTGCTCTGGCGCATCGTGAATTCGCGGCTCGGGCATCTCTGCCGCAGCCTCCAGCAGAACGAGGAGCTTTCGGCCTCGATCGGTGTCAATACCGTCTACCTCCGGCTGCTCGCCTATGCGATTTCCTCGTTCTTCGGCGGCATCGCGGGCGCCATGTTCGCCTCCATCGCGCAGTCAATCTATCCGTCCTCCTTCGTTGTCGCAGACAGCGTGAACTTCATGCTCTACTGCTTCCTTGGCGGGCTCGGCTACGTCTTCGGCCCGATGCTCGGCACGCTCCTGCTCTATTTCGGCTGGGATCTGCTGTCGATCGCCCGGGAATATCAGCTCCTCATCTACTCCGGCATCATGATCCTGCTCATGCTGGTCCTGCCGAACGGTGTCCTGAGCCTTCTCGACAAGAAGGAGAGCCGCGCATGACCCCTATCCTGCAAATCAAGAACATCACCAAACGCTACGGCGGCCTGACGGCGGTGAACGATGTCTCCTTCGATGTCAAACAGGGCGAGATCCTCTCGGTGATCGGCCCGAACGGTGCCGGAAAGTCGACGCTGTTCAAGCTGATCTCCTCCTTCGTTCCGGCAACCAGCGGGGAAGTGCTCTTCAACGGCGAGCGCATCTCCAGCCTCGCACCGCACAAGGTGGCCCGCATGGGCGTCGTGCGGACCTTCCAGGAAACGACGATCTTCCGCTCCATGACGGTGCGCGAAAACATCATCGTCTCCCACCATCTGCGCTCCAAGGCGAGCCTCTTCGGCTTCTTCCTCGGCAGCAAGCAGGCCAAGGAGGACGAGGCGGCATTCGCGGCCTCTGCCGACGACATCGTCGATTTTCTCGGGCTCCAGGCGATTCGCAACGAACTCGCCTCGAACCTGCCGCAGGGGCATCTGCGTGCGCTGGGCATGGCCATCGGGCTTGCCACCGACCCCAAGGTCATCCTGCTCGACGAGCCCTTCGCCGGCATGAACCACGACGAGACGATGAAGATGGTGGGCCTTGTCCGCCGGCTTCGTGACGAACGCGGCGTCACCGTGCTGCTCGTGGAACACGACATGCCTGCGGTGATGAAGATCAGCGACCGCATCGTGTGCATCAACTTCGGCCAGAAACTGGCCGAGGGCACACCCCAGGAAATCCGCGAGAACGAGAAGGTCATCGAAGCCTATCTCGGCTCCGAAGATGCTGCGATCGGGATGTAAGCCATGACAAAAATATTGAGCGTTGAAAATGTCGAGCTGTACTACGATCACATCTATGCGCTGAAAGGTGTCTCGATCGATGTGGCGGAAGGCGAAACCGTCGCGCTGATCGGCGCGAACGGCGCGGGCAAGTCCTCCATCCTCAGGGCGATCACCGGGCTTCGGCCCATCAAGTCCGGCCAGATCCACTATGAGGGCCAGCGGCTCGACGGCACATCCGCCGCCGACGTCGTGCGCAAGGGTATCTCCATGGTGCCGGAGGGACGGCGCGCCTTCCCGCTGATGTCGGTGAAGGACAATCTCCTGATGGGGGCCTTCACCCGAACCGACAAGGCGGAGATCGAAAAGACGCTGGAAAGCGTGCTGACACGCTTTCCACGCCTGCGCGAGCGCTATCACCAGCAGGCGAACACCATGTCCGGTGGCGAACAACAGATGATGGTGATCGGCCGTGCCCTCATGGCCCGACCAAAACTCCTGTTGCTGGACGAGCCTTCCCTCGGCATCGCGCCAAAACTGGTGCAGGACATCGCACGTGCCATCGTCGCCATCAGCCGCGACGAGAAGGTTTCCATCCTCCTCGTCGAGCAGAACAGCCGCATGGCGCTCTCCATCTCCAACCGCGCTTATGCGCTTTCCACCGGGTCGATCGCACTTTCAGGCAACTCAAAAGACCTGATGAACGACGACCGCATCAAAGCTGCCTACCTCGGAGGCGAACTCTGACATGAAAATCCTCGTCATCAACCCCAACACCACCGCATCGATGACGGAACACATCGGCAAGGCGGCGCGCGCCGCCGCCTCTCCCGGAACCGAAATCACGGCGATCAACCCCGTGCATGGGCCGGTCTCCATCGAGGGCTTTTTCGACGAGGCGATGAGCCTCGCCGGACTGCTCGACACCATCCGCCGCAACCCGGATTGCGACGCCGTCGTCATCGCCTGTTTCGACGACACCGGCCTCGACGCCGCCCGCTGCCTCACCGACAAGCCGGTGATCGGCATCGGCGAGGCCGCCTATCACTTCGCTTCGATGATCTCGAACAAGTTCTCAGTGGTGACGACGCTTGCGCGCTCGGTTCCGGCGCTGGAACACAATCTTGCCCGCTACGGTCTCGATACCCGCTGCGCCCGCGTGCGTTCTTCGGAAGTGGCCGTGCTGGAACTGGAACAACCGGGCTCCAACGCCCGCCAGAAGATCAGCGGCGAGATCGGCCTTGCGATCAGCGAGGACCGGGCTGAGGCGATCGTGCTCGGCTGCGCCGGAATGGCAAGCCTCGCCGCCGACCTTTCCGCAGAACACGGCCTGCCCGTGCTCGACGGCGTCTCCTGCGCGGTAAAACTTGCTGAAGCCATGGCCGGCCTCAGCATCCGCACCTCCCGCCTCGGCGGCTACGCCCCGCCACCAGCGAGCAAAATCGACGGCGCCTTCCGCTCCGCGAGTTAAGGCTCCGCACCGAAGCGACAAGGAAAGCGGCCAGTGCCGGCGGGCATCTGGTCGCGCCGCCTCGGCTGTCACTTGCCATATCGCGTCAGAATAGCCGCCGTATCTGGCTTCCATCGTCAGCAAAACGGGCCGGCCGATCACCAGCGCCGGCGCGCGTTTCGAATCTGGATCTATCGATTCGGCGTATCCACCGATTCTGTTGCGAACAGCTTTCGGATCGTGATGCCCCGCTCGGGCGGAGATCGGGCGTCCTGTAGCCCGCGGCACAGAAAACTCTGGAAAACCAGGGTTTCAAGGCCGCCCGCTATACTCTCCGCACCCGAAACTTCAGCTTCAGGCAAGCCCCCTTTCGTATCGATGTATTGCCGGATTGTGGAGACATCCGGCCTGTGCGCTGCGCGCGGCTGCCAAATGGAGCCGGATTTTGCGGGAGGCACTGCGATCTTTCATTAGGGATTTGCCATATGACGTCTGTCGTTTCCTCCTTGAGCATCAGCCAGATCAAGCAGCTTTCCACGGCGGCGATCGCAGACTGGACGACGAAAGATGTCGCCGCGCTTTCCACCGGCCAGCTCGCTGCCTTCTCCTCCAAGCAGGTCGCCGCACTCGAAGTCGAGGATATCGAGACCCTCAGCACGAAGCAGTTGAGCGCCATTTCGCAGCACGCCGTCATCGGCCTGTCGCTCGACCAGCTCGGCGCCCTCGACAAGTTCGCCATCGAAAGCCTCACCCAGAACCAGATCGGTGGCCTCACGGCCGGGCAGATCGGTGCTCTGAATGAGGAACAGGTCGAGGCGCTCACCTCGTCCCAGGTCATGGTTTTGAGCGCCGCCCAGCTTGCTGCCATCTCTCCGGACGAACTGGCGACGTTTTCGACCGCGGATATGGCCGCGATCAGCTACAAGGCCGTTCAGACCCTGAGCACGGCGGCCATCAGGGCGCTGTCACCCGACCAGATCGGGGCGCTGAACAGCCTCGCCATTGCCGGTTTCACGCTGCCGCAGGCCACCTCGCTGACGCCCGAGCAGATTGCCGGCATGACGACGGCGCAGGTCGCAATGCTCAAGCCGGCACAGATCGCCGCGCTCAGCACGGACGCCATCGCCGCCTTCACCACGGCGCAAATTCCCGCACTCAGCACCAGCGCGATCACCGGCCTGACGGCGACCCAGATCAGCGCGATGAGCAGCGACCAGATCGAGGCTCTGTCACCCAACCAGATCAAGGTTGTCACGGCGCAGCAGCTCGCGGCCATGGGAGCCGACGACATCGCCACCTTCTCGACGGGCGACATCGCCGCGATCAGTGGCAAGGCCTTGCCGGGTCTCGGGACCGCGGCAATCGCCGCACTGTCGGCCGACCAGATCACCGCCCTCAGCCCGAAGACCATCGCCGCACTGACGACCGCCCAGATCACGGCCTTCGGTCCGGGACAGATCGAGGGGCTGACGACCGCGCAGATCCGCGCGATGACCGCAGCACAGTTCGCCGTCATGGATTCGCGCGACATTGCAGCTTTTTCCGAGGAAAATATCGCCGCCATCACCGCCAAGGCGCTCAAGGGCTTTGGCACCGGCGCGATGGCAGCGCTTTTGCCCGACCAGATCGAGGCGCTGAACACCAGCCAGATCAATGCGCTCGAACCATGGCAGATCGCCGCCCTCGGTACGGCCGGCATCAGCGCCCTGTCGACCCAGCAGGTCACCGCCCTGAGCAGCGCCGCTGTTGCAGGCCTGACAACGGCCCAGATCGGCGCCATGAGCATGGATCAGGTCGAGGCGTTCTCGCCTTCGCAGGTCAAGGTGCTGAGTGGCGCGCAACTCGCCGTCCTCGACGGCGACACCATCTCGACATTCTCTACGCTGGATATCGCCGCGCTCAGCGCCAGCGCTGTCGCCGGCCTCAGCACCAGCGCCATTGCCGGGCTCACGCCCGCCCAGATCACGGCACTCAATGCCAGGGCAATTCCCGGCCTGACGGCCAGCCAGGTCAGCGTTCTCAATGCCGATCAGGTCGAGGCCTTCACGATTACGCAGATCAAGGCGTTCAGCGAAACCCAGGTTGCGGCCTTCGATCGCTATGCATTCGAAGCCTTTTCCGGCGACGAGATTGCCGCAATTCCGGTCAACGCCATTTCGGGCCTGAACTCCGCGGCCATCGCCGCTTTCACCACCGAGCAGATCGCGGCCCTGACGCCCAGCCAGATCGGCGTGCTCAAGCCCTGGCATATCGCCGCCCTCAGCGTCGAGCAGGTCGAGGCGCTGACGCCGGCGCAAATCCGCTACATGACCATCTCCCAGCTTTCGGCCATCGAACCGGACAGCCTTGCCACCTTCTCCACCGCCGACATTGCAGCACTCAGCAACCGGGCGGTCGCAGGCCTCAGCACGAGCGCCATCGCAGCGCTGTCCGCCGACCAGGTCGCCGCATTCAGCACCGCCGCCATTGCCAGCCTCACCATCACGCAGATGGCCGTTTTCGATGCCGACCAGATCGAAGCGTTCACGCCGTTGCAGATCCGCGTCATGAGCGCAGCCCAGATTTCGTCGCTGGACGAGCAGGGCCTCGCCGCACTGACGCCGACACAGATCGCCGCGATCGACGGCAAGGCCCTAGGGGCTCTCGGCACCGCAGCTATCGCCGCATTGTCCACCGACCAGATCGCGGCCCTCAGCACCGGCGCCATTGCGAGCCTCACGACCAAGCAGTTCGCCGCGCTCGACGCAGACCAGATCGAGGCGATGACGCCTGCGCAGGTGAAAGTCTTGAGTTCCGCTCAGCTCGGCGCGATCGGCGTAGCGGGCCTTGCCACCTTCTCCACCGCAGATATCGCAGCCATCAGCCACAAGGCCATTCCCGGCCTGAGCAGCGATGCCTTCGCATCCCTGAAGAGCGGGCAGATCGCCGCACTCTCGGCGCTCCAGATCGGTGCTCTCCAGTCCAAGCAACTGGCCAGCATGGACCCGGACTTCTTCGCCTCACTCACCACCGATCAGATCGCCGCCCTCAGCAGCAGTGCGATCGCCGGGCTGACGATCGACCAGATCGATGCGTTGAGCACGGCGCAGATCAAGGCGCTGACACCGGCTCAGGTCAAGGCTCTCAGCTCGACGCAACTTGCGACGCTCGACGCAAGCGACATCGCCACCTTCTCGACCGAGGATATCGCCGCCATCACCAACAAGGCCATTGCCGGCCTCGACGAGGCGGCTGTGTCGCGGCTGTCCACTGCGCAGGCGGCCGCGCTCAGCCGTAATGCACTCGCCGGCATGACCGCCGCCCAGATCGAAGCTCTGTCGACTGCGCAGATAGCCGCCCTGACTACCAGCCAGGTCGGTGCGCTCACGGCCACCCAGGTTGCCGCACTCGAACCGGGCGACATTGCAGCGCTCTCCTCGGCCCAGATCGCCGCCCTCACCAACAAGGCCATCGTCGGGCTTGGCCTCGAAACCGTGACCTCGCTGTCATCGGCGCAGCTCGCCGCAATCAGCAGCGCCGCGCTTTCCGGCTTCACGACCGCACAGATCGAGGCGCTGAGCTCCGCGCAGGTCGGCCAGCTTTCCACCGCCCAGCTGAAGGCCCTCACGCCAACGCAGATCGCGGCGCTGGAAGACGATATCCAGGCCCTTTCCACCGCTCAGATCGCCAGCCTCAGCTCTACTACCATTGCAGGTCTCACCACCGGCCAGGTCCGGGCCCTCTCCGCCGACCAGATTTCCGCGTTCACGACGGCTCAGCTCGGGGCGCTGGGTTCCAGTCAGGTCGCGGCTCTCAGTGAAAGTGACCTCGCGTCGTTCTCGACGACGCAGATCGCCGCCCTCAGCGCATCCGGCATTTCCGGCTTGACCGACGACCAGATCGAAGCGCTTGGCCTCAACCAGATCGGCGCCCTCACCAGCCGGCAGATGTCGGCCCTCACCTCGGCGCAGATCGAAGCCTTCGGAACGGACAAGATCGCCGCGCTTTCCATCGCGCAAATCGCGGCACTCAACGCAGCCAGCATCGCCGGCCTTACGTCGCAGCAGTTGGCAGTGCTCAGCACCAGCCAGGTGGAAGCGCTCACCAGCACCCAGGTCGGCTCTCTCACCTCCGAGCAGCTGCATGAACTGGGCACGGACGACATAGCGACCTTCTCAACGAAGGACATCGCGATGATCAGCGCAAGCGCGATCGCCGGCCTTTCGACGGCAACCATCGCCTCGCTCTCGACCGCCCAGATCGCGGCCCTCAGCGGATCCGCGATCGCCGCCATGACAGCCCGGCAATTGCAGGCCTTGAGCACCGCGCAGGCGGAAGCCCTGACCTCCAACCAGGTCGCCGCCCTCGACTCGACGCAGCTTGCAGCCCTCAGCCCGGAGGACATCGCAACCTTCTCCACAAAGGATCTCGCGGCTATTACTTCCGACGCGATCGGCGGCCTGTCCACGGGCTCTGTCGCCGCGCTCTCGGCAGCGCAGATCGCCGCCCTCAGCACCGGCGGCATCAGCGGGCTCACCACCAGGCAAATCGCAGCCCTCGGCACCGCCCAAGCCGAAGCCCTCACCAGCAGCCAGATCGCCGCGCTCAATTCCGAGCAACTGGCAGCCTTCGGCGCCGATGATATCGCGACGTTCTCGACCAGGGAAATCGCCTCCATCAATGCCGGCGCGATTGCAGGCCTCTCCACAGCGGCCATCGCCTCGCTCTCCAGCACACAGGTGGCAGCGCTGAGCACATCCGCGATCGGCGCGCTCGAGACGAAGCAGATCAAGGCCCTCAGCAGCGACCAGCTCGACGCGCTGACGCCGGCGCAGGTCCGTGCACTCGATGCCCGACAGATTGCCATCCTCGGGCCGTCCTACATCGCCTCGCTTACGACCGCGCAGATTGCGGCCCTCAGCACGGCCGCTATTTCCGGCCTGACGACGGACCAGATCATCGCCCTCAGCACCGCGCAGGCCGAAGCCCTCACCAGCAGCCAGGTCGCTGCCCTGAGCTCCCGACAGATCGCGGCGCTCAATTCGGACCAGCTCGACACCTTCTCGGTTTCGGACATGGGCGCGATCAGCGCCAGCGCCATGGCCGGCCTGTCCACCGCCACGCTCGCCTCGCTTACCACGAGCCAGATCGCAGCGATCGGCCCGGCCGGCCTTTCCGGCATGACGAGCAGCCAGATCGCGGCGCTCACTACGGATCAGGTTTCTGCCCTGACGACGGCGCAGATCGCAGCGCTCGGATCGCGACAGATCGCGGCGCTCGGGACAGAGGACATTGCAGCGCTCTCGCCGAACCAGATCGCTGCGATGAGCGCGACTGGCGTTGCCGGCCTTACGTCCAGTCAGATCGCCGCCCTCTCGTTGTCGCAGGCCGAAGCGCTGACCAGCACGCAGGTCGCGGCCCTGAATTCGTCGCAGATTTCCGCCTTCAGCGTCGCCAATCTGGAAACCTTCACCGCCCGTGAAATGGGCGCCATCACGTCGAGTGCCGTCGCCGGTCTTTCGACGGCGACCATCGCCTCCCTCACCACGGCGCAGATCGCCGCCATCAATGTCGCCGGCCTGACAAGCGCGCAGGTGAATGCCCTGAGCGCCACACAGCTGGAAGCACTGACGACGGCCCAGCTTGCCGCCTTCGGCTCCACGCAGGTCGGCGCGCTCAGCACGGCCGACATCGCGGCCCTCTCGCTCGCTCAGATTGCGGCCCTGGGTTCGGGCGCCATTGCGTCCCTCAGCACCGACCAGATCGCGGCGCTCAGCCCCGACCAGGCGGAAGCCCTGACCAGCACGCAGGTCGGCGCCCTGGGTTCACGGCAGATCGCAGCCTTCGGCGTGGATGATCTCGAACGGTTCTCGATCGCCGACCTCGCTGCGATCAGTTCCCGCGGCATCGCGGGCCTGTCGGCAGCGACGATCGCCACGTTGACGACGGCGCAGATTGCGGCGCTCAGTGCCGAAGGCGTATCGGGGCTTTCCAGCGATCAGATCGCGGCGCTCAATGCCGATCAGGTCGAGGCGCTGACCAGTACGCAGATCGGATCAATGAGTGCCAAGCAGCTGGCGGCGCTGACGGCGGAAGATTTCGCACGCTTCTCGCTGCCCGAACTCTCGGCAATCAGTTCGCTTGCTATCTCCGGCCTTTCCGTCTCGGTTATTGCCGGACTTTCGGCTGACCAGATCGCGGCGCTCAGCAGCAGCGGCGTCGCAGGCCTCACGACAGCGCAGGTTTCGGCCCTGAGCTCACAGCAGGTCGCGGCACTCTCCACCGCCCAGATCAGTGCGCTCAGCTCACGACAGGTTTCGGCCCTGGATGCGCAGGACGTCGCCGCCCTCACGCCCCAGCAGATCGCTGCCCTGAGCGCGAGCGCCGTCGCCGGCCTCACCAGCAGCCAGGTCTCGGGCCTTAATCTCGAGCAGGTCGAGGCTCTCTCGGCCGCACAGATCGGCGCCCTGAGTTCCTCCGCGCTTGCCGGTTTGTCGACGCAGGCTCTCGATACGTTCACGTTCGAAAAACTGGCAGCGATCAGCTCCAGCGCCATCCGCGGCCTGCCGGCCAGCTATCTTGCGACCCTGTCGGAAGCCGAAATCGGCGCGCTCGGCACCGGCGGTATCGCAGGCCTGAGCAGCAACCAGGTTGCAGCCCTCACCGTCGAGCAGCTGGAAGCCTTCAGCACCGAGCAGATCGCCGCGCTCAGCCCGTCCGGCATCTCGGGATTGACGGCCGCGCATATGGCGACCATTTCGATCGAGGAACTCGGCGCCATCAGCTCCTCGGCCATCAAGGGGCTTTCATCGACGGCCATCGGCACGCTCTCGTCCGACGCGATCGCCGCGCTGTCGACGGGCCAGGTCGCATCTCTCACCTACGGCCAGATGGCAGCCCTTGGCTCATCGCAAATCGCAGCGCTCTCGCCAACGCAGGTTGGCGCGCTCACGGCAACCCAGGCTGCGGCGCTCGGCCCCGACGACCTCGCAAGCTTCTCGGTGGAGGATCTCATCTCGCTGACATCGGGCGCGATCTCCGGCCTCAGCACGGCAGCTCTTGCAGGCCTCAGCCCCGAGCAGGCGCAGGCCTTTACGCCCGGCCAGCTCGCCTCCATGACATCGTCGCAGGTCAATGCATTGCCCGGCGCGGGCGGCGCATCCGCCATGGCCTATATGGGGGATGACGACCTTTCGGATCTCCTGTCATCGCTGACGGTGTAATCCGGACAGATAACCCCGCCGGAGCAATACCGGCGGGGTTTTACCGTTAAATTTATGCCTTAGCGATTGCCGACAAGCATCCGATAACGCAGCTGATCTATGACGACGGCGAGCACGAGCAGGCTGCCAAGCAGGACCATCTGCATGTAGGAGCCGATCTGCATGATGTTCATGCCGTTCTGCACCAGCACGATGAAGAAGGCGCCGAGCACCACACTTTCCACCCGACCGATGCCGCCGCGCAGCGACACGCCGGCGATGACGCAGGCCGCGATCGATTCGAGCGCGATGGTGCCGCCGAGATTGGTCTCGCCGCTTTCGACGCGGGCCGTCAGCAGGATGCCGGCGAGCGAAGCGAGTAGCGCGCAGACGACATAGGCGATGAACAGCGTGCGGCGCGTGTTGATGCCGGAGAGGTGCGCCGCCTTGATATTGCCGCCGACGGCATAGATCTGCGCGCCGGTGCGGGTGCGGTTCATCAGGATCCACATGGCGGCGATCGCCAATAGGGCGACGAGCACCGGCACGGGTACGCCGAAGATGCGGCCGAAACCGAAAAACTCGCCGAACTCGTAGGGCAGGCCCGAGACCGGTACGCCGCCGGTGATGAACAACGCGATGCCGGCGCCAACCGACTGCACGCCGAGCGTCATGATGAAGGGCGAGACGCTGAAGCCGGCAATGCCGATGCTGTTGAGCGTGCCGATCAGGAGCGCCGAGCCGAAGCCTGCGGCAAGACCCATCGCGATGACAAGCCAGACGGCATCCGGGAACATGCCGGACGCCGCGACCATCGCGGTCGCCGAGACGACCGAGGTCAACGCGATGGCCGTTCCGACGGACAGGTCGAAACCGCCGGTGATCAGCACCAGCATCTGCCCGAGCGACACGAGGATCAGGTAGACCGACTGGCGCGCGACGTTGGTGAGGTTCTGCACCGACAGGAACTGCGTCGAGGCGAGCGTGAAGATGATGAGGGCGGCGACGAGGAAGAACGGCAGGACGCCGGCGCGCACGAAGACGGTGCGCAGGAAGGCGAGGATCGGCGAGCCGGCCGAAGCCTGTGTCTCCGCCACCGGTTGGGCGCTGGTGTTCATGCGTCTGGCCTTTCATGGGAGAAGAAGGAGGCGAGGATGGTCTCCTCGTTGATGGCGTCACCCTCAAGCTCCGCCGAAATGCGGCCGGCCGAGAAGACGACGAGGCGATGGGCGAGGTTCATGGCTTCGGGCAGATCGGACGAAATGACCACGACAGCCTTGCCGGCCTCCGCCAGTTCCTTGATCAGGCGGTAGAGGGCCGCGCGCGTGCCCATGTCGACGCCGACGGTGGGCTCGTCGAAGATGTAGAGGTCGTAGTCGCGGCCGAAACCCTTGCCGAACAGCGCCTTCTGCTGGTTGCCGCCAGATAGCGTCGAGATGGCGCGGCCCATATAGTTTTCGGGAATGTCGACGCGCCGGGCGATGCCGTCGGTGATGCTGCGCAATTTTGCCGGCGACAGCGCGCCGAGGAAACCGGACGCCTCGTCACGCTCAAGCGCGCCGAGATCGATGTTGCGGCGCGTCGTGGCCGAGAGCATCAGCCCTTCGGACTTGCGGTCCGGCGGCAGGTAGAAGACACCGTCGCCGACGAAGCGGCGGGTCGGCGCGTGGGTGACGTCCCTGCCCTTCAGCGTCACGGACCCGGCCTTGATCGGCAGCAGCCCGACGGCGGCCCGCCAGGTGCGCGACTTGCCGCTGCCGACCAGGCCGGCGACGCCGAGCACCTCGCCTGCACGGACATCGATATCCACGCCGCCCACACCCCAGGCCTTCAGGCCGCGGATCGACAGCAGCACGTCGCCGTCCGCCTTGCGGGCGATGGTCGGATAGATTTCGTCGATGGCGCGGCCCGTCATCATCTCGACCAAAGCCTTGGGAGAGAGCGCATCGACGCCGACCGTGCCGATCAGCTTGCCGTCGCGCAGCACCGTGATGCGGTCGGCGATCTGCGAGAATTCCTGGATGCGGTGGGAGATATAGACGATGCCGACGCCGCGGGCCTTGGCCTCGCGCACAATGCGGAACAGCGTTTCCGTTTCGCGTTCCGTCAAGGAAGCGGTCGGCTCGTCGAGAATGAGAATACGGGCCTCGGAATGGATCGCCTTGGCGATCTCCGTCATCTGCTGCTCGGCGCGGGACAGGCTGACGACGGAGCGGCGCACGTCGATCGGGAAGCCGAGATCGGCGAAGAGCTTTTCGGCACCGCGGCGCATGGCGCCCTTGTCGGTGAAGGGGCCGCGCTTGGGTTCGCTGCCGAGATAGATGTTTTCCGCCACGCTCATCGTCGGCACCAGCGAGAATTCCTGGAAGACGGCGGCAACGCCGTTCTTCTTGGCATCGCCCACCGAGGCAAAGGACACCGTGTCGCCATTGAGCACCAGCGTGCCTGCCGTCTGCGGATAGACGCCGGAGAGGATGGAGATCAGCGTCGACTTGCCCGCACCGTTCTCGCCGAACAGCACATGCACTTCGCCCGGCATCAGCGTGAAGGACACGCCGTCCAGCGCCTTCACCCCCGGAAATGTCTTGGTAATGCCCGTCATCTCGACGAGCGGCATCGCGGAACCGGTCACCCTCGTCCCTCCTCAATGGCGGCCCCGGGGCGTGCCGGGACCGCATGCGGTCGTCTTGGGTTCTTTAGTTCACGCTGAAGACCGGCTTGTAGCCATCCGGCGGCAGGATGTTGGTCTGCGGCACGCTCTCGACATTCGACGGATCGACGACGAAGATTTTGGGGCCGACATGCTTGGTGAGTTCCTTGCCTTCCAGTGCGCGCACCGCCTGGTCGATGGCGATACGGCCCTGGATGACCATGGAGTCGGCTGGGCCTGCGAGGATGAAGCCGCGCTTGATGCCCTCGTAGACACCGGGCGTCATGTAGAAGGCGAGAAGCTCGACCTGGCCCTTGAGGCCGCGTTCGCGGATGAGGCCCTGGGCGGCTTCTGCCGTCACCGCCGTGCCGGCGATGTAGCGCACGTCGGGCTCGGCCTGCAGCACGTCCTCGACGAGCTTCAGCTGGGCTTCCTTGCCGGTATCGCCGAATTTCGGATCGAGCACCTGCACGGCGGAACCTGCAACGGCTTCCATGAAGCCCTTGTTTGCGGCTTCCACCCAGCCCGCACCGGCCGGGCCCGGGAACCAGCCGACCTTGACCGGATCGCTGCCCGCCGGATGCTTCTTGGCGAGGTAGGCGCCGGTCTCGTGGCCCATCGTGTAGAAGGAGACGAGCGACTTGGCTGTCAGGTCCGGCGAGGAAATGCCGTTGATGACGTCGATGACCGGAATGCCCTTCTTGGTGACTTCCGAGACGAGGTTGTTGAGGCCATCGAAGGAGATGGCGCCGATCACCACGGCCTGCGCACCGCCGGCGACGCAATCCTCGATCTGGCTGATCTGCTTGGCAAGTTCGGTGTAGCCGCCGGCATCGACGAGGTTCATCTTGACGCCGAGGTCCTTCGCCTGTTCCGCGACGCCGTAGTCGACGCCGAGCCAGTAGGCATCCTTCATGTGCGGGAAGGAGACGCAGATGTTCCAGGGCTTTTCCGCCTTGGCGAGCGGTTCGTATTTCACGTCGACCGGCTTGCCATCCGCCGCAAACGGCGGTTCGATCGCCTGGGCGTCATAGGGATACCAAGTCTCGGCCATGGCTGCGCCGTTGAGCGCGAAAGCCAAGGCCGTCGTGGCGAGTGCAGTTCTGACGAGCGTGTTCATTATCGTTCCCTCTCTTGTTTTGATGCATGCGTTTGGCTGTCAGTTGAAGGTCGCGCGCAGCCTCCCGAGCAGTGCGGCGCGGTCCTTGCGGGCGTCGAGCGCTTCTTCCATCGTCACCTTGACGAAGCGGGTGGGCGTGTGCGGCTGAAGCTGGCCGATCAGGTCCATGTCAGCGGAGATGACCGTGCCGACCATGAAGTAGCCGCCGCCGGAGACGGCATCCCGGTGCAGGATGATCGGTTCGGTTCCGCCCGGCACCTGGATCGAACCATAGGGGTAGCAGCTGTCGACGATATTCGATGGGTCAGAGCCGGCGCCGAAGGGCTGTTCGCGTTCGACGAAATCGAGCTTTCGGCCGCCCTTGAAGCGATAGCCCATGCGGTCCGCCTCGTTTGCCACCTTCCATTCGTCGGCGAAGAAGTTTTCCTGCGATTCCTCGGTGACGCGGTGCCAGTAGAGGCCGGGCAGCACGCGCAGCTCCGCGGGCATGCCGGGCTTGCGGCGCAACTCCTCGACAACCGTCTTGCCCTCGTTGGCAAGGCTTCCCTTGCCGACCGGCAGTTCGTCACCGGCGGCGATCGGGCGGCCCTTAAAGCCGCCGAGTGCGCCGATCGGATAGGTCGAGCGGCTGCCGAGCGCTTCCGGCACATCGATGCCGCCGGAAACGGCGATGCAGATGCGGGCGCCGGACTTCAGGAAATCGAAGGTCAGCGTCTGGCCGGCCTTGACCTTGAAGGCGGTCCAGCCGGGCTGTGCCACGCCATCCACCTTCGCCGGCATCTCGGCGCCGGTAATCGCGACGAGGGCGTCCTCGGTGAATTCCAGCTTCGGGCCGATGAAGACGGCTTCGAGACCGGCGGCACCCTCGTCATTGCCGACGAGCAGGTTTGCCGCGCGCATCGCATAGCGGTCCATCGCGCCGCCGACGGGGATGCCGAGGTGGAAATAGCCGGGGCGGCCGAGATCCTGGACGGTGGTCGCGAGACCGTGGTGGAGAACCTTAATGGCCATAGAGCATGCCCTCCAGCTTGGCGTTTGTGCCGTCGATATCCTTCTGGAATTCCCGGAGGTCGAAGCTCACCTCGCGGATCGGCGGGGCGAAGCGGCCCTTGTCGACATCCTCGACCGCCTGGTCATAGGCATCGCGATCGATCGGCTTGAACTTCACGATGTCGCCGGGGCGGAAGAACACCATGAAATCGCGCAGATAACTGGTCGTCTGGGTCGGGTCGAAGATCGGCATCGGCGTGATGCCGAACATCTGGTAGCCGCCGGCACCGCGCACCGAATAGATGCAGCCGAAGCAGCCGCCGTGGCCGACCGTGAGTTTTGGCGTGTCCGTGCGCGGACGCAGGTACTTTGGGACCTGGATCTGCCGCTGCCGCTCGACCATCTGGTACATGAAAGGCAGGCCGGCGACGAAGCCGACCATCGAGACGAACCAGGGCGAGCCGGAATGGGCGCCGACGAAATCGTCGACCGAGCCGTAATCGTTGATGCGGGCGGCATAGTCGAGATCCGTGCCCGTCGGGTCCTGATGGCGCTCGCGAAACCGCATCAGCGTCTCGTGCGTCCAGGGGTCGTTGTAGAAAACCGGGATTTCGACGATGCGGGTCTTCAGCACCGGCTCGGCCTTGGCGGCCGCCCCCTCGATCGACTTCACTTCCTTCAGGATGTCGTCGGGATGGATGATGTCCGGGTTGAACTTGATCTGGAACGAGGCATTGGCCGGGCAGATTTCCGTGACACCCTTGATGCCGCTTTCACGCACGCCCTTTGCCATGGAGAGGCTCTTGAAGAAGGCTTCGAGCGACATGTCCTCGCTGCATTCGACGAAGAGGTGCTCGTCGCCCCCGAATGTGTATCTGATGCTCATCAGGCAACCTCCGCAGTCGCGCCGGCTTTCGCGGCGAATTCGGTTTCAAGCCATGTTTCGAGGAAGCGCGTGTCGAAGGCACCGCGCCGCACGCTGTCGTCTTGAGCGAGTGCCAGGTGCAGCGGCACCGTCGTCTTGATACCCTCGATCGTCAGGCCTTCCAGCGCACCTCTCAGTCGTTCGAGGCACGCATCGCGGGTCCGACCCCAGACGATCAGCTTGCCGACGAGCGAGTCATAGAACGGCGGGATCGTGTAGCCTTCGTAGAGCATCGTATCGAAACGGATGCCCTCGCCCTCCGGCACGACGAGCCGGGTGATGGTGCCCGGCGCCGGCAGAAAGCCCTTGGCCGGGTCTTCGGCGTTGATACGGCACTCGATGGCGTGGCCTTCGGCCTGCACATCCTCCTGGCGGATCGACAGCGGCGCGCCGCCGGCAACGCGGATCATTTCCTCGACGAGGTCGATGCCGGTGATCATCTCGGTGACCGGATGCTCGACCTGGATGCGGGTGTTGACCTCAATGAAGTAGAACTCGTTCGTCACCTCGTCATAGAGATATTCCACCGTGCCGGCGCCGCGGTAGCCGACCTCGCGGGCAAGCGCCACGGCGCTGTCGCAAAGCCGGGTGCGCACGTCGGCGGGCAGCAGGAAGGACGGCGCCTCTTCCCAGACCTTCTGGCGGCGGCGCTGCAACGAGCATTCCCGCTCGAAACAATGGATGAAGTTCTGGCCGTCGCCGAGGATCTGCACCTCGACATGGCGCGCCTTGGTGATGACCTTTTCCAGATAGAGGCCGCCATCGCCGAACGAAGCCAATGCTTCGGCAGAAGCCTGCGGGAAATGGCGCTCCAGATCGGCGAGGTCGGCGGCGATGCGGATACCGCGACCGCCGCCGCCTGCTGCCGCCTTGATCATGATCGGAAAGCCGGTCTTCGCCGCCACGGCCCGGGCTTCCTCGATCGTTGCAAGGCGTCCTGCGCTGCCCGGCACGGTCGGAACACCGGCCTTGGCAGCAACCTCGCGCGCCGCAACCTTGTCGCCGAGCAGGCGGATCGCGTCACCCTTCGGGCCGATGAAGATCAGGCCGGCCGCTTCCACCGCATCGGCGAAATCGGCATTTTCCGACAGGAAGCCGTAGCCCGGATGCACGGCGTCGACGCCTGCCGCCTTGGCGGCATTCACCACCGCCTCGATGTTGAGATAGGATTTCTTCGGCGCCGGCGAGCCGATATCGACGGCCGCATCGGCAAGCTTCACCGCCAGCATGTCGGCATCCGCGGCGCTATGGACCTGCACGGTGCGAATGCCGAGCGCCTTTGCCGCCTTGATGATGCGCACCGCGATCTCGCCGCGGTTGGCAACGAGGAGCGAGCGGATCGTCATGCCTCCACCTCGGCGATGACCTGGCCCGCCATGACCGGCTCGTCATTGTCGACGAGGAAGGTGATGTTCTTGCCTTCGACGCCGGCCGGCACTTCCTGAAACGTCTTCATGACCTCGATGAGCCCGATCGCATCGCCGCTCGCCACGCTGTCGCCATCCGCCTTGAAGGGCGGCACATCCGGCGAGGATGACCGGTAGAAGGTGCCCGGCAGGGGCGATCTGATCTCGATCTTGCTCATGTCTCTCTCCGCTTGAATGGTCGAGCCTTTCCGCTTTCTCCAAGCGGCGGAAGGGCCCTGTCTGTCTATTTTCGTGTCATTCGTCCTAGGGGCCGGCGACGCCGGACACCGACGTTATGCGAATGCCCTCGGCAACCAGCGCCTCGCGCATCTGGCGCACGATGTCGAGCGCGCCGAGTGTGTCGGAATGGAAGCAGATGGATTCGAAGTCGATTTCGATGTCGTTGCCCTTGACGGTGCGGACCTTGCCTTCCTTGCAGGCGCGCACGACCTTGCGGGCAATGGCGGCAGGATCCGGCCGGCCAGCGTCGCGGGTAAACACGATGGAGCCGCTGTCGTCGTAATCACGGTCGGCGTAGAATTCACGCACGGTCGGCTGACCGGCTTCGATTGCCGCGCGCCACGTCGCGGAGCCGCCCATGCAGAAGATGTAGGCATTCGGCTCGACGGTGCGCATGTACTGCACGAAGATCTGCGACAATTCCGGATTGACCGCCATTTCCATGTAGAGCGCGCCGTGCGGCTTCACGTGCTGTAGGCGTGCGCTGTGCCTGTGGGCGAATTCGCGGATCGCACCGACCTGGTAGACGATGTCGTTGACGAGTTCCTTCGCGGTGCCGGCGATCTTGCGACGGCCAAAACCCTGAAGATCGTTATAGCCGGGATGCGCACCGATGCCGACGCCGTGCTGGGCGGCAAGACGCACCGTCTGATCCACCAGGTTCGGATCGCCGGCATGGAAGCCCGCGGCGATATTGGCCGAACTGATCAGCGGCATGAGGGATGCATCTTCGGTATCGCCGACGTGCCAACGACCGAACGCCTCACCCATATCGCAGTTGATGTCGACTACCTCGCGCAATGTCTCGTCCTCACATGCATTTTCTCGACAACAGAACGCTAGGATGTTTATCCTCTTTTGAAAAATTCTATTTTCTCATATACGAATTCTGAAAATCAGAACGTCTTGCCCATTTTTGTTGCGCCGCAAAAATTAGGAAAAACAAATGGATAATTGGAACCTGCACGGAATTGGGCGGCTTGATGCCCAATTCGATATCGACCATTCTGATTTTTTGATACCTCTTCGCGGGAAACCAGATAGAGGACGACAGCCATGACGATCAGTCTGCGGCAGATCCGCTACTTTATCGCGACCGCCGAACTCGGGCAGATATCGCAGGCCGCCGTCGATCTTTCCATTTCGCAGTCCGCGGTAACGACCGCGATCAAGGAGCTGGAACGCACGGTGGGCGTCAGCCTCTTTCTGCGCACGCCGCACGGTATGGACCTGACGTCCGCCGGACGGCAGTTCTTGTCGCATGCCTACGAGATCCTGAAGAAGGTCGACGAGGCGACGCATCTCAACGTCGTCAGCAGCGAGATCGAGGGCACGCTGACCGTAGCCGCCACCTATACCGTCATCGGCTACTTCCTGCCGCTCCACATCGAGCGACTGCGCCGGCATTTCCCGAAACTCGAGATCCAGCTTTTCGAACTGAACCGCGAGTCTATCGAGGAAGGGCTCCTGAGCAACCGCTACGACATGTCCGTGCTGCTCACCTCCAACATTCTCAATCCGGCCCTCATCACGGAAAAGGTGCTGAGTTCGACGCGCCGCCTCTGGCTGCCGGCGCAGCATCATCTCCTGCAGGCGGAAACGGTCGGCCTCAAGGAGATCGCCGAGGAACCCTACATCATGCTGACGGTGGACGAAGCGGCACATTCGGCGCTCAAATACTGGAGCGCCTCGCCCTACCAGCCACGCGTCATTTTGCGGACCTCGTCGGTCGAGGCGACCCGCTCGCTCGTCGCAAACGGCCAGGGCGTGGCGATCCTCTCCGACATGGTGCATAGGCCCTGGTCGCTCGAAGGCCGGCGCATCGAGACCATGAACATCAGTGACCCCGTCCCGGCCATGGATGTCGGTCTCGCCTGGCGACGCAACATGGAATTAACGCCGCCCATGCTCGCTTTCCGCTCCTATTTCCAGCAGGCCTTTCACCTGCCAGGACGATGAGAGGTGTCGCTATTTTTTAGCAGCACTAAAATTCGTTTGACAATGCCGACCGCTCGCGCACTATTGAAGTAATACTAAAAACTCGGATGACGACGGTGACGAGTGTAGAAGGGTCTGACGCGGGCTCTGCTGTTGGAGAGCGCCTGCGCGAGCGCCGACGCGAGCTCAAGATGACATTGCAGCAGGTCGCGGATGCGGCCGGGTTTTCGGTCGGCTTCATTTCGCAGATCGAGCGCGGCATCACCGTGCCGTCGCTGACCTCGCTCGTTGCGGTCAGCCGCGCCCTCAAGGCCGATGTCGGCTCCTTCTTCCAGTTGCCCAAGGTCGACGCACCGATCACACGACACGAGGGTCGCCTCGTCTATGCGCTCGGCGGTACTCCCGATAGCGCCGTCAGTTACGAGCGCCTTTCCGCATCCTTCCCGGGCAACATCCTGCGCTCGACCCTCATCCACGAGCCACCGGGTTTCCGCAGCGAACCGATGTCGCACGAGGGCGAGGAGATCTACTTCGTGGTGAAAGGTGCGCTGACCATCGAGATCGATGGCGAACGCACCGTTCTGGAGGCAGGCGATTCCGCGCATTTTCCGTCGACGCTGACGCATGTCACCTGGAACCATACGAACGAAATGGCAACGGTCTTCCACACCTGCACGATGGACGTTTTCGGCGACGGCGAACCATCCGCCGAGACCTCGCCAAGCCTCGTCGTCAAGCGCACCGCCGTCGAGCGCGGCGCGCCGAAGCCAAGCAAGACCCGTAAACCCATAGGCTAGCACACGGTGCCGCCGGTCCGATCGCCCAGGCGCTGTCGGACCGGCCTGCAGCGACCATCCCCTTTCCGCCATCTCAACGAGGACATGATCATGAACGAACAGACCGCAACGCGCTTCAAGGCGTTACGTCAAAGCATGGCCGACACCGGCACTGGCCTCGTCGCCGTCGCGCCGGGCTCGCACATGGATTGGGTGCTGGGTTTCCACCCGCACCCCGATGAGCGGCCCTGCCTACTGCTGATCGGCCCGGAAAAGGAAGCCTTCCTGATGCCGGGACTGAATGCCGAGGGCAGCCGCGAATTCACCGACATCGCCTTCCACACCTGGGCGGACGATGCCGGCCCGGTTGAAGCCTTGCATGCAGCACTCGCCGCGATCGGCGCGGAAGCCCCCGGCCTTGTCGCGCTCGACGAAACTATGCGCGCCGACTTTGCCCTGCTGCTTCTCGACGCCCTGCCCGCAGACACGCGCCGCGACTTCACGCCCGCCACGCTGGGCGGCCTGCGCATGCGCAAGGACAGTGCGGAATATGCCAAGCTGAAAATGAATGCCGGCATTGCCGACCGGGCCATGCAGGCGGCATTTTCGGCCGTCAAACCGGGCATGACCGAGAAGGATCTCGCTGCCGAGATCCGGGCGCACTTCTCTTCGGAAGGCGCCTCACCGCAGTTCTGGATCGTCGGCGCCGGCGGCAACGGCGCCTTCCCGCACCATTCGGCAAGCGACCGGGTGATCGAGGAGGGCGACGCCGTGGTCATCGACATCGGCGGCCGCAAGCAGGGCTTTCCCTCCGACATTACCCGCATGGCCGTGATCGGCCTGCCGCCGGAAGGCTATGGCGAAATCCACACCATCGTCGAGAAGGCCGTGCAGGCGGCGCTGAAGGCCGCGCGGCCCGGTGTTCCGGCGCGTGACGTCGATGCCGCCGCCCGCAAGGTGATCACGGATGCCGGCTACGGCGAATACTTCGTGCACCGCACCGGCCACGGCATGGGCATTGACGGTCATGAGCCGCCCTACATCACCGCGACCTCCGACACCGTGCTCGAGGAAGGCATGGTCTTCTCGATCGAGCCCGGCATCTACCTGCCCGGCCGCTTCGGCATTCGCCTGGAAGACATCGTGATCCTGCGCGAGAACGGTCCGGAAATTCTCTCCTCGCTGCCGCGCTCGGCGCATGTCGTTCAGGTCTGAACGATTGGATGAAACGGGGCGGCACCATGCGTGCCGCCCGCTCATTTTCCGTGCAGAACGGCCAATGCCTTTGCGTGCAGCTCCGAGTTCGCCGCTGCAATGATGCCGCCACCACTTTCCGCCGGGCCACCATCCCAATCCGTCACCGTGCCACCTGCCTGCTCGATAATCGGGATGAGGGCGACGATGTCATACGGTTGCAGGCCAGCTTCCACCACGAGGTCGATCTGGCCAGCGGCGAGCATGCAATAGGCATAACAATCCGTTCCGTAGCGCGAAAGACGGACCTGCCGCTCCAAATGGTCGAAAGCGGCCCGTCGTTCCGGCTCGAAGATCGCCGGCGTCGTGGTGCAGAGCGTCGCCTCGGACAGGTCTGTTGTCGCGCGTGTTGAAAGCTGCGCCTTGCCGTGCGGGCCTTCGTAATGCGTGCCCGCGCCCGTCGCATAAAACAATTCGCCGATGAAGGGCTGTGCCATCATGCCGGCGATGGCATCGCCATCCTGCATCAAGCCCACAAGCGTGCCCCAGAGTGGAATGCCCGAAATGAAGGAACGCGTGCCGTCGATCGGATCGACGACCCAGACATGGCTCGCATCGGCGCCTTCAGCACCGAACTCTTCGCCGCGAATGCCATGATCCGGAAACTCCGCCCTGATCAGTGCCCGGATCGCCTTTTCGGTCTCGCGGTCCGCCTCGGTGACGGGATCGAAGCCGCTGGCGAGCTTGTTGGTGACAAGGCCCGGCAAGCGGAAACGCGGAAGCGCTTCACGCGCGGCAACGGTTGCAATCCGGCGCATGAAATCGGGTGAAATCAGCACGGCATCTCCTCCCAATCCCCTAAACCGCCTTCAGCCATTCAGGCCAGCGCGGATCGTTCATCACGAACCGCGCCCGCATGTGCTTCCAGAAACCGTATTTGAAGAAATCGAAATCGAGGCGTGAAACCTCATTCTGCACCATGGCCCAGGTCGACCATTTCAGATCGACGAGCGCCTTGAACAGCGAAACTCGCGCCAGCACGGCCCGGTCGGCGCGGCCGTAATATTCCTCGATCAACTCCGCCTCGACCTCCGGCGAAAAGCACATCTCGCTGAACCAGAGGGCAAGTTCGGCGGCGCGGTCGTTGGTGGACGCATATTCGAAATCGACCAGCATGACCCGGCGGTCGGCATGGAGCAGGAAATTGCCGGCCAGCGTATCGTTCATGCAAGGCGCCAGGTCGAGGCCGGAGGCTTCCAGAGCAGCCCGCGCTTCGCGGTAACGGGCGTTAAGCCAGCCGAAATCCATCGGGAACTCGCCGCCCAGCGTCAACACCTGCTGGAAATGCTCGTCGATCATGTCGAAGGTGGTCTTGAGCTGGGAGAGCGGCGCACTGTCGTTGAACGCCTTTAGAGCACGCAGGCCATTGAAGCGGACGACAGGGTCGAGAAAATCGGCATTGGTGGAGGTTCGCAGCCCGTCGACGAATTCGCTGACCTCGATTCCGGTTTCCGGAAAGAAGTCGACGATGCGGGCGCCGACACCCGCGGCATGCGCCTTGCGACCTGCCTCGTTGGCGGTCCGGCGATCGATGAACATCTCCGTACCCTCGCCGGGGATCTTCACGAAGAAGCTGTGCGGCGCGCCGCTGATATGGACACGCCAGTTCGGGTTGCTGATACCGCCGGGCACGGGTTCGTAGAAAATCTCCCGTCCCTGCCAGTCCGTCACGACAGCGATAGCCCGCTCGATCGCCTGCTCTCCCAGAGATGCGCCTTCACCCAACCTGCGCCTCATCGCCCCCTCCATCAGACTTTCCTCAGCCACGTCTCGAAGTGCGGCCCCTCGACGACGGTCCGCGCTCGCAAGAGCCGCCACTCGGCATATTTGAAGAATTCGACATGCTTGCGTGGCGAGCGGGCGGCGCTGATGAAGCCCCAGAGCGCCCACATCAGATCGTCTGCCGCACCATAGAGGCGCGCCCGCGCAAGCATCTGCGCATCCGGCCTGCCTGTTGCGATCTCGATCGCCAGCAAAGCCTCGCCATCGAAGGGCAGCAGTTCGGCGAGCACCGTACCGAGATCGTGGGCTAGGTCCGCCTGGCGCGCCCACTCAAAATCGACGAGCCGGACCGTATTGCCGGGTCCCACCATGACATTGGACGAAGCGCCGTCGGCATGGCAGGCAACCGTATCGATACCCGCGGCGGTAATGGCCGCAGCAATTTGCGCGGCAGCCGCCGTGACGGTGAGAACCGGTGCGGGCAGGATCACGTCCGCTGCATCGGCCAATTGGCGATAGTCTGCGATAAGGTTGAAAACGCTGCGTGTTTCAGAAAGCGGCACGGCTTTATGGAAGGCCCGCTTCGCCAAAAGCAGGTTTTCCAAGACCGACGGGCGGCGCAAGACATCGGTATGTCCCCATGCCCATTCTTCGCCAAGCGCTTCGAATACCAGGATTCCATTGGCAGGGTCGGCATGGAGAAGGCGTGGCGCGATGCCGAGTTCGCCCGCCTTACCGCTCGCCTCCACCACATGTTCCGATGTGATGAACACAGCCATGTCGTCGTGCCGGCGTTTCACGAAGACCGGGTCTGACCCTTTTCCGGTGGCAAAGCAGCACTGGTTCTCGACGGCCCGGTGAATGGGCGACACGACGCCGCCGATTGCGGGCGAGAGCACCGCATCAGGCAAACCGACCGCCGCGAGTGCAGCGCGCATTGCGTCGTCAACCTGCATGGAAACCTCCTTGCACGAGGCGCCGGAGCACCGCCGTCAGCACCGTGTAACCGGCCTGCACATCCTCCGGATGCGTGAATTCGTCCGGGTGGTGCGCGATGCCGTCGACGCTGGGAATGAAGATCAGGGCCGAGGGAATGCCGCTGTTTTGCAGCGCGACGGCATCGTGCCCGGCAACCGAGCGTATGGCCAACGGTTCGAAACCACAGGACCTAGCCGTCTCGTCGACGATGGCCATGAGTTGGTTGTCCATGTCCGCGGGTGGCCTCAGCGCGTCGGCTGCGATCTCCAGCCGTGTGCCCGTACCGGCGGCGGCCGTTCTGAACGCTGCAAGTGCCGCCTCTCCCGCCCTGCCCAGTTCCGCCACGTCAAGGCCGCGCAACTCGAACCAGACTGTCGCCCGTTCGACCACGACATTCGGCGAGTTCGGCTCGACGACGAGGCGCGCGGCGGAGCGATGAAGATGAGGGTGGTTTGCCGCAATGACGGCCTCAAAGGCGGCGATCCCCTGCGCGGCGGCCAGAAGCGCATCGCGCCGGTCGGCCATCGGCGTCGGGCCGGTATGGGCGGCACGGCCGATCCAGGTGACCGTCATCTTGCGGGCGGCCCAGGTGCCCTCGATCACGCCAATCCGGCGGCCAGCTTCCGCAAGCGTGCGCCCTTGCTCGACATGCAGTTCGACATAGGCTTCGGGGCGTGGCGGAATGCGTCCCGTCCCCTCATACACGCCGATCGCGGCGAGCGCGTCGCGAAGCGAAATCCCGGCGCCATCCGTGAGTGTGAGAGCATCACCAAGCGGCAAGGCGCCTGAGAAGACGCTGCTACCGGTCAGGCTCGGCTGGTATCGTGCGCCCTCCTCGTTCGTCCAGTTGACGACCGCAAGATTGTGGGTCGGCCGGGCGCGGCCACTCTTTATCTCGGCGTCGAGATCCAGTGCTGCGCAGCCGGCGGCGAGCACGCCGAGCGTGCCGTCGAAGCGGCCACCGCGCGGCTGCGTGTCAAGATGCGAGCCGGCGAAGATCCAGGGGGAACCTTCACCGGCCCAGTCGAAACAGGCAAACTGGTTGCCGATGGCGTCCTGCGCCATGCGGGCACCGCCTTGCGCCATCCATTCGGAGAAAAGGGCACGCGCCGCGCCATCCTCTGCGCTGGCCACAAGCCGCGTCACACCCTCGCCGGGCCGTGCGCCGATGGCGGATATCCGGTCGAAAATCGCCGTCAGGTCGGCACCGTGCACCATCACCGCGCTATCCATGGATAATCTCCAGCTCTTCCGCGCGTAAAGCACCGGCGATATCTTCCGGCGGAGGGCGCTCGGTCACGAGCGTGTGCACGCGGCCGAAAGGTGCGGTGATGACATTGCCGACCTTGCCGAACTTGGAATGATCCGCGAGCATCACGCTTCGCGACGTCTGCTTCAGCAGCACCTGGCGGATGCGGGCCTCGTCCTCTTCGAAATCCATGAAGCCGTAGTCGGCATTGACCGCCGCTGCCCCCATGAAAACCATGTCGAAGTGGAACTGCTGGATGTAGGCGATGGTGTCGTAGCCGACGAGATCCTGCTCCACCGGGCGAAGGTGCCCCGGCGTCATCAGCACCTGCACGCCAAAATGCTCGCAGGCGGCCTGCGCGATACGCAGCGAATTGGTGTAGAGCCGGAGCTTCTTGAAGCCGATGAGTCGGCGGGCGAGTGCCAGTGTCGTCGTGCCCGTATCCAGGAAGATGACGCAATCGTCGCTGATGATATCGCGCGCGAGGCCGGCGACTGCGTCCTTTTCCAGCGCATGCAGCTTGATGCGTTCGGTGATCGGTGTATCGGCCGTACGGCCCGCCGGGATGGCGCCACCATGCACGCGCCGGACGGCGCCTTCGGCTTCCAGATCCTTCAGGTCGCGCCGGATCGTTTCGCCCGACACGCCGAACTCCGCTGAAAGCTCGAGCACGCTGACACGCTGGTCGCGGTCGAGCCGTTCCAGGATGACCTCCTTGCGGACTTCACTCGACATCGGCGGTCTCCTCCTCATGCAGCGCCGTGTGCCGGTGCAGGCAGGCGGCGTAGTTGCCACCGGCAAGTGCGACCAGCGGCGGATCGGTCTTCTGGCAGTCGTTCTCCGCACGCGGGCAGCGCGAGCGGAACGAACAGCCGAGCGGCAGATCGATCGGGCTCGGCGGCTCGCCATCGAGAAGATAGCGCGGACGCGGAAAACGGTTGTCCTCCAGCGTCGGCATGGCACTCAAAAGCGCCCGCGTATAGGGGTGGTGCGGGTGTTCGAACAGGGTGGTGTTGTCGGCAAGTTCCACGATGCGTCCGAGATACATGACCGCGATACGGTGGCACATCCGGCGCACGAGCGCGAGATCGTGCGAGATGAACACATAGGAAAATCCGTGCGTCGCCTGAAGCCGCGTGAAGAGGTCCAGCAATTCGGCCTGCTCCACCTGGTCGAGTGCCGACAGGGTCTCGTCGAGGATGAGGAGACGCGGTTTCAGGACCAGTGCCCGGGCAATGTTGATGCGCTGGCGCTGGCCGGCACTGAGGCCCACCGGCAGCCGTTCGGCAAGGTCGGCGTCGAGCCCCACTTCCGCCATCGCCTCCAGCGCCAACCGTCCGGCTTCGACCCGGTCGATCCCGTGGATCAGCAGCGGTTCCTCGATCATGCGCCGGAGCGGCATGCCGGCCGGCAGCGAGCCGTAGGGATCCTGCAGGAGGAGTTGGAACGACTTGCGCATCTCCGTCAGCGATCGGGCGGAGAGATGCGACAGGTCCTTGCCGAGGAAGGCGATACGGCCGCCATCCGGTTGCTCCAGCCAGGCCAGAAGCCGTGTCAGCGTGGACTTGCCGCACCCGCTTTCGCCGACGATTCCGAAATTCTCGCCGGCTTTCACCGTGAAGGAGACATCGCGCACCGCCTTCACTTCGTTATAGGCGTTGAAGGAACCGCGCCGGCGCACGAGATAGGTGCGAAGGACGTTGTCGACCGTCAGCACCGGTTCGCCTTCGGTCGCGACCGGCGCCGTCACATTCTTCCAGATCGGCGGAATGCGGGAGAGCAGGGTCTGCGTGTAGGATTGCTGCGGGTTGGTGGCAAGCTCTGCCGTCCGGCCCTCTTCGACGATACGGCCGCGCTGCATGACCAGCGTGCGTTCCGCGATCTGCGCCACCACCGGCAGCGATGAGGAGATGAACAGGAAGGCCGTGTCGAGGCTTTGCCGGAGACCATCGATCAGCCGGATGATCTGTGCTGCAACCGTCACGTCGAGCGGCTGCGTGATATTGTCGGCGATGACCAGCGACGGATCGGAGACGAGCGCATCGACGATCATCACCCGCTGCATCATGCCGCCGGAGAACTGGAACGGCGCCTCGTGAAAGCGGGCGCTTGGCGATGGAATACGGACACGGCCGAGCAGGTCGAGCACCTTATCCCGCGCCTCCGCCCGTCCGATCCTCGGCTGCACACAACGCAGCTTTTCGACAATCTGGCTGCCGATCGGCAGGCGCGGATCGAGCGAACCCATCGGGTTTGCGCCAATGAAGCCGATGCGGTTGCCGCGCACCGAAGCGAGACCGCGCGGGTTGAGGGTGAGGATATCCCTGCCCTCGAAGACGACCTTGCCGCCGGCAATGTCGAGCGGCGAGGCAATCGCCCGCACCAGTGCGCGGGCGAGCACCGACTTGCCGGAGCCTGCCTCGCCGACGAGGCCGAGCACCTCGCCGCGTGCCAGCGAAAAACTCACATCGTCGACGATCCGGCGCTTGCGGTCTTCCCGTTGCAGATCGACGCTGAGGTTGGAGACGGCGAGAATGGGGTCAGTCATCACGCCTCTCCTCTCAGGACAGCATTGCGGGCACGCTCCAGCGCCGAGCCCATCAGGTTGAGGCAGGTGAGCGAGACCAGCATGAAGAGGCCCGGCATGGTGGCGATCCACCAGGCATTGAGCAGATATTTTCGCGCATCGGCGATGACATTGCCGAAGGTCGGCGTCGGCGGCTGCACGCCGAGGCCGAGGAAGCCGAGGATGGATTCGAAGATCATCATGCGGGCGATATCCAGCACTGCGACGAAGGCGATCGGCGGCAGCACGACGGGAGCGACGAAGAGCAGCATGATCCGGAGATCCGATGCACCAAGCACCCGTTCGCCGAGCACGTAGCCGCGATTGCGCTCGCCAAGTGCCACGGAGCGCGCGACGCGGGCATAGAGCGGCCAGCCGGAGAGGCCGAGCACGAGGATGATCGCCGGCACCGTCGGGCGGGAGACGCCGAGAATGGTGATGGCGAGGATGATCATCGGTATCGACAGCTGCGCATCGGTCAGCCTCATGATGACGGCATCGACCCAACCGCCGCGGAAGCCGGCATAGAGGCCAAGACTACACCCGACAACGAACATCAGGACGACCGTGGTGATGCCGATCATCAGCGAGTAACGCAGGCCGACCAGACAGCGCAGCAGAACATCACGGCCGAGCTGGTCCGTGCCGAGCAGATAGGGCCATTTCCAGCCTTCTGCGGGAAACGGCGGCAGCAGCTTGGAACTGTATGCGATCTTGATCGGGTCGATCGAGCTTAGGAGCGGCAGGAAGATCGCCAGCACGACGAGCAGGCCGAAGCCGATGAACCCGATGCGGAAATCCGTACGCGCGGACGCGATCTGGAGCATGCGCCGGGTCGGGGTGACGCCGCGTTTTTCGGCAGGACGCGGGGCGGCGCTCTCTTGGACGATATCGGCCACGTCAGTACTCCAGTCTCGGATCGATGGTCATCGCGATCAGGTCGACAAGCACGTTGATCATCACGAACATCACGGAAATGAAGATCGCGATTCCCTGGATCAGCGGGAAGTCGCGTTGCAGCACGGCGTTGATCGTCAGCAGGCCGAGGCCCGGATAGTCGAAGATGAATTCGATGACGAGAACCCCGCCCAGCAGCATGCCGAGCTGCACGCCGAGCAGGTTGATCAGCGGGATCGCCGAATTGCCGAGCGCATGGTGGAAGATCGTGCGGCTGCGGCTCAAGCCCCGGATCGGCGCCAGCTGGATGAAATCCTCCCGCATCACCTGCGCCACCGAGACGGTGAGCGTGCGCAGGATAAACGGCACGATCTCCACCGCCAGCACGATCGCCGGCAGGATGGTGTAGCTGAAGCCGCGATAGCCGATTGCCGGCAGCAGTTTCAGCTTCACCGACAGGAACAGCGTCAGGACGATGCCGAGCCAGAAATTTGGCGTCGACACGCAGATGGAGCCAATCGCCAGCGCCAGCTTGTCCGGCCAGCGCCCCGGATAGAGCCCGCCCAAAGTGCCGAGCGGCACGGCCACAAGCAAGGCAAGCGCCAGTGCGACGGCCGCAAGCTGAAGTGTCATCGGCAGCGTGCCGAGGATGAGGTCCATCACCTTGGCGCGCTCCTCGCGGGTGGCATCGTCAAAGGACGCACCGCCAAGGCTGGCGCCACTCTTCGGCCGGACGAAGGACGTGCCGAGATCGCCGGTCACGATGTCGCCGAGATAGGACACGAACTGCAGCGGAATCGGCCGGTCGAGGCCGAGCTCCTTCGCCTTCATTGCCACCACCTCGTCGGGCGCCATGCCGCCGACGATGAGGCGCGCGGGATCGCCCGGCACCACGCGCAGCAGCGTGAAGATGATGAAGGTCACAAGCAGAATGATGAGGGCTCCCTGCAGGAGCCGTCTCAACAGGAACGACAGGATGAACATGCGGCTTCCCTTGACACTGATCGGTATGGAGGCGGCCGCCTTCGATGGCGGCCGCCGCTTGCCATCAGGAAAGCGTCGACTTCGCCGCGTCCATCATGCCGTTCGGGTAGAAATACATCCCGTCCAGCCCATCGCGCATGGCGTGGATGAACACCGAGGTGAACAGCGACAGCGCGGGCACCTTGTCGGCCAGCATCGGCATGACCTCGTTCTGGATCACCGCCTTGCGTGCCGCCGGGTCGAGCGTGTTGCGCTCCTTGTCGAGCACCGCATCCAGATCCTTGTCGTCGATGCCGCAGATCCGCTTCGAACTCGAATGGAAGTGCGTGCGCAGCACGAGGTCCGGTTCCGGCGAGCCGGTCGACCAGCCGCAGTCGATCATGTGGCCCGGCCCGCCGCCCGGCCGGTCGTAGAGCCGCTCGTTCCAGGCCGCGACCTCCATGACGTTGAGCTTCACGGGGAAGCCCTGTTCCTGGAGCATCGCCGTGATGACCTCGCCATATTCCTTGGTCTTCGGATAGAAGCCGACCGAGGTAATGTATTCGAGTTCCGGCAGGCCCTCGCCCTTCGGGAAGCCCGCCTCCGCAAGAAGCCGCTGGCTTTCCTCCGGATTGTATTCCGGATAGTTCGGCGTATCGATGTAGCCGAATTTCACCGGCGAAATCCACGCCTTGGAGGCATGACCCGAGACGCCGAGGATGTCGAGCAACACGGCCCGGTCGATGGCATGGGCCGCCGCCTTACGCACACGCGGATCGTTGAAGGGCGGTTTTGAGCAGCGGAACCAGAGATACTTGTTCTCGACGGACACCGCCTTGTTCAACTTGAACCCGCCGGTTTCCTCGATGGTCTGGACTTGCTCTGCCTCAAGGCGTTCGATGAGGTCGGCCTCGCCGTTCAGCAGGGCCAGCGTGCGGGTGGTCGCGTCACCCACGAAGCTGAAATTGATGCCCGGAAGGGTCGGTTTGCCGAGATAGAAGCCGTCGAAGGCTTCAAGCACCGTCGTGTTGCCCTCCTGGCGGGCGAACTTGAAGGCGCCGGTGCCGTTCGGACGCGACGACAGCGTCTTCGGGTCGGCGACGTCCTTCGCCGACATGATCGGCAGGAAGGCCGAGAGGAACCAGAAGAGGCTCGCCGGATACCCACCCTTCTCGGTCTTGATGCGGGCGACATGGTCGCTCACCACCTCGACCTCGCAAATGCCGGGATACCAGGCCGCCGGCCGGTCGGGCTGGCTCGCATATTCGTAGGTCGCCTTGACGTCTTCGGCCGTGAACGGCTTGCCGTCGTGGAAGGTCACGCCTTCACGCAGCGTGAATTCCAGCGTGTGCTCGTCGATGAGCTTCATCGCGGTCGCCAGTTCCATCACCAGCTCGTCCGGCTTGTCCGGCCGCATCGGCGCACGGGTGAGATAGCCGAACACAAAACTTTCCAGATTGATCTGGGCGAGCGTCGTGTGGGAGGACGGATCCCAGTTTCCGGTCAAGTTTTCCGCCGACATGAAGTTGAGGACCTTGCCCTCCGCAGCATGCGCCGGATTGACGAAAAAGGCGGTGTTGAGCACGGGCAGGCCGACGGCAACGCCCGCGAGCGCCGAGCTCTTTAGAAATGCTCTCCTGTTGAATTCCATGTCGATATCTCCGCAGTTGGGTTGCTGGGTGTTCCCCGCCCCGCTTTGTCGCCAGCACTGACAAGCGGAGGTATTTTTTCTTTGAAAACATGATCTTCGGCCTGCTGGCAGAACGCCATGACAAGCGCATCGGCATGACGGCGGCCAACAACTTGCAGGCCGACCGGTAGGCCGTTCACCGTCAGGCCGCAGGGCAGCGAAGCCGCCGGGTTGCCGGACAGGTTGAAGGGATAGGTAAAGGGCGTCCAGCCGGTCCAGGCGAGCACCTCGGACGGGGAAGCGAACCCTTCGGGCGCTTCGCGATCGGCCGCAAACGGCTCGACAGGAAGGGTTGGAAGCAGCAGGAGGTCGATCTCCTCGAACAGCGCATGAACGCTGCCGGCAAACTCCGCCCGCGCCTTCATGGCCGAAAGATAGTCGGCAAGATCATACTGCGCGGACGCCTCGATGAGGCCGCGGAAGCCGCTGCCGAAATTGGCCCTGTCGGATTGCGCGCCATAGGCGACACCGCGACCGGCGACCCAGAGTGTTTCGAAAATCCGGATCGGATCGTCCCAGTCCGGGGTGACGGGCCGGATGTCCAGCCGCAGTTCCTGTCCGATCGTCGCCACCGCCCCGCGCACGACCCGCTCGATTTCGGGCGCAACATCAAAGCCGAACAGGCTCGGCGCAAAGCCGATGCGCAGTCGCCCGGGCAATTCGGCGTCGACGTAACGGACACCATCATCGGGCAGCGCCAGATGGTCGCGTGGGTCCGGCCCTTTGGCAATGTCGAACAGCAAGGCACTGTCCCTGGCCGAAAGGCTCATCGGACCCGCATGGGACAGCATTTCCGTCGCGCTCCACGGCCAGGCCGGCACGCGCCCCAGCGAGCCCTTCATGGCGAAGACGCCACAGAAGGCCGCCGGGATGCGCACGGACCCGCCGCCATCAGACCCCAAGGTGAAGGGGACCATGCGGGCGGCGAGCGCCGCACCGGAACCCGAACTGGAGCCGCCACTCGTCAGTTCGGGATTCCAGGGATTGCGGGTCGGACCATAGAACTCGGAGTGACCGGAACCGGACCAGCCCATCTCCGTGGTGGTCGTCTTGCCGATCATGATCGATCCGGCGTCGATCATCCGCTGGACGATCGGCGCCGTCGCCTTGGGAGCGAAATTTTTATACGCGGCCGAACCACGCTGGCAGACATGGTCCGCGACGAAGAAAAGATCCTTCACGCCCATCGGAATGCCGTGCAGCGGACCGCGGAAACGGCCCTCTGCGGCCTCCCGGTCGCAGGCCCGCGCCTCTTTCAGCGCCTCTTCCGCAAAAACCTGGCTGAAGGCGTTGACGATCGGGTTCAGGCGCTCGATGCGCGACAGACATTCCCGGACCAGAGCCTCGGACGAGAGGCTGCCTGATGTGATTGCCGACCTGAGTGCAAGAACCGAAAAATCCACGACCTTCATCTCCACTTATGTGGATTTATGTTGGTTTTGTGGAAATTGTCAATATGCCCAAATCAGCATAATTTTCGGCATCAAACTCGCGCAAAAGCTGCGGTCGCGGGGCACGAAAAGCGTACAGCGCCGCCCGTTCCGTGACGAAAACGTCGGATACCCCATGGATGTTCTGTTGGTTTTGTGGAAATCGCCCAAATCGGGGGCCGGGCCGTCAGTGGCGTCCGGCTTGAATTCCCCGGCGCCCCGTCTATCCTGTCGTCATGCAATTGAATCTCACCTTCGAGCAACTCCAGCGCTGGAGCAGCGGCATCACCGCTGCGGTGAGCGCCACATTGCCCGAAGAGATTTCAGCCCATTTCACGGCCGGAGCGCGTGATCTCACCGCGTCCGACCAGGTCTATATCGGCCTCTACCTGCGCGACAGCGCCTCGATCACCATCTACGAGCGCGACCCCGACGACTGGAACCGCAACTACGACACACGCAAGTATCGTCAGGACCCGTTCTTCCGCCTCTTTGCCGGCTCGCGGCAGGATTTCCTGTTGCCGCTTTCCGCGCTCGACAAGGGCGACTTCCACACCAGCGCCTATTACCGGGACTTCTACGAGCCTTCCGGCAGCTTCGACGAAATCACCGGCGTCTTCAATTTTGATCGCAACGCCGCCGGTTTCGTGACCTATCTGCGCCGCCGCGGCGCCCGCCCCTTCGGCATGGAGGAACTGGCCATGGCGGAGGCGACCGCCGATGCGACCCGCCGCGTGCTGGAACGGCTCTGGCGGCAATGGCGACCACCGGGCGAGACGCCGCTGTCGCTTGCTGACCTCAGCGGGCGTGAGCGCCAGATCGCCCTCCTGCTGATCGATGGCGGCTGCGCAAAGGCCATTTCGCGCACCCTGTCCATCTCGCCTGGGACCGTGCGCAACCATATCAAGAGCGTCTACCGCAAGCTCGGCATCCACTCCCAGGTCGAACTGATGGCCGCCGCCCGCGGCGGCGACCTGACTTTGCCCTCACTGGCCTGAGACGATACGCGTCCACATGCGGTTTTGCAGGCGCAGGAGCTTTGCGTCGCTCGATTCAACCACGAAGAGCTTGTCCTTGACCTCATCCGGCGGGAACACACCGGGATCTTTCGCGACGGACTGGTCCATCAGTGGCAGCGATTCCGGGATCGGGTTGGCATAGGAAACGTAGCTGGAATTGGCCGCAGCGATGTCTGGCCGCATGTTGAAGTCAATCCAGGCCAGCGCGTTTTTCGGATGCGCTGCATCTTTCGGCACGGCCATCGTGTCGAAGTTGATCAGCGTGCCTTCCTTCGGGATGGCATAGGCGACCTCCAGTTTCTTCTCACTTTCGGCCGCCCGCGCCTTGGCCTGCAGAATATCGCCCGACCAGCCAAGCACGACGCAGATGTCGCCATTGGCGAGGTCGTTGATATAGCGCGAGGAGTGGAAGTAGCGGATGTGCGGGCGCACCTTGAGAAGCAGTTCCTCCACCTTGGCGATGTCATCCGGGCTGGTGGAATGCGGATCGATGCCGAGATAGTTCATCGCCATCGGGATGATTTCCGCCGGCGCATCGATCATCGCCACGCCGCAATCGGCGAATTTTTCGACAATGGCCGGGTCGAAGACCATGGCGAAGCTATCGACCGGCGCATCCGCCATGCGCTGCTTCACCGCGGCGACATTGTAGCCGATACCATCGGTGACGGCCATGTAGGGCACGGCATGAAGATTGTCCGGATCGGCGCCGGAAATCAGCGACAACGCCTGCGGGTCGAGCTTGCCGACATTGCCGAGTTTCGTCTTGTCGAGCGGCAGAAAGACGCCGGCCTTCACCTGGTTCTTCAGGAATGGATAGGCCGAGGGATAGACAACGTCGTACCCCGAACCGCCGGTCAGCATCTTGGTTTCCAGCACCTCGTTGCCGTCATAGACGTCGTAGACGACGCGAATGCCGGTTTCCTTCTCGAATTTTTCGGCCGTATCCGGCGCGATGTAGTCCGACCAGTTGTAGACGTTGACGACCTTTTCTTCCTGCGCCCGGGCACCGCCCATGGTGGCGAGCAAGGCGAGGACCGAGACGAGTGTGGTTTTGCGCATGGTCCTCTCCCTCAGGCTTTCGTCTGGCCGGCATAGACCGGCAGGGTGATGCAAGCGACATTGCCGCCGCCGAGCAGGATTTCGCGGGAATTCTCGATGCCAGTGATGCGGTGCTGCGGGAAAAGTTCGGCGAGCTTGGCCTTGGCTGCGAGATCCAATGTTTCATCATCGAACTGCGGCACGACGACGACGGAATTGCCGGGATAGTAGTTGATATAGGTGGCAGCGATGCGGTTGCCGGCCGGCCGCGCCCAGGTGGAATCGACCTGATCGACGCTTTCCGCCTCCTCCGCCGTCATCTCGATCGGGCGGGGATGGGTGATGCGGTGCACTTCCAGCGACCGGCCACGCGCATCACGCGCCGAGCGCAAGGCATCTTCCACCTCGCGCACGATCTCGTATTGCGGGTCGTCACGATCCTCCGTCCAGCTCATCGCCACCACGCCCGGCCGCACGAAGCAGCAGACGTCATCGACATGGCCGTCCGTCTCGTCGAAGCAGAAACCCCGCGGCAGCCAGATGACGTGCTCCAGCCCGAGATAATCGCAAAGCTGCTGCTCCACCGCCGCCTTGCCGAGATGGCCGTTGCGGTTGCGGTTCAAGAGGCACTGTTCCGTGGTGATCAGCGTGCCCTCGCCATCACATTGCAGGCCGCCGCCTTCGGCGATCAGCGTCGAGCGATAGCGGTCCATGCGTTCGGTTTCCAGCACCTTGCGGGCGGCGAGATCGTCGAGGTTCCAGGGCGAATAGAGGCCGCCGTCATGGCCGCCATAGGCGTTGAAGGTCCAGTCCACGCCGCGAACGTCACCGCGGTCATTGATGACGAAGTTCGGGCCGCTATCACGCAACCAGGAATCGTCCGTCGACATTTCGACGAGGCGAACGCTCTCCGGCAGCATGGCGCGTGCATTCAGCCATTGGCGGCGCGAGACGGCGATGGTGACCGGCTCGCTCTCGGCAATCGCCGCCGCCACGCGCGCAAAAAGCTTTTGCGCGGGCTTGGCGCCGAGCCGCCAGGTATCCGGCCGCTCAGGCCAGATCAGCCAGCAGCCGGCCTTCGGCTCGAATTCCCCCGGCGCACGAAAACCGTCCGCCTTGGGAGTGCTTGAAAGGGTGCGTACCATGTTTTCTCCAATCAAAAATCTGATTGGATTAGGCAAGCGCACCCCGCCCGGGTCAATGTCCCTGTTGGGATAGGCAGCGGGAGGTGGTCAGCCCTCGAACACCATCAGCGTATCACCGGCTTGGAGATACTCGCCCTCTTTCACGCGCAGGCGCAGCCGACCGGCCTTTGGCGCAAGAACCTGCGTTTCCATCTTCATCGCCTCCATCACCGCGACCAACTCGCCTTCGGCAACGGCCGCGCCATCGGCGATCTTGAAGGCCTGCAACGTGCCGGAAACGGGGGCGGCGATGCCATCCTCGGCCGGTTTGCCGCCGACGACAGGTGCCACGCCCTGCCCGGCCGCACCAAGGCCGGCAAGCAGCAGGCTCGGCAGCGCAAGCGAAACACGCTTGCCGTCGATCTCGAGATGGGTGCGGATCAGCGTGGGATCGCTCGCCGGCTCGGGGCGAGCCATGGCATCCGGCATGGCTGCGAAATCGGTTTCGATCCAGCGGGTGTGCACCTTGAAGCCGTCGGTTCCGATGAAGTCTTCGGTGTCGATGGCCGCGCGGTGGAACGGCAGGACCGTCGCCACGCCCTCGATGCGGAATTCCTTCAGCGCCCGGCGGGCACGGCGAAGCGCTTCCTCGCGCGTCGCGCCGGTGACAACCAGCTTGGCCATCAGCGAATCGAAGACGCCCGGAATGCTGGAGCCGCTGACGACGCCACTGTCGACGCGCACGCCCGGGCCGGACGGCGGATCGAAGACGGTGATCGTACCCGGCGTCGGCAGGAAGCCGCGGCCCGGATCCTCCGCGTTGATGCGGAATTCGATGGAATGGCCGCGCGGAGCCGGCGTTTCAAGCAGATGCAGCCGCTGGCCTTCGGCAATGCGGAACTGCTCGATGACGAGGTCGATGCCCGTGGTCTCTTCCGTGACGGGGTGCTCGACCTGAAGGCGCGTGTTCACTTCAAGGAAGGAAATCGTGCCGTCGACGCCCAGAAGGAACTCCACCGTACCAGCACCGGAATAGCCGGCGGCGGCGCAGATCGCCTTGGCGGCGGCATGGATTCTTTCGCGCTGCTCCGGCGAGAGGAAGGGGGCTGGGGCCTCCTCGATTAGTTTCTGGTTACGGCGCTGTGCCGAGCAATCACGGGTGCCGAGCACCAGCACATTGCCGTGTTTGTCGGCGATGACCTGCGCCTCGATATGGCGCGGACGATCGAGAAAACGTTCGAGGAAACATTCGCCACGGCCGAAGGCGACGGTCGCCTCGCGCACCGCGGATTCATAGAGATCGGCGACCTCCTCCATCTTCCAGGCGACCTTGATACCGCGGCCGCCGCCGCCATGGGCTGCCTTGATGGCCACCGGCAGGCCGTGCTGTTCCGCAAAGGCGATTACCTCGGCGGCGGACGACACCGGGCCGTCGCTGCCGGAGACGAGCGGCGCCCCGACACTCTGCGCAATGCGCCGGGCCTCGACCTTGTCGCCGAGCGCCTCGATCACCTTCGGATCAGGCCCGATCCAGATCAGCCCGGCCTCCTGCACCGCCTTGGCGAACCGGGCGTTTTCCGACAGAAAGCCGTAACCGGGGTGAACGGCATCGGCGCCGGAACGTTTTGCAATCGCGACCAGCTTTTCGATATCGAGATAGGTTTCCGCCGGACGCACCCCATCGAGGCCATAGGCCTCGTCGGCGAGGCGCACGAAGAGTGCGTCCGCATCCGGGTCGGCATAGACGGCGACCGACTGGAGGCCGTGATCACGGCAGGCGCGCACGATGCGCACGGCGATTTCGCCACGATTGGCAATCAGCACTTTCTTCATGGCATGCCTCCTATCGGGTCGCGGCGATGTCGGCGAAGGGGCCGATCGGGCGGAAACGAATCTTTGCGTTGATGGGAACCTGGCCGGCGAGATCGAGGTGATACTCGGCGACCGCGCCGATGACCGGATAACCCCCGGTCAGTGGATGGTCGGCGAGGAAGAGGACGGGTTGACCGCTGTGCGGCACCTGGATTGCGCCCGTCGCCGTGCCTTCGCTCGGCAATTCCGCGCTGTCCTTGCGCTCCAGCGGCACGTCGCCGGCAAGGCGGATGCCGACGCGGCTCGATTGCGGCGTGACCTGCCAGAGCTGGCTGGTCAGTGTCTCGATACCCTTTTCAGTGAACCAATCGGTGCGCGGGCCGAGCACGACGTCCAGCGTCACCACGTCTGCCGCTGACGGCGGATCGAAGGCAGGGACTTCATCGGTTGAGACGCTCGTCAGTCCAACCTTGTCGTTCTTCAGGACGAGCACGGCCCCGGTTGTTACGGGTTCGGGGCCGACGACCGCCAGCGTATCCGTGGCCGCGCTGCCGAGGACCGGCGCGACAGTAAAGCCGCCACGAACGGAAAGGTAGGCGCGCATGCCCTTTTTTGGATGACCGACGGTCACGACGTCGCCGGGCTCGAGGGGAATCGGCTGATAGGCCTGGAAGTCCTGACTGCGGCCAGCGGTATCGCGCACCGTGACGGGACAGGGCGCACCGGCGAGGCCGATCACGGCACGAACGTTGCTCTCGAAGGAAAAGCCGCCAAGGGTGAGTTCGAGCCCCGGCGTGTTGGCCGGATTGCCGACGATGCGGTTTGCGGCGAGGAAGGCACCGCGATCCAGCGCGCCGGAGGCGGAAACCCCCTGCCCGGTCTGGCCGAAGCGGCCGAGATCCTGAAAGACGGCCGGCATTGGTGCTGCAAGCACCTTGAACTGCGGAGCTTCTGCCGCAACGCTGCGGTCCGCACGCGGAGCCGGCTCGGGGATGCTGACGGTCTTGCCGGATGTCGCCATGTCGAAGAAGCGCACGCGATAGCCGGGCTGGAACAGCGCGCCGGGATCACGGTCGATGTCCCACATCTTGACCGGCGTGGTGCCGATGATCTGCCAACCGCCCGGGCTTGCCTGCGGATAGACCCCGCTGAACGCACCGGCGATCGCCACGGAGCCAGCCGGAATGCGGGTGCGGGGGCTCTTGCGGCGCGGCACCGTGAGCGCCGGATCACCGCCGACGAGATAGCCGAAGCCGGGCGCGAAACCGCAGAATGCGACGGTGAACTCGCTTTCGGTGTGCCGACGAATGACCTCTTCGACGCTGAGGCCTGTCAATTCCGCGACGTCACCGAGATCCTCGCCGTCATAGCGCACCGGGATTTCGACTAGATTCTCCGACGGCGCGATTTTCGCCGAAAGGTCGCGGGTGCTGATGCGGGCCGCGAGCTCGGCGGATGAAACCGTTTCCGGACGGAAGCGGATCATCAGCGTGCGCGCCGCGGGCACCATCTCTTCGATGCCGTCGATGGGCTCGGCCTGCAGCGAGGCGAAGAGAGCGAGCGTCTCGTCGAGATCGGCAAGCTCGACAAGGATGGTGGTCAGGCTGACGGGAAGAAAGCGCATCGAACCCTCACACGTGGTAGGCGGAATCGGGGATATCCGTGATGAACATGTAGCCGGGGGCATGGGTGATGGCGAAGGGCACGCCGGAGGCCATCACAGCCGCCTGCGGAGTGACGCCGCACGCCCAGAACACCGGCACTTCGCCGGGTTCAATCCGCACCGCGTCGCCGAAATCCGGCTTTGCGAGATCCGCAATACCGATTTCCTCCGGCGCGCCGACATGCACCGGCGAACCATGCACGGCCGGGAAGCGGCCAGAAATGGTCGCGGCGTCGGCAACGCGTGAAGCCGGGATCGGTCGCATGGAGACCACCAGGTTGCCCTTCAGCCTCCCGGCCGGGCGGCAGGCCTTGTTGGTGAGGTACATCGGCACATTGCTCTTGTCCGTCATGTGCCGGATCTCGATACCGGCATCCACCATCGGCGTCTCGAAGGTAAAGGAGCAGCCGATCAGGAAGGCGACGAGGTCGTCTCGCTCCGCCCAGGCCGCGGTCGCGTCCGGTGTTTCCTCGGCGAGCTTGCCATCCCGCCAGATGCGGTAGAGCGGCAGGTCGGTGCGCAGGTCCGCGCCGGGGGCGAGCAATGTCGTCGGCGAGCCCGGATCGGAGACGTCCAGCACCGGGCACGGTTTCGGATTGCGCTGCGCGTAGAGCAGGAAATCGAAGGCCCAGTCGCGCGGCAGCACGATCATGTTGGCCTGCGTGAAGCCCGGCGCGATGCCGGAGGTCGGCCTGACAAGCCCGCCGCGATACGTCGCCCGCGCATCGCGGGCGGCCGTGGCGTCGGTATGGTTGAGGTACGCGGTCGGGATCATCGTGGCCCCTCAATCCTTGTCGGCGAAGGAGCGGATGGCGATGCCTTCCGCCTCGAAGCGACGCCGGATTTCCTGCGCGATCGAAACCGCGCCGGGGCTGTCGCCATGCACGCAGATCGATTGTGCCTCGACCCTGATCGTGCTGCCGTCGATGGCTTCCAGTGTGCCCTCGCGGGCAAGCTGCACCATGCGATCGGCGATTTTTGCCTCGTCGTGCAACACGGCACCGGCTTCCCGGCGGGAGACGAGTTCGCCCTTCGGCGTATAGGCGCGGTCGGCAAAGGCTTCGGCGACGACGGCAAGGCCCGATTTACGTGCGAGATCGAGGATCGGCGCGTTGGCAAGGCCCATCAGGATCAGCGACGGATCGACGGCCTTGATGCCATCGATCACCGCCTGGCCCTGCTTGGCGTCGTAGGCGATGCGGTTGTAGAGCGCCCCGTGCGGCTTGACGTAGCGCACGGTCGTACCCGCCGCGGCGGCAACGCCCTTGATCGCGCCGATCTGGTAGATCACGTCGGCGATCAGCTCTTCGGCGGTAGCGTCTAGATCGCGCCGACCGAAGCCGACACGGTCCGGATAAGAGACATGGGCACCGATGACGACGCCGTTCGCTGCGGCCGCCTTCACCGTGCGGTAGATGCCGGCCGGGTCGCCGGCGTGGAAGCCGCAGGCGATGTTGGCGGAGGAGACGACGGCGAGCATCGCCGCGTCATCGCCCATTCGCCAGGCACCGTAGCTTTCGCCGAGATCGCTGTTGAGATCGATCGCTACCATGGTTTCCCTCCCCTTATGCGCCGAGCAGGCTGAAGATCGCGCCGGCCGACTTGTAGCCCATATACCATGTCAGCACGCAGGTCAGGACACCGAGGATCAGCAGCCAGCGCGGATAGTGGTAACCGTTCATCAGGTCGGGCCGCGCCCATGCGGCATACATGAAGATCGAGAATCCGATCGGCAGCACGAGACCGTTCAGGCCACCGACGAAGACCAGCATGGCGGCCGGCGGCGTGGTGATGATCAGGTAGCAGACGAGCGAGAAGGCGATGAAGGCGACGGTGGAAAGGTTGCGCTGGCGCTCCGTCATGTCAGGCTTGAAAGCCGTGAGGAAGGAGACGGACGTATAGGCGGCACCGATGATGCTGGTCATCGCCGAGGCGAGGAAGACCGCACCGAACAGGCGGAAACCGATATTGCCGGAGGCAGCGTGGAAAGCCTGGCCTGCCGGATTGGCGGCCTGGCCGGAAAGGTCGATCACCACGCCGCTTGCAACGACGCCGAGGATCGCGAGGAAGAGGATGTAGCGCAGCACGCCGGTGATGGCGATGCCGCTGAAGGCCGCACGGTTGACCGCGCTGATGTTCTCGACCCCGACCGTGCCCTTGTCGAGCAGACGATGGGCGCCGGCATAGGTGATGTAGCCACCGACCGTGCCACCGACGATGGTGGTGATGGTGGCGAAATCTATGGTGTCCGGCAGGAAGCTCTGGCGGAAGGCTTCGGCAACCGGCGGGCCGGAAACGATCGCTGCATAGACGATCAGCGCCAGCTTGATGAAGGCGGCGACGAAAACGACGCGATCCATGGCAATGCCGGCGCGGCGCGACAGGAAGATGCCGATGGCCGCGAGCGCGCCGATGGCGCCGCCGATCTTCGGATCAAGATCGATCATGGCGTTGAAGCCGAGGCCGGCGCCGCCGATATTGCCGATGTTGAAGAACAGGCCGCCGATGATGACCAGCACGGCGAGGACATAGCCGGAGCCCGGGATGGCCGCATTGGCAATGGCCGGGGCGCGCATGCGCGTCACCGTGACGATGCGCCAGATATTGGCCTGCACGACGAAATCGATCAGGATCGAAATAAGGATGGCGAAGGCGAAGGCCGCACCGAGTTTGACCGTGAATGTCGCCGTCTGCGTGATGAAGCCCGGCCCGACCGCGGACATCGACATCAGGAACATGGCCGAAAGCAGGGCGCGACGCTGCGTAATCTTGCTCTGCGCCGCGGTGCCGGTCTGGCTGGCCGCAAGCTCGTTCTGCTGCATGGGTTTCTCCCAGGTCTGCCATCGCCCCTCGCGAATGGCTCGATAGCTTAATCATGCGCTGCTACACAAAAATGTCAATATTGTTCAACAATTTTGTCATATCGTTCCTTATTTCTGCCGTTTTACCAATCACATAGCGCGGGATTGGCGACAATTTTCAGCCCCACCGCCCCCGCATTCGTGCTAAGAGCAGGCACATTATGAGGGTAAATCCGGTGTGAAACCGGGTTCGGGGAGAACGGAATGACGGATGACGGAGAGGGCCTGCCCCTTGCGGACCGGTTGGCGCGGCGCATTCGCACGCTCTTGATTTCGGGTGAGCTCGCACCCGGCCAGCGACTGTCCGAGGCGGCGTTCAGCGAGCGTTTCGACGTCTCGCGCAACTCGCTGCGCGAGGCCTTTCGCCTGCTCACCAAGGATGGGCTGCTGCGCCACGAGGCCAATCGCGGCGTCTTCGTCGCCGTGCCCAGCATGGCCTCGATCATCGACATTTATCGCGTGCGGCGCATGCTGGAATGCGGCGCTCTCCGCCAGGCCTGGTATCAGCATCCGGCGATCAAGGTGATGCGGGAGGCCGTGAACCGAGGGCAACGCCAGCGCGAGCAGGGCGACTGGATCGGCGTCGGTAGCGCCAACATGATGTTTCACACCGCCATCATCGACCTGTCGGACAGCGTGCGGCTCAACGAATTCTACGAGCGGGTTTCAGCGGAGCTGCGTCTCTGCTTCGGACTGCTCAACGATCCGGAACACCTGCACTCCCCCTTCGTCGACATGAACGGCGCCATCGTGACGCTGCTCGAACAGGACAAGCCGCACGAGGCGGCTGCGCAGATGGAGACCTATCTGAACCTTGCCGAACGCACGATGCTGAAGGCACTGGAGCGGGCGTCGGATCAGGCGTAACGCCTGCCACTCCACTAAGTTAGCTCGGTTTCTGCTAGGCAACATCAGCGCGACGGGGCGGTACGACGGCTGCCTCATCCGCCTCAAAAGGCATGGGATGGCCGATGAAGTAGCCCTGCGCATAATCGACGCCAATGACGCGAAGCGCCTTGCGGATCTCCACAGTCTCGACGAATTCGGCAATCGTCTTGCGGCCGGCGAGATGCGAGATCTGGTTGATCATCTCGACCGTCATCCAGTCCGCCTTGTCGGAAAGCATGTCGCGCACGAAGCTGCCGTCGATCTTCACATAGTCCACGGGTAGGCGCTTCATGTAGGTGAGCGACGACATCCCGACACCGAAATCATCGAGCGCGAAGCGGCAGCCCATGGCACGCATCGCGTTCATGAAGGCGATCGCCTCGTCAAGATTTTCGATGGCGCTGGTTTCTGTGATCTCGAAGCAGAGCACGTCGGCCGGGACGTGGCTGCGCCGCAGCGCCTCGCGCAGGAACGGCAGGAACGTCTCGTCCTTCAGCGTCAGGCCGCTGAGATTGATGGAATAGGTGCCGGAAACCGCGCCCTTGCGCCGGCCGATAATGTCGAGCGCATGGCTGACGACCCAGCGGTCGATCGACGGCATGAGACCGAACCGTTCAGCGGCAGGAATGAAGGCGCCGGGCGACAACAGCTTGCCATCTTCCTCAAGCCGAAGCAGGATTTCGCAATGATCCTGCCGCTCCTTGCCCGTGTCGAGGGCAGCAATCGGCTGGGAGAAGAGCAGGAAGCGGTCTTCCTCCAGCGCGCGGTGCAGGCGCTGCACCCAGTTGAGGTTGGCGGCGAACTGGGTCTGCGCCGCGTCGGTCGTCTCATAGACATGGACGCGGTTGCGGCCCTTCTCCTTGGCCATGTAGCAGGCGATGTCGGCGGCGCGGAGCGCCTCCTGCAACGTATAGGTGTGATCGCCGAGATGGACCACGCCGACACTGGCGCTGATCGCATAGCGGTGCCCGTTCCAGACGAAATCGATCGCCTCGGTGATTTCGCGCAGGCGCATGGCAATGCGCAAGGCGTCCTCTGGTGCACAGTGCGGCAGCACGATGCCGAACTCGTCGCCACCAAGCCTAGCGAGCAGGTCCGTACCACGGATTGCCTTGCCCAGATCGCGAGACACCCGTCGCAGCAACTCGTCGCCTGCTGCGTGCCCGCCATGGTCGTTCACCGCCTTGAACTGGTCGAGGTCGATGAACATCAGCGCATGGCGTTTGCTTGACCCTTCCAGCGCGCGGCCGAGGCTTTCCTCGAACAGCCGGCGGTTTGGCAGGCCGGTGAGATCGTCATGATGGGCGCTGTGGGACAGTCGCGCCTCGATGTCGCGCCGGTGGATGAGAAAGCTGTTCAGCCGCCAGACCGTAAGCAGGATGAACACCAGCGCCATCGCCAGGTTGCTGACAAGCAGGACGGTCTGTACCTGGCGCGTGCCTTCGCCGAGACGGTCCGAAAAACGCTTGGTGAGCGGCGTGACGAGGACGTTGATCTCATCGAGTTGCCGCACGATGTCGCGCCGGTCGGCCTCGCTGATATGGCTGGAGGTGTCGATCGCCTCGCCGATCGGCAGAAGCTGCATCAACGCGCCTTCCGCCGTACGCCAGTCATCGATGCAATCCGCCATCACCGGCAGCCAGCGAAAGTAGCGGAACAACCAGATCACATTCGGAATATCGTCCGGATGGTTGCCACCCTTGAGGAAACCCGCGAAGGCCGCCTTGGTATCCGGCGGATCGGCCTCCAGCGCCAGGCGTGCCTCACGATCGCCGATCGGGATCGCAACCGCTTGATTGAAGCGGGTGACAAACGTGCGGTTGCCGGATTCAGCATAACGGTTGAGGTAATAGAGCGCATCATGCTGCCCCTTCGACCAGAGACTTTCCCCGGTAACGAAGGCGCGCAGCGATGAGGTAACCTGCAGGCTGAAGGTGGCGAGTGCCGTCTGGAGAAGAACGATCAGGACGAAGGGCCAGGCGACGGCGATCAAGCGAAGCCGCGTCTTTGGTATCTGCTTCATCAGAGATACCGCATACGGCTGGCCAGAGATCGAAACAGTCTGGCCTCTACGGGGTGCCCCTCACCGAAGGTAGTCGCTCGCGTCCTGTCCAAGGGCCGTACCTGCCTTGCAACTCATTCCCCGCGATGGCAGCCGCAGCGTCGGCAGCCGTCCCATCGCTTGCAAAGTGGATTGGACCACAAGAGAGTGATCAAAATACTAATACAACCAGAAGATTGCACTCTATCGGACGTTTTTCGTTGGTCGCGTTGGAGAAACCTTACCCGTTTCGGAGCAGGTCTCCGGCGGAACGCCACGAACAACCCGATTGCGCCGCTGTCGCTTCGAAGATCATCTCCATCAAATCCCAGGCCGCGCCGTCATGCACGAGGTGATGCGTCAGCAGGCCGATCGGCCCGTCATGCGACTGCGAGACACGAATGAGATCGGCGATCACCGCCTCGGTCGGCCGGCCGCCACGCGTGCCGCGCCAATCGATGATGTCGACATGCGTGTTCAGCACTTTCAGCGGCGCCGGCTTCTCCGGGCCAAAGACCGACAGGGCCTCGAAACCAAGGTCGGGCAGGCCGGCGACAACGGCAGGGGCAATGCGGTTCCACGGCGGCACGAGCATCGGCACAAAACGCCCGGCATGGAGCGCAGCCAAGGTTTCCAAACCCGCGCCGAGTTCTGCCAGAACCTGATCCTCGGGTCGGTGAGCGCCGAGTTCCTGGTTCTTTTCGTCGGAAGGCGCATGGTTCTTGTGTGCCCAGCCGTGGACAGCAACAGAAGCATGCCCCTCATCCGTCAGCCGACCCGCCAGCGCTTCGTGCGTGAGGGATGGAATGACGGCGAGCAGAACCGGCACCGAATGTGTGGTCGTCAAAGCGAGCAGATGGTCAAGGGCTGCGGTGGGTTCGATTGCATCATCGTCGCGCAGCCAGAGGCCGAGCGGCTTGCCGATATCCGCGCGCCGGGCAATCTCGTCCTGCAAAGAGCGGGTGTCTGCCGTTGTCATTGGTTGCGCTCTCCAATATGGCGTCGAAGGATGGTGTCGAGCGTTCTGGTCGCAGCAGAGAGGGAGTGATCGTTCCGGACGCGGTTGCGCGCGTCGTCCGCCATGCGTCGGCGCTTCTCTTCGTTCCCGAGGAGGTCTTTGATGGCTGCGCCGTAGGCCGCGTGATCACCAGGGGCCGTCAGCAAGCCGCTGACCCCGTTCTCGATGACTTCAGGCACACCCGCCGTCGCCCAGGCCACGACGGGAAGGCCGGCGGCCTGGGCTTCGAGATAGGCAAGCCCATAGGCTTCGCCACATCCCGGCCAGACATAGAGTGCACCCTTCGCGAGGATTTTTGCTACATCGACGGGCTCTTTCTGCCCAAGCCATTCGATGCGGTCCCCGGCAAAATCCGCAAAGAGCGCCACGACGTCGTCGCGTGCCGGCCCATCCCCGACAACCGACAGCGTCCAGGGGATATCCGTGATCTGCCGCAGGCTTGCGGCGAGTGCACGGTAACTCTCCATCTTGTCGCCCGGTCGCATCATGGCGACAGTGACGAGACGGAACGGCTCCGGTTCAGCCGCTTTTCCGGTAAAAATTCCGTCATCGATAAAGGGCTTTAGCGTTGCCATCACCGCCTCCGGCGCAACCTCGCGAATCCCCTCCATATCCCGGGCGGTCAGGCCGATATTGACGGTGGCGCCTCGTATCGCGTCCAGCACCTTCGCCTGCATGTCGCGCCAGATACCGATGTTCCGGCGATGGGAGTAGGATGCCTCAACCGTGACGTAAGGCAGGCCGAAGGTTTCGCAGAGCACTGGTCCGATCAGGTCGGGCGCTTTGTAATACAGATGGTAGCAGAACCAGAGATCCGGCACGCCTTCTTCCCGCCAAAGGGCCGAAAGCCGAGCAATCTCGGCCTCGGCACGGCTTTGGAGGGCCGCATAGCCCGCCTCGTCCGCGCTGTCGCCCAGCAAAGCACGAAGCTCCGAGGCGAGGTCGACGCCATGACCGGCGCGCTGCAGGCAGGTAATGATCTGCCGCGCCATCAGGCGGTCCCCCGATGGAACGGGGTGTTCCGGCGATTTCAGCGGGGCATAGAATGCAATCTTCATGAATGCCGGCGGCCTTGTTTTCGCATTCGTCGACGGAGCGGCATCGGCGCCCGCACGGCTGGCGCCACGGAGCCGGGACGCAATGTCACCTATCCTTGCGAGGCTTGACAGGCGGGGCAAACTCTCCCATCTGAACTCGCCGATCCTGTATATGAGCGCGGAGTACGGATGCCAACAGCCTTGCATGCTTATGAAACGCTGCTCGCACGTATCCAGTCGCGTGAGGCGCATATCGGCGTTATCGGCCTCGGCTATGTCGGATTGCCGCTCGCCATCACGGTCGCGCGTGCCGGATTCAGTGTGACCGGTTTCGACATCGATCCCGGCAAGATCATAGCGATCGATGCCGGCCGCAGCTATATCGAAGCCGTTCCGAGCGACATTCTCGCAGAAGAACACCGGGCCGGCCGGTTCGGCGCGACCTCCGATTTCGGCAAGCTTGCCGACTGCGACGTCATCACCATCTGCGTGCCGACGCCGCTGACCCATCATCGTGATCCCGACATGAGCTTCGTCGAGAAAACGTGCCAGGATATTGCCCGCACGCTGCGACGCGGACAGCTCGTGGTGCTGGAGTCGACCACCTATCCCGGCACGACCGACGGCCTCGTGCGTCGAACGCTGGAGGCCGGCGGCCTGAAATCGGGCGAAGACTTCTTCCTCGGTTTCTCGCCGGAGCGGGAAGACCCAGGCAACCGGGAATTCCAGACCTCGACCATCCCGAAGGTCGTCGCCGGTGATGGCGCCGAGGCGCAGACCCTCGTGGCCGCCTTCTACGGCGCAGTCGTCAAGACCATCGTGCCCGTCTCGTCCACCGCCACCGCTGAAGCCGTGAAACTGACGGAAAACGTCTTCCGCGCGGTCAATATCGCGCTGGTGAACGAACTCAAGGTGATCTACGAGGCGATGGGCATCGACATCTGGGAGGTGATCGATGCCGCCAGCTCAAAACCCTTCGGCTACATGCCGTTCTATCCCGGCCCCGGCCTTGGCGGGCATTGCATCCCGATCGACCCCTTCTACCTGACCTGGGCCTCGCGCGCCTACGAGCTGCCGACCCGCTTCATCGAGCTTGCCGGCGAGATCAACTCGGCCATGCCCCGCCATGTGATCGGCAAGCTTGCCGAAGCGCTCGACAGGCGTCTGGGCAAGGCGCTGAGCCGCTCGAAAGTGCTGATAATCGGCCTCGCTTACAAGAAAAACGTGCCCGACATCCGCGAAAGCCCCTCGCTCAAGCTGATCGAACTGATCGAGGAACGCGGCGGTTCGGTTGACTATTACGACCCCTATGTGCCCGAAATACCGCCGACGCGCGAATATGGCGCTTTCAAGGGACGCCCCTCGATCGTCTGGAGTGAGGATGCGGTCCGGGCCTTCGACGCCGTGCTCATCGCCACCGATCATGACAGCGTCGACTATGCGGCACTCGCCGAATGGAGCGATCTGATCATCGACACCCGCAACGTCTTCGCACGCCGCAATATCGCCGGCGACGCGATCATCAAGGCATAGTCATGAGCCGTCTGGAAAGCTTCATCCGCCGCATGTCGGCGCAGCGCGACGTGATCAACCATGTCAGCGAAACGCTCCGGCTTCCAGCCGACGGGGTCATTCTGGAGATCGGGCTCGGCAATGGCCGCACGTTCGATCACCTGCGTGAAAAATTCCCGGGCCGGCGGATCGTCGCGTTCGACCGGGCGCTCGGGGCGCATTCGTCCTCCATGCCGGAGCCGGGTGACCTGATCCTCGGCGAGATCGCGCAAACCGCCGAAGGCTATGCCGATGGAACCGCGGCACTTGTCCACGCCGATATCGGCACGGGCTATGACGAGAAGGACGCGATCACCCTGACCTGGCTGCCGGACATCGTCAGCCGGGCGCTCGCAACGGGCGGCATCGCCATCAGCGGCCTACCGCTCGACCACGCGGCGCTGGAGCCGCTGCCGGTCCCCGCGACCGTCGACAGCCGCCGCTACTTCCTCTACCGCAGAAGGGCCTGACGGCCATGCCGGCGGTCGCCGTCATCGCGGACGCTCACTTCCACGATATCGAAGGCGATTACGATTTCGCCGGGATTTCGGTAAACGGCCGCAAGCTGACGGTCAGGACCTGGGCGGATACGGCGGGCTCGACGCGGGTGTTCAACGAGAGTTTCGCGGCGCTCATGGCAGCCCTGGACCGGGTCGTCGCCAGGGGTATCCGCCACGTCGTGCTGCTCGGCGACTATACCGACGACGGACAGCGCGAAACCACGGCAAGCCTCGTCCGCCTGCTCGAACGCTACCGCGCCCACCATGGGCTTTCCTTCTATGCGACGCCCGGCAACCATGACGTCTTCGGACCACTCGGCAAACACCGGGACACCCGCTACGTCGATGCATCCGGCGGAACCACGCTGGTCACGAGCGATGCCGAAAAAGCGGCAAGCGATCCCGGCCAGCCGGTCGTTACACCGAAAATGTACTGCGACGGCGTGCCCGCCGGCCTCATAGCCATGCGGGATTTCGGCTATTTCCACCAGCCAGGCTATCTGCACTGGGAAACGCCATTTGGCGAAAGCGACGACCCGGATCTTCGCCAGCACGACCTTGTCTCCGCCGACGGGCAGACCGTGCGCCGGTTGATGGACGCTTCCTATCTGGTCGAGCCGGAGGACGGTCTCTGGCTGCTGCTGATTGACGCCAATGTCTTTGAACCGCGTAACGGCAAGCGCGACATCGCCCGCAAGAAGGCATTCCTCGACAGTTCCGATGCCGGCTGGAACGCGCTGTTGCGCGTCAAACCCTATCTCGTTGACTGGATGGCGGACGTCGCACGGCGCGCGAAAGAGCAAGGCAAGCAACTGCTCGCCTTCTCTCACTACCCGGCGATCGATCCCTTCGAGGATGGTACGGGCAGCGAAAGGACGCTGTTCGGCGAGACGACCGTGGCCAAGCGCACGCCCCATCGTCAAGTAGCGGAGACGTTGGCGAAGGCGGGCATCAATCTCCATTTCAGCGGCCATCTGCATGTCGAAGCCCGCTCCGCGCTTGATATCGAAGGCCGCAGGCTCACCAACATCGCCGTGCCCTCGCTCGTCGCCTTCCCGGCAGGCTTCGTTGTCGTCGAAATGGGAGGCAAAACCCCGATGGTCCAGAGCGTGTCGCTTTCCGGCGAGCCCGTCGATACCGACCTGGTTTCGCTCTATCGCGCGGAGCACTACCAAATGGGTGCGGAGCCAGATTCTGTCTTAGAAGCTAGCGCTTATGGTGATTTCCTCTATCGACACATGCACTCCCTGACCGCTCAGCGTTACCTGCCAAAAGAGTGGCCGCCGGAAATGGCAGCGCGCGTGCATGGCATGACGCTCTGGGATCTTTGCCAGTTGATGGCAGGCGGCATGGCACATGCCGTCGAGGAACACGCATCGACATTCGGCGCCGATACTACCCGGTTGCGGGGTTGCCCGATGCTGGACCTCGTCGTCGATTGGTATTGCCTGCGCCAATCCCCGGCACAGGCGCCGGGCTATATTCCCGCCGAAAGGCTGGACAGCTACCGGTTCCTTGCGCAAACCTACGGCGACGTGCACGCCCATGCCCCGCAGGAACCGAAAGGTTTCTTCGCGATCTTCCTCGGGGTCCTGGGGCGCAGCTTGGAGCGCTCCTCACGGGAGCCCTAAAAACGAAGAAGCCGTCTTCGGTCTCGTCGCTCACCGCCTGTGCGGGTCCTTTCATCGAAACAGGGGCGCACTCGACAGCATACCCGTCTAGATTCGCTGCCCCGACGTGCGTTGGAGAGGGTTTCGGCGATGAAAGCTGTGTTTGGTGCGATGATCGTTCTGATGGCGGTTTGCTTCACTCCTGTGGGAGCGCAGGACAGCTTGAGCGGCAGCACGCCGATAGAAACGATCGAGGATCTCAACCGAGCGATCCGGCTCGACCCCACCAACCCCATTTCCTACAACAAGCGCGGCATGGTTCACCTGTTTGCAGGGCGCCCCAAACAGGCGGCGGCTGATTTTGCCACCGTCATCGAGATGGTTCCCAACAACGCGGTCGCCTACCAGAACCGCGCCAGAGCCTATCTCGAAGCCGGTGACTTCGGCCGATCCATCGCCGATTTCGACACGTCCCTGAAACTCGACCCTACCTGGGCGGAGAGCTACCAGGGGCGCGGGGTGGCCCACACGAAGTCCGGCGCACTCGACAAGGGCATCGCCGATTTCAACGAGGCGATCAGGCGCAAACCCACCGCCAGTTCCTACACGTCGCGCGGCACTGCCTATGCGATGGAAAAGCAGTTCGACCAGGCGATCGTCGATTTCGACGAAGCTCTGCGCCTCGAGCCGCAGCGCGCCGAGAGCATTCAGAGCCGGGGTTCGGCATGGATATACAAGGGAGAGATCGATCGTGGCATCGCCGATTTCGACAAAGCGATTGAACTCGATGGCAGGCAGGCGTCCTGGTACAATCTGCGGGGTTCCGCCTATGTCGCAAAAGGTGATTTTGCGCGCGCTGCGGAAGATTTCCAACGCGCGATCGAACGGGACCCCGGCAATGCGGAGTACCAGCGCAACCTCGGCGTCAGCCACGCCGAACAGGATGACAACAGGCCGGCACTTGCCTATCTGGACAAGGCCCTCGCCCTCAATCCGGGCGATGACGTGGCCCTCTCCTCCCGCGGCTTCGTCCGCTATCGCCTCGGCGACTTCGACGGCGCCTTTGTCGACCTGGACAAGGCCATCGCGCTCAATCCAAACCATGCCGACCACTACAACAACCGTGGAGAAATCTATCGCCGGGACGGTAAACCGGAAAAGGCACTGGCGGATTTCGACCGTGCCCTCCAACTCGATCCGCGGCAAAGAAGCGCCCAGCAAAATCGCGCCATCGTTTTCCTCGACAGGAAGCAATACGACAGGGCGATTGCCGATTTCGACACGGTCATCGCGCTGAAGCTCGACAATGAGGAAACCTATTATGGCCGTGCCGTCGCCTTGCGGGAAACAGGGCGGGCCGACAAGGCAGTGGCCGATCTGGAGCATGTGCTCGGACGCAATCCCAACTTCTACAAGGCACGGGACCTGCTGCGGGAAATCAAGAGCGAGGCGCCGCAATAGACGGTTCGGCCTGTGATTTGTACCGGTGACAATTCGCCCCCTCCCTGCCGAGATGAACGTCGGGCATTGTCTGGCGAAGAATTCAGCTGTAGCTCCCGAAGATAAGAGCAGGACAGCCGGGAGGATACAACGTGACTCTGTCAGACAATCTTATGCGCCGGCTTGCCGAGCCGGGCCTGTTCGAACGCATTGCTGATGCCGTCTGGCTTGGCAGGCCTGCAAATCGGGAAACCTTCGAGGTCTTCAATCCCGCGACGGGCGAAATCCTGGCCAAACTCCCGGACATGGGCGTGGACGAAACCCGCGCGGCGATCGAGCGGGCATCCGAAGCACAGACGGAATGGGCCGCGCAGACCGCCCGCGAACGCTCGGATACGCTGTGGCGCTGGCACCAGCTGATCGTGCGCCACACCGACGATCTCGCCACCATCCTGACCGCCGAGATGGGAAAGCCGCTTGCGGAGGCGAAATCCGAAGTCTCGCACGCCGCCGCCTATCTGCAATGGTATGCCGAGGAAGCCAACCGGATCTACGGCGAAACCATACCGGCGCCGTCGCGGGATCGCCGCATGCTGGTCATCAAACAGCCGATCGGCGTTGTCGGTGCGATCACGCCATGGAATTTTCCGGCCTCGATGGTGGCCCGCAAGATCTCGCCGGCGCTTGCTGCCGGCTGTACGGTCGTGCTGAAGCCGGCCGAGCAGACACCACTGGTGGCGGGTGCGATGTTCGCGCTTGCTGAAAAAGCGGGTTTTCCGTCCGGCGTGGTCAATCTGATCTATGCGTCCGATGGCGATATCGTCGGACGGGAACTCTGCTCGCACCCCAAGGTTCGCAAGATCAGCTTCACCGGCTCGACAGAGGTGGGGCGGCTCCTCATGCGCCAGTGCTCCGACCAGGTGAAGAAGCTCAGCCTGGAACTCGGCGGCAACGCGCCGTTCATCGTTTTCGACGACGCTGATGTGGACGCCGCGGTAGATGGCGCCATACAGGCCAAGTTCCGCAATGCCGGGCAGACCTGCGTCTCCGCCAACCGGCTCTATGTTCAGTCCGGCGTCCATGACGAGTTCGCGCGGAAATTCACCGAACGCGTCGAAACGCTTTCCGTCGGCGACGGTTTCGAACCGGGCGTCGCAATCGGCCCGCTGATCGACACGCGCGCCCGCGCCAAGATCGAGGCGCATGTCGCCGACGCGGTCGAAAAGGGTGGAATCATCCGCTGCGGTGGCCAGCGGATCGACGGCGTGGGCACCTTTTACGCGCCGACCGTGCTGACCGGCATATCCCACACCATGCGCGTGGCGCAGGAGGAAACCTTCGGCCCGCTTGCGCCGATCATCCGCTTTGACGATGCCGACCAGGTGGTGCGCGAAGCGAACGACACGATCTACGGCCTCGCCGCATATTTCTATGCATCAAACCTCAGCCGGGTCTGGCGGGTGGCCGAAGCCTTGGAATACGGAATGGTCGGGATCAATACGGGCCGCATGTCTTCCGAAGCAGCACCGTTCGGCGGCATGAAACAATCCGGCATCGGCCGCGAAGGCTCCCGCCATGGGCTGGAGGACTACCTGGAAATGAAATATCTCTGCATGGGCGGTATCTGAGCGGTGCTTTGGACACGCCGCCATGCACTTTTCCGGAGTTTGCCACCTGCCGTGATGTTGCGGTAGGCGTCAGTCGGTTTTCGAGACGTGCTCGGGTTTGCCCTTGCGTTTCGTCGATGCGAGTTCCTCCAGTTGGTTTTCGGACATGGATTTTTCCATGCTCTTCGAAGCCCCCTTCAACTCGCTCTTCTTCATGTCACCGCGTTTTGCCGCCAGAGCGGCGCCGGCGGCCTTTTGTTGCGCTTTTGATTTTGCCGGCATGACCGAAACCTCCTGTTGAGACCGGGCGTCACGCTTTCCTTTGAGGAGCGTTTTTCACCGCAGCCAGATCGCAACATCGCCGAAAGCGTGATCGCGGTCATCCTTCAAACCGAGCGTTTCGCGGACGAACGTCTGCGCCGCAGCATGGGCTGCCTCCCGGCTCGGATAGGTATCCGGCAGGACGTATTCCTTGCCGGCGCAGCACAGGAGCGCTCGGCAGCTCAAGACATCGAAATGCAATTGGACATCCGAATGGTTTTCCATTTTTTCCTCCTTTCAACGCAAAACGATAAATTGCGATGACGGACGGAAGTTCCCTGTCTGCCCCGATTTGTCCGCTATCCGATGTCCAATTCGGCACAGAGCGGCAGGTGATCGGAGGCCCGGCGGGCAAGCGGGCTGTCGTGGACGAAGGCTTTGTGCACGCGGATCCCCTCACCGACAAACATGTGATCGATCCGCAGGATCGGCAGGCGCGAGGGAAATGTCGGCCGCGGTCTGCCCCCCGCCTCGACCTGCACGTCACGCAGCCGGCGCGCCACCATCCGATACGAGGCCGAGCGCGCAATGGCATTGAGGTCCCCGGCAAGCAGGACGCGCGAACCCTCCGGCATCGGAGCGCCGAGCCAGCCCGGGCCGATCAGAGCTTCTGTCTGCCGCACGCGCTCCGCGCCGAGAAGACCGAGATGGGTGACGAAAATCTGGAGCTTTATCGCCTCGACCGGCACTTCGACCCAGAGCGCGCCGCGTGGTTCTCCGCGCGACGGCAAGCCGTCCGCCTTGACGAGACGTGTCGGAAGCGCCGTCAGGAGCGCATCACCATAGCGCTCCTCCTCGAGATGAAGCGCGGGGTGAAAATGCGACATCATTTGCAGATGCGAAGCAATCGTCTGCGCCTGGTCGATTCCGCCGCTGCGGGCGCGCGCCACGTCGACCTCCTGGAGCGCAACGATGTCCGCTTCGCATTCCGCAATCACCGCAGCGATCCGCGCCGGGTCGAGCTTGCGGTCGGTGCCAAAGCAGCTGTGCACATTGTAGGTCGCGATCCTGAGCCGCCTGCCCATGCCTTTCCTTTCAATTGTTTGTCGCCGTCGGAACACGGAAAGGCTTGTTTTCGTTCCCGCTCCACCGAGTGAGGAAAGACAGACCGAATGAATCGCACCCACCTGCTCCACGCGCTTATCGCCTGCGCCGTTCTCGTCGCCGGCTATCTGGTCTACCGGGCTTTGAACCAGTACTCCTGGCAGGATATCCAGGCTTCAATCGCCGCCATCCCGCGAACGAACATGGTTTTCGCGCTTGCCTTCGCGGCCTGTTCCTATTTTTGCCTGACGCTCTTCGATTTTCTCGGTTTGCGTTACGTTGGCAAACCGCTTGCCTATCCACGCGCGGCACTCGCCTCCTTCACAAGCCTGTCGATCGGGCACAATGTCGGGGTTGCGGCCCTCAGCAGCGGCGCCGTGCGCTACCGCTTCTATGCACGCTGGGGCTTGAATGCCGAAGAGATCGCCAAGCTGATCGTCTTCTGCGGCGTTACGGTCGGTCTCGGCCTGATCACACTTGCCGGGCTCTGCCTTCTCGTGCTCCCCGGTACGGCCGGCAAGGTTGCCGGGCTGGGAACGACGGCGTCCATCGCGCTCGGCTTCTGCTGCCTTGCGGTGACCACCGGTTACCTCGCGCTGGCCGTCTTCGTGCGCGGCGAATTGAAGGTGAAAAGCTGGCACTTTGCCTTGCCGAAACCGAATCTTGCCGCCCTACAAATCTGTGTTGGCACAGTCAACTTTGCCTTCGTCGCGGCCTGCCTGCATCAGCTTCTTGGTGGCGCGGCAGGCTATATGGAAACCACCGCCGCCTATGTCGTCGGCAATCTTACGGCACTTGTGAGCCATGTGCCGGGCGGGATCGGCGTCCTGGAGGCTGCGATTTCCTTCCTGCTCGGGAGTTCCGCCTCGATCGGCGCGTTGATCGCTTTCCGTGTCGTCTATTTCTTCATCCCGCTGCCGCTGGGGCTCGTGTCGCTACTGGCGAGCGAAGCCTTGCTCGGATCGAAGGACGAAGCCGGCCTGCGTGACAATCCGAGATGACGCCGCGCGAAGGAGTGCGCCGAGCGCAGCCATGCGGAAAGAGGCCACCAGGGCGCGACCGGATCAACAAGCCCCGTTCCGAAAACCGGGTCGATGGCACCCCGGCCCTCAGCCTGCAGAAACGGCCTCAGGCCACGCTCCCGCGTATTGAACGCGTCGATTGCCCCTACAAGAGAGCCTTTCGCACGGACAGCTGCTCCGAATGCGGCCGGCTCCACATCCAGATGTTCCGCCGCGAACCGGTCGCGCAAGGCAACGATGCTCGCACGTTCCGCATCCGTCCGCGCCTCGATTGCCACGTCAAGCTCCGTATCAAGCCCTTCGCTACGCTGGTTGAGATTGGACGAACCGACGCGCAGGAACACATCGTCGACCACGATGGTTTTGGAATGGATGATGATCTCCTGTTCTGTCCCATCCGGTTTAGGCACGACGGGATAGAAGGCACGCAGGCGACCATGCTTGTCGCATTGGCTGAGCCGTCGGATGAAGCGGTCGCGGTTGGCGCCGAGCACGAGGCGCTCGATCGTGCCGTGGGAACTCAACGTCGAGATCACGACGACCTCCGGACCGACAGGGTCGGCAAGCTTTTCGCACAGCAGGTCGCAAATCGTCTTCGAGGCAAAATACTGGCTTTCGATATAGATGTGCTCGCGCGCCGCCGAGAGCGCGGCAAGGGTGAGGTCCATCGCCTCTCGCGCAGCCGGACGCCCGCGAATTCCCGGCTCGGTTCGGGCAAAGGCGACGCTGGTATTGATCATGTCGGCGGAGAGATCATCAAGGCTCGCGGCACTCTGGCCCGTGCAAACCGGAACCGCCTCGTCGGTGGCGTGTAACCATCGCCGGCGTGCGAGTTCGCCCGCCAGCCGCGCCGCGTCCCCATCCATCGCCACCTGCATATCGTGCACGGGCTCATAGCGCTCGCCCGAAGGCATGGTGCGGCGCGGGTCATCGACGCTGTGGTCGCTGGTGTCCCAGCGTTTCGCTGTCAGGTCGATGCCGCCGACAAAGGCGACACGGTCGTCGACCACGACAAACTTCTGGTGGTGGGAGCCACGGATCGGATGGCGGCTGTCGAAAGCGAGCCTGATGCGGGGATGGGAAGACCAGCGCCGCTTGCGGAACATTTTCAGCGATTTGCCGGAATAGACCGGCCCCATCGCCCAAACGAGGACACGAATGGTCAGATCAGGGCGCTCCTCGACGAGCCTCAGCAGGAAGGCGCCGAGCGTCGGCGACAGTGGCTCTCCCGGGCGAACCGGAATGTCCGGATTGAAATCCCAGCCAACAATCCAGATTTCGTTGCGTGCCTGCTCCAAAACACGTTCCAGCGCCTGGAAATACGCCTCGCCATCAACGAGAACACCGAGCCGGTCGGCTGTTGCCACCTGCCAGGCATTCTGTCCCGGCTGGATGATGGGAGAGCGCGGATTTGCCTCGACATGGAGCGGATATTCTTCATTTCGCACGATCTGCCGCCTTGTCTGCTAAGATCAACCAATTCGCGCAGAAATTCTCAGAAGGGCGTTTGGTTCCGGTGATCACCCGCTGATGACGAAGGTTTTCTACAGCCGCCAGGCACCGGCGATCGTCACATGTATCGTTTCGTCGATGTGCGGCCGATGGCGACTGAAGGCGCGCAGGATCTGGCCGTCGCCGAGTTCGAGGGTGAGGCTATATCGCTCACCCTCGTAGAGCGAGGCGCGAACGCGCGTCGCAATCCCCTCTCCCGACGGCTGGACATCCTCCGGCCGAACAAGGACGCCGGCCATCGGTCTATCGGAGGGCGATGGTACGGCGAGGCTCTCATGCAGCATCTGCGACGGAATCCTCCGAGGTGCCCCATCCGGCAGGGCAAGCGACAGAATGGCGCCGCGACCAATGAGACCGCCGACAAGCCGGCCCTCCGGCCGGGCATAGATTTCCTCTGGCGGCGCCACTTGCAGGAGTTTTCCCTGCGACATGACGGCAATATCCGTTGCAAGCGCCATGGCTTCGCTCTGATCGTGCGTGACATAGACCATCGTGGCGCCGGAGCGCCGGTGGAACTCGCGAAAGGTCTCTTCCATTTCCTGCCGCAGATGCCGGTCGAGATTGGCGAGCGGCTCGTCGAGCAGCACCACGTCCGGCTGGGTGACAAGGCAGCGGGCGAGCGCCACCCGTTGCCGCTGGCCGCCGGACAGGTCCGCCGGACGCCGGTCGGCGTAGTCTGCAAGCCGGACGGTATCGAGCGCCTCGCCTATTCGCGTGTGGTGGATTTCCTTCGATACGCCGCGCACCTTCAGCGGATAGCCGACATTCTCGGCGACGGTCATGTGCGGCCAGAGGGCATAGGACTGAAACACCATGGCCATGTTGCGCCGTTCCGGCGGCAGGGATTTTTCGGAATCGGCAAGGAGCCGCTCGCCGAGATAGATCGCCCCGTCGCTCGGCGCCTCGAAGCCGGCGATCATGCGCAGCACTGTGGTCTTGCCGCAACCGGAGGGACCGAGCAGCGCCAGAAAACCGCCCTCGCGGACATCCAGCGACAAGCCACTCACTGCCGGGCGACCCGTGCCAAAATCCTTGCTGACATTGTTGAGGATCAGCTTCGCCATGGCAGCACCCCTCTCGGCAGGTATTTTGCCATCAGTTCGAGCAGCAGCATCATGACGACGACCAGGACCACCACGAGCACCGACAGCGCCGAGGCGAGATCGGAGCTGCCGCTGTCATCGAGATTGTAAATGACGACGCCCAGCGTCTGCGTGCCGGCAGACCAGAGCAACGCCGATACCGTCAGCTCGTTGCAGGCGATGAGGAAGACGAGAATGACCGACGCGCCGGCTGCCGGCGCCACGAGCGGCAGGAGAATATCCATGAGGCGCCGGAAGAAACCGGCGCCGGCCAGCCGCGCCGCTTCCTCCAGTCCCGGATCGAGCTGTCGGTAGGCGCTGACGACCGGTTTGAGGCTGACGGCGAAGAAGCTCGCGAAATAGGCAAGGAGGATGATCCAGATCGTGCCATAGAGCGTGACGTTGAACACCGGCAGCGGCGCGGCAAAGACGAGGATGAAGGCGACGGCGACGATGATGCCGGGCAGCGCGTAAGGGATCTCGATCAGGCTGGCGACAAGGCGCGCAGCGGCATCGCGCCGACGGGTCAGCACATAGCCGGCGAGCACCGACAGGCCCAGCAAACCACCCGCGGTGATTGCGGCGAGGAAAACCGAGTTGGCAAAGGCGGTGCGCGTCACGACCTGCCGCAGCAGAACCTCCTCGAAGGCATGGAACGACAGGGTCTCCAAGGTCAGCGGCACGCCGAAGGCCGGGACCAGCGCACCGACGACGAGGGCGAGGAAGGGGGCGACGAGCATGAAGAAAAGTGCTACCACAAGCAGGGGTATCAGGACGAATTTCCACCGTCCGACCTGGAATGACGTCGCCGCCCCGGAGTGGCCGAGAATGCGGTAATCGCGGCCGCCGAGCGCCCGCTCCTGCACGGCAAGCCCGGCCACGGCAATCAGCGCGATGACACCGGAAAGCACGGCCACTTCACCAAAAGTCTGATCCGTGAAGGCAGCGAACTTGGTGAAGATCAGCGTCGCCAGTGTGTAGATCGAGGCCGGTATACCGAGGATCGCCGGAATGCCGAAATTACCGATGCACGAAACGAAGGCGACCGCCGCGCCCGCGATCATGCCTGGCAGCGCCAATGGCAGAACGATATCGCGAAAGATGCGCAAGGCCGATGCACCGGAGAGGCGCGCCGCCTCGATACCATCGCGCGGAATGATCAACAGCCCGGCTCTCAGCGCGAGATAGACGAGCGGCGCGTGCTGCACGCCATAGAGCAGCGCAATGCCACCGACCGAGTAGAGCGGCTGCGGCGAGCCGAGCGGTGGCGCGATGTGCAGCGCCTTGAGCAGCGGGCTGGACGGGCCGGACATCTGCACCCAGGCAAGTGCCGTCACCTGGGGCGGGATCATCATCGGCAGCACGAACAGAAAGCTGAACGGCCCCCTCGCCGGCACGTCCGTCAGCGTCAGCACGAAGGCAAAGAACGCCCCGATCACCAGCGAGATGATGGTTCCGAAGAGGGCGGTGACCAGCGTGTAATAGGTCGCCGACCAGAGGGTGCGGTCGGTGAGCACGGCGAACGCACCACCGCCCGCAAAGGCGGCGATACCCGTCACGGCGAGCCGCGCAAGGGGCAGCACGCTAAGGACGAGGACCACGCTGACGATAAGCGGAAACAACCAGGCCGGCTGGCTGTTTCCCGGACGAACATATCCGTGCATGGAAGGCCGCAGCCGAGCCTCAGTTCGAGCCGAAGTGATCGGAGAAGGTCTTCAGGTCCGCATCGGTGTTGTTGAGTGCGGTTGCGGCATCGAGCGGCAGCACGCGAATGGTCTCGCGCACCGGGAAGCCTTCCGGCATGGCGATGCCGTTGCGAGCCGGGATGTAACCGAGCTTCACAAAACCTTCCTGGCCCTCGACCGACAGGACATAGTCGACGAATTTCTTGGCGGCCTCGGCATTCTTGGACGAAGCGAGGATACCGACCGGCTCGGTGACGGCGGAGACGCCTTCGGCCGGGAAGACGAATTCGACCGGCGCGCCCTTGGCCTTCTCGCGGATCGGCATGTAGTCGACCACCATGCCATAGGCCTTTTCGCCCGAGGCGACGGCCTTCAGCACGGCGCCGTTGCCACCGGCAGCCGTCGTGCCGTTTTCGGCGAGTGCCTTGTAGTAGGCCCAGCCGAGGCTCTCGACGCCCGTCAGCGTCTGCGCATGAATGAGGGCGGCACCCGAGGTGAGCGGGCTCGGCATGGTCACGAGGCCCTTGGCATCGGCCTTTACCAGGTCCTGCCAGCTTGCGGGCTTCATGCCGGCGGCGGTGTTGTAGACGATGCCGGTGGTGATCAGCTTGGTCGAATAGTAGTGGCCGTCCTTGTCGTAAAGGCTGGCGTCATAATTGGCGGCTTCCGGCGAGGCGTAGGCGAGCAGCTTGCCATCCTGCTTCAGGCGCTCGAGCGTGACGGTGTCGGCGATCAGCAGCACGTCGGCAACCGGATTGCCGGCAGCGATCTCGGCCTGAAGCTTGGCCATGATCTTCGGCGTTCCGTCGCGGACCCAATCCACCTTGATGTCCGGATTGGCGGCCATGAAGCCGTCGACAGTCGCCTGCGCGTCTTCGTTGGGCTGGCTGGTGTAAAGGACGAGGTTTTCGGCAAAGGCCGGAAGTGCGACGAGGCTGGCGGTGAACAGAGCAGCGGCAGAAACGAGCGTTTTCATGGGAGCATCCTTCGGAAACAGAACCGCTCCCTATCCCTGCCACTTGACACCCGTGTGACATCCGCCTGTACGGCGGCTCCGCGCGAGCGCCGATGCCGTTGCTTCAGGATGCCGCCGTCCGGTGCTCGCCGGCGGTTGCGACGGCAATGGTGGCGAGCGCCGAGCGGACGGCCGAAGGCGATGACGCTCTTGAAAGCGCGCAGGTGGCGGGATTGAGAGAACCGACCCGGATCGATTGTCCACCACGCGCATTGGCAAGGGCGAACATCGTCTCATCCGTCAGGTCGTCACCGATCGCGATCGGCAACCTTCCTTCAAAACCCGGCTCCTCCAGATAGGAGGCGACGGCTTCGCCCTTGTCCGCGCGGGCGGGGCGAATTTCGAAAACCATCTTGCCCGGCTGAAGCACCCAGTCCGGCCCGGCCTCCTCCGCGACATTCTGCATGAGGTGTTCAAGCGCCGTATTATAGGCGGGCGCCAGCCTGTAATGCGCGGCAACAGCCGCGCCCTTGTCCTCGATCAGTACCCCCTCCATCCAGGCGGTCTGCTCGACGAGGCGCTGCTTCAAACCTTCGAAGGATGGCGTCGCAGACACCATGGCCGTCTTGCCGTCGGCGCTTCGAAATTCCGCGCCGTGCAACCCGGCGATCGGAAAGCGGAACGGCGCAAACAGCCTGTCGGCGTAAGGAAGGCTGCGCCCCGTGACGAGCGCGAGAGCCCCACCCAGCCGGGCAGAAACCGCATTGAGGTCGTGCGGCAACGACAGGGGAACCTGAATGTCATCCGGCCGCGCTGCCAGATCGAGCAGCGTCCCGTCGATATCAAGAAAAAGCGCCCAGCGGTCAGGCTCGTCGGTGAGACGTCGGATCAGATGACGGATTGCGGCATCCGACGGCCGCAACTTTTCCTGCTCGCTCATCGACCAGCAAGTAGATCGCTGTCTCCAGTCGGCAAGCCCCGACAGGAACAACTTTTTATCCGCTGCATTGTGCTCTCGCATTTCTCGCACGGGCAAGGAGCCGGCATGGCCAAGCAGAAAACGAAGCCAAAACCGACGCAGGACAATGACCCACCCGTCACCCACGGCGCCGATGACCTGCCCACCGTGAACGTGGCAAGCTGCAATCTGGAACTGCGCAACAAGGACGGTTTTATCGGCGACCGCGCCAACAAATCCGCCTTCCGAGATGCCATCCAAGGGTGGAGAAAACGCGTCCGTGAAGGTGGTGCCGATCCGCTGGGCGCGGTTCTAACCGCCGAGCTTTCCAAGAAGGAAATCGACAAGCTGCTTGAGGAGCAAGGGACCGAAGCGGCGATCCTCGTGCGTGCCGCAATCAATGATTTCGCACAGGAACTGGCCACCATCCTCATGCGCTACCTCAAGGAGGAAACGTGGCGGGAAACGCGCAGGATCGTCGTCGGAGGTGGTTTTAGCGACAGCAAGGCCGGTGCACTGGCAATCGCGCGCGCCGGGCTGCAGCTCAAGGCGGAAGGCCTGAAGGTCGAACTGGTCGCGATCTCCCACCACCCAAACGAGGCCGGGTTGGTTGGCGCGGTCCACCTCATTCCCGCCTGGATGCTCAAGGGGCATGACGCAATCCTCGCCGTCGATATCGGCGGGACCAACATCCGCGCCGGCGTCGTCAAGCTCAACCTCGACGACAAGCCGGACTTCTCCCGTGCCAAGGTCTGGAATTCCCGGCTGTGGCGCCATGCCGACGACGAGCCCCGGCGAACCGCGACCATCGAACATCTCGTCAGGATGATCGAGAGCCTCATCGCCAAGGCCGAGAAGGCGAAGCTCGCGCTTGCCCCGGTGATCGGCATCGGCTGTCCCGGTATCATCGCAGCCGATGGGTCCATCGCGCGGGGCGGGCAGAACCTTCCCGGAGGAAACTGGGAAAGCACGCACTTCAACCTGCCGGAAGCGCTTCGCAAGGCAATCCCGCGGATTATGGATCAGCCGACCTTTATCATCATGCACAACGATGCCGTCGTGCAGGGATTGTCGGAGGCCCCGCGCATGGCCGACGTGGCGGGCTGGGCCGCCGTGACGATCGGGACGGGGTTGGGCAATGCGAGCTACATCAACAAGCCGAGCGGCTAGAGAATGCCGGTCGCCCTGCCGATGCGGCTTTGCGTGGCACGCACCGTCAGGGCGATCCTCTCGGCGACGAAAACGGCATGCTCGGTCACCTGGGGCAGGCCCATCAGTTCCCCGAATGTCCCGCGCGCCAGCGGGCCTGCGACGTAGAGCGTTTCCGCGATGCCGCCATCCGACCGGATGACGCGGCTGTTTTCGTCGACCGCAATCCCAAGGCCCACCGGGTCGGCGTGCAACAGGCCGGCCATGGCAAGCTGTGCGACAAGCGGCTGGCTCGACAGGATGGATCGATGGTCCGGCCCGGTCGTAACGATCACTGCGTCGTAGCGGCCTTCAAAGGTTCCCCGCCCGTGGCGCTGCCGGAACGTCACGGTGATTTCATCGTTCTCCACCGCGCGAGTGACCTCGCGGACCGACGCGGCGCGAAAGGCGAGCGTAGCCGCGGCGAGACGCCGGTCGATTGCGCCTTCGACCTGCGGTGCGATACGGAACCTGTGCACGTCCCAATAGGGACGCAGGAAGCGCACGACGCGTCGGCGTTCGATTGTCGGCAGGGCGCGCCAGATGTCGCCACCCTGCGCCCGCAGCCGGTCGAACACCGCATGCCAGGTCACACCCACGACTTGAGCCTCCGCGAGGGTGCTGCGGACACGCCGGAGAAGGGCGCGTGCAGAGCGGGCCGGTGGGACGACGAATTCGCCGAATGGATCCTGCGGGGCGAGGTTGTGCCCGCGTGAACGCAAACCGCGACGGGAGACGGCTGTGATCGGCCCCTGATGTTCGGCCGCATCGAGCGCTGCGATGACATCAGCAGCGGTGAGACCTGCGCCCAGCACGAGGACACGATCCTGTGGCCGGATTTTTAACAATACGCCGGCCACAGTGGCGTCCGCTATGTAGCGGGGATGTCCGGCCAGCACCCGATCGAGGGCCGCTGGAGCTGTCGGGCTCGGATGGGTTGTCGCTAGAACCATCAGGTCGGCCGTGAGCCGGGACCCATCATCGGCGTCGATATGCCAGCCTCCGCTCCAGGCCGGGGTCGCGGCCTCCGCCCGGATTCGGCGATGCTCGATCCTTCCTGCGGCGATGAACGGCTGGAGCTGTGCGGAAACGTACTGGCCGAAGGTCGACCGGCGGGCGAAGACATGGCCATCCGCGATGGTTGCCTGCGGGTCGTCCGCGAACGCTCCGGTCTCCAGCAGCCAGCGCTGAAAATGCTCGTCATCGCCCGGCACGAGCGTCATGCGGGCGGCAGGCACGTTTATGCGGTGGACCGGATCGTCCGTGCCGTAGGCGAGGCCTGCGCCAAGCGTCGCCCTTGGCTCATAGACGACGATCCGCGCCGCACCGGAGGCAAGACTTCCGGCCAGGTGATAGGCGAGCGCCGCCCCGGTAAAACCGCCGCCGATAATTGCCACGACCGGACGATCCGAGCTGTTACCCGACGTCGTCAAACCCAGCGGCGGCGTCGTCGCGTCCGTGGTGGCGGTCAACGCCTCATTCCTTCCGGCTGGCATGTCATGCGCCGACGGATTTCAGGGCCGGCAACGCCTCGGCCTCGCGGCGCTTCACCGCCTCGATATCGCGATACCCATCGGCAGGATGAGTCTTGGGCAGGTATGCACCCTCGCCAAACAGTTTTTCTCGCAGCGTGCCTGGCTTGTAGGCCGTTGGATAGGCCCCGCGCTTTTGTAGTTCCGGTACGATATGGGTGACGACATCCTCGAAACTGTCGGGTGTCACGGCATAGGCGAGGTTGAATCCATCGACATCCGTATCCGCAACCCACTCCTGAAGGATATCGGCGATGCGTTCCGGTGAACCGACGAAGACCGGTCCCATGCCACCGATGCCCCCAAACTGGGCGAGTTCGTCGATCGTCCAGGACTTGTCGCCGCCGGCGATGTGCTCGACGAAGGAATGGATGGCATTGGTCTCGATCTTTTCGACGATGTCGGTCGGGGCATACTGCCCGAAGTCGATGCCGCTCCAGCCGGACATGAAGGTGAGTGAGCCATCATAGGAGACGTAGCTCTTGTAGTCCTCGAACTTCTTCTGCGCCTTTTCCTCGGTCTCGTCGGTGATGACGGTGACGAGGGTATAGATGAAGACCTTTTTCGGATCACGCCCGGCCGCGGCGATGCGCTGGCGGATTTCGGCGACATAGGCCTTCAGGACGGATTTCGTCGGCGCGGCGACGAAGATGCATTCGGCATGGGCGGCTGCAAAAGCCTTGCCCGGACCCGAAGCGCCGGCTTGGTACAGCACGGGCGTGCGCTGCGGCGACGGCTCGGTGAGACCGTAGCCGGGCACCTCGAAGAACTTGCCCTTGTGGGCGATCTCGTGGACCTTCTCCGGATGGGTGAAGATGCGTTTGTCACCATCCCGCACCACCGCACCCTCTTCCCAGGAGCCTTCCAGCAGCTTGTAGAGCACCTCGACGTATTCGGCGGCGACCTCATAGCGGTTGTCGTGCCCGCGAAGACCGCCCTGCCCGACATTCTTCGCCCCGCTTTCCAGGTAGGAGGTGACGATGTTCCAGCCGACACGGCCTTTGGAGTGATGATCGGCCGTCGCAAGGCGGCGGGCGAAGGTATAGGGGTGCTCGAACGAGGTAGACGCGGTGATGCCGATGCCGAGATGTTCGGTGGCAAGCGCGATGGGCGCCGCCAGTTGCAACGGATCGTTTACCGGCAGCTGCGCTGCCTGATGGATGGCATGGTAGTTCGAGCCCTTGTAGACATCGTAGTAGCCGACGACATCGGCGATGAAGATGCCATCGAAGACGCCGCGCTCCAATGTACGCGCGAGATCCTGCCAGTAGTCCAGATCCTTGTATTTCCAGGATTTGTCGCGCGGATGCGCCCAGAGGCCCGGCGACTGATGGCCCACGCAATTCATGTCGAAGGCATTGAAACGGATATGGCGCGCCATGGTGGTCTCCAGCGTCTTGAGGATGCCGTGCGGCTTCCTGTCCCGGCGGAGAATAGCGCCTTGGATGATCAAATACAGGAATTCTATCTTTTATATGTATTAATTTTGGAAATGGCATTTCTGTTTGCCGGATAGAGGCAAGCAGTTCTGTCGCGCATGCGGGAGCGCGAAGACCAAGATCAAATGCGGCCCTCCGTCGCCTCTATTTCATGAGCAAAAAAAGGGCCGCAACCCCGAAGGATTGCGGCCAGGTGACCACCCCCACCACGAGGGTTGGATTTCAGAGCGCGCCGTTGCGCGGCGGAATGACGCCGTTGAGGTGATAGTTGCCGACCACGTGGTACTTCCAGCGCACCGGATCGTGCAGCGTATGGGTGCGGGCGTTTCGCCAGTGCCGTTCGAGATTGAGGCCGCGCTTCGTGGCCGAGGTGCCTGCGAGTTCGAAGAGCACGTTGGTGGCGTCGATCGCAAGCTCCGTCGTCAACACCTTGGCGGCGGCAACTGCCAGCGTCGCCGCCACGGAATTTTCCTGGCTGAGACTTATCTGCGCCTGGTCTACCCTGCGCCCGGCCCGCTCCAGTGTCGCCTCGGCGGCCTCGATGCGGATGGCAAGCTCGCCGATGCGGGATATGGTCAGCGGATCGTCCGCCGCACGCTCGACGCCGCTGTCGGTCCACGGCCGCGCCCGGTCGCGTACATAGCCGATGGTTTCCTTCAACGCGGCGCGTGCAATGCCGAGATCGACCCCCGCATGGATGATCTGCCCTACGGAGCCGATCGTACCGGGACGCTCGAACCCCTTGTGGTGCTGGACCACAGCATCGGCCGGGACGTATACATCGGTCAGGATCGTCGTTCCGCTGCCCGTCGTGCGCTGGCCGAAACCATCCCAGTCGTCGACGATCTCGATGCCTTCCGTCTCGCGCGGCACGAAGGACATGGTCAGCCGCTCCTCGCCATCGAGCGCGAAGATCACCACCCAATGGGCAAAGAGCACACCGGTGGAATAGAATTTCCGGCCATTGATGCGAAAGCCCGCGCCATCCGGCGTGATGCGGGTGTTGTAGTCGCCAACGGTCTTCGTTCCGACCTCCGACAGCGCGTTGCCAAAGCGGTCGCCGGCAAGTGCCCGCCCGAAATAGAACCGCTTCTGCACCTCACTGCCATCATGGCGCAGGGCTTCAAGGATATAGAAATGGTTCTGCGGGATCTGGCCGATCGAACTGTCGGCTTCGGACAGGATCGCCGTGACCTCGGCCAGCACCGCATTCGATACATCGATGCCGCCATACTCAGAGGGCACGGTGATGGCGAGCAATCCGGAGGCCGACAGGCGGTCGAGCTCTTCATAGGGAAGCGCACGCTCGTAGTCTCGCCGGCTTGCACCGCCAATGAAATCCCCGGCGAGTTCGCGCGCCACGGCGAGGGCCTCTTCCTCGCTCGCGATGCGGCGGGCTGTCTCTGGTGGCTGGACGAGCGTCGTGACACTGCTCATGGTCGTTCCTTTCGGGAGAGGGATCAGGCCTTGGCCGGCTTTTCCAGAAGATGCAGCAGGTCGGGATGGTGTTTCGCCGCGACATCAGGATGGGAGCGCAGGCGGCTCTTCAGGTGGTTGATGCCGACCTCCCGGAAGATCGGGTTGAGCGGGTCGACCGTCACGCCGCGCTCACCGCGCTTCAACGTCTCCGGTAGCGGAATGACCGGGATCGTAGCGTCGTAGCGGGCGCCAAGGAAGAAGGCGACCGAGAACCGCTCCGTGCCGGCGGGCGGCGTCACGACGTCATGGACGTCCGCCCGGACAAAGCCGTTCGTCGCCAGTTCCAGAAGCTCCCCGCTGTTTATGATGAAGGTGCCGGGCACCGGTGGCGCCTCGATCCACACACCCTCTTCCGTGCGGATACGCAGGCCCGGCGTGGTGTCCTGCAGGAGCACGGTGACGAAGCCGCCGTCCTTGTGCGCGCCGACGCCCTGATCGCTCCCCGCGGCCTCGCGACCGGGATAGCGGATGATCTTCAGGAGCTGGGACGGCGAGGGTTCATAGATTTCGGCAAAGGCGTTTTCCGGCTGGCCGAGCGCAAGCGCGATGGCCTTCAGCACGTCGATGCCGATGCGGGTGACTTCCGCCTGATAGCGCAGAAGCAGCGGCTTCAGTTCCGGCAGGGCGTCGGGCCATTGGTTGGGGCCGTAAAGCCGGTTCCACGGCGTATCCGCTCCGGCGTCAACGGGCGCGCCTTCCGTGTTGATATCGAGCTGCTCGCGCCAGTCCTGCTCACCGCGGGTGCGCTCGTAACCGGCGCGATTGTAGCCGCGGAAATGCGACGACTTCACCATCTCGATCGACAGCTTGTCCGCTTCCGGCAGTGCAAAGAAGCGCTTCGAGGCCGAAAGCACGTCATCAATCAGGCTTTGCGGCACGCCGTGACCGGTGAGATAGAAGAAGCCATGGTCGTGCAGGACACGGGTCAGTTCCTTGACGAAACCAGCGCGCTCCGCGGCGTCGCCGTAAAAGCGCGAGAAGTCGATTGTCGGAAGGTGGGCGGGCTTGGTGTGAATGGTCATGTCATGCTCCTCGAAAAATTGGTTTGGACGCGCGTCTTGTCATTCCGCCGCGCGAAGAAGGGCGTTCGCCCGGAAGTCCGCGCCGTGATGTCGCTCCGGCAATCGGTTGCCTTCGCCGAACAGGCGGTTGCGCAGGCTGCCTTCGCCATAGGCTGTCTTGTAGCGGCCGCGCTCCTGCAGCACGGGCACCACCAGATTGATGAAATCCTCGTAGCTTTCCGGCGCCACCGTGCGGGCAAGGTTGAAGCCGTCGATCTCGCCTTCGGCAATCCATGCCTCAAGCGCATCGGCGACCTGGTAGGGATTGCCGACGATCAGCGGATAACGCCCGCCAAGCGGCATGTCGGAGAGGATGCTGCGCTTCGTCCAGCCGCGTTCGCGTGCGAGATCGACGGAGGTCTGCACGAAATTGCCCTTGCCGTAGGTGATCGGCTCGTCGAGTTCATACTGCGAAAAATCGATACCGGTGCCGGCGGAGAAATGCGCCAGCCCCGCCTCGGGGCTCGCGTAGCGGGCATAGTCCTCGTACTTCTCCTTGGCCGCCCGTTCCGTCCGGTCGACCACGACGGTGATGCCGGCGAAGATGCGGACGTCTTCCGCCCGCCGCCCCGCCTCGACCGCACCCTTGCGGATGGCGCGCGACGCGGTGCGGGCGACCTTCGTATCGGGCGATGAGATGAAGACGCATTCGGCATGGCGGGCCGCGAATTGCCGGCCACGGCCGGAGGTACCGGCCTGATAAAGCACCGGCGTACGCTGCCGCGAAGGTTCACTGAGGTGATAGCCCTCAGCCCGGTAATAGGCTCCCTCATGCCGGATTTTTCGCACGCGCGATGGGTCGGCATAGGTCCGGCCGCGGCGGTCGCGCAGCACGGCGTCGTCGTCCCAGCTACCTTCCCAGAGCGCATAGAGCAGATCCAGGCATTCATCTGCCCGATCGTAGCGCTGGTCGTGTTCGCCGAGCGCCGTCTGCCCAATTGCCCGTGCGGCACTGTCGAGATAGCCCGTCACGATGTTCCAGCCGATGCGGCCATCGGTCAGGTGATCGAGCGTCGACATGCGGCGGGCAAAGATATAGGGCTCCTCCGCATTCACATTGACCGTGACGCCGAAACCGAGTCCCTTCGTCACCGCAGCCATCGCGGACACCAGCATCAACGGATCGTTGACCGGCAGCTGGATGGATTCGCGCAGCGTGAGGTCAATGGACTGCTGGTAGACATCATAGACCCCGACAATGTCGGCCAGGAACACACCATCGAACAGGCCGCGCTCGAGGGTAGCCGCCAGCTCAATCCAATGGCTCAGCTTGGTATAGCGATGCGACTGGTCGCGCGGATGGGTCCACAGGCCATGGTTGATGTGGCCGGCGCAGTTCATGGTGAAGGCGTTGAGCAGAATTTCTTTTGGCATGTTCCATGCGAGGACGAGACCGCCCTCTCCGTCAGATCCAGGAATGTAGCGGCGGCTGCACACCGTTGAGGTAATACTGGCCGACCGCGTGGAACTTCCAGCGCACGGGATCGTGCAGCGTGTGGGTTCGCGCATCGCGCCAGAATCGATCGAGATTGTGGGTTCCGAGCGTCGAGCGCGTGCCGGCAAGCTCAAAGAGCTTGTTGGCCGCCGCAAGCGCGACTTCCGTTGTCAGAACCTTGGCCTCAGCGACTGCAATCTTCGCCTTGCCGATCGTCTCGTCGGTGACATCGGCAATCGTGTCGTCGAGCTGTCGGCCTGCGCGTTCGAGAAGTGCTTCGGCCGCATGCAGACGGATTTTCAGGTCGCCGATCGCCGCAATCGTATAGGGATCGTCGGATGCCCTGTCCGCACCGCTGTCGATCCACGGTCGCGCGTGGTTGCGCACGAGATCGATCGTCGCGTCGATGGCACCACAGGCAATGCCGGCATCGATCGCAGCGTGGATAAGCTGGCTCTGCGGCCCGACGGCGCTCTGGTTTTCGTAGACGATGTGGGCGGGCAGCACCCGGCTTGCCGGAATGAAAACCTCGTTGAGGATAACCGTGCCGCTCGCCGTGGTGCGCTGGCCGAAGGCCGACCAGTCGTTGACGACCTCCAGCCCTTCGGCATCCCGGTCGGCAACAGCAACGACGACATGGCCTTCCTCGTCCAGCGCGACGATCGGCACCAGATGTGCAAACAGCGCACCCGTGGAGTAGAACTTGCGACCCGAGACGACGAAATGGTCGCCCTTGCGCACCAGTCGCGTTTCGAAGCTCTCGACATTCTTGCCGCCGAATTCGGAGAAGGCATTGCCGAGGCGCTTTCCGGCAAGCACGACGCCGAAGAGTTCGTGCTTCTGCGCCTCGCTACCCGTCTGGCGGATGACGTCGATGATCTCGAAACTGTTCTGTGCGATCTGCGTAAGCGAGGGGTCGCCCGCGGCAAGCGAGGCAAAAACCTTTGCGAGCGTGACCTGCGAGACGCCGGCGCCACCGTAGGCCTTGGGAATGGTAATGCCCCAGAGGCCGCTTTGCGAAAACAGGTCCACTTCCCGGAACGGCAGCTGACGATTCCGGTCGCGCTCCTTTGCCTCGACGGCAAAAAGTGGCTTCAACTGCTCGGCAACCGCGATCGCCTCCGCATCGTTGCGGATGACATGTGCCGCCGTTGCCGGCGGGTTGGGCAGCCAGCCGGGCTCGCCGGGAGCGGGATCAGGCGGGAGAAGTTTTGCAGTCGCGTGTGTCGTGGTCATGTCTCAGCCGTCAATCGGGTCTTGAGAGGAGCCGGGCTGCTATAGGGTGCAGCCCGGCGGCGAGAGATTAAAAAGCTCAGAAGGCAGCGACCACCTGTCCCTTGTAGCGCTCTTCGATGAATTTTCGGGTCTCCTCGCTGTTCAGCACCTTGGCGAGCTTTGCCACGCGCGCGTCGCCCTTGGTCTCCGGGCGGGTGACGAGATACTCGCTCCAGACGTTGTAGCCGTCCTGGCCGCGATCGATGAGCAGCGCCTTCGTGATGTCGAGTTTCGCCTCGAAGACGTAGTTGCCGTTGAGCGCGGCCAGATCGACCTCACCCAGCGCGCGCGGAAGCAGCGCGGATTCCAATTCAACGATCTTCAGGTTCTTCGGGTTCTCGGTAACATCCTTGATGGTCGGTAGCGGATCTTCCGGCGAGGTCAGCTCCGGCTTGCCCGAGACCTTGATGAGGCCGAGCTTCTGGAGCAGCAGCAGACCGCGGCCACCATTGACCGGGTCGTTCGGGATCGCGACGGTCGCGCCATCTTCGAGTTTATCCACCGCATCGATCTTGGTCGAATAGGCGACGAAGGGCTCGATATGCACCGGTACGATCGGTGTAAGCTCGGTGCCGCGCTGCTTGTTGTAGTCGTTCAGGAACGGCCGGTACTGATAGTAGTTGGCATCCAATTCACCGGAGACCAGCTGGGCGTTCGGCTGGATATAATCGGTGAAGACTCGGATATCGAGTTCGAGGCCTTCCTTGGCGAGGATCGGCTTGACGAATTCGAGGATTTCCGCGTGCGGGATGGCGGTGGCACCGACAACGAGTGTTTCGTCGGCTTTGGCGGTGCCGAAGGCCGCAAGCGCCAGGCCGGCGGCGATGGTAAGGAATTTCAGGATGCGCATGTGGGTCCTCCGAGCGCTGGTCATTTGCGGGAAAAATGGGTGACGAGGCGGTTACCGCTCGCCTGGATGAGCTGGACGAAGACGATGAGGATCGCGACGCAAACCAGCATGATTTCCGTCTGGAACCGGTGGTAGCCGTACCGGATGGCGAGATCCCCCAGCCCGCCGCCGCCGATGGCGCCGGACATGGCCGTGTAGTCGACGAGTACGATTGCGGTGACGGTAACGGCGGCCAAGAGGCTCGGCAGCGCTTCAGGCAGCACCGCGCGAAAAATCGTCTGCGACGTCGAGGCGCCCATGGCGAGGCTCGCCTCGATGATGCCGCGATCAACCTCGCGCAGCGCCGTTTCCACGAGCCGAGCAAAGAACGGCGACGTGCCGACGACCAGCGGGAAAATGACGCCGCGAATACCGAGCGATGTGCCGGTGACGAGCACGGTAACCGGCATCAGCACGATGAGCAGGATGATGAAGGGCACCGAGCGGATGATGTTCAGCACGAAGGACAGGCCACCATAGGCGACGGGCGCCTGGAACAGCTGCTGTCGACCTGTGAGGAACAACAGGATGCCGAGCGGCAGGCCGACAAGCACGGTGAGCAGCAGCGCACCACCGACCATGGCCAGCGTCTGGCCGAGCGCCGCTCCGATATCCCCCCAGTAGAGGTTCTCAAACGACATGGAGTGGCCTTTCCTGAAGGCCGGGCGGCACAATGGGCAGGTCTTCGGCAAGTGCTCCACCCTGCAACTCAACATGCACGCCGCTGGCCCGCAGGCTCGCAATGGCGCTTGCCACGTCACGGCCGCTGAGCGACACGACAAACTGGGCGTAGGGCGTCTCGCGGATATGGCCGACGCGACCGCCAAGAATGCTGTAGTCGACGATGTTTTCGCGCGCGATGCGCCCCAGGATCGGCTTATGTGCGGACGGTCCCGTGAAGGTGAGCCGAACCGTGCGTCCGCCGAGATCGGACGCTGCAACGGCATCGAGCGACCCACCATCCGGTTCCGCTTCGCGAACGAGACGCAACGTTGCCGGGTGGCGTGGATGCAGAAAGACGTCGGTCACACGCCCTTCTTCCACGACGCGACCGCGATCGAGCACGGCAACCCGGTCGCAGGTACGGCGGATGACATCCATTTCGTGCGTGATGAGCACAATCGTCACGCCGAGATCGCGATTGATCTGGCGGAGCAGATCGAGCACGGCACCGGTCGTCTGCGGATCAAGCGCGCTCGTCGCCTCGTCGCAGAGTAGCACCTGCGGCTCGCAGGCAAGCGCCCGTGCAATGCCGACGCGCTGTTTCTGACCACCGGAAAGCTGCCGGGGATATTTGTGTGCATGTTCGGTCAGCCCGACGCGGGCAAGCAGCGCCGCCACCTTGTCGGCGATTTCGATTTTGCCGTATTGGCCAGTCAGTTCGAGCGGATAGGCGACATTGCCTGCGACCGTACGGGCGCTCAGGAGATTGAAGTGCTGAAAGACCATGCCGATCGATCGACGCAGGTCCCGCAAGCTCTCGCCCCTGGCGTCCGTGACCCGCTGACCGGCGACAAAGACGTCACCGCCGGTCGGACGCTCAAGCAGGTTGATCAGGCGTACCAGCGTCGACTTGCCGGCCCCGGACGAGCCGATGATGCCGAAGATCTCGCCCTTGGCGATCGACAGGTCGATGCCGTCGAGCGCGTCCACCGGACCATCCTTGCCGGCAAAGCTTTTGGTGATGCCTTCGAGCCTGATCATCGTAGTCAACCCGCGCTCGCGCCGATGCGCCACTGGTAGGGTGGTGGCGTGCCGTTGACGGCGAAGTCCCCGATGATGCGGTGCTTGTAGATCCGCGGATTGTGCGAGGCGAGCGTGCGGGCGTTGCGCCAGTGGCGGTCAAGGCCGGCCGGCTTCTTCGTCGCCGAGGCGCCAAGCGCGTCGAACAGCAACGTGGAGGCTTCGAGGATCAGGTCGGAGACCACCGTCTGGGCCTGCGCAGCTTCGAGTTCCGCAATCGCGTTCGCCTTTTCCTCGGCTTCTGGATCATCGACGAAATGCGCTTCATATGCGCGCTGGAGGCTACTGGCGGCCTGCAGGGTGATCGCGCTTGCGGCATAGGCGGCGGCGCGGATGCGGCCGACGACCTGCAGTACCTGCGGGTCCTGGCTGGAGCGGGCGGCGGCGGCGTGGGTGTAAGTCCGACGGCGCTCCGCCACGGCCTTGGCGACATCCGCCGTGATGGCGCGTCCGATGCCGGCAAGCGTCGCCAGGTGCACCAACTGATAGAAGGCAGCGCTGTATTTGAAGCGCTCATCATCGATAACGATGTCTTCCGGCTGCACCGCGACGTCCAGGAAGGTGGTCGTGCCGCTTGCCGTCAGGGTCTGGCCGAAACCATCCCAGTCGTCGATGACCTCGACACCCTCGGCCTCGCGCCGCACGGCGACCGAAATGCCTTCGCCGTCCGCATTCGACGCTCCGACATCGATCCAATCGGCAAAGAACGAGCCAGTCGTATAATATTTCGCCCCGTTCAGGACGAGCCTTCCGTCCTTTTCCGCGACATTGGTGGCGAAGCGGTCAAGGGCAGCACCGGTGCCAATCTCACTCCAGGCATTTCCCGTAATCTCACCGCGCCCGATACGACCAGCCCAAAGATTTCGCCGCTCCGCATCCTTCGTGTTGAGGATATCCTCGGTGAAGCCGAAATGGCCGCGCAGCGCCTGCGTAATGTTCGAGTCGGCCTCGGACAGTTCGATAAGCAGATTGAAAAACTGCGGCAGGCTCGCACCCTTGCCACCGTCCGCGACCGGGAGGCGCGTGGCCCCGAAGCCGGCTTCCTTCAGGTGGCGGATTGCCTCGTGCGGAAGGTCGCGCTCCAGGTCACGCTCCGTTGCCCGCGCCGAAATTTCTGCGAAAATCGGCCGGAACGGCGCTGCCAGCGCTTCATAGTCATCACCGGGGCCAGCACCCCAGGCACTCTCGATCTGCGTCATTCGTATCGTACTCATCGCTGTCGTGATTGGACAAAGGTCCGTCACGCTTGGAATTGACGGCGAGAGTAGCGTTTGGTCGGGCCGAATACAGGAATTCTATCTTTTTTATGGATTATAAAATGGAATGGCGTTTCTTTTTGTACGAGACCCGTGTGCGGCTCTCCTCGTAACGAAAAACCCCGACGCGAGGAGGGAGCGCCGGGGTTAATCGCCGATCGGAGTCTGGCCGGCTTTCAGGCCAGCGCGATCGCGCGCTCCAGATCGGCGATCAGGTCGTCGGGATGCTCCAGGCCGATGGAAAGTCGCACGTAGCCGGGCGTGACACCCGTCGCCAGCTGGTCTTCCAGTGAGAGCTGCGAATGCGTCGTCGTCGAGGGGTGGATCGCCAGCGACCGGGCATCGCCGATATTGGCGAGGTGGTAGAAGAGCTGGAGAGAGTCGATGAACCGGCGCCCCGCCTCGCGCCCACCTTTCAGCTCGAAGCCGACCAGTGCGCCAAAGTAGCCGGGCTTGAAGTATGTTTCCGCCCGCGCCTTCGCGCTTCCCTCCTGGTATTTCGGGAAGATCACCCGTTCGACCTTCGCATGGCCCTTCAGGTATTCGGCGACTTTCACCGCGTTCTCATTGTGCTGGCGCAGGCGCAGCGGCAATGTCTCGAGGCCCTGGATGAACTGGAAAGCGTTCTGCGGGCTGATCGCGGCACCGAGGTCGCGCAGCAACACAGCGCGGGCGCGCAGGATGTAGGGATGGAAGGCGATCGTGGCGGCCTTCTCGATCCAGGTCTTACCCTGGTAGCTCGGGTCCGGTTCGTTGAGGTTCGGCTGGCGTTCGGCATGCTCCGCCCAGGGGAACGTGCCGCTGTCGACGATGGCGCCGCCGATCGAGGTGCCGTGGCCGCCGATATATTTCGTCGTCGAATAGACCACGATCGCCGCGCCGTGCTCCAACGGACGAATGATCAGGGGGGCCGCCGTGTTGTCGACGATCAGCGGGATGCCGTGGCGCCGGCCGATGGCGGCGACTTCGGCGATCGGGAAGACCTCCAGCTTCGGGTTCGGCAGGGATTCCGCATAGTAGGCTCGGGTGCGGTCGTCCGTCGCCTTCTCGAAGGCTTCCGGATCCGATGCATCGACGAAACGGGTTTCGATGCCGAAGCTTTTCAGCGTGGCGGCAAAGAGCGCCCAGGTTCCGCCATAGAGACCAGCGGCGCTGACGATGTTGTCGCCGGTGCGTGCCACGTTGAGGATCGCGAAGGCGGACGCCGCCTGGCCGGAGGCGAGCGCCAAGGCTGCCGCGCCGCCCTCGAGTTCCGCAAGGCGCTGCTCGAAGGCATCCTGCGTCGGGTTCGAGACGCGGGTGTAGAGATGCCCCGCGGCTTCGAGCGCGAAAAGCTTGTCGGCGCCGTCGGTGCCGGGCAGCTGGAAGGAACTGGTCTGGTAGATCGGCACGGCCACTGCGCCGCTTGTCGGATCGAAGCGGAAGCTTCCGCCGTGCAGCGCGATCGTTTCCGGATGCCGGCTCTTGAACGTGGCGGTGCCGGCCGGCGGCTGCACGATGTCCTGCTCGGCAATCTCGGGGGATTGGTGGATCGTCATGGCACTTCTCCTTGAGTGATGCGCTTTCAGGCGCGCGAGGGACGGGCAGACAGAAGGACACCCGCGACGAGGACGGCCGCAGCGGCCCAGAAAGCCTCCGGCGCGTACCAGCGGATGCCGTAGAGATGGTCGTTGGTGCAGAGCGCCTGGGCGAGCGTGCAGAGATCGGTTGCACCGGCTATGCAGGTGACAGCCTGGCCGACGGTCAGGTAGTCGTTCTCGACGACCTTGCTGAAGATCAGCCACCACCAGCCGAGCGCGGCGAGTGCGAAGGCGCCGCCGGCGATGGCGACCACCGGATAGCTGCTGCGGCCACTAGACGTCATGGGAGATACCGAGCTTTTCGAGCAGCGAGGTGCGCAATGCGATGAGGTTCGCATCGTCCCGTCGGCGCGGATGGGGTTGGTCGACACGCAACTCCGCGACGATCGAGGCCGGCCGGTCCGAGAGAACGATCACCCGATCGGCGAGGAGGAGCGCTTCCTCGACATCGTGCGTGACGAGCAATGCCGTGAAGCCGGCGGTCTTCCAGAGATTGAGAAGCTCCTTTTGCATGCGCAGGCGTGTCAGCGAATCGAGCTTGCCGAAAGGCTCATCGAGCAGCAGCAGTTTCGGATCGTTGACGAGCGCACGCGCCAGCGCTGCGCGCTGTGCCATGCCGCCCGACAGCTGGTGCGGGTAGAAATCGGCAAAGCCTTCCAGCTTCACCAGCTTCAGCACCTCGTCGATGCGGTACTCGCGCTCGCGAATAAGTCCGCGTGCCTCGAGGCCGATCGCGACATTGGCCCGCACGGTGCGCCACGGAAACAGCGTTGCATCCTGGAAAACGAGGATGCGGTCCGGGTTCGGTCCCAGGATCGGCTGGCCGTCCTCGCTCACGTTTCCGACCGTCGGCGCCTCCAGGCCGGCGGCAAGACGCAGCAGCGTGGACTTGCCGCAGCCCGAGGGACCGAGCAGGGCGACAAGCTCGCCGGGCTCTACGGTGAAACTGACGTTGTCGAGGACCTGAAGTGCCTTGCCGTCGAGGTCGTAGCGATGGGAGACCCCCTCGACGTCGAGAGCGATGCTGTTGGCGGCACTGGCTTCTGCGAAGGCGACGGACATCTAGAGAACCCCCTTCTGCCAGCCGAGCAGTCGATCCCGCGCGACAAAGAGCAGGCGAACGAGGCCGGCGCAGATCAGTGCCATGATGATGAGGGCGGCGTAGACATTGGCGTAGGCCGAATAGGCCGTGTTGAACTGCAGGTACCAGCCAAGGCCGAATTTTGCGCCGAGCATTTCGGCCACGACGAGAACGGCGAAGGAGTAATAGAGGCCCATGAAGATGCCGACGAAGACGTTCGGCAGCGCTGCCGGAATCGCGACCTTGAAGATCAGAAAGCGGTTGTCGGCCCCGAGCGTGCGGGCGACATCGTAGAAGGACCGGTTCACCTGGCTGACGCCTGCCGCCGTGAGAATTGCGACCGGGATGCCGGAGGCGAGCGCCACGAGGAAGATCGAGGCGTGGAAGGTCGACGGAAAGATGAAGAAGGTGCAGGGAATCCAGGCACTCGCCGGTACGGGGCCGATGAGTTTCAGAAGCGGCATGCCCCAATAGGCGAAGCGTTTCGACCAGCCGAGCGCCACGCCACCGGCAAAGCCGACAAGGATGCCTGAGAAGAAACCGAGCCCCCACAGCCGGCCGGTATAGGCGATGCAGATGAGCAGCCGATCCCAATCCGTCATGTAGACGTGCAGCAAACCCTGCGGCGGCGAAAAGAAAGGTTTTGGCAGCCAGCCGAGCTTTGCCGTCAACACTTCCCAGACGGCAAGCCAGAGGCCGAGCACGATGAACCAGGGTCCGTAGTGCACGAGTGTGCGGCCGGCGCTGCCGAGGCGATGGACGGTGACCGAAAGCACCAGAAAGATGAGCGCGCCGACGAGGGTGACGGCGGCAAACAGCCCCGTCGCCCCCCAGCTGATGACGTCGGGCAGCCCGTAGGTCAGCGCCGACGCAAGAAACCAGGTCGCGGCCGCGAACAACCCGTTGCGCCAGATCCCCGCCAGGGGCAGGCTAACGGATCGCCGCCCTGCCCCGCCGAATGTTTCGTCTACCGCAGCACTCATCGGATCACGCGAAGATGTCGATGGTGATGCGGTTGGCGATCTCTTCCGGATCGGTGGCGGCGTCGATGACGCCGGTCAGCTTGAGGTCTTCGTAGCCGATCCTCACTTCCTTCAGGAGTTCCTTGCCGAACCAATGGTCGTGATAGGTAAAGGCGGAGAGGACTTCCGTCAGGTCTTCGAGCGGCAGGCCGGGCTTCAGCGTATCGAAATACCACTTCGCCACCTCGTCCGGATGCTGGGACGTATACTGGTGGATTTCGAGATTGGCGGATGCCACGCGCTTGATGGCGTCCTTGTTGGCCTCGTAATAGTCGCCGTTGACGCCGAGCACGCAGCAGACGCGGTCCTTGAACGTGCCCGTCTGCGTATCGGCGACGCGGCGGAAGCCGTGCTGCTTCTCGTAGGAATAGGCCCAGGGATCCATGTGGGCGACAGCATCCGCCTCGCCCTTCAGCACGCCTTCGGCAACCAGATCGAAGGGGAAGACTTTCCAGGTGACGTCGGTCTCCGGGTTGAGGCCGGCCTTGGCAAGTGCGACGGAGAAGGCGACGCGCGAGGGTGACATGACGTCGAAGGTGCCGATCGTCTTGCCCTTCAGGTCCGTCAGCGTCTTGATGTCGGAGTCCGGCTTGACGAGCACGCTCTGGCAACCGCCATGCGAGCCCGCAAAGAGCCGCACGTCAAAACCCTGCTCGATCGGCTTCAGCCAATCGTAAAGGAGCCCCGGACCGGCTTCCGCCTTGCGGGTGGCGAGCGCCTGGATGAGCGTCTGGCCGCTCGCGCCCTGATAGAAGAGCTCAACATCGAGGCCATGTTTGGCATAGATGCCCTTGGAAAGGCCGAAGCCGACGGGCGAATGACACGCAGCCACTTCGGTCCATTCCAGCTTGATTGGAATGAGATTGCCGGCAATGGCGTAGCGCGTTGAACGCGCACCGATAACACCGGCGGTCGCGGCCACGGCCGTTACGCCAGCCGCCTTGATCAGGCTGCGGCGCGAGAGTCCCTTGGAGAAAATGGTTTCGGATTGCTGCCCCATCGAATGTCCCCTCGATACGTTGATGGGACTAGCCTAACAAAAATCATATTAGTTTATAGAATTTATAGATTATTTCTTTTCGACCGCGGAGAATATTCTTTCACCGGAAGGCTGTCGCTTGGATCGGCGTCCTCACGCGAGCAGCCCGCCCTTCTCTTCTCGCCAAGGGAAGCCTGTTCAAGTGCGGGAAATCCGGCGCGTTGACCCGCCAAAGCTGTTGAACGATACTGCCGCGAAAAGGAGATCCCATGATTACAGGCTCTCAGTGCCGGGCAGCGCGCGCACTCGTCGAATACAGTCGGGAGCGTCTTGCCGTCGCCTCGGGAGTCGACATCTCGACGATCGAGAGCTTTGAGCGCAAGCTCGGGAAGCCTGATGACGAAAGCATCGCGGCACTCCGCGCTTCCCTGGAGGCTGCCGGCGCCGCTTTCCTGCCGGATGGAGATCGTGGCGGGATCGGCGTGCGACTGAAGTTCAACCGCTCCGAAACCCGGCGTATCCAGACAATGGAAGGTGAAGGCGGCATCGTAGCACACGACGACGTTCCATAAGCCCCCATCCACCTCACCCGATTTCAAGTCATCCTCCCGAAGTATTTGAACACCCGCTAGCGGCCAAACCCGATTGACCTTGAGGCCAACGCGCGCGCCTCGCCGCCGCCCCGTCCGGACGCTTCTTGAAAGCACGGTTCAGACACGGCCCGTCTCCTGTGTGAGATGAGCCTTACGACCGGGCCATCTGAAAATCAGCAGATCGAAACGCACAGCCAGTGAGAAGCAATTTGCTTCGGAACCGGGCAAATTTGGATGTCGATTTCTTAAATACACTAATTTTATAGATAATATAAACAGACCTTCAACGCTTCGGGTAATTCACCCACGCGGCGGAAGTTTAGTTCTTTTGAAAACGAGGACATTTCAATATGATAGCGCACAAGACCCTTCGGCGGGCCGTCAAATCGGCGGTCGCTGCCGCCTTTCTCGCCACCACCATGCTTTCGGGCATCGCCCATGCCGGCCCGACACTCGACAAGATCAACCAGCGCGGCGCGATCAAGGTCGGCGTCGGCACGACGCCCGGCTTCTTCGCGCCGGACAGCAACGGCAAGTGGCAGGGTTTCTTCATCGATTTCGGCCGGGCCCTGTCGATTGCCGTGTTCGGCACGCCGGACAAGGTGGAGTTCACCTCCTCTTCGCCGCAGCAGCGCCTTCCCGCCCTCCAGAGCGGCGAATTCGACATCCTGCTTTCGGGTGTGACGGTTACCACCACCCGCGCCTTCAAGCTCGGCTTCCATTTCGGCCCGACGGTCTTCTATGACGGCCAGGGCATTCTGGTGCGCAAGGATCTCGGCGTGACGAAGGCCGCCGATCTGGACGGCGCGACCATCGGCGCCCAGAGCGGCACGACGGGCGAACTCAACGTCGCCGACTTCTTCCGCAAGACCGGAAAGACATTCACGCCCGTCACCATCGAGGATACGGGGCAGTTCATCGATGCGTTGGAATCGGGCCGAGTCGACGCGATCACGCAGGATTCTTCCGACCTCGTCGGCAAGCGCACGCAGTTGAAGAAGCCGGACGACTACGTTCTCCTGCCCGAGCGCCTGTCCAAGGAGCCGCTTGCACCGGCAATCGCCGGCGGTGACGATCGTTGGCTGGAACTGGTGAACTGGACCGTGAACGCCACGATCCAGGCCGAGGAATGGGGCATCACCTCGGCGAATGTCGACCAGTTCCTGGAATCGGAAGATCCGGCCATCCAGCGCTTCCTCGGCGTCGATCCGTCCTTCGGCACGGAACTCGGCCTTGATCCGAAATGGGCCTACAATATCATCAAGACCGTCGGCAATTACGGCGAGATCTTCGACCGTAACCTGAAGCCACTTGGTTGGGAACGCGGCTACAACAGCCTGTGGACCAATGGCGGCCTGCTCTACTCTCCGCCGTTCCGTTGATGTCGGACAGACGCGTGTTTCGAACCGTCGTGCCGGGCCCTTCGAGGCCCGGCATTGTCGAGAAAGCCCGTGGCTGGTGGGGCGGCTGGCCGCTCGGCCAGCTCGCCTTTCTTGCCGTGATCGCTGCAGTCGGCGCCTTGTTCGTGCACAACGTGTTCGATACGATGGCGCGGATCGGTATCCTGCCCGGCTTCGGCTTCCTGTCGAGTTCCGCCAATTTCGAGATCGGCGAAAGCGCCATTTCATTTCGCGCGGGCGATACGTATCTGCGGGCGATCCTTTCGGGTCTTCTCAACACGCTAAAGGTCTCGTTGCTCGGCTGCCTGCTTGCGACGATCCTCGGTGTTGCCATCGGCATTGCCGGCCTCTCGCGCAATCTTTTGCTCTCCGGTCTCGTACGCTGGTTCATCGAGATCACTCGCAACACGCCGCTGCTGCTCCAGCTCTTCTTCTGGATGTCGCTGGCAAAGGCCCTGCCCGCGCCGCGCCAGGCCTCCGCGCTGTTCGGCACAATCTTTCTCACCAGCCGCGGCGTCTACATCCCCTCGGTCTCGCTGGAGGGCGGGCCATTCGGCCTCGCCGCCGCATTGGGATTTGTCGCAATCCTCGGCGTCGCGCTTCTTCTTGTCCTCCGCCTCTCCCGACGTCTCACGCGTCGCACCGGAACTATGGCAATAGCATTGGCTTTTGCCGCAATCCTTGCCGCCCTCTTCCTCTCCGGCACCAGGCCGGCTGTCGAGGTGCCCGCGCTCTCCGGCTTCAACATCCGCGGCGGGCTCAATCTTTCGCCTGAGTTCGCTGCGCTCCTTACCGGCCTCGTCATAAAATTCTCCGCCCTCATCGCCGAGATCGTTCGGGCGGGCATCCAATCGGTGGGTGGCGGCCAATGGGAAGCCGCGCGCGCGCTCGGCCTGCATGAAGGCCAGATCATCCGTCTTGTCGTGCTGCCGCAGGCGCTGCGCGTCATCACGCCGCTGACGACATCGAGTTATCTCGATCTCACCAAGGATTCGAGCCTTGCCGTCGCCATCGGATTTCCCGATCTCGTCAGCATCATCAACACAACAGCCAACACGACCGGCCAATCCATGGAAGCCCTGATCATCCTGATCGGCACTTTCCTCGCGATCAACCTTTCCCTCTCCGCCTTGATGAATGCCTACAATAGCCGTGTTGCGCTACGGGGAAGCACACGATGACCGCCGCCGCCCGCACCCTTGCAACGCTGCGCACCGGCCTGTTCGGCACACGCACCAACACGCTCATTACTGCGGCGACGCTGTTGCTGCTGTCGCAGATCCTGCCGCCTCTCTTTCGGTGGGCGGTGCTCGACGCCACGTTTACCGGCAATGCGGAGGCCTGCACGCGGGCCGGCGCCTGCTGGGCCTTTGTCACCGCCAAGCTGCGCTTCATTCTTTTCGCGTTTTACCCGCCGGACCTGCAATGGCGGCCGGCGCTCGTTATCCTGCTGCTTGCCGCGATCCTGATCGCAAGTGCCTTGCCGCGTCTCTGGGGCCGGCCGCTGCTTTTCGCCTGGCCGCTAACGATTCTTGCCTGCTGGCTGCTGATGCAGGGCGCCTTTACCAGCACGCCCATCCCCTCGAACCAATGGGGCGGTCTGCCGGTGACGCTTTTCGTCTGGGCCGTCTGCTTTGCTGCCGCCACGCCGATTGCGGTTCTGCTGGCACTCGCCCGCCGCTCGACACTTGGTGGACTGCGCACATTCTCGGTCCTCTATATCGAGTTGATGCGCGGCACGCCGATGGTTGGCATCCTCTATGTCGCCATGCTGATCCTGCCGATGGCGCTGCCGGACGGGCTGTCCTTCGACAAGATGCTGCGCGCCATGCTGATGGTCACGCTGTTCTGGGCGGCCTATATCGCCGAAGTCATCCGCGCTGGTCTGCAGGCCCTGCCCTCGGGGCAAACCGAAGCGGCAACCGCCCTTGGCCTCGGCTACTGGCGCACACTGCACCTCATTATCCTGCCGCAGGCCTTTCGCATCGTCATTCCGGCATTGGTCAATCTCGCCATCGGCTTTCTGCTGGCAACCTCCCTACTCGCCGTCATCGGCATCTTCGATCTCCTGAACGCCGCTCGCGCCTCCGCCGCCGATCCGAAATGGCTCGGCTTCTACAACGAGGCCTACATCGTGGTGGCCGTCGTCTATTTCGCTATCTGTTTTGGCGCATCGCGCTATAGCCGTTGGCTCGAGCGGCGGCTTGCCGCAGGCCGGCGCCTGTAGCTTAAGGCGACCCTTGCCGGGCGATGAATAATCCCAAGGCGGTGCCGAACAGGGAATAGAATTTCTTACAGAAACTATAGAAATAATTATTCTGCGCTGAACCGCACATGCACCCGGCATGCGCGACCCTTTCAGACGACCGGCAGGACCCTATTCATGAGCAAGACCGACCAGCCCCTCGATTTCCTGTGGTTCATCCCGAGTTCCGGCGATGGCGCCTATCTCGGTTCGGACGAATTGAGCCGCCCGCCGGATCCAGGTTATTTTCGCGAGATCGCGGTTGCCGTCGATCGCCTCGGCTATTCGGGCGTGCTCATCCCGGTCGGTGCAGCCTGCGAAGAATCCTTCGTGCTCGCCGCCGACCTTGCTGCCCGTACGGAAAAGCTGAAATTTCTGGTCGCAATCCGCCCTGGTACGGCGACGCCTGCCTACTACGCGCGCCTCGCCTCCACCCTCGATCGCGTATCGAATGGGCGGCTGCTGCTAAACATCGTGGTGGGCGGCAGCGCGCAGGAACTGGCCGGCGACGGCATTTTCCTGCCGCACGACGAACGCTACAACCACGCCGCCGAATTCTTCCACGTCTTCAACGAACTGATCGAAACCGGCCGATCGACGCTGGACGGCAAGTACATCAAGGCCATCGATGCACGCCTCGGCCTTCCGCCGGTTCAGCAGCCGCGCCCGCCGATCTATTTCGGCGGTTCTTCGGATGCCGCGATCGATTTTGCCGGCGGCCTCGTCGACAAGTACCTGACCTGGGGCGAGCCACCGGCGCAGGTGGCGGAAAAGATCGCCCATGCCCGCAAGGCCGCCGCCGCGAAGGGTCGCGAAGCGACCTTCGGCATCCGCCTGCATTTCATCGTGCGGGAGACGGACGATGAAGCCTGGGATGCCGCCGACCGGCTGATCTCGAAACTTTCCGACGAAGCCGTCGCCTCCGCGCAGGAGGTTTTGACCAAGAACTCCGACTCGGTCGGCCAGGCCCGCATGGTGGCCCTGCACAACGGCCGCCGCGACAAGCTCGAGGTGTCGCCAAACCTCTGGGCCGGCATCGGCCTGGTGCGCTCGGGCGCCGGCACGGCGTTGGTGGGGTCGCCGAAGACCGTCGCCGCGCGGCTTCGCGAGTATCAGGCTCTCGGCATCGACACCGTCATCGCCTCCGGCTATCCGCATGTCGAGGAGGCCTACCGCGTCTCCGAACTGCTCTTCCCGGAACTCGGCCTGCCCGGCCCGCGCAACCAGTTGCGTTCGACCTTCGGCGACCACCAGGTTTTTGGCGGGGGCGGCCATGGCGGCAACGTCAAGCTGACGTCGGCCTCATAGCGCCAGTCGAGGGGCGGAGGGATATAGTCCTCGCGCGCCAAAATTCATACTGAACGCCGCGCCGACAAGTTCGCGCGGCGTTCAGCGGAATGAAATGCTCGGGCACGGACGTTTCCCGTCACCGGGGCCGGTAAACAGCCGTAGGAACATCAGTGGCTTGTCCTACGCCTTACCGTGTCGTTCTACTGCGTCTCTCACCCATTCCTCCAATGCATTTCGTATCGCCCGTTCCGCCGTGTCCTGGCGCGTGAACCCCCACCAGGTATGAGCGCCCTGCCAGACGCTGGCCATTTGCCAGCCAAGGCGCCGCCCCTCTTCCGGGTCCTGTGACAGGCGCCGGCCGAGAGCCTCTGCAAGCTGGTGCCCCCAAGCTGCACCACGGGCGCGCAGTATTGGGTTGCGAATGTCTTCCCGAAGCAGCAGCAGACCGTCAGTCACGTCGCGTTCCGCGCTGTCCGGCGGCATGAGGCGCAGGAGAAGGGCAATCGCGCCCTCCGGTATCGACGCCTCTTGAGCATCGGCAGACGCCGTCTCCGCGTCCAAACAGTCCCAGGCCCGCAACATTATGGCCTGCACCAATGCATCCCGGTCGCCGTAGCGCTGCACCAAGGTGGCCGCCGAAAGGCCCGCGGCTTGAGCGGCCCGGGCGAATGTCAGCCCGGCAGGCCCGGCCTCCATCAGGACGTTGAGAAGCGCGTCGAGAACCTGCGCATCGGGGATTGTCTTGCGTCTTGCCATGGCTATATATAAATGTACGTTCGTTTATTTATTATTCAAGGAGGCTTCCATGGCCCGCATCCTAGGATATATCGCCACCAGTCTCGATGGCTATATTGCCACCGCGGACGACAATCTCGATTGGCTGTTCAAATATGACGGCATGGATCTCGGCGAGCACGACTACCGCACCTTCATTAAACGCATCCGCACGATCGTCATGGGACGCGGCACCTACGACTTCGTTGCAAATGAGCCCTCCCCCTGGGCCTATGGGGACCAGCGGGTCATCGTTGTCACCTCGCAGCCGATCGACGAGCCCAAGGGGCCGCTCGAGGTGCGCAACGACGTCGACACATTGATCGCAGAGCTTCGCGCACTGGACGACGGCGACGTCTGGATGGTGGGCGGCGGCCAGTTGCAGATGGCCTTCATCGAGCGCGGCGCGCTAGACGAGATCGAAATCTATGTCATTCCGGAGATGCTGGGCAATGGGCGCCGCCTCTTCCCGCCAACCGGATTTCGCGCCAGCCCGACACTCATTGGTGCGCAAACGCTGGATCAGGGCTGTGTGCGGCTCCACTACCGTTTCTAGAGCTTGGGCGTTTGCCGAAACAGCATGGAGACCATCGGGAAAGATAGTCCTGGCCCTTCACGCGCCGCATCGGATCACGGAAATCATCCGCCGCACGTTGTATTTTGAAGAAAACGCGACCCGTATGCAGTGAACCCGGGGTCAATAATCGACCAGCAACTGCGGATCGTCCTCCGTTCCGAAGCGGGGTTGAACGCCAAGCATTGCGCCGCTGCGCCGGATGATCTCGCGAACGACGGGGCCGGCCGTATAGGCGGCCAGCCGCCCACCGTTCTCGCCCGTCAGCGGCGCATCGACGATGGAGAGCACGACGTAACGCGGCTTGTCCATGGGAAAGCCGGCGAGGAAGGCGTTGAAGTTGATGTTCGTCGCATAACGACCGTTGATCACCTTGTCGGCCGTGCCGGTCTTTCCGCCGACGCGAAAGCCTGGGACCTGCGCGCTGCGGCCAGAGCCGTTCAGGCCGTTCCAGGTGAAGAGATAGCGCATGTCCGCGCTGGTTTTTTCAGCGAGAACCTGCACGGCGCCGCCGCTCGCCTCTTCCAGGCTTCGGGGCATAAACGTCGGAGAAACCAGGCTTCCGCCATTGAGCAGGGCGGCAGCGGCGACAGCGGTTTGCAGCGGCGTGGTGGCGGCACCATGACCGTAGGAGATCGTCGCCGAGTTGATCTTCCGCCAGGTTCTCGGCTGTGTCGGCGTCGCAACCCCGGGCATCTCCGTATCCATCTTGGTGAGAAGCCCGAGCTTCGTCAAAAACGCCTGATGGCCTTCGATCCCGACCATGTCGGCTATGGTCGCGGTTCCGATGTTGGAGGAAAACTGAAACACTTCCGGGATCGACAGGGGCCGCCTCTTTCCCCGGAAATCCTTGATGGTGAAACCACCCATGCGAATGGGGTTCGACGCGTCGATGACCGAGTTGAGGTTGATGCTGCCTGCGTCGAGCCCCATGGCCAGCGTGAACGCCTTGAACGTCGATCCCATCTCGAATGTCGCATTGCTCATCCGGTTGAACCAACCCTTCTCGTATTCCTTGTCGACGCTGCCGTCCGGAAGCTGGCGCGAGGGTTCGTTCGGGTCGTAATCCGGCACCGATGCCATGGCGAGAACCTCGCCGGTCGCGACGTCCAGGACCACGGCGCCCGCGGCTTCGGCCTTATAGTCGGTCATCGCCTTTGCGACGACGTCGCGCACGATGGCTTGGACGCGCAGGTCGATCGACAGACGCACGGGCTCAAGCGCCATCCCGCTCGTCAAGCCGGCTTCGCGCAGTGCAATGAGGCCCTGCTGGTCGAGGTAGCGCTCCATGCCGGCGAGGCCCATATTGTCGATGTTGACGTGACCGACGATGTGCGAGGCTATGGCACCGCCCGGATAGAAGCGGCGCTTCTCCGGCCGGAAGCCAAGCCCCGGAATGCCGAGCGCCATGATATCCGCCTGCTGGCGCGGGGTCAGGTGACGCCGCAGCCACTGGAAGGCCGAGCCGGAGCGAAGCCTCCTGTTTGTCTCGTTCCAGTCAAGGTTCGGAATGACGGTCGCCAGCTTCTCGATAGCCTCGTCCGGGTCGACGATCCTGCGCGGCTCGGCATAGAGCGACACCATATTGAGGTCGGTTGCCAGCATCAGGCCGTTGCGGTCGAGAATGTCCGGGCGGGAGGCCATGGCGCTGAGATCGCTGCGCAACGATGCCGTCGCGGTGACGTCGTCAAGGCCGTACTGGATGAGGCGGCCACCGACTGCCATGAAGGCAACGGCAAAAATGGCGATCAGGATACCGATCCGCTGCCGCGCGTCCTGCCGCCGGCGCCCGCTGCCGACGAAGGCGCCGTTTTTGCTTTGCACGGCAAAGTGCGCACGGCTTCTCAGCCGGATGACGAACGAGATCATTCCGAACAAACCCATGGATGACGGGGTGGCGATCGGGCATCTGTCTGTACCCGTACGCTGGAGCCTGCATTCGATGGGGCGGGAAGCCAATGGTTAAGTTGGCACGTGAGCAATTTGAGTTAAATCGATGTTAATATACAATTACAATTGTCTTGAGGCTGTGAGAGGAAAATTAACATCTTCCTCTCCGGCCTCTGCAACCGATGCTCAAATACGCGGCGACGCCAGGAACGCGAGCTTGGCGGGGATGGAAAGCGCATCCGTGACGAGCTTCACGCGTTCGGGCGTGTAGAAATGCTCTTCGTGCAGAATGTTCATCGTGCCCATGAAGTCATCGGCGATGAAGATCGGCAAGTTGACGACCGAGCCGCAGCCGAGCGACCAGATCTGCGCATGGTCCGGGAAGACCGTGGCAATGTCGGCAATCGTGTTGGCGACGAAGGGCTGACGCTCGACATGGATGGCATCGAACCAGCGGGTGCGGTTGATCGGCTTGCTGCCGGACACAGGATAGCTCTCCGGGTCCGACGAATAGGAGCGGCTGGAGATTTCCTCGGCCATGTTCGCTTCCATGACGGTGAAGAGTTTTACGCCCACCACCGCCTGGGTGAGCTTTTCCAGCGCGGCATAGGCAGCGCCCGGCCCCTTCTCGGTGGCGATGGCGTGATCGAACGCGGCGAGCGCGGCGGTGTGGTCGGTCGTCATGGCAATTTTCCTGGACTCTATGGATTATGCGCTCTCCAGCGCATGGCCTTTGTTGGCGGCGAGCAGCTCGCGTGAATAGGGATCGACAAGCGTCCCCGTCTTGAGCTGCACGACATCCGCAACCTCGACGATGCGCCCACCCCGCATGACCGCAAGGCGGTCGCAGAGGAACGACACCACGGGCAGGTTGTGCGTCACCAGGAGATAGGTGAGCCCCTGCTCCCGGCGCAGGCGCTTGAGGAGGTTGAGGATTTCGGCCTGGACGGAGACATCGAGCGCCGATGTCGGCTCGTCCAGCAGAAGGATGCGCGGCTCCAGCATGAGCGCACGGGCAATCGCCACGCGCTGGCGCTGGCCGCCGGAAAGCTGGTGCGGGAAGCGGAACCGGAAGCGCCGGTCGAGGCCGACCGCCGCCATGATCTCATCCACCCGCTTGCCCTGATTGCCGATACCGTGAATGTCCAGCGGTTCGGACAGGGTCGTATCGATGGTCTTGCGCGGGTGCAGCGAGCCGTAGGGGTCCTGGAACACCATCTGGCACATTTTGGAGAAGCCCCGGTCAATACCGTGGCCGCGCGGCTTGCCGTCGACCACGATGTCGCCCTTCCATTCGGGCGCAAGGCCGGCAATGGCCTTCAGCACCGTGGATTTGCCGGAGCCGCTTTCGCCAACGAGGGCAAAACTCTCACCGGCGGCGATATCGAGGGTCACGCCATGCGTGATCTGCGCATGACCGTAGGAAATGTCTAGGTTCTTGAGCGATATGGCGGTCATGCGGTGGCCCATGCGCTGCGGTCGAGCACGGGAAGCTCGTCGCGGTTTTCATCGATGCGCGGCATGGCGGCAAGCAGCCCGCGCGTATAGGGGTGCTTGGCTTGTCCCAGTTCCGAAGCCTTGCACTCCTCCACCACCTCGCCGCGATACATCACCAGGATGCGGTCGCAATAGGACGAAACGAGATTGAGGTCGTGGCTGATCAGGATCAGGCCCATGCCCTTGCCGACGATCTGCTCGTTGATGATGTCGAGCACCTGCGCTTGCACCGAGACGTCGAGCGCCGAGGTCGGTTCGTCGGCGATGAGGAGGTCGGGCTCGGGGATCAGCATCATGGCGATCATGACGCGCTGACCCATGCCGCCCGACACTTCATGCGGATAGAGCTTTGCGACGCGCTCCGGATCGTTGATGCGCACCGATTCCAGCATGGCAAACACACGGGCGCGGATTTCGTTGCGCGGCAGCTTCTTGTGGGTGAGCAGCGCCTCGGCGATCTGCTCGCCGATGGTCATGACCGGATTGAGCGAGAATTTCGGGTCCTGCATGACCATGGAAATGCGGGCGCCGCGGATGGCGCGCATCTGCCGCTCGCTTCTGGCGGTAAGCTCGATGCCATCGAAGGACAGCCGGTCCGCCGTGACCTTGCCGGGGGCGCGTACCAGCTTCAGGATCGAACGCCCCGTCATCGACTTGCCCGAGCCGCTTTCGCCGACGATGCCGAGCCGTTCGCGGCCGAGCGTGAAGGAAATGCCGCGCACCACCTCCACCGGTCCCCTTGGTGTCGGGAAACTGACGCGCAGGTTTTTCACATCGAGGAGAGCGCTCATTGCTTTTCTCCCTGCTTGGGATCGAGCACGTCGCGCAGGCCATCGCCTAGGAAGCAGAAGCCGAGGCTGACGAGGATGATGGCAAAGCCCGGCATAGTGGCGACCCACCACTGGTCGACGATGAAGGTGCGGCCACGCGAGATCATCGCGCCCCATTCCGGCAGCGGCGGCTGTGCGCCGAGCCCGATGAAGCCGAGACCGGCCGCCGTGAGGATGATGCCCGCCATATCGAGCGTCACGCGGATGATCATTGACGAGGTGCAGAGCGGCAGGATGTGGCGTCCGATGACCCGCGTCGCCGAAGCACCCTGGAGTTGGACGGCCGCGATGAACTCCGAATTGCGGAAAGTCAGCGTTTCGGCGCGGGCGATGCGCGCATAGCTCGGCCAAGCGGCGATCGCGATGGCGATGATGGCGTTCTGGATGCCCGGACCGAGGGCCGCGACGAAGGCGAGCGCCAGGATGAGCTTCGGCATCGACAGGAAGATGTCGGTGATGCCCATCAGGATACGGTCGGTCCAGCCGCCGAAATAGCCCGCAACGGCCCCCACCACCAGCCCGACAGGCGCGGCGATGACCGCGACGAGCAGAACGATGGTGAGCGTGATGCGCGAACCGAACACGACGCGCGACCAGATATCGCGACCGAGTTCATCCGTGCCCATCCAGTGCGCCGCACTGGGCGGCAGCAGGCGCTGCGACAGGTTCTGCGCGATCGGATCAGCCGCGGCGATCAACGGCGCAGCAAGCGCCGTGACGACGAGCAGCGCGACGATGATCGCGCCGACGACGGCGAGCGGGTTACGCGCGAGCGCCAGGACAATGCGGTAGCTGCGGCCGAGCCGCGCCTGCATGCGCGAGGCGGGAGAATCGTCAAGCAGCCAATCGGTGACGTTTGCCATGGGGCTCTCCTATCGTGCGCGGGGATCGAGGATGCGGTAGCTGAGGTCGGACAGCTTATTGATGCCGACGAAGACCGCGCCGATGACGAGGGTGGAGCCCAGCACGGCATTCATATCCGCATTGAGGAGGGCCACGGTGAGGTAGTTACCGATGCCCGGCCAGGAGAAGATCGTCTCGATCATCACCGAACCCTCGAGCAGGCCTGCATAGGACAGGCCGATGACGGTGATCAGCGGCACGCGGATCGGCTTGAAGGCATGACGCCAGAGCACGACGCGTTCCGGCACGCCCTTGACGCGGGCGGTGGTGACGAATTCCTGGTTCAGCTGGTCGAGCATGAAGGAGCGCGTCATGCGGCCGATATAGGCGAGACTGAAAAAGCCGAGCACGGCGGCGGGCAGGATGATATGCGACACCGCACTGCGGAACACCTCCATGTCGCCGGCAATAAGACTGTCCACCAGAAGCAGCCCAGTGACGGTCGGCACCATGCCATCGAGATAGATCTCGACGCGGCCGGGGCCGCTGACCCAGCCGAAATGCGCATAGAACACCGCAAGCCCGACGAGGCCGAGCCAGAAGGCTGGCACCGAATAGCCGAGCAGGCCGACGACGCGGATCACCTGGTCGATGAGCGAGCCTTGCCGGCTTGCCGCCATGACGCCCATCGGAACGCCGAGCAGCACGCCGATGATGATGCCAAGCGTTGCCATTTCGAGCGTTGCCGGGAAGACGCGGGCGAGATCGGACGCGACGGGATTGTTGGTCGAAACCGACTTGCCGAGATCGCCGGACAGCACCTTGCCGACATAGGAGACGAACTGCAGCGGCAACGGCCTGTCCAGCCCCATCTCCACCCTCGCCTGCTCATAGACGGCCTGCGGCGCACGATCGCCGACGACGGCCAGCACCGGATCGATCGGCACGACGCGGCCGATGAAGAAGGTGATCGCCAGAAGCCCGAGGAAGGTGAAGGCGACGGTGGCGGCAAAGCCGCCGAGGCCGCGAAGAAACGGCAATACCCGGCCGGGACCGGGGGATGATGGGGGCCTGGACGTCCTGTCCAATGCCGCAACGGCCTGCTGGTCCAAACTCACGTACCGAACGCCCCTCTTTTCGTGCCGCCGATGATCGCCCGGCGGAAGATTTCGCTTGCGACCATACATAAAATTTTGGTTATATCAAAAAAATTATTGTGGAGGCGCGAAATGGCCGCTGAGGCTCTGAAGCAGGACACGGACGGGACGCCAAAGGTCGGCGCCCTCATCCGCGCCCGCCGCCGCCAGTTGAAGATGACGCTCCAGCAGCTCGGCGACGCCTCCGGCATATCGGTCGGCTACCTGAGCCAGGTCGAGCGTGATCACTTCACGCCCTCGCTCGGCACGCTGGCACAGATCAGCCGCGCGCTGGAGGTCGGCATCGAATTCTTCATTGCGGCACCGAGCGCCGAGGATGCGCTGACCCGCAATGGCGAGCGCCAGCGCTTCTCCGTCGACGGTTCCTCCATCGTCTACGAGCGCATCGGCGCGGAGTTTCCCGGCAGCGTGCTTTCCTCCTTCATCCTCACCATTCCACCGGGCTATCGCTCCGAGGTGGTGAGCCATGAAGGCGAGGAAATCCTGTTCATGCTCGACGGCGTGATCACCCAGCGGGTGGACGATGTCGAGATGACGATCTCGGCGGGTGACAGCCTGCATTTCCGCGGCAACCGCCCGCATGCCTGGTGGAACGACAGCGGCAAGCCCGCAAAAATGCTCTGGACCGGCACACTCTTCATGTTCCGCTCCCGCGAAATCACCCCGCTGCCGGATCTCGGCGGCGGCAAGACCGTGCAGCCAGCTGCGCGCACCAAAACTTCCAGCAAGAAAGGGAACAAGACATGAATTTCTTCCGGGCAGCCCTGCTCGCAACCGCCCTCGCCCTGCCGATGGTATCGACGGCGAGCCTCGCCGCCACGCCCGCCGACGTGCTCGTCGTGGCACAGAACATCGACGACATCGTCGCGATCGACCCCGCGCAGGCCTACGAATTCTCGTCCGGCGAATATGTCACGCAGGTCTATGACCGCCTCGTGCAGTATGACGCCGAGGATCCGACGAAGCTCACCGGTGGCGTCGCTTCCGAATGGGTGGCCGACGATGCGGCCAAGACCATCACCTTCACGCTGCGCGACGGCGTAAAGTTCCACTCCGGCAATCCGCTGCGCCCCGAGGACGTCATCTATACGTTCAAGCGCGTCATCGCGCTCAACAAGGCGCCGGCCTTCATTCTCACCCAGCTCGGCTGGACCCCGGAAAACATCGAGAAGATGGTCACCGCCGACGGCGCCAACAAGGTGGTCGTGAAGTATGAGGGCGACTTCTCCTCCGCTTTCGTGCTGAACGTGCTCGCCGCCCGCCCGGGCTCGGTGATCGATGCCGAGACCGTCAAGGCCAACGAGGTTGACGGCGATTTCGGCAATGCCTGGCTCAACGCCAACTCGGCCGGCACTGGCCCGTTCAAGCTGCGCACCTACCGCGCCGGTGAAATGCTGGCGCTTGAAGCCAACCCGGACTACTTCAAGGGCGCGCCCATCCTGCGCCAGGTCATTATCCGCCACGTCGCAGAGGCGGCGACCCAGCAGCTCATGCTGAAGTCGGGTGATATCGACATGGCCAAGAACCTGACGCCCGACCAGGTGGGTGGCCTCGGCGATGGCGTGAAGGTCGAAACCTATCCGCAGGCCGCCGTGCACTTCCTGTCCCTGAACCAGAAGACGCAGTCGCTGACGCCGCCGGCCGTGTGGGAAGCCGCGCGCTACCTCGTCGACTACGAGGGCATGACCGGCTCCTTCCTGAAGGGCCAGATGGAAACGCACCAGGCCTTCTGGCCGAAGGGTTTCCCGGGCTCGTTCGACGAAAACCCCTACAGCTTCGACCCGGAAAAGGCCAAGAAGATCCTCGCCGATGCCGGCATCACGACGCCGATCAACGTGACGCTGGACGTGATCAACTCCACGCCCTTCACCGACATGGCGCAGTCGCTGCAGGCCTCCTTCGGCCAGGCCGGCATCAACTTCGAGATCCTGCCCGGCACCGGCAGCCAGGTGATCACCAAGTACCGTGCCCGCACCCATGAGGCGATGCTGCTCTATTGGGGGCCGGACTTCATGGACCCGCATTCCAACGCCAAGGCCTTCGCCTATAACGAGGACAATGCGGACGACAAGTACCAGTCGACCACCACCTGGCGGAATGCCTGGGCGGTTCCGGAAGAGCTGAACAAGGAAACGAAGGCGGCGCTGGCCGAGGCCGACCCGGCCAAGCGTGACGCGATGTATGTCGACCTTCAGAAGAATGTACAGGCCAATTCGCCGATCATCGTGATGTTCCAGGCCCAGAAGCAGGTGGCGATGAGCCCGTCGGTCGAAGGCTATGTCAACGGCGCCAACTCCGACTTCGTCTACTACCGCCTGGTGAAGAAGGCGCAGTAAACAAAGGCGGTGGCGGCTGAATGGTCGCCACCACACCTCTCCGCCGTCGCGGAGAACGCTCTCGCGATTCTCGCATAAGGCGAGAGATCCATAGCAAAACACGCCCCTTCAGTGTACATTCCCCGCTATCTCGCGTTTGCTCGGGAGGGGTGTCATGCGATCAATGCATTTACTTGCCGGATGCCTCTTGGCTGCCGTTTCAGCAGGCCCGGCATTCACTGCCGATGTCAAAGCTGAACATTGGCCTGCCGAGGGAAAGATCATCGGCAAAAAGGACAAGAAAGCGGAAGACGTCAGCGGATTTTCCTGTTCGACGACCGCCGGCTTTCCCCGAACCTGCCTTATCATCGATGACAATATTCAAGCCGCGCAGATCATCACCCTGGAGGATGGCAAGCTGCTCGCGGGAGCAATGGTTCCGCTGATCAGCAACACTTTCGACGGCAAGGCGCTCGAACTCGATGGCGAAGGTGTCGCCTTTGCGGATGGCGCCTTTTACGTCATCGGCTCGCACGGCCACCCCCGCGACAAGGACCATGAACTCGACCCGACGAAGGATGCGGAGCGCATCGCGGCGCACATCGCGGCAGCAAGCCAGATCGCGAAAGTGACGATCAACACGGGCGGTACGGCGACGGTCGAAACGACAGCTTTATCCCTGGCGAAAGCCATCCAGGGCCAGCCCGACCTCGGGGACTTGGCCGGCAAGAGGCTCGATGAAAACGGCGTGACGATCGAAGGCATCGCGATCAAGGACGGCCAACTTTTCGCAGGCTTTCGTGGGCCTTTGCTTCCCGGCGGCCACGCTGCCGTGCTTGCGGTCTCGCTGGAGGGGCTGGCGACGGGCGGCGACCTGAAAAGCAAAGTGTTCAAACTGCCCCTCGGCGAGGGCATCGGCATTCGAGACCTTGCACGGGATGGCGACCGTATCCTGGTGCTCGCCGGCCCCGGCCCGGACACGGCAGGGGCCTACACCGTCTTTTCCTGGGATGGCGCGGGCGACACGGTCACGTCCCTTGTTTCCCTGACGGACATTCCAGACGCTGGCGACACTCGCAAGGCGGAAGTCATCCTGCCCCTGGCCGACAAGAAATTCCTGATCCTGTTCGATGGCGAAAAGGAAGGTAACGCCCTTGCGATAACGCTGCCCTAGCAACGAGGCGCGAAACCTGCCGGCTCAAAGTGGCAGTTCGGTAGTATATTTCACGCTTTTCAGCGCGAAATGCGATGAGGAATTGGCGACCGCCTCATGGGTCAGGATCGCCTGCATCAGCAATTGTTCGTAGTCCTTCACATCCCGGACGACGACGCGGATGAGGTAGTCCCATTCGCCGGACATCGAGTAACATTCCAGCACTTCCTCATGCCGCTGAACGAAACGCTCGAAGTCGCGCCGGGCGATGGGGTCATGCGATTTCATGCGGACCTGGCAGAAAACGTTGAGGCCACGCCCGATGCGGTCGGGATCGAGCAGGCGGACGGTCGGGCCAAGGACACCCGCCTCCTCCAACGCCTTGATCCGCCGCCAGCAGGAAGCGCTGGAGGCCCCCACCTCCTCGGCCAAAGCCGCATGGCTGATGTCGCCGCGCTGTTGCAGAACCTTCAGGATTTTTCTGTCGATTGCGTCGATCTGAATTGTATTCATCGGATTTTCCGGAAATCTGATACAGACGTTTCATTTTTATCATAAAAGCCGACCCGTTTGAAACGCTTTTTCGGCCACAGCGTTCTAGACTTTCCATCCATGCACATGCGGGAGGAAACCATGGCGCAGGCTGCTTTCAAACCCATCATCCGGAACGCGCCGGACGCTTCCGTCGACTGGCGGCGCGTCGCCTATCTCGTGCACCTGTCCCGCGCGCTCGACGAGATGGAAGAAACCCGCCTCGTGCCGGAGAAGAAGGTGCTCTACCAGTTCTCCGCCCGCGGCCACGACATGGCGCAGATCCTCCTGGGCAGCCTCCTGACCGACCGGCACGACGCGACCTGTGGCTACTATCGCTCCCGTCCGCTTCTGCTGTCGCTTGGCGTCGACCCCACGGACGCGCTCGGCTCGGCGATGGGCCGTGCCGGCGGTTACTCCGACGGACGCGACATCGGCGTCGTCTTCAACTATCCGAACCTTGAGGGCGCATCCGCGCTGCCGATGTGCGGCGGGGTCGGCACGCAGTATACACCGACGGCCGGCTGGGCACAGGCGGTGAAATATTATGCCGGCGTTCTGGGCAAGACCGACTATGCCGAAAGCATCGCCGTCGTGCTCGGCGGCGACGGCTCGGTCGCCTCGAACGGCTTCTGGTCGGCGCTGACTATCGCCACCACCCAGAGCCTGCCGATGTTGTTCTATATCGAGGACAACGGCTATGGCATCTCCGTGCCCTCGACCGTCCAGACGCCGGGCGGCAACATCGCCGCCAACCTCTCCGGTTGGAAGAACCTGACGATCTTCGAAGGCGACGGCACCGACCCGGCGGCGGCCGCGTGCCTGACAAGCGAGGCCGTGGAGCATGTCCGCCGCAGCCGCGCGCCCGTGCTTCTGCGCCTTACGGTACCGCGCCTGCAGGGCCACAGTTTCCAGGATACGCAGGCTTACAAGAGTGAGGAAACGGTGCGCGGCGAATGGGCGCGCGATCCCCTGCCGCGCCTCAAGGATTACATTGTGCCGGCCGTGCTCAGCGAAGCGGAATGGGACGCTGCGAACGACGACGCCAGGCAGGCTGCCGAGGCCGCGCGGATTGCCGCGGAGGCACGCCCGGTTGCCGTGCCGGAAACGGTGACGCGGCACGTCTTCTTCGAGGGCGACGAGCAGGTAATGGGCGGGCAGCTCCGCCACGGCTACATGGCACCCGAGATGACGGAGATTGCAGAGACGACCGGCCAGCGCATCAACATGGTGACCGCCATCCGCCGCACGCTGGACCACGAGCTTTCGATCAACGAGCGCGTCGTGCTGTTCGGCGAGGATATTGGGCCGAAGGGCGGGGTGCATGCCGTCACGCTCGGGCTCCAGGAAAAATTCGGCCGCGAGCGGGTGTTCGACACCTCGCTGTCCGAAGAGGGTATCGTCGGCCGCGCGGTCGGCATGGCGCTGGCGGGGCTGATGCCCGTGCCGGAAATCCAGTTCCGCAAATATGCCGAACCGGCGACCGAGCAGATCAACGATTGCGGCACGATCCGCTGGCGCACCAACAATCGCTTTGCAGCCCCCATGGTGCTGCGCATGCCGGGCGGCTACTTCAAATGCGGCGACCCCTGGCACAGCCAGACGAACGAGGTCGCCTTCGTGCACCAGCCCGGCTGGAAGGTCGCGGTGCCCTCCAACGCCGCCGACGCCGTCGGGCTGCTGCGCACTAGCCTGCGCGGCAACGATCCGGTGATCTTCTTCGAGCACCGCGCCATGCTGGACCATGCCTGGGCACGGCGCCCCTATCCCGGTGATGCCTATGCCCTGCCTTTCGGCAAGGCCCAGTTCACGCGGCGCGGCGACCGGATCACGCTCGTCACCTGGGGTGCCATGGTGCATCGCTGCGAAGAGGCGGCCGATGGCCTTTCCGCGGATGTCATCGACCTGCGCACGCTGATGCCCTGGGACAAGGAGGCAGTGCTGTCCTCCGTGCGGCGCACGCGGCGCTGCCTCATCGTGCATGAGGATTTGGGCACCGCCGGCTTCGGCGCGGAAATTTCCGCCGTCGTCGCCGACGAAGCCTTCATGGATCTCGACGCCCCCGTCTCCCGCCTCACCATGCCAGACATACCAAGCCCGCATAACCCCGTGCTGCTCGACTGGGCGGTGCCCTCGGTCGGCCGGATCCGGGCCAAGCTCGAAGCGTTGCTGGAGTTCTGAGCATGGCCGACCTGATCGACGTTCTCGCGCCTGAAGAACAGGAAGGCACCAAGGCGGTGGTGCGCAACTGGCTGAAGGCGATTGGCGAGCCGGTGGCGCTCGATGAGCCGCTGGTGGAACTGGAGACCGACAAGGTCACCCAGGAGATCCCCGCCCCCCTCACCGGCATCCTGCATGAAATCCTCATGCAGGGCGGCGAAAACGCCGAACCCGGCGCCGTTCTCGGTCGAATCAAGCGGGAGGGGGTTTCGATTGCGGCTGTGGGCGCGCCTGCCGCAGCGACGGCAACACAACACGCACATGTCGACCAAACCATTCACTATTCCCCGGCGGTTCGGCGCGCGATCGAGGACTACGGCATCGATCCCGCAACGGTGACCGGCACCGGTAAAGGTGGACGGGTCACGCGCGGCGACATGGATGCCGCCCACGAAGCGGCCCTTGCTCACAGCGCCGTGTCCACAACACCACCCGCAAAGGCACCCTCCCCGCCCTCGACCCGGACGGACAAGCCGTCGAGCGATCGGCGCGCGCGCTCCGTTCCCCATTCGCCGATGCGGCTCGCCATTGCCGAACACATGCAGATGTCCGTCTCGACGGCGCCGCATGTCACCGCGGTGTTCGAAGCCGATTTCAGCACGGTGATCCGCCATCGCGACAGGAGCAAGGCCGCCTCCGGCATAGCGCTGTCTTACACCGCCTATATCGTCGCGGCCTGTGTGTCCGCCATGAAGGCGGTACCCGAGGTAAACAGCCGCTGGCACAGCGATCGCCTGGAAATCTTCGAGGATGTGAACATCGGCATCGGCACGGCGCTTGGCAATGACGGCATCGTCGTGCCGGTCATCCGCGATGCACAGAACCTTTCGCTTGCCGGCATTGCCGCACGTTTGCAGGACCTCACCGCCCGCGCCCGCGCGAACGCGCTGACGCCCGCCGACATGCGCGGCGGCACCTTCACCATCTCCAACCACGGCGTGTCCGGGTCGCTCGTCGCCACGCCGATCATCATCAACCAGCCGCAATCGGCGATCCTCGGCGTCGGCAAGCTGGAAAAGCGGGTCGTGGTACGTGAGGTGGACGGCATCGACACGATCCAGATCCGGCCGATGGCCTATGTTTCGCTCACCATCGACCACCGTGCGCTCGATGGGCACCAGACCAATGCCTGGCTCACCCGCTTCGTTGAGACGCTCGAAAGCTGGCCGCAATGAGCGCTTCGCACGACTATGATCTCCTGATCATCGGCGGCGGCCCCGGCGGCTATTCCTGCGCCATCCGCGCCGCTCAGCTCGGTCTGAAGACGGCCTGCGTCGAAGAGCGTCCGACACTCGGCGGCACCTGCCTCAATGTCGGCTGCATCCCCTCGAAGACGTTGCTGCACGCGACCCATCTGCTCGAAACCGCCCGCGATGGCCACATGGCCGGTTTCGGCATCCGTACCGGTCCCGTCTCCATCGACCTTGTGACACTGATGGAGCGCAAGGACGCGACGGTTACCTCGCTCACCAAGGGCATCGATAGCCTGTTCCGCAAGAATGGCGTGGCCCGCCTCACCGGTCGCGCGCGTCTCGCTGGGCAGGGCCGCGTCGATATCGCTGGAAAGACGGTCAGCGCCGCATCCCTTGTCATCGCCACCGGCTCCCTGCCCGCGACGCTGGCCGGCGTGCTGGTGGACAATGCCGCCGGCATCATCGTCGACTCGACGGGCGCCCTGTCCTTGCCGCACGTACCGGAGCGGCTTGCCGTCATCGGCGGCGGCGTTATCGGCCTCGAGCTTGGCTCGGTCTGGGGTCGTCTCGGCGCGAAGGTGACGATCGTCGAATATGCCGACCGCATCCTTCCGGGCATGGATGACGATATCCGCGCAACGATGACGAAGCTGCTCACAAAACAAGGGCTAACGATCCTGAGTTCGTCATCCGTCTCAGCCGCCAGGGTGGATGATGACGGGGTGCACCTGCCCCTGACGGTTGCGAATGGAAAAACCTCGGAACTGGCAGCGGATGTCGTGCTCGTTGCCACCGGACGCCGGCCGAACACACACGATCTCGGACTGAAAGAGGCTGGCATCGCACCGGACGACGGTGGTTTCATCCCAGTCGATGGGCGCGGGCGGACGAGCGCGAACGGCATCTATGCTCTCGGTGATGTAACGCGCGGCCCCATGCTGGCCCATCGCGCGCAGGATGAGGGCATCGCCATTGCCGAGCGGCTCGCCGGCAAGCCCGGCATGGTCAACCACGACCTTATTCCGGCGGTCGTCTACACCAATCCAGAGGTCGCCTCCGTCGGCAGGACCGAACAGGCCGTCAAGGCGGACGGTGTACCCTATCGCGCCTCGACGTTTCCCATGCTCGCCAACAGCCGGGCGAAGGCCAATGGCAGTACCGAAGGGTTCGTCAAGCTGCTGTGCCACGCGGGGTCGGGCGTGGTGCTCGGTGCGCATGTCATCGGTGACATGGCGGGTACGATGATCGCGCAGATCACGCAGGCCATGGAATTCGGCGCAACCGCGGAGGACATCGCCTATACCTGCCACGCCCATCCCACCCACAGCGAAGCAATCAAGGAAGCAGCGCTTGGCCTCAGTGGTAGCGCCATTCACATCTGATGCTGGGGCCGCATCCTGCCTTCCGCCTTTTCAGGCGGGCAAACGCCTCGACTTGAGCATGCCGCCCGCCCCACGCAAAAGAGGTCGCTCGATCAGGTAGTAACCGCAGAGCCCCACCAGCGTGCCGGCAGCGAACGAGGCCACCAAAACAAGCCATGATGCAAGGCCGAGCATCATGCCGACCTTCGCCACCACCGAGATGGCGAAGGTGTGCCAGAGATAGATCGAATAGGACGCGTCGCCGAGGACAGCCGGGATCTTTAACCTCGGGACGCCGCGCTGCGTCTCAAGCGCTGCAGTGCCGTAGACAAGCGCGCAGGCGAGCGGGCCACAGATCCATTCATCGAAAGGCAATCTTAGAATGCCGATCAACGCAAATCCAGTGAGTGCCCCGACGATCAGGAGCAGCGAAGCGAATGCGTTTGGAACCCGGCCGGCGAGCCAGAGCCGCCCAACCAGCATGCCGACGACGAACTCCAGGATGATTGGTCGCGTATACGTCACGAACAGGGGATTGCTGCTCTCCACCGCAAATCCGATGGCAACGAGGCCGACGAATGCGACCACCATCGCGGGAAGCAGGAGGCACCGAGGCAGGGCGAGGCAGGCGGCGAAGACGACGTAGAAGAACATTTCGAAATTGAGCGTCCAGCCCTGCACGAGCACCGGCCAGAGACCGCCGCTGCTCGGCGAGGGCAACGGGACGAAGAGAAACGATGCGAGGACATGGCCGGCCGTCAGCGTCAGATTGGGAAACAGGCCGGCAAGCCCGCCCGCCACCATGAGGGCGGTCGCCAGCCAGTAGACCGGCACGATGCGGCGGATGCGGTCGATCAGGAAACGCCCGGGTGAGACGGGACGCCGCTCCACGATGACCCACATGATGAAGCCGCTGATGACGAAGAAGACATCGACGCCGGCCGCGCCGATGGCAAAGGCGTAGCCGCTGCGTTCCGCCGCATGGAAAAGCACGACCGCGAGCGCGGCGAAGGCCCGCAGATATTGGATGCCGTATAGCGTGCTGCGCTGTGCCGCCGGCCGATCCACGTCCGTCATGTCAGCGCCGCCCCGGACTGGCGAAGCAGGGGCCGCCTGTCTTCCACTGCAACGTTCCGCTGCGTATCGGCAAGTTTCCCGGCCGCGAAATAGAGCAGGAAGGAACCCACGTGATAGGGGTTCAGGATGTCGATTTCGACGAAGGTGCGCACCACAAGCAATGCTGCCACGGTGCAGAGCACCAGCGCCTCCAGATCATGCGCCGCTGAAAGCAGGCGACGCAGGTGCCCGGCAAACGTCACGATCAACACCATGGAGAGCAGCAGGCAGCCGATCAGCCCCGTCTCGACCGTGGCGGCGATGAAGGTGTTGTGGAAGTGGAACCCGGACCGCGTGCCGATGAAGAAGGCGGCCCAAAGCCGCTCGGCCTCGGCAAAACCCTGCACCCAGAACGCCTGGTAGCCGATGCCGACCAGCGGCGCCTCGCCTGCCGCCTCGATGCCCTGCTGCCAGAGATAGGTGCGGCCGGTCAGGGTCGCGTCCTTGCCGAAGGCGCCGAGCAGCATTTCATAGCCACCGCCATAAGCCCCGGCGATGAGGGTGAGAACGGTTGCGATCGCGAGGCCGAAAAACAGCATCTTGCGGTGGGCCGGCGCCAGCAGTTCGAGCCCGCGCAGGGCCAGGCACAGGCCAGCAATGGCAATCGTCGTCAACACCGAGGTCGCCGATTGCGAGGCCTTGAGGCAATAAAGGGCAATCACGATGCAGCCGACGGCGGTGAACCGCCAGAGGCCGCGCTCAGCACCGAGAAACAGCGCCGCAAAGGCGAAGAGCACGGCGAGCGAGGCATAGAAACCGAGCTGGTTTTTCGAGGCGAAAGCGCCGACGAAGCTGTAGGTGCCATCCAGCGGATCAAGGTGATAGACGCCGAAGACAAGCGAATAGAACAGGACGAGGCCGGTCCCGATCAGCCCTCCGCGCACGAGGGTACGCGTGTCGACGACCCGCATGGCGATCAGCGCGCAGGCGACATGGGAAAGGTACTGCACGCCGGCGCGGGCGGTGGCACCGGGCGCTTGCGACCAGAAGACGGACAGGCAGGCGAAAATGGCGAAGGCGAAGATCCAGAGGTAACGCGTGTAGTTGCCGAGCACGCGCCGGTAATCGACGACGACCAGCGGCAACCACAGCGCATAGTAGGCGAGGATCGATATCTGGCCGAAGCGGAAGGAATAGGCGAAGACGAAAAAGGACAGCGTGACGGCAACCGCGGCATAGGCCTCGTTACCGACAGGTCCGATCAGGCGTGTCTTCGCTATCCGCATGCCCGCCTCACTGGGTTCCGACAGCGACATCCACCTTCACGATGTCACCCGGCAGGACCGGTGTCGTTTCGGTGGCGCGGATCTGCTCGGTCTTGCCCTCGGCCGTGCGCAGGATGGAATAGGCAATGTTGGCGGCCGAAAGCCCGCCCTTGAGGGATGCGGCGTCGGCCGACTGCATCAACGCCTCGGACATCAGGTCCCGGCTCGTGCCGAGCTTCAGGGTGAGTGTATCGAGTTCCTGCTCGGTATTCTGCAACTCCTGCGCCAGCTGCGAATCCCAATCGTTCTGCAGGTTGGTCTCGTCCTGCGTCGCCTTGTTGATGTCCTGTTTGGCCTTCAGCGAGGCGGTATCGATGTCGAGCAAGGCAGCCTGGAGGTCGGCGGTGCGCTGCTCCAGCGCCAGGCGGCGGGAACTTATGGCGAGCCCCTTCTCGGCAAGCGTATCCACCTTCGTCAAGTCGCCCTGCACGAGTTCAAGCTGGCGGGTCTGCGTTTCCGATTTCTTGCCGAGCGCCTCGATTTCGTTGGTGAGCAGCGACTTGAGGTCGGCAAGCGCGGTCAATTGCACCCGCAGCCGCCTTTCCCGCGAGGTCTTCAGCGCCTTTTCGCTTTCCAGGATGGCACCGGCCTCCTGCGACGTGGCGAGCTCCTTCGGCATTTCGATGCCCTCGGTTCCGCTCATTTCGGCCGCGACGCGCGCCCGGCGGATCAGGAGACGATTGCGCTCGGCGAGGTAGACGGCCGCCTCTCCTTCGGAACGCAGGAAGTCGCGGGCGAACCGCTGGCCGGCATCCGCGCGCCGCAGGCCGCCGCCGAAGCTGACGGCCTTGAGCACGGTGAGGCCCGGCGAATAGGGATAGGCGCCCGGCGTCTGCACCTCGCCGGCAAGATAGACCGGTCGGTATTCGGCAATCTCCACCGAAGCGGATGGCCGGTCGCGCAGGCCGAAGAGGATCTGCATCTTCTTGCCGATCTCCTCGGCAAGTTCGCCGGATGTGCGGCCATCGGCCGGCAGTTGCCCGATGAACGGCAATGAGACGGAGCCATCGGCCCCGACGCTGTAGTCGCCGCTGACCGCACTCCAGTCGCGGATGGCACCTTCGGCCGTCTGCCATTCCGCAACGCGGATCCGCAGCTTGTCCATTACCCCCAGCCGGTACTCGGCTGCGGAGACGGGCTGGGCCGAAAGCGCCAACAGCAGGCAAAGCCCGCCAAGCACCGCCGTGCGAAAAGCAGCCGCGGCGGAAGCCGCGTGCGAAATCATCTTCATGGAAACCTCTGTCTCTGGTCTCCCGCAGCCACGAGGGCATGCGGGAGAGAGCTTCGGATCAATAGCTGCCGCGTGACATGCAAACGGCAGGAATGGTGCGGGCAACGATGACGAGGTCGGCGGCAAGCGACCAGTTGCGCACATAATGCGTGTCGAATTCGATTCGCGCCGAATAGGACACGTCGTTGCGGCCGCTCACCTGCCACAGGCCCGTGAGGCCTGGACGGGTCTGAAGGTAGTAGACCGCCGAGGCCTCATAGAGCTCCAGCTCGTCCTCGACGACCGGACGCGGGCCGACGATGCTCATCTCGCCTCGAAGGATGTTGATGAGCTGAGGCAGCTCATCGAGGCTGAGCTTGCGCAGGACGGTGCCGACGACGGTCACACGCGGATCGTCCTGCAGCTTGCGCGTCATGCGCCATTCCTCATGGGCGGCGGGGTTCTGCTCGAAATACTGCTGCAGAACGGTGTCGCCGTTTTCCGCCATGGTCCGGAACTTCAGGCACCGGAACATCGATCCGTTGTATCCGATGCGACGGTGTCCGTAGAAGACACTGCCGCCGTCGGAATATTTCACAAGCGCCATGATCAGCACGAAGATCGGGCTGAGCACGACTAGGGCAGCAAGCGCCACCAGAATATCAAAGCTCCGTTTCGATATTCCCCCTATCGGTGGAGCGCCGGTTATGGCCGAACTAAAAAACGGCGAACTGGCCGATCGACTCGCGGACTTCATAGAGATGGCTCCATTTCAATTTGCGATTTGGTCGGGTCCCCCCGGACGTGTTCAGACATCCAATGCGGAGTGTATGGTCACAGTTTGTTTTTTGAAGCGTTATCTACCGATTAAAAAACAGGCAGAGCGTATTTAAGAGGATCTTGATATCCTAATTTAAAGGTTAAACTAAAGACGGCCACTCATCATTCTCAGACATGCAAAGCATAAACCGAGAACAAATGGCTCATTTCAATGGGTTTAAGCTTCGTATCAATTCTTTTGACGCGCGCACTCCGCCCAGTAAAACACGAAAAGTAAGAAACTTCACATATCGGCTTCACATTCAGCGACTTGTATACACCACCAAGGCGCAAATTTTTGCGATGCAATATTATATTGCGGTGCACATTTTTCCGTGACATGCCGCTACCTTTGTAACAAAAGTTGATCACGCACCGAGGAGCGCGCAACCCATCGGGTGCGCCCCTCATCGACAAACTCGCGCCATCGGCGTAGCCAACGTCCAGCGCGCAAAAATCGTGTCGGAATCTGGGCAGCAAGAAGGCGTGCGTTCCGCAACGGGCCGAATCTGCCTTAACGGAACCACAAGACAAATCGGGGAGAATTGGAACCGGCCCTGCCGCGGACTGGTTAACACCAGTGATTGCGAAGGCGGCAGCTGGCCCCTATAGTTCGACCGAGCCTCAGAGGAGAAGGCGGAACCACCGATGAAACGTGCACCGGAAACGAAATGGCGGGACAGCACGGCCTACGCGCCGCGCTTTTTCCTGAGCATGGTGGTTGCGCTCGTCGCTTTCGCCATCGTGACCTATTTCGCGACGGGCTCGATCACGACGACGGCGATTCAGACGCTGATCTGCGCCGTTCTCATACAGGTCGGCTATTTCCTGATGACGCTCTTCCTGGTCTGGCGGACGGCCAAGCAGCGCAAGGCCGAAACGGACCAGGGCCTGCGCGGCAAGCAGGAGCTCGACGCCGCCAAGCCGAAGGTACCCGTGTCGATCAACGAGCCCGGCCACTCCAAGTTCTGATCCGCACAATTTGCGACGGGCCGTTTTTGTGCCCTCTTTGCCTTTCATGCTGCATTGCAGCGTAGGCTTGCCCTGCGCCTCGACAGTCCAACGCGAGAGAGGAATGGATCGTGACCCAGCAGGAAAAGGTCTGCGTTATCATTGCCGCGAAGAATGCGCAGGAGACCATCGGGCGCGCTGTGCGCTCGGCCCTGGCGGAGCCGGAAGTGGCTGAGGTCGTGGTGGTGGATGACGGCTCGGACGACCGCACCATGGCGGCGGCGGGCGAGGCTGACGATGGAAGCGGGCGGCTCGACATCATCCGGTTCCGGGTAAACCGGGGACCGTCAGCGGCCCGAAACCACGCCATCGCCATCTCCCGCGCGCCGTTGATCAGCATTCTCGACGCCGACGACTTCTTCTTTCCCGGCCGTTTTCGCCAGCTTCTCGCCTGCACGGACTGGGACTTCATCGCCGACAACATCGCCTTCATGGAGGCGCCCGACCTCGCCCAGCAGCCGGCGCGCTTTGCCCCCCGCCCGCGCCAGCTCGACCTCAAGGCCTTCATTCTCGGCAACATCTCCCGCCGCGGTGCGCCGCGCGGCGAGCTGGGCTTTCTCAAGCCGGTGATGCGACGGGCGTTCCTCGATGCGCACGAACTGCGCTATCGCGAGGACATGCGTCTAGGCGAGGATTACGAACTCTATGTGCGCGCCCTCCTGAGGGGGGCGCGGTACACCGTTATCGAGAGCTGCGGCTACGGTGCCGTGGTGCGTGCCAATTCGCTCAGCGGACAGCACCGCACGAAGGACCTTGAAGCACTTCGCGACGCGGAACGCGCCATCCTTGCGACGGGCGACGTGCCCCGGGAGGCTCTCGGCGTCATGCGCCGGCACTGCCGGCAGATCGGCGACCGGCATGCATTGCGCCATTTCCTCGACAGCCGGCGGGAAAGGGGAGCAGGTGCTGCGCTGGCCTATGCCTTCGCGAACCCCACGGCCGTGCCGGCGATTGCCGGCGGCATCCTGCGCGACAAGGTCGATGCCGCGCGCCATCGGCGCCGGCCGCAACCGCCCGCACCGCAAGACCGCGGGCTGCGCTACCTGCTGCCCGCAACCTCGGCAGCACGCCGCGACTAGAGATAGTCGCGGCGCACGCTTTCCAGCACCTCATAGAGCCGCGCCTTGCGCTCGGACAGGCGCGCATCGGTGCTGAGCTGGGGGGCTGCCCGGCTTGCCTGCCAGAGCGCCAAAGTCGAGGGTGCCGCCAGCACCTGCTTGACCGCTAGGCGCAAACCGGGTTTGCGCGCGACCTGCGCGACGACAACGTCGCCCGCCTCGACCTTGTCAGGCTCCACGGCCACGGCGGCCGTCCCTTGCCTGTCATAGTCGACACCCCAGAAGCGTGCGCCCTTGATGATCGCTTCCGCCCGCGTCGAGATCGGGATGCGCCTCGGTTTGTGCTCGACGCCGACCGTCGACGCCCAGTCGCGCCATTTGAAGCTGTTGATGCTGTCGGATGTGCTGACGGCCACCCACGGCACACGGAAGGCATCGGCGAGGATGGCGCCGTGCATGGATTCGGCGACGATCAATTCCGACTGCGCGATCTGGCGGATCACGTCCTTCGCCTCGCCACGCGGATCGATATAGTGCAGGCCGGCCATGGCGCAGATGACCGGCCAGAGCCCGGCCACCGCCGATTCCCAATGGGGAACGAAAGACTGCCTGTAGCGCTTCGGGAGGTTTGCAAATTCCGGCATGTCGGCGACAAGAACCGCCGGATCGATGACGCCCAGATCCGCCGGTACGCCCACCTTTTCCGCCGTCAACGGACCGCGAACGCAGCGAATATCCCAAAGGTTTCCGTCGCGCATGTCCGGCAGACTTCCGTAGCCGAAACCGCTGCCGAGCACCAGCTTGCGCCCTTCTTCCGGCAGCAGCGCGCGGTTCAGGACCGTGCCGACGCCGACCAGAAGCACATCCGGATGCACCTCCCGGAAGCCGGGCAGCAGAAAGTCCCAAAGCCAGAGATTGAGGTCGTCACCGAAATTGCCATGTTCCGATTCCCAGTAATAGGGCTTCATGTCCCACTCCTTGCAATGGCGTTTCTCGAAGAGGCGGGCCGCCAGTGGCCCGCCGCTGGGTCAACGGGAGAATTTGCCGACGGCGAGCCCGAAAGCGCTGGTGATGATGCGCGGGTCGCGCATCGCCCAGCGCGCCAGCATGTCGAACTGGGGAAGCTTGCGACGCTTGACCAGCCGCGCCTGACTCCACAGCGCCTGGCGCCGCGCCGTCTGTTTATAGGAGCGCAGCGATGCGGCCTCCACCGGCCGGCCGGCAAACCGTGATTCCAGCCGATCGAGCGCCACCCAGGTATTGAACTGCTGGTGCAGGAATTGCGGCGAATCGTTATCGACGCCGTGGAAGATATTGAGGCCCTCGCCGCGCACCGCGCCGGCTTCACCGCTCAGCACCACGCGACGGGCGGCGAGCACGCAATCGCAGAAGAACAGCACATCCTCCGCGGCAAGCCGGAGGGCCGCGTCGAAACGCACCTTTTCGAACAAAGGCCGGCCGATCACCATCGAGGAGAGGTGGAGAAAGCTCCAGTTCTTGAGCATGACCTGCGTCAGCCCGGGGATTTCGATGAGCAGCGGATCGTCGCTCAACCGCTCGACCGCTTCGGTCTTTTCGAGGTCGGCGACGCCGAAGTGATAGTAGAAGGCATCGCCGCCGGTAATCGAGGCGAAGTAGCAGTCAGCCTCGAACGCCGTCATCGCCGCATGGGCGACGGCGAGGTGATCAGGCGCCCACGCGTCGTCCGAATCAAGGAAGGCGACGAAGGCCGAATCGGCCGGCACGTGATCGAGCCCGGTATTGCGCGCACCGCCCGGCCCGGCATTCTCCTGGCGGATGATACGCACCCGCGCGCGTTCCGCCTCCGAAAAAGTCACGATGTCGCCATCGGCCGGATACGGCGATTCATCGTCGACGACAATGACGTCGAAGTCGTTGAAACTTTGGGCAAACACCGATGCGAGTGCACGCGTCAGGATGCCCGGCTCCTTCTGATAGAAGGGGATGATAACTGTCAGCTTCGCCATCTTTTCGTCCCTGTGGTTTCTCTAGAAAGAGTTTCGCATGGTCTCCTCCCACCGGGGCGCGGCCGTTTCCGGCGCAGGCTTTTCGTCGTCGTCGAGGCTCCTTTTTCGATAGGAATCCGCCATGTCCCAGCAAGTAAACGCGACGTCGGTGACACGAAACGTCGGCTGGAGCGTCCTATCCAAGACAAGCACATTCGGGCTTAAATTTGTCACGGTGCCCATTCTGGCAAGGTTGCTGACGCCGGAAGAGTTCGGCGCGGTGGCCGTGGCGCTGGCCGTCGTGCAATTCCTGGCGATGATCGGCGGGGCCGGTCTTGCCTCCGCCCTCATCCTCGAACCGAAGGAAGACGAGGAGACGATCCATTCGGTTTTCTGGGCCAACCTGGCGCTCGCCTGCCTGATGGCGGCGGGGCTTTATGTCTGGGCCGAGCCGCTCGCCGAGTGGTTCGGCGCGGCCGATGCGGCCTATCTGCTGCACCTGATGTGCCTGCTCATTCCCTTGCAGTTGGCGGGTGATGTCGCCTATGCGCTCATCGCGCGGAGCATGCAATTCAGCAAGGACGCGCTGTGGAGCATGATCTCCGAATCGGTCGCAGCCATCGCGGCGGTCATCATGGCGCTTGCCGGTTTCGGCATCTGGGCGCTGGTGACGCAGCTCTTCGTGTCCGGCGTCATCCGGCTTGCAGGCCTCTTCTTCGTCTCCCGCTATCTGCCGCGCCTGCGTTTCCGCCCGCGCGAGGTCGCCAGGCTCACGCGCTACAGCCTCGGGCTGATGGGCTCGGAAATCGCCAATTTCATCACCTTCCAATCGCCGATGGTCGTCATATCGCGTTTCCTCGGCCTTGCGGATGCCGGCGCCTATTCCGCCGCCAACCGCTTTTCCAGCATTCCCAACCAGGTGGTGCTGTCGGCCGTCATGGGTGTACTTTTCCCGGCCTTCAGCGCGATGATGCATGACCGGGAGCGCCGATCGCAGGCGCTGATGCTGAGCACACAGGTGACGACGCTGCTGCTCGCGCCCATGATGTTCGGCCTCTGGGCGCTGGCAAAGCCCTCCATGCTGCTGCTCTTCGGCGCGCAATGGGCCGCGGCGTGGCCGGTGCTCGGGTTGCTCGCGCTTTCCAAGGGCTTGCTGACGCCGTGCAGCACGTTCATCCCCTACCTCAAGGGCTCCGGCCATGGCGGCGCGCTGTTCTGGTGGGCGGTCGGCCGCGCCGTCATCACCACCGCTGCGGTCGCCTACGGCGCCTATAACGGCACGCTGGTCGAGGCCATGGTGGCACTCTGCATCGTCAATGCGCTGGTTCTCGTTGGCTATTCCTGGGTGGTGTTCCGCGCCGATGGCACGCCGTTTCTCTCCGGTTTCTACCCGTCGATCCGCCCGATGCTCACGGCCGCTCTGATGGCGATCGTGGTCCGTTACGCACTGGACCACTATCTGGCACTCCACGTTAACACGGTTCTGCAGGTCGGCCTCGGCATCCTGCTTGGCGGCGTGATCTATGCGGCTCTGGTGCTGTTGACCGAACGCCCGCTGCTTCGAAAATTGCTCGCCCTCGTTCGCCGCCCCAAGCCACAAACCGCGGCAAGCCTGCCGTAAGCTGCCCCAATTCGGTATCGTTCCGCCTCATTTGCCGTCTTGTTCGTCCGGAACGGTTAAGCAGAGCGAAAAAAATTCTGGCTCGCTTGCAGCCATAAATTGCGGGTAAATCAGTATATTCGCATAATCTGCAAAGTATTGTTGCCCTAGCGCTCGCTCGTCCTGCGCCAGCCCCCGCCGGACTATTTTCAGCGGCCATCGGCATGGTCGCTCATGCTGCAATGCAACCAAGCGATCACGAAAATTTGCTGCACCGCCATATTTTCTGCCGTCCCATCACCCACACTGCTCTTCGTAGGCTCGAGTCTGCTCTTGTTTGAACGACCGTCCGGGGGGAACGGTCCACCAGAGGGGTGACCCACACCGTGGATATCGACGCGACCGTTTCAGCGCGCATCAATGTGATGCGCATCGTGCTGATCTCCGGGATCATCTTCGTGCATGTTCCCTATGACCCGGCGACCAGCCCGTATCTCGGCCAGTTCGGCGGGCTCGACTGGATGCGCGTGTTCCTGGCCGACAGCCTCTTCCGGATCGGCGTGCCGTGCCTTAGCGCCATTTCCGGTTATCTGCTGTTCCAGCGCGGCTGGGGGGCGTTCGATTACGCGAAGACACTGCGCACGAAGGCCTCGACGATCCTTCTGCCGTTCCTGTTGTGGAACACGGCCTTCCTTGTCCTCGTCTATGTGGTCCAGTCGCAGGGCATCGGCTTCGGCTACCTGCCCGATGTCGTCAACGCCTCGCCGCGTGATCTGATGAACCTCACGCTCGCCATCGAAACCTGGCCTATCAACATCCCGCTCTATTTCCTGCGCGACCTGCTGCTTTGCCTGCTGCTGTCGCCGTTTATCGCTCTCGCCGTGCTGCGCTACCCGCGCACGGTGCTCGCCTTGATGCTCGCCTATGCGGTGTTGCCGGTACCGAACGGCATCTTCCTCAAGAAGGCAATCCTGTTCGGTTTCAGTTTCGGCGTCTGCGCCGCCCTGCACCGCGTCGACATCAAGCGCCTGGACCGGTTTGCAGCCCCTGTCGTGCTGGCCGTGCTCGCCATGGCCGTCCTGTTGTCGCTGGCGCTCTATGCCTATGGCCCGGAGTTCCCGGTCTGGCTCGATGCGGCGCGCAGTCTCGCGGCGATCGCCGGCATCTTCGGCGCCTGGGCGCTGTCGGCGCTGCTCATTCGAACCAGCACGGGTCAGGCCCTGTCGCGGCTCGGCGGGCTCAGCTTCTGGATCTTCTGTGCCCACTATCCGCTGCTCATCCTGTTCTGGATGGTGTGGAACCGCCTCGGCATTCCCGATTATCCGCTGTTTTACGCGGCAAGCCCCGTGCTGGCGCTCGCCATCCTCGTTTCGACGCATGCGGCGGCACGGCGCTTTCTGCCCTCGCTGCACGCCATCCTCACCGGCCGCCGTCTCGGCGGCCAGAAACGGCAATCGGCCGAACGATCCCAACATGCACCGATGAAGCCCTCAGACACCCTCGCTCAAAGGAGGTGACGACAATGACGTCTCCCTCGAAAACGATCCTGTGGACCACCGCAATTCTTGCCGCGATGGCCACAGTCAGTCCCCTCGCCGCTCAGGAGGATGCAGACGGCACCTCCTTCGTCGAAGAGTTCGACCGGCTCGACAAGAAGCTCTGGTACATCTCCGATGGCTGGAACAACGGCGCCCATCAAAACTGCACCTGGTCGGCCAAGCAGGTCGCGGTGCATGACGGCAAGCTGGAACTCGCCTTCGATGCCGCGTCAGGCGGTGAGCGCCAATATGTCTGCGGTGAGGTGCAGACACGTAAGCGCTACGGCTACGGCACCTATGAAGTGCGCATGAAGTCGGCGACTGGCCCCGGGCTCAACTCGGCCTTCTTCACCTATATCGGCCCCACCGACAAGAAACCGCATGACGAGATCGATTTCGAAGTTCTCGGCAAGGATACGTCACGCGTCCAGGTCAACCAGTACATCGCGGCCAAGGGCGGCAATGAAAAGCTGGTCGACGTGCCTGGCGGTGCCGACAGCGGTTTCAACGACTATGCCTTCGTCTGGGAAAAGGATCGCCTTCGCTACTACCTCAATGGCGCGCTGGTGCACGAGGTGACGGATCCGCAAAAACTCCCCACCAACGCCCAGAAGATTTTCCTCTCGCTTTGGGGCACCGACACGCTCTCCGACTGGATGGGGCGATTCGCCTTTGCCGGGCCGACAAAGCTTGAGGTCGAGCGCATTGCGTTCACCGCCGAAGGCGAAGCCTGCCAATTCGACGGCTCCGTCGCCTGCCTCATGAATTGAACCCGATCGGATCTGCCTGATGCTCCGTGTCCTGTATCTCGTCCATGACCTATCCGATCCGGCGGTGCGCCGGCGGGTGATGATGCTGCGCGCCGGTGGTGCCGAAATCACACTTGCCGGTTTCCGGCGCGGCGAAAACCGGCTTGCCGATATCGAGGGGATCGTCCCGCTGGAACTTGGCGCAACCGAGGACGCCCGCTTTGCCCGACGCCTTCTTGCGGTGATCGGCGCGGCGGCGACGCTGGAGAGCCGGCTGCACACTGTCGCTCGACCCGACGTCATCATCGCGCGCAATCTCGAAATGCTGGCGCTTGCCAACAAGGCGGCGGCATATTTCGGCGGGGCGGTTCCGATCGTCTACGAATGCCTCGACGTCCATCGCCTGCTCCTACGCAAGGATCTGATCGGCCGTGCCTTGCGCGCGACGGAAAGCCGTTTCGGCCGAAATGCCAGCCTGCTTGTCACCAGTTCGCCGGCCTTTGTCGAACACTACTTCAAGCCACTCTCCGGCATTCGCGCACCTCTGCATCTGCTGGAGAACCAGGTCCTGGAGCTGGATGTCAACGTGGCCGAACTGCCGGCGCGGACGAAGTCGGAGAACGAGCCCTGGCGTATCGGCTGGTTCGGGGCGATCCGCTGCCGCAAATCCCTGGCACTGCTGTCGGATTTCACCCGGCGCATGGACGGGCGCTTCGAGGTCCTGTTGCGCGGCCGGCCGGCGCGCTCCGAATTCGAGGATTTCGATGGCCTGGTGGCACGCGAACCCTTCATCCGCTTCGAGGGGCCTTACCGCAACCCGGAGGATCTTGCCGCGATCTATGCGGGGGTGGATTTCTCCTGGGCGATCGATTTCTTCGAGGAAGGCCAGAATTCCGCCTGGCTCCTGCCCAACCGGCTCTATGAAGGCTGCCGGCATGGCGCCCTTCCAATCGTTCTTGCGGGCACGGAAACCGCGCGGCTTGCCGTTCAGCGCGGGGTCGGCATTTCGCTTGCCGACGCGCGGCCCGAAACGCTGATCGAGCAGTTCGCTGCCTATGACGGCAAGGCTTACCGCGAACTCCACGCCAATCTCGTTGAGCTCGGGCCGCGGCCATGGATCATCGACCGTGCGGATTGCACGGCGTTTGTCCAGCGCCTCGCCGCAGTTCGGCAACCGGGCGCTCTGCCGGCGGTGCCGCACCCTCTCCCTTCCCTCGTCGCAACCAAGGTGGATGTCCATGACCGTTGACGCTGTAAAATCCGTGCGTTGCCTGATCGTGATTCCGTGCCTCAACGAGGCATCCTATCTCGAGCCGCTGATCCAGCAGCTCGAGCCAACGCTGAAGGAACTCACGGCCACGCTTGTGGTCGTGGATGGCGGCAGCACGGATGGAACGCGCGACATCGCCAAGCGCCTCGCGCAAAGCCTGCCGAACCTGCACGTGCTCGACAATCCGAGGCGCATCCAGGCCGCTGCCATCAACCTCGCCGTCGAAACCTTCGGCCTGGAGCACGACTATCTGATCCGCATCGACGCTCACGGCACCTATCCGCACGACTATTGCCGCGTGCTGGTCGAGGAGGCACTGGCGACCGAGGCTGATTCCGTCGTGGTCGCCATGCAGACCGTTGGTTTCGGCCTGTTCCAGAAGGCCACCGCCGTCGCACAGAATTCCGTGCTCGGCAATGGCGGCGCCAAACATCGCGCCGGGGCAGAAAGCCACTGGGTGGATCATGGCCACCACGCGCTGATGCGCATTTCGGCCTTTCGCGCGGTCGGCGGCTATGACGAGAATTTCAACGCCAACGAAGACGCCGAATGCGACTACCGCCTCAACAAGGCCGGCTACCGCATCTGGATGACGGCGCGAACGAGCATGATCTACTATCCCCGCGGCAGCGCGCCGCTGCTGTTCAAGCAGTATTTCCGCTATGGCCGCGGGAGGGCCCGCAATTTCCTGAAACACCGCTCGCGCCCGAGCCTCCGGCAGATGATTCCGCTGATGGTTGCCCCCGTCGCCGTCGGCGCCTTTCTGGCGGCCATCACCTGGATTGCGGCAGTGCCGTTCGTGCTGTGGGCGGCGGCCTGCCTTAGCTACGGCGCCTGGATGGCACTGGGGCAACGCAATCCCTATGGCCCGCTCGCCGCCGTCTCCGCGATGATCATGCATTTTGCCTGGTCGGCCGGTTTCTGGCGCGAGGTGCTGGATCTCCGACAGCGGAGGGTGGTGGCATGACCCCGCTTCGCGCCGACATCGCCGTCTGCACCTTCCGTCGCGAGGCACTTGACGACACCCTGGCATCGCTCGCCCGGCTGATCGTGCCCGAGGGTGTGCATTTGCGGATCATCGTTGCCGACAACGATGCCGAGCCCAGCGCCCGCGAGCGCGTGGACGCCGCCCAGACGGCGATGCCGGTGGAGCTGGTGTATGTGCATTGCCCGGCCGGTAACATCTCCATCGCTCGCAACGCCTGCCTGGATGCGGCGGATGCCGATTTCCTCGCCTTCGTCGATGACGACGAGACGGTGGAGCCCCTCTGGCTCGACCGCCTGCTTGCCGAAGCGGCGACAAGCGGTGCCGATGTCGTTCTCGGTCCTGTCCAGGCGGTCTATGCACCGGAGGCACCCGGCTGGATGCGGCACGGCGACTTCCATTCCACCCATCCGGTCTGGGTAAAGGGCGAAATCCGCACCGGCTATACCTGCAACGTCCTGATGCGCCTCGCGGCCCCATCCCTCGCGGGCCGGCGCTTTGATCTCGCACTCGGGCGAAGCGGCGGCGAAGACACGGCTTTCTTCGATCAGGTACATGCCGCCGGCGGGCGCATCGCCTTTGCCAGGGACGCCTGGGTGCGCGAACCCGTGCCGGCTTCCCGCGCGCGCTTTTCCTGGTTGGCGCAACGGCGTCTGCGCATGGGCCAGACGCATGGCCGGATCCTGGCCGAACGACATGAAGGCGCTGCCCGCTGGGCGGCTGCGGCGCTCGCAACGGCCAAATGCACCGCCTGCTTTGCCGCAGCGCTGGCGCTCGCTTTGCTGCCGGTACGACGCAATCGCTTTCTCCTGCGCGGCCTCCTTCATGCCGGTGCCATAGCCGGCCTGTTCGGCGCCCGCACCATCGAACCCTATGGAAAGTTGGAGGCAGCCCGATGAGCGACGCGCCTCAGCCCGATGTCAGCGTGGTGATCGCTGCTTACAACGCCGCCGACACGATCCAGCGCGCGATCCTCAGTGCCGCGGCCCAGCACGATGTGACGGTGGAAATCATTGTCGTCGACGATCGCTCGACGGACGAGACCCGCCACATCGTTTCCTCCATCAGCGCGGCCAATGTGCAGCTCGTCGCGCTCAAGCATAATCGCGGACCGGGCGGGGCGCGCAATGCCGGCTTTGCAGTCGCCCGCGGCCGCTGGATCGCCGTGCTCGATTCCGACGATACGATGCGACCCGAGCGCCTGCGCCGCCTGATCGACATCGCGGAGCGCCAGGACGCGGCTGTGGCCGTCGACAATCTCGACGTGCTGCATCTCGATGGTCGTGTGGAGCGGATGTTCCCGCATGACCTGCTGGCCCGCACACCCGTGCTGACCCTCTCGAACTTCATCGACGCCAACCGGATTTTCCGTAGCACGCACAATTTCGGCTATATGAAACCCGTCTTCCGCCGGGCCTTTCTCGAAGGCAACACTCTCTCCTTCGACGAGGATCTGAGGATCGGCGAGGACTACCTGCTGCTTGCCTCCGCGCTTGCTAGCGACGGCACATGCGTCGTGGTGCCGGAAGCGGGCTACAGCTACCATATTCGCGAAGCCTCGATTTCGCGCGTGCTCCACCTCCACCATGTGGAAGCGATGCTGGCGGGCGATCGGCGTTTCCTCGCGCGGTTTGCGCTGAAGGGCGACGACGACGCCGCACAACGTCGGCGCACACGCAACCTCGAAGAGACACGCTCCTTCCTGGCCCTCATCCAGCATCTCAAGAATCGTTCGTTCGGGCCTGCCCTCAGGGTGGCGCTCGGCGATCCCGTCGCGCTCCGGCATCTCAGGATGCCGCTCGCCGCCCGATGGCGCCGCCTGATGGCCGCGTCGTCCCATCGCAAAACGGCCGCGCCCCGCGCGGCTCCCTCCCCATCGACAGCGCAAGATCTGCCGCTCAAGAACAAAGGATAATGCCATGGAGCGAACCAAGACTGTCCGCAAGGCCGTCATTCCCGTCGCCGGAAACGGCACACGCTTCCTGCCGGCCACCAAGGCCATGCCGAAGGAAATGCTGACCATCGTCGACCGTCCGGTCGTGCAATACGCCCTCGATGAGGCGCGTGAGGCCGGCATCGAGCACGTGGTCTTCGTCACCAGCCGCAACAAGCAGGTCATCGAGGACCATTTCGACGACACGCCGGAGCTGATCTCCTCGCTGGAGAAATCCGGTAAGGACGACAAGGTCAGCGAACTCGGCCGGCTTCTGCCGACCGCCGGTTCGGTGAGCTTCACCCGCCAGCAGGCACCGCTTGGCCTCGGCCATGCCGTCTGGTGCGCGCGCGACGTGATCGGCGACGAGCCCTTTGCGCTCCTACTGCCCGACATGATTTCCTTCGGCCCGCGCGGCTGCCTTGCCGGCCTCATGGACCTCTACGAGGAAGTCGGCGGCAATGTCGTCGGCGTCGAACAATGCGCCCCGGAGGACGCTTCCCAATATGGCATCGTCGGCAAGGGGAAGGCCGTGCGCCATGGTTTTGCCGTCACCCACATGGTGGAAAAGCCGAAGGCAGGCGACGCGCCGTCCAACTTCTTCCTCAACGGCCGTTACATCCTGCAGCCGGAAGTCTTCGGTCATCTCGCCCATCAGAAGCGAGGCGCCGGCAACGAGATTCAGCTCACCGACAGCATGCTGAAACTCTCCGAAGCGCAGGACTTCCACGCCCATGTCTACGAGGGACGAACCTATGACTGCGGCTCGAAGCACGGCTTCATCGAGGCCAATGTCGCCTTCGCGCTTGCCCGCCCGGACATCGGCGCTGCCGTCTACGAATCCCTTCGCGACATGGTGATGTCGCACGAGAGCCGGATTCGCGCGGCATAATTCCTGGTCCCGGGCCGGTGCGGCCCGGGACCACCGCCTGCGGGAGGACGAAAGCCCCCACCGAGCCGAAAGGCAGAACGGAGCCACATGCATCAACGCACCGTACCGCACAGCCGCGTTTTCCGCGGAGAACCGGACCCGTCCGATTCCTTCATCGACCTCAACCGCCTGCTCACGATCCTCGTGCGCCATACGCGGCTGATTGCGATGACGGTCGTCCTCGCGGTCGCGCTGGGCGTTTCCTACCTTGTCTTCGCGACGCCGATTTACACATCGATGACGCAGGTGCTGCTCGACGAGAACCTGTCGCGTTATGCCGAGGAGACCGAGCCGTCGGCGCAGAGCAGCCAGCAGGCGGACATGCGCATATCGAGCGCCGTCGAAATCCTGAAATCGGGCCGCATGGCGCTGCGCGTGGTGGATGATCTGAAACTCGGGGACAACGAAATCATCCTCAACCCGCCACAATCCCCTGTGGCGATCGCCAAGGGCTGGATGAAGTCGCTGACCTCGTTTGCTTCCACCGGCCCCGGGCCGTCGGAGGCCGACCTGCTGAACGGCCGGCGCCAGAAGGCGGCGGCGATCCTGCAGCAGTCGCTGAATGTCGAGCGTGTCGCGCGCAGCTCCGTCGTCGCGGTTTCCTTCCGCTCGTCCGATCCGCAGCTCGCCGCGGCGATCACCAAGAAATATGCCGACGCCTATCTCGAAGATCAGCTCAACGCCAATTTCGACGCGACGGAACAGGCGACGATCTGGTTGCAGGAGCGCCTGACCGATCTCCAGGGCCGTGCCCAGTCTGCCGCGCTCGAAGTGGAGCGCTACAAGAACGAGAACGGACTGACCTCCGCCCGCGGAGAGTTGATGTCGGAGCAGCAGCTTTCCGACTTGAACAGCCAGCTTATCGTCGCGCAGGCCGATACTGCCAGCGCCTCGGCGCGCTACGACCAGTTCAAGGCGATCATTGAGCAAGGCGCGGAAAAGGCCGTCGACAATGCGACGATCCCGACACGCCAGACAGACAATTCACTGATCCAGGATCTGCGCAGCCGCTACATTTCCGTCGTCAAGCGCGAGCAGGAAATCACCCAGAATTTTGGTGCGGACCACCCGCAGGCCGTGGCACTCCGCACCGACAAGGAAGACCTCACCCGGCAGATCTACCAGGAGCTCCAGCAACTGACGGCAAGCTACCGCAACGAATACGAGGTCGCCCGCTCCCGGGAGGATTCCTTGCGTGAGAGCATTGAAAAGGTCGCCGGCAACAATGCCGTGGCCAACCGCTCGCTGGTACACCTGCGCGAGCTGGAGCAGAAGGCGACGGCGCTGAAGGTGCTGTCGGAATCCTATCTCAGCCGCTACGAACAGGCCTCGCAGCAGCAATCCTTCCCGATCGCCAAGGCGCGCGTGATTTCCGATGCCGGTGTCCCGGTCTCGCCGTCGAGCCCCAGCAAGACGATGGTCATCGGCCTGTCGCTGGTACTCGGCCTGATGGCGGGCGCGGCGCTCACCTTCGTGCAGGAAATGCGCGAACGCTACTTCCGCATCGAGGGCGATGTGCGCACCGTGCTCGGCTTGAAGCCGCTCGGCTACCTGCCGCTGGCCGGCGGGCAGAAGAAGCGCAAACCGGCGATGATCGGCGCGAAGGCGATGAAGGCGGAACCGACCAAACCCGACGAGGAGGACGTCATTCCGCTCGAGCGCATGACGCGTATCGTGCTGGATGCGCCGCGTTCGGCCTTCGCCGAGACGCTACGCAATGCCAAGCTTGCCAGCGACGTGATGCTGCAAGGCCAGGAAAGCCGGGTGATCGGCGTCGTGTCGTCGCTGCCCGGTGAGGGTAAATCCACTGTTGCGACCAATTTCGCCGCCCTGCTCGCCGCCAGCGGCAAGCGTACGCTGCTGATCGACGCGGACCTGCGCAAACCAAGCCTCAGCGCCATGCTGAAGCCGACGCCCGAGGTGGGCCTTGTCGAGGCGATTCTCGGGGATATTCCCTGGAACCAGGCGATCAAGATCGACCGCCAGACCAAGCTCGCCGTGCTGCCGATCGCGCTCCGCTCCGGCAGCGGCGCGCTGCACCATACCAATGAGCTGGTCTCCTCCCCCGGCATGAAACGGCTCATCGCCGAGGTTCGCAAGGCCTTCGACTATGTGATCGTCGACCTCGCGCCGCTCGGCCCGGTGGTCGATGCCAAGGCCTTCGAACCGCTTGCCGACGGCTTCGTCTTCGTCGTGGAATGGGGCAAGACCCCTTCGGCCCTGGTGCGTGACCTGCTCAACGCGGAAAACCGCATCGAGGCGAAGGTGCTGGGTGTCATCCTCAACAAGACCGATATGGCAGCGCTTCCCCGCTACAGCGACTTCGGGGCGGCCGAAAAGTACCGGCAGCTCTACGACCAGTACTATACGGAGTCGCTGCAGGATGCCCCGCGCCAGGTTTGATGCGGGGCAGCGACGGGATTATTCGATCAGGTCCAGATCGCGGCTGTGGCCCCAGAACATGCGCGGCGTCTCCAGCGCGTAACGCAGGCCCAGTCGGTCGATCATCTTGTCCGCCTCGCGCTGCGCGGCGTCGAGCACGGCGTCCTGATCGACATGGACCGGCTGCCGATCCCGCAGCAGGACCTTGCCACCGACAAGCACGGTGTGCACGTCGTTGCCATTGGCGAAATAGGTGACGCGGAATTCCGGCATGTGGGCCGGGTAGAGATGTGGGCGGCGCAGGTCGACGAGGATGATGTCGGCCTTCTTGCCCGGCTCCAGCGAGCCGATCTCCGCTTCGAGGCCGAGCACGCGGGCGGCGTCGATGGTGCACATTTCCAGTGCCTTGCCCGGCGGCAGCCAGCTCGGATCGTGGAAATGGGTGCGATGGTAGTGCATGCATTGCTGCATATGGCGGAACATGTCAGCCGAGCGATCCGGCGCCGTGGCGTCCGAGCCGATGACGACGGTGACGCCGGCATCCAGCAGTTCCGTGACCGGGCAGCGCGCCAGAATGGCGGCGACGGCGCTTGGATTGTGCACGATGGTGGTGCCGGTCTCGGCGCAGATCGCGATCTCTTCTTCGTCCAGCCCCGTGGCATGCGACAGCAGGGTGCGCGGGCCGAGAATGCCGACCTCGTGGGCGATGCGAACGCTGCCCTTGGTGTGGCCATCCTGCGTGAAGACGAGGCCGCGTTCCTCGGCAAACTGCTTGACCGCGCGCGACTGGGCGACGGCCTCTTCTGCACCGGCGGTTTCATGATATCCCCGGTGCAGCGTCGGCGTGAGCAGGGCAACGTGGAGCTGGCCGTCATGACTGCCATGCCAGCGATCGATGAGCGTCTTGCAGGTGGCAAACTGCTGCTCGAAGGAAACGGGATAATCGGTGCGCTTCTCACCGTCCCAGCGGGCATAGGTCAGCGGATGCGGCGGGCGCGTGGTGCCGACGGCCACCACCGAGCGTGTGCCGATGCCAAGCACGCCTTCCATATGGGCGTCACCATAGACGGGCTCGTCGGTGCGCATGACGGAATCGCCGCCGCCGAGCAGCGAGACACCGGTGGTGACGCCGAAACGCAGGCGCTCCAGCGCGGCAAGCTGCGCCTCCGCAAACCAGAACTCCGGCGTCGAGCCGACCGTATAGGCACCACGGCAGGCCTGGTACCACGGATCGCTCTTGCCGCCGCCGAGCGTCTTGATCAGGCCGTGACCGGCATGGGCATGGGCGTCGACGAAGCCCGGCATGATCGCCATGCCGCGCGCATCGATGACCTCGCGGGCCGGATGGGCAGCCTCCACGTCCGCCGTTGGACCGACGGCGACGATGCGGTCGCCGGTGATGGCGACCGCCCCATCGGCGATGATCCGACGCTCCGGATCGATGGCGATGACGGTGCCGTTCTTGATGAGGATATCGGCCATGGCGGGTCTCCGGTCTGTCAGGTCACTCCGCGGCAGCCTGCCGCGACAGGATACGGTCCAGCGAGGGTGCGAGGCGCAGCAGTTCCCTGGTGTAGTCGTGCTTCGGCGCGGTGAACAGCGCCTCGGTCTCGGCCAGTTCGACGATCTCGCCGGACTTCATCACCGCGATGCGATCGCACATCTGGCGGATCACCGCGAGATCATGGCTGATGAACAGCATGGAGAGGCCGGCAAGGTCGCGCAGATCCTTCAGCAGGTTGAGAAGCTGCGCCTGCACTGAAACGTCGAGCGCCGACGTCGGTTCGTCGCAGATCAGCAGCGACGGACGCGGCCCCAGGGCGCGGGCAATGGCGATGCGCTGGCGCTGGCCACCGGAGAAGGCGTGCGAGAAACGCGAACCCGCATCCGCGGGGAGGCCAACCGCCTCCAGCAACGTCTTCGCATCCTGCCGGGCCTCTTCGGCATTGGAGGCAAGCTTGTAGAACAGGATCGGCTCGGCGATGGCGGCATTGATGCGCAGGCGCGGGTTGAGTGCGGAATACGGATCCTGGAACACCATCTGCAAGGATTTCCGCACCGACTTTTCGCGCTTGGCTCCGAGCGCCGTGCCCTGGAAGTTGATGGTGCCGGAGCTCTGGGTGACGAGGCCGGCGATGGTGTTCGCGACGGTGGTCTTGCCGCAGCCGGATTCGCCGACGAGACCGAAGATTTCGCCGCGACGGACGTCGAAGGAGACGCCCTTCACCGCCTTGAAGACCGAGGCCTTGCGGCCCGGGATCAACGAGCGCGCGCCATATTCGACGCAAAGGTCGGTGACGGAGAGCACCACGTCGTCGCGGCTTCCGGTTTCGGCCGTCGTGCTGTTACGACGCACGCTCGCGCGGGCATCGAGCGTCACCTGCGTTTCCTCGCTCGGCACCGGCAGACGGTCGAGACGGGTTTCGATCGGCGGCACGGCGGCGATCAGCGTGCGGGCATAGGCGGCCTTCGGCGCCGTCAGCACCTCGCGGGCCAGCCCGCTTTCCACCACAGCACCGTTCTGCATGATGGTAACGCGATCTGCGATTTCGGCGACGACGCCCATATTGTGGGTGACGAGCAGCACGCCGACGCCACGCTGATCAGCAAGGTCGCGAATGAGCTTGAGAATCTGCGCCTGCACGGAGACGTCGAGCGCCGTCGTCGGCTCGTCGGCAACGATAAGCTGCGGGCCGCAGGCGAGCGCCGTGGCGATGACGACGCGCTGGCGCTGGCCGCCGGAAAGCTGGTGCGGATAGCTGCCGAGCCGACGTTCGGGCTCGGGAATGCCGACAGCCTTCATCAATTCCAGCGCGCGGGCCTTCGCCTGCTTCTGGGAGAGTTTAAGATGGGCGAGCATGCCCTCGCAAAGCTGGCTTTCTATCGTGAACAGCGGATTGAGGCTGGTCATCGGATCCTGGAAAATCGCGCCGACATCGCGGCCGGGCACGATGCCTTCGGTGCGGCCGGTGCGCAGATCGATCGGCTTGCCAGCGATCTCGATGGAGCCGGAGACGATTTTCCCCGGCGCCTGCAACAGGCCCATCAGCGCGTTGCCGACGGTGGTTTTCCCCGCGCCGGATTCGCCGACGAGGGCGTGGATCTCGCCGGGGCGGATCAGGAGGTCGATGTCCTTGACGGCGACGAGCGTGTCGCCGTTGGCCAGCGGATACTCGACGCGCAGCTTGCGGATGTCGAGGACGGGAGTGTTAGCGTCTGTCATCTCAGCGGGCCATCAGTTTCGGGTTGAAGCGGTCGCGCAGATAGTCGCCGATCACGTTGACGGCCAGCACGAGGATGACCAGGACGGCCGCCGGCATCACGGCGATCCACCAGAGACCGGAAAACAGGAACTGGTTGCCGATGCGGATCAGCGTGCCGAGCGAGGGATAGGTCGGCGGCATGCCGGCACCGAGAAAGGAGAGCGTCGCCTCCGTCAGGATCGCGCCGGCGAGGTTGATGGTGGCGATGACCATCACCGAACTCATAACATTCGGCAGGATGTGTCGGCCCATGATGCGGCCCGGCGGCAGGCCGATGACCTTGGCGGCACGCACATAGTCACGCGCGACTTCCACCATGGTCGAGGCGCGCACCGTGCGGGCGTACTGCACCCACTCGTTGACGGCGATGGAGAAGATCAGCACGAGCGGCGCCCAGGTGAGCATCGTGTCCGCACTGAGCTGGGCGCGGGCGATGCCGCTGATCAGCAGTGCTACGAGGATGGTCGGGAAGCTGACGAGCACGTCGGCGATGCGCATGACGATGCCATCGACAATGCCGCCGAAGAAGCCTGCGACAAGCCCCAGCACAACGCCGAGCGTCGCGGCGAAGAGCACGGCGCCGAGGCCGATCACGACGGAAATTCTGAGCCCGAACAGGATGACCGAAAGGAGGTCGCGGCCCTGGTTGTCCGTGCCGAGCAGAAAACGCGGATCGCCGCCGTCTATGAAGGAGGGTGGAATTTCCATGTCGATCAGCGAATAGGAGGAAACGTCGCGCGGGTCCACTGGTGCGATCAGCGGGGCGAAAACGACGAGGATCAGCATGATGAAGACCACCAGGCCGGCGATCATCACGGAAACCGGCGGGAGCCGGCGCATCAAGGATTGCGTGGCCATTATCGTGTCCTCAGGCGGGGATCGATGAAGGTATAGAGAATGTCGACGACCATGTTGATCATGACAAAGAGGAAGCCGACGAAGAGCAGGTAGGCGGCGAGCACCGGCACGTCGGGATAGCCGACGGCATTGGTGAAGAGCAGGCCCATGCCCGGCCACTGGAACACCGTTTCCGTGACGATAGCAAAGGCGATGAGCTGGCCGATCTGCAGGCCCGTCACGGTGACCACCGGCATCAGCGCATTGCGCAGTGCCAGTCGCCCGTAGATGTAGGTGCGCGGCAGGCCGCGAGCGAAGGCGAAGCGGATATAGTCCGACGACAGGACGTCGATCATCTCGGAGCGTACCAGCCGCATGATCAGCGTCAGCTGGAACAGCGCCAGTGTGATCGACGGGAGGATCAGCGATTTCAGCCCTGAAAGGGTGAGGAAGCCGGTCTGCCAGAAGCCGAGATCGACAAGATCACCGCGCCCGGACGACGGCAGCCAGCGCAGGTTCACTGCAAAGACGAGGATCAAGAGCAGGCCGGTGACGAAGGTGGGCATGGAAATGCCGATCAGCGTCGTTGCCTGGGTAAGCCGCGAAAGAAAGGAATTCGGCTTCAGCGCGCAGAGCACACCGAGCGGAATGCCGATCGCGAGCGCCAGGAACGTCGCGACGATCACCAGTTCCAGCGTGGCGGGAAGCCGGCTCATCAGAAGGCTCACCACCGGCTGCTGGTAGCGGAAGCTCGTGCCGAGATTGCCCGTCAGCACCTGGCCGACGAAATCGAAAAACTGCGTCACGATCGGCTTGTCGAGGCCGAGCGCCAGGCGCAGCGCGTCTTTTTCCGCCTGGGTAGCACCCTCGCGCACCATCGAGGAGATGGGATCGCCCACGAAACGGAACATGATGAAGGCAATGGCCGTCACGGCAAGCATGACGAGGGCGGCCTGGAGGAGCCTTACCGAAAGAAGTCTGAGCATCGGAATAGTCCTTGGGAGGGAGCGCTCAAGCCCCGCGAGCAGTTCCGGCAAGCGCCTGAAAGCGGCTCTGCGGTCGGAACTGCATCAAAACAATGCGTTGAAGCGTAGCGGGAACCGGCCGTTTCGCTCCATCTTCGGCCTGCGGAGACACCGGCGGTTCTTGCGAGACGATCCCGGCCTGCTTGCGCCTGCCGGGATCGTGTCCTGGGAGAAACCCGTTACTTCTTGACCTGCGCGAACCACGGGCGAACGTATTCGTCCGGGAACTGCGGGATATCGACCTTGTTGCTCATCGCCCAGGCAACCGGCTGCTGGTGCAGCGGAATGAACAGCGCCTCGTCATGGGTGATGCGGAAGGCTTCCTTCAGCATGTCGATGCGCTTGGTCTCGTCGAGCTCGACCGAAGCCGAGCGGGTGAGCGCATCGATTCGTGGGTCGGACAGGCCATTCGGGTTCGAGCCGCCATAGGTGCCATCATTGGTGGCAAGCAGTGCCTGGAGCACGCTGTAGCCATCCATCGCCGGAAGCGAGGCCCAGCCGAGCATGTAGACGTCGAGTTCGCCATTATCCATGCGCGGGAAATAGGTCGTCTTGCTTTCGACGCTGAGATCGACCTGCACGCCGATTTTCGCCCACATGGAGGAGATCGCCAGGCAGATCTGCTCGTCAGCGATATAGCGGTCGTTCGAGCAGGAAAGGCCGGTCTTGAAACCATCCGGGTAGCCGGCTTCGACAAGCAGCGCCTTCGCCTTGTCGACGTCGTATTCCGGAGCCACGTCGATGGCGTCATCATGGCCGGTAACGGCGGGGGCGACCAGCATGTAGGCAACACGCGACTTGCCACGCATCAGCCGCTTCTGGATCGTGTTGAGGTCGATGGCCTGCCAGAGCGCCTGGCGCACCTTGACGTTGAGCATCGGGTTCGCCACGCCGGGCGCCGCATGCAATTCCTTGTTGAAGTTCAGCGCAAGCATGATGGTGCGCAGCGACGGGTTTTCGACGACCTTCAGCCCCTCGGTGGAGGCGATGCGATCGACGTCCTGAAGCGGAACCGGAACGACCATGTCGACTTCGCCGGACAACAACGCCGCGATGCGGGTGGCGTCGGAGGCGATCGGACGGAATTCGATTTCCGTCAGGTTATGCTGCGGCTTGTCCCACCAGTCCTTGTTCACCTCGAAGATCGAGCGCGAATCGGGCTCGTAGCTCTTCAGCTTGAAGGCACCGGTGCCGTTGGCGTGGCTGCTGGCATAGGTCACGACGCCGGTGGCGGTGTTGCCCGGCTTCAGCGCATCATGCTCTTCCATCCACGGCTTGCTCATGATGTAGATGGCGGCAAGGTCGTTGAGGAGCAGCGGATAGGGACCGCGCAGGATGAGGTCGACCGTGTGGTCGTCCACCTTCTCGACGCCGGTAACGGCGGAGAGGTTTTCGCGGTTGCGCGAACCCGGGTCGATCTGGCGTTGGATCGTCGCCACCACGTCGTCGGCATTGAAGGCCTGGCCTTCGTGGAACTTCACGCCCTCACGCAGCTTGAAGCGCCAGCGCGTCGGCTCGATGACTTCCCAGGACGTGGCAAGCGCCGGCTCCAGCTTCAGTTCCTTGTTGCGGCGAACCAGCGGATCAAACACGACGTGTTGGACGCTCTGGGTGAAACTGTCGACCTGCGCATTCGGGTCGTAGGAGATGACGTCGCCGGATGCTGCCCAGCGCAGCGTTTCGGCAAAAGCGGGCGCGGAAAGCGGCGCCAGCATGGCAAGCCCCGCCAAAAGGGTCTTCACAGTGGTCTTCACGAAGAATTCTCCCGGGTAGGTATGCATGTTCCCAAAAATTGCATACGATTATTCTCAATATGACTGTACATAATATGCAGACAATATCAAGATACCAGAATTAGAATTTGCGCACACAATGCGCATAAGATGTATGCAATTCTAGCGGGAGAATGCCTATGAAAAAGGCCTTGCTGATCGAAAACGGTGCAATCGTCACCATGGATGCCGACCGGCGCATCCTCGACAAGGGCTATGTGCTGATGGAGGACGGGCGCATCACCGCCATCGGCGAAGGCGCGCCGATGGCCCCGGCGGACGCCGAACGTATCGATGCGAGCGGCATGGTGGTGATGCCGGGCCTTATCGACACGCACGCCCATGCCGGCCATATGCTGACCAAGGGGTTGGGCGGCGATTCCGAGGATTGGATGAACATCACCGGCCGCATCTATGCCGAGGCGACCGATCCGGAATTCTGGGCGGCCGAGGCCGCTCTTTCCGCTGCCGAACGTATCAAGTGCGGCACGACCACCGCCGCCCTGCTCTTTGGTGGTGGGCCGGATATCATGCGGACCGAGGCGCCGGAAGCCGCCGAAGCGCACCTTGCCGCCATCGCCGAGATGGGCGTGCGCGAAATACTCGCCGTCGGCCCCAATCGGCCGTCCGCTAAAAGTGTATACCGTGAATATCGAAACGGCTCATACAATGAGATCGCCGTCGTTCCCGATGCGCAGCTGGCTGTCAGTGCCGCGCTGATCGACGCCTGGGCAGGCCGCAATGACCGGCTGCAACTGGCCGTCTCCCTCCCCGTCTTCAACGCGGAGGAACTGGAGGACGCCGCTGTGCTCGACCTGTCGCGACGGGCGCAGCGATTGGCGCGCGAGAAGAACGTGCTCCTTATACAGGACGGCCATCGTGACGGGTCGATAGCCGCCAACGACGTCAAACTCGACCTCTTCGATGCTCGCTCGCTGCTCGCCCATTGCGTCGACCTCACCGATGCCGACCGCGCCGTGCTGAAGCGCACCGGCGCCAAGGTGGCGCACAATCCGAGCGCGCTGATGTCCGTCTTTGCCCGCTGCCCGGCACCGGAAATGATGGCCGAAGGGATCACCGTCTCGCTCGGCACGGACGCCGCCGCGCCCGACCGCTCCTTCGACATGTTCCGCAACATGTTCCAGGCGCACCGCTACCACGCCCGCCATTTTCGCGATGATGCCATCCTTCCGCCACTCCAGCTTCTCGAAATGGCGACGATCAATGGTGCCCGCGCGCTGTCGATGGAGGCGGAAATCGGTTCGCTGGAGCCCGGCAAACGCGCCGATATCCTGCTCGTCAACATGCGCCAGCCCCATCTCTGGCCGCCGACCAATCCCGTGCAGCGCCTTGCACGCTTTGCCAACGGCGCGGACGTTGACACGACCATCGTCGGTGGTCGCTTGCTGATGCGTGGCCGCAGGCTCATCGATCATGACGAATGCGCCATCCTCGACCGCGCGGAAAAAGCCTTCCGGCTGGCGATGCGGCGCGCCGGGCTGGCTGGCGAGGAGACCCGTACATGACCGCCGACATCGTCATCCGCAATGCACGGCCGATGGGCGGGGAAGCCGTGGATCTCATCATCCGCAACGGCCGCTTCAGCACCGGCGATGCGCGGCCGGCGCAGGAATTCGACGCAACGGGGTACATCGCGCTGCCAGGTTTCGTGGAGGCGCACACCCATCTCGACAAGACGCTGATCGGCATGGACTGGTTCGAGAACCGCGTCGGCCCCAACCGCAACGACCGCATTCTCGCCGATCGCAAGGCAAAGCGTGATCTCGGCATCGACGCGCGCCGCCAATCCGCCCGGCAAGTCCTGCAGACGCTGAAATACGGCGTCCTCCACATTCGCAGCCATGTCGACGTCGACACGGAAATCGGCATCGCCAATATTGAAGGGGTGCTTGAAACCCGCGAGGCACTGCGCGACCTCGTCGATATACAGATCGTGGCCTTCCCGCAGAGCGGCATGCTGCCGCGCGCAGGCACGCTTGAACTGATGGATGCGGCCATGCGGGCCGGCGCCGACATTGTCGGCGGCATCGATCCCGCCACCATCGAGCGCGACCCCGTCCAGCATCTCGACGCCATTTTCGCGCTGGCCGAGCGTTACGGGAAACCCATCGACATCCATCTGCACGAGCTTGGAGAGCTCGGCGCCTTCTGCCTGGACCTCATCATCGAGCGCACCCGGGCGCTCTCGATGCAGGACCGCGTGATGGTGAGCCACGCCTATTGCCTCGGCATGCTGGATTCTACCCGGCAGCAGACGCTGATATCAGCACTTGCGACGGAGCAGATCGCGGTGATGACGGTCGGTAGCCCCGCTGCCCCTGCCCTGCCGTTGCGCCTGATGCGGCAAAGCGGCCTTGTGGTCTCCTCCGGCTCGGATGGCATCCAGGGCACATGGGAGCCTTGGGGCAATAGCGACATGCTGGAGCGGGCAAAATATCTGGCGCAACGCAACGGCATGACCAACGATGCGGATCTTGCTGAGACCGCGCGTATCTGCACCTTCGGCGGCGCGGAAGGCATCGGCCTTTCCGATTACGGATTGTCCGAAGGGGATTTCGGCGATCTCGTGCTGGTGCCGGCACGCACGCTTGCCGAGGCCGTGGCGTTGACGCCCCAGGCGCGCACCGTCATCCGTCGCGGCCGCATCCTTGTCCGCGACGGCGTACCGGCCGCCGACCTGCCTCCCATCGATTGACGCACTGCAAAGGGGCGACACAGGTCGCCCCTTTTCAATCGCCCCATAGGGCAATCCGGCTTTCGAGGCCGAATAATCAGCTCGACAGCGCGCTCGCCACGGCAGCCATCGAAAAACCGCCCAGTACCAGCGACGCCAGCTTGTAGGAATGTTGCCGCACACCCAACGGCAGGCAGGCGCCGAAGACTACCCAGCCAAGACCGGCAAGCGTCGAGAGCGCGGCATAGACCGCAATCCAGAGCGACGTGTGGATGGGTGCCGCCGAGGGGATCAGCACGGTGCCGACCAGCATGGCCTTCGGATTGACCAGCGTTGTCAGGAAGACGCGAACGAACGATTCGCGCGCCGACCGCGCATCGGTCCTGAATGGCATGCCCCAGAGCCTGACCGCGGAATAGAACAGCCAGCTCGCCGCCAGCAACTTCATTGCGGCAAAGGCCAGGGAATTGCCGCGAACGGCATCCGCCACCGCAACGAACACGGATATCGCCAGAATATATCCCATGGCTTCCGCGAGCGGCATGATCGCCGCCCGGCGCACGCCAAGCGATGCGCCACAGGTCGCAAGCACCGTGTTCGTCGGCCCCGGCGTCACCAGGATCAGAATGGAGGACAGCACGAAAGACAGGGTGACCATGAGCAGATCCGATAGAAGAGAACGGCCATGTTCTTACTGCCGCTAAGATCGAACACCTTTGACGCATGTCAAGCGAGGACAGTTTTCGCATAGGCCATACGGGCTACCTTCGGTCAAGGCCGCAGCCTGAACGCCAGATAACCCATCAAGTCCACCCATGTGCATTGAGGACCGTTTCCCACCATGACGGAGGCAAAATCGGGGGAGGCTTTTGCCGACCGGGCGTGCCGCCGGAGACCAGAGCCGCCATCGTGTTTTTCTTGCTGGCTTTCCCTCATCGGCACGCGAGACGGCTTGCCCGGGAGTTACCCCTTGATGAAAGCGAGCAGGTCTGGGTTGATGACCTCCGGATGCGTGGTGCATAGGCCGTGTGGCAAGCCCTTGTAGGTCTTCAACGTGCCGTTCTTCAAAAGCCTAGCCGAGAGCGGAGCGGAATCGTCATAGGGGACGATCTGGTCGTCATCGCCGTGCATGACGAGAACGGGCAGGTTGATTGCCTTGAGGTCCTCGGTGAAATCCGTTTCGGAGAACGCCTTGATGCAATCATAGTGGGCTTTTGCACCGCCCATCATGCCCTGCCGCCACCAATTGGTGATGACGCCCTCGGAAACCGTCGCGCCGGGCCGGTTGTAGCCGTAGAACGGGCCGGCCGGGACATCCCGGAAGAACTGCGCGCGGTTGGCGACGAGGGCCGCCCGGAAGCCGTCAAAAACCTCGATCGGCAGGCCGCCCGGATTCTTGTTCGACTTGACCATGACCGGCGGCACTGCGCCGATGATGACCGCTTTGGCGACACGCCCCTTCTTGGCGCGGGCGACATAGTGCACGACCTCTCCGCCGCCCGTCGAATGGCCGATATGCACGGCATTCTTGAGGTCGAGCGCATCGGTGAGCGCGGCGACATCCGCCGCATAGGTATCCATCTCGTTGCCGGTCCAGGTCTGCGTGGAGCGCCCATGGCCACGGCGGTCATGGGCGATGACGCGATAGCCCTGCTCGAGGAAGTACATCATCTGATTGTCCCAATCGTCTGCCGAGAGCGGCCAGCCGTGGTGGAAGACGATGGCCTGGGCGTTCCGTGGCCCCCAGTCCTTGTAGAAGATTTCGACGTCGTCTGCTGTCTTGATGAAAGGCATTGCATTGGCTCCCTTTGACTTGTGCCTGTCCAGCCGGTTGCGAACTATCGATCTGCTGCGTGACGCCAGAACCAAACCTGGGCGAAGGCTGGCGAAAACGCAAGTCCGGTTGTAGCGGCGGTGCTTGCACGAAATTGGTTTCCAGGCGGAAATTTCAGCAACATTTTCAAACCCGATGCTCGGCGCCTGCAGTCGATGCAATCCCACAAATCGACAAAAGACAGTTAGTGATGTCTTTTGTCGATTTCATCGATTGACACATGTCGAAACAGATGTGTATTTTGTAAACAAGGGATGGGAGAGCATCCCCTGGCGACTGGGAGGGAAGCATGCAACCACTGTTGAAAGTGGAAGGGCTGAAAAAGTCCTTCGGCGGCGTCGCAGCCCTTCGTGACGGCCGTTTCGCGCTGGAAGCCGGCTCGGTGCACGCGCTTTGCGGCGGCAATGGCGCCGGCAAGTCGACGCTCCTCTCGATCCTTATGGGCATTCACAAGCGCGACGGCGGCACGATCCTGCATCGCGGCAAGCCGGTCGAATTCAACAGCCCGGCCGAGGCGCTCGCCTCCGGTATCGCCATCATCGAGCAGGAACTGAGCCCGGTTCCGCACATGACGGTGGCGGAGAACATCTATCTCGGCCGCGAACCCTCAGCCCGCTTCGGCGGCATCGACTTCAAGACGATGAACCGCAACGCGCAGGCGCTGCTCGATCGTCTCGAGTTCAACATTTCCGCGACCCAGTACATGATGAACCTCTCGGTGGCGCAGATGCAGCTCGTCGAGATCGCCAAGGCGCTGAGCCATGATGCGGACGTCATCTTCATGGATGAGCCGACTTCGGCGATCGGCGAGAAGGAGGCCCAACACCTTTTCCAGGCGATCAAACGCCTGAAGGCCGATGGCAAGGGCATCGTCTACGTCTCGCACCGGCTGTCTGAAATCTTCCAGATCGCCGACAGCTACACGGTCTTCCGCGATGGCGGTTTCGTCGGCGACGGCAAGCTTGCCGATATCGACCGGCCCGGTCTCATCCGCATGATCGTCGGGCGCGAGCTTGGCGAGGAATACATCAAGACGAACACGCCGACCGCAATTGCGGGCCTGGAAGTCACCGGCCTATCCGCGCCCGGCAAGATCGAGGACATCTCCTTCACCGCCCACAAGGGCGAAATCTTCGGCATCTACGGCCTGATGGGCTCCGGCCGCACCGAAATCTTCAACTGCCTGTTCGGCATGGATCGCCCGTCTGCCGGCAATATCCGCCTCGAAGGCCAGCCGGTCGCCATCCGCCAGCCATCCGACGCGATGGCCGAGGGCATGGCCTTCGTGACAGAGGATCGCAAGGTCACCGGCCTCAACCTGACCGACAGCGTGCGGAACAACATCTGCCTGGCAAGCCTGCCGGAAATGAGCCCGGGCTTCGTCATGCAGCGCCGGCGCGAACAGGCCTCCGCCGCCGACATGATCGTGCGCTTCGGCATCAAGGCTGCGCGGGACACGATGCCGGTCTCCGGCCTGTCCGGCGGCAACCAGCAGAAGGTCGTGCTGGGCAAATGGTTTTTGCGCGAACCCCGCGTGCTGTTGCTCGACGAGCCGACGCGCGGCGTCGATGTCGGCGCCAAGCGCGAGATCTACCGCATCATCTGCGACTTCGCCGCCGAAGGCGGTACGGTCGTGATGATCTCCTCCGAAATCGACGAAATCCTGGGCATGTCCGACCGCATCCTCGTCATGCGGCAGGGCCGATCCGCTGGCATCTACAGCCGGAAGGACGCCGATGCCCAGTCGCTTGTGCACCTGTCGACCTGATCTGAAGACCCGACGACCGCCGCAAGCATCCAACCCGCATGGCAAGAGGTGACACCGTGTCCAGCTTAGAGAACAAGACCTCCAGCACCTGGCTGAACGCCGATCGCCGCCGGCTGATCCTGCAGGAATACGGCATCTTCCTCGCCTTCCTGCTGCTGGTCGGTGTTCTTGCCCTCTCGAACGAGTTCTTCCTGACGCCGGGCAACATTTCCAACGTGCTGCTGCAGACGTCGATCAACGGCGTTCTCGCGATCGGCATGACCTTCGTCATCCTGACCCGCGGCATCGACCTGTCGGTCGGCTCTGTCGTGGCGCTTGCCGGCATGGTCAGCGCGAGCTTCGTCACCAGTTCGGCCACCGCCGGCATTGCCGGCGCGCCCTACCCGATGGTCGTGGCGCTTGCGGTCGGCATCCTCGTCGGCGTCTGCTGCGGCGCGCTGGTCGGCTTCATCGTCTCGCGCTTCTCGGTACCCGCCTTCGTCGCGACGCTCGGCATGCTGTCGGCAGCGCGCGGCGCAACACTCATCTATGGCGGCGGTCGGCCCGTTCCGGCGCTGAGCGCGGAATTCCGCTGGATCGGCACAGGCAACATCCTCGGCATTCCGATGCCAGTCATCCTGCTCGCCGTCGTCTTCCTGGTCTCCTGGTGGGTGCTGACGCGCACGCGCTTCGGCCGCTACATCTACGCCGTCGGCGGCAACCCGCATGCTGCCAAGACCTCCGGCCTCAACGTCACGCGCATCCGCTTCCTCGTCTATGTGATCTCGGGCGCCCTCTCCGGCCTCGCCGGCATGATCCTCTCGGCGCGCACGGGCTCCGCCCTGCCGCAGGCCGGCATCGCGTACGAACTCGATGCCATCGCGGCGGTCGTCATCGGCGGCACCAGCCTGTCGGGCGGCGTCGGCCGGGTGACCGGCACGCTCATCGGCGCCCTCATCATCGGCGTCATGAACAACGGCCTCGATCTGATGGGGATCCAATCCTACTACCAGCAGGTCCTCAAGGGCGCGCTCATCGTCGGCGCCGTGATGCTCGACCAGAAACGCAATCAGGGCGCTTGAGCCCCGGAAATACGGGCGCCCTGCGCCCGTCGTCGAAACGGCTTGCCAAAAGGCAGCCGGAATTCTCAAAGGAGGAGAATGTCATGAAGAAACTGATGATCGCCCTTGCCTCTGCGACGGTGCTGCTCGCCTCGTCCGCCATGGCCCAGGAAAAGCTGAAGATCGGCGCCGCACCCTATGGTCTGAATGCGGAATTCATGCAGATCTGGTCCGCCGCCCTCGAAGAACATCCGGCCGTGAAGAGCGGCGAAGTCGAACTGACGGTCTTCGACGGCCGCTACGACGCGCTGGTCCAGCAGGAACAGTTCAACACGATGATTACGCAGAAGTTCAACGCGATCATCTTCGTGCCGATCGACATCGAAGCCGGCGCCACCGCCGTGCAGGCGGCCAACGACGCCGGCATTCCGGTCGTCGGTTCCAACACCCGCGTGAATTCCGACCTGCTCGCTGCCTATGTCGGCTCCGACGACACGATCTCCGGCTACATGGAAGCCAAGACCGTACTCGACAAGATCGGCTGCAAGGGCAACGTCGTCATCATCGAAGGCCCGATCGGCCAGTCGGCGCAGATCTCCCGCCTCGAAGGCAACAAGAAAGCGCTTGCCGAATGCCCGGACGTCAAGGTTCTGGAACAGCAGACCGCCAACTGGTCGCGTGCCGAAGCCCAGACGCTGATGGAAAACTGGCTGACCTCGCATTCCGGCCAGATCAACGGCGTCATCGGCCAGAACGACGAGATGGCGCTCGGCGCAATCGAGGCGATCAAGGCCGCCGGCCTCAAGCCTGAGGACTTCGCCATTGCCGGCATCGACGGCATCACGGATGCGCTCAGCGCCGTCAAGGAAGGCACGATGACCTCCATCCTGCAGGACGCCCGTGCCCAGGCGCAGGGTGCCCTCGACCTCGCGATCCTCCATGCTAAAAAGGGTGACTACAAGCCGCAGTCGGACATCTGGGCGCAGTATCCCGACATGGCGTTCAACGACGGCAAGGACAAGGAATACAATGTTCCGTGGACGCCGGTCACGACCGAAAATGTCGATAAGCTCCTGGAACTGCGCAAGTAACGAATGACATGCGGGGCGGCGACGCCGCCCCGTTCCACCCAATCGCTGAAAGCCAGACCGATGACCGATACCCCTCCGCATATCGACCTCAACTTCCCGCTCGACGGCAAGGTCGCGCTCGTCACCGGCGGCGCTTCCGGCATCGGCGCGGCCATCGCCGCTGCCTTTGCATCGAAGGGTGCGAAGATCGCCGTGCTCGACATCAATGCCGACATCGCCAAGGCGAAGGCGGATGAACTCGGTGGCTCGGCAAGGCCTTTCGTTTGCGACGTGGCGGATGCCGCGTCCGTGCAGAAAGCGGTCGATGACGTGGTCGCCGCCTTCGGCGGTATCGACATTGCGGTCAACAGCGCCGGCATCGTAGCACTTGCGCCGGCTGAAGACCTTACACTCATCCAGTGGGACAGGACGATCGACATCAACCTGAAGGGCAGCTTCCTCATCACGCAGGCTGTCGGCCGCAAGATGATTGCCGCCGGAAAAGGCGGCAAGATCGTCAATCTAGCCTCGCAGGCCGGTTCCGTCGCGATCGAAGAGCATGTCGCCTATTGCGCGTCCAAGTTCGGTGTCATCGGCATGTCCAAGACCTTTGCCGCCGAATGGGGCAAACACGGCATCACGGTCAACACCATTTCCCCCACCATCGTGCTGACGGAGCTCGGCAAGGCGGCCTGGGCCGGCGAAAAGGGTGAAAACGCCAAGAAGCGCATCCCGACCGGCCGTTTCGCCTTCCCGGAAGAGATCGCCGCCGCCGCGGTGTTCCTGGCCTCGCCGGGTGCCGACATGATCAACGGCGCCGATCTTCTGATCGACGGTGGTTACACCATTCTTTGAGCCCTGACCGGCTCGCGCAGTTTTGAGGAGTTACCATGCAGCGTTTCATCAACGATCCGGACCTGGTGGTCGAGGATACCGTCAAGGGGTTCGTGAAGGCGCATTCGGACATCGTGCGCGTCGCGGAAAACCCGCGCGTCATCGTCGCCAAGGATGCCCCCTTTGCCGGCAAGGTCGGCGTGGTGACCGGCGGCGGCTCCGGACACGAGCCGGCCTTCATCGGCTATACGGGCAAGAACATGCTCGATGCGGTCGCCGTCGGTGAACTCTTCTCTTCGCCGACAGCCAAGAGCTTCTACGATGCCATCCGCGAAGCCAACGGCGGCAAGGGCGTCGTTGTGCTCTACGGCAACTATGCCGGCGACAACATGAACGTGAAGATGGCGATGAAGCTCGCCGCCAAGGCCGGCATCGACGTGGCAACTGTTGTCGCCAACGACGACGTCTGCTCCGCCCCGCCCGAAGAGCGCGAGAAACGCCGTGGCGTTGCCGGTGAAATCTTCATGTGGAAGATGGGCGGCGCGAAGGCCGCGACCGGCGCCAGCCTCGAGGAGGTGCGCGCCACCGCCCAGAAGGCAATCGACAACTGCCGCTCGATCGGCGTCGGCCTCGGCCCCTGCACGCTGCCGGCCGTCGGCCATCCGAACTTCCAGATCGAGCCCGGCACGATGGAAGTCGGCATCGGCCACCATGGCGAACCGGGCGTTCGTGTCGAAGCACTGAAGACGGCAGACGAGGTCGCCAAGGACATGGTGAAGATCGTGCTCGACGATCATAACCTGCCGCAGGGCACCGAAGTCGCCGTGCTTGTCTCGGGCCTCGGCGCCACGCCGCTCAACGAACTCTACATCCTCAACGACACGATCGAGAGCGAGATTTCGGCCCGCGGCCTGAAGATCGTCAAGACCTGGATCGGCAACTACTTCACCTCGCTGGAAATGGTCGGCGCGACGCTCACCGTCATGGCGCTCGACGAAGACCTCAAGCCGCTGCTCGATGTCGAGACGCGGTGCACGATCATCCTGTAACCGGAGGACGACCCTATGCAGACTTTCGACAACGCATCCTCCGGCGCCATCGTTCTGTCGATGGCAGAGCGGATCGTCGAGAACCGCGCCTATCTCAGCGAGATCGACGGCAAGATCGGCGATGGCGATCACGGCGTGAACATGGCCAAGGGTTTTGCCATGGCGGCGGAACGGCTAAAGGGTAAAAACGCCCCGCTCGCCGAATCCCTCGATACGCTCGGCACCGTGCTGATGACGGAGATCGGCGGCTCGATGGGCCCGCTCTACGGCGTGATGTTCACCGAATTTGCCGAGACGATCGAGGGTGTCGAAAAGATCGACGCCGCGGCCTACAGCAAGATGCTGCATGCGGGCCTGGCCGGCATCCAGTCGATCGGCTCCGCCAAGGTCGGCGACAAGACGCTGATCGACACGCTCGTTCCGGCCGTCGAGGCGTTCGACAAGGCCACGGCCGAAGGCAAATCGTTCGGCGACGCGCTGGAAGCCCTGGTTGCCGCCGCCGAAGCCGGCCGCGACTCGACGATCGATCTGGTCGCAAAAATCGGCCGCGCCAGCCGCCTCGGCGAACGGTCGCTCGGCGTGCTGGATGCTGGAGCAACCTCCTGCGCCATCATTCTCAAGGAATTGTCCGACGGCGCGCGCGCGCGGCTGACCTGACATTCGTGACGCCCGGAATTTGCGCGTTCCTCCCAGGAAGCGCGGCCTTGTCCTTCGTGACGGGCCGCGCACCGCTTTTTTGATGAAGGCAGGTTGCAAACCGGTGGCATTGCTTTCATCTTCGCCGCCAGAAGGGGACCGGCGAAACTGATGGCAATCAAGACTTCCTCGCCGCGCAAAGGCGGCATCGGCCGGGCGAACGGGCCGGAAGGCGTGGATTCGATACCGCTGCGCTATGGCGACGACCCCTATGTCTGGGCCTGCTGGCTCTACTACGAAGACGGCATGACGCAGGGCGAGATCGCCGAGGCGATGGGTGTGTCGCGCGCCACCGTCAACAGCTACCTCGCCGACGCTCGCGAAAAAGGCATCGTCAACATCTCCATCGAGCCCGCGCGGCTTGCATCGCTCACCATCGCGCAGGAACTGAAGCGCCATTTCGGCCTGTCGGATTGCCTGGTCGTACCCAATGACGACAACACGCGGCCACTGATCGGCCGGCTGGGTGCGGCGGGCGCGCAGGCGCTTGCCAAGATGATCAAGTCCGGCGACACGCTCGCCGTCGCCTGGGGCCGCACGATCCTCTCGGTCGGCGAGCATCTGGAAGTGGGAGCCTTGCAGGACGTGACGGTCGTGCAGGCAACCGGCGGCACCACGGCAAGCTTCGCCTATACGCCGGAACTCACCACCGCCGCCGTCGCGCGGGCGATCTCGGCGCGCTGCGTCAACATCACGGCACCCGCCGTCGTCGCGTCTGCCGAAATGCAGCGCATGTTGCTTGCCGAGCCGCTGATCCGCGAGCAGTTCGACACGCTCGCGCGGGCCAACCGCATTGTCTTCGGCATATCGTCGCTCCGGCCAAACTCGACGATCCACACCAGCGGATTCTTCGAATCCGTGCCGCTGCAGCACTATCTCGCCAAGGGCGCGGCGGGTGTGCTGGCCGGACGTTTCATCGATGAGCGCGGCCGCCCGGTCGGTGGCCCCCTCGATGATCGCACGATCGGCATGTCGCTGGAGATGCTGCGCGGCATCGGCACCCGCGTCGCCGTCGCCGGCGGTTTCGACAAGGTGCCGGCACTGCTGGCGGCCCTGCGCGGCGGCTATGTCAACGTGCTGGTGACGGATGCGGCGACGGGCGCCGGCATCCTGCGCGCCGATGGTGTGACAAGCCTCGACAGCAAGCTTTCGCAACGGCAGAAAAGCGCGCCCATCGCCAATGCCTACCGCACGCATGTCAAGAAATTCCTCAACAATCCCAACGACGTGGTCGAGGAAATGCTCGACGGCCTGATTGCCGCGCACAAGCTCTATCTGCAACCCGTGACCGGATCGCGCCGCGCGCTCGTCGCACGCAACGGCCCCCGCCCCGGCAAGGTCGGCCTCGTCATCGGCGGCGGCACGGGACACGAGCCCTGTTTTGTCGGCTATGTCGGTAAGGGGCTCGCCGATGCCGTGGCCGTCGGCAACATCTTTTCCTCGCCTCCGCCCGACCCGATCGCCAAGTGTGCCGTCGCAGCCTCCGGTGGCGCCGGGGTGCTCTTCGTCTACGGCAACTATGCCGGCGACGTGATGAACTTCGAGATGGCAGCCGAACTGGTCGAGGAACAGGGCATTCCCGTCCGCACCGTCCTCACCACCGACGATATCGTTTCTTCGCCGATCGAAGACAAGGAAGGCCGGCGCGGCGTCGCCGGTAATTTCTTCGTCTTCAAGGTCGCGGGCGCCGCCTGTGATCGCGGCCTGACGCTCGACGAATGCGAGGCGATCACCCGCAAGGCCAACGACCGCACCTTCACGGTCGGCGTCGCGCTCGAATCCTGCTCCATGCCGCAGACACGGCGGCACAATTTCGAAATCGGCCCGGATGACATGGAACTCGGCATGGGCATCCACGGCGAGCCCGGCGTGTCGCGCGAGCGTCTGCGCACTGCTGACGAGATCGTCGACACGATCATGGACAACATCTTCAAGGAGATGAAGGCCGAGCCCGGCGACCGCGTGGCGGTGCTGGTCAATTCCTTCGGCGCAACACCGCTGATGGAGCTCTACATCCTGTTCCGGCGGGTGGAGCAACGGCTTGCCGCCAAGAACATCACGATCGAGGCCAACTGGGTAGGGCACTACTGCACGTCGCTGGACATGGCGGGCGCCTCCATCTCGATCCTGCATCTCGACCGCCAACTGACCGATCTGCTGCACCATCCATGCCAGTCGGCGATCCTGACCATCAACGCACCTGAACCGGACGAGGCGGCTCGGAGCTGAGGCCGCGTGCGCCCAAGGGGAGGAAGACATGTCGGAAAATGCGGCACAGGCTCTCGCCAGGATGTTCGAGAGAATGTCCCAGGTGATCGAGACGGAAAAGGATCGCCTGTCCGAACTCGACGGCGCGATCGGCGATGGCGATCACGGCATCACCATGTCGATCGGCTTCAAGGCCGTGAACGCGGCGCTTTCGAAACTGGACCTCGGCACGGCGAGCCTTTCAGAGGTGATGTCGACGGCGGCGGCCGGCTTCCTTGACGCGGTCGGAGCATCGACGGGACCTCTCTATTCGACAGGCTTTCGTCGAGCCGCCCAGGTCCTTGCCGAGCGCTCCGAACTCGACCTCGTCGCCTGCCGGGATATGCTGGTCGCGATTTCGGAGGGCATTCGCGACCGCGGCAAGGCACAGCGCGGCGACAAGACGATGCTCGACGTCTGGCTGCCCGCCGCAGAAGCCGCCACCACGGCGGTTGCCGAGGGCCGGTCGAAACAGGAATTCTGGGCCGCCGTTACGGCCGCAGCCGACAACGGAGCGGCCGCGACCGCCACGATGGTTGCCGCCAAGGGCCGCGCCGCCCGCCTGCGGGAACGCTCCCTCGGCCACCTCGACCCCGGCGCCGTCTCCGCAACAGTGCTCGTCAGGGCGATCTCGGAGACAGTGTAGAACGGGATTTTACACCCCGTTTGGTAGAGAAATTTTCCGTGGGTCTGATCTCGTAGTTGTCCTTGAGCGATTGCGTTTTGGCAAAACGCGCCTTGTAATGAAGCGTGTCGTAATAAAGCTATTTCAGGATAAAGCCCTATGGATCCAACACATTTGTTCGAGCTGGTGATCGGCATGTTCGTGGCGATCATCGCGCTGCATTACGCAGCCCACCGGCTCGGGCTGCCGCCATCCGTGGCGCTGCTTGCGGGGGGCGCGCTGCTTGCCTTCATGCCGGGTCTGCCCGCCATTGAAGTCGATCCGGAACTGGTGCTCGTCATCTTCCTGCCGCCGCTTCTCATGGATGGGGCCTGGTTCATTGCGCTCGGCCCCTTGCGCCGCCATATGATCGGCATCGCCTCGCTTGCCATTGGCGCGGTGTTTTTCACCTGCGCCGTCGTGGCTGTCGTCACGCATCTGCTGTTCCCGTCGCTTCCCTGGGCGGCCTGCGCGGCATTGGGAGCGATCGTCTCGCCACCCGATGCGGTGTCCGCCCGCGCCGTGCTGCAACGGGTAAAGCTGCCACGGCGCCTGCAGATCCTGCTCGAGGGAGAAAGCCTGTTCAATGATGCAAGCGGCCTGGTCCTCTTCCGCTTCGCCATTGCCGCCGGCGTCACCGGCGTCTTCAGTACCCTCGATGCCATGGGCAGCTTTTTCGTGCTGGCGGTCGGCGGCGCGCTCGTCGGCATCGCCATCGGCATGGCATGGGTCTTGCTGGTGCGCCGCCTTGGCGACGAATATCTGATCATCGCCGCCACGGCCCTGCTTTCCTGGGTGTCCTACCTGCTCGGCGAATTCATCCACGTGTCGGGCGTCATTGCCACCGTGACCACCGGTCTGATCGCCGGCTGGCATCAACACACGGCCTTTTCGGCCGCGACGCGCATGCGCGGCACCTCCTTCTGGACGGTGCTCGTCTTCCTGATGGAGGCGGCGGTTTTCATCCTGATCGGCCTGTCGCTGCGTGGCGTCGTCGAACGCGGCGGCGGCTTTGGCGTGGTGATCGCCGATCTCGGATGGCCGATCCTGGTGATCCTGGTGGCCCTCACCCTCGCCCGCTTCGCCTGGGTGTTCGGGTCAGACCTCGTGATCAGACTCTGCAATTCTTTGGGGATCAAGCGATACACGCCAGTCGGCGCCGGTGGCGCGACCGTGCTCAGTTGGGCGGGTGTTCGCGGCGTGGTCACGCTGGCGCTGGCGCTGAGCGTGCCGGAAAACTTTCCCGGCCGTGACTTCATCCTGGTGACGTCCTTTGCCGTTATTCTCGGCACCGTGCTGCTGCAAGGCACGACGCTGGGACGTGTGATCGCCTGGGCGCGGCTGAGTGAACCGGAGTCGGAAAAGGCCCGGCTCACCATGAGCCAGGCCGAAGCCGCCATGGCCCAGGCGCAATTCGTCATCGTGCAAAGCCGGGCTTACGACAGCGAAGGCAAGCTCATCCATCCGCAATTGCTGGACAAATATCAGCGCAGGGCCGTGTCGATCGTCGATTATGCCGAGCGCACACAGCACTACACACCCATGCTGCACGCCCATTTCGACCTCGTTCTCGAAGCGGTCGCGACGGGGCGTCGCGAACTCATCCGGCTCCACCGCGCCGGTGAGATCGACGACGAGACGTTGCACGAACTGGAACGGGACCTCGACCTCGAAGAGCTGAGTGCGATTTCTGCCAAGGGGTGAAGCCGTCTGTGACACGGCTGTAATACGCCTGTCATGCTGAGTTTCTATCGCAAGGGGGTAACGCACCGCTCAAGAGAGGCACCCCCATGCGTAAACTCATCCTCGCTCTGGCATCGGCAACGATGCTCGCCGGCGCCGCAAATGCCGCAACCGTTTATCCGCTGGATCGCGCGACGATCCTCGTCGGCTCGCCCTTCGACTTCAAGGTCGAGTTCGACACCGTGGTGAAGCCGGAAGACGTGAAGGTCACCGTCAACGGCCAGGATTACGAAGCCGTCTTCGGCAAGAAGGCCGAATTTGTCGCGGAAGAAAAGGGCGCCGAGGACAAGGTCCTGGGTTCGGCCCTCCTCCTGCGTGGCCTGACGATCGCTGAAGCCGGCGCCTACAAGGTCGAAGTCTCGGCCGGCAGCGAAGCCAAGTCGGTCAACTGGGACGTCTACGCGACCGTTGCCGAGCCGAGGGCCAAGAACATCATCTTCCTGATCGCCGACGGCCTGTCCGTCGCCCACCGCACCGGTGCGCGCATCATGTCCAAGGGCATGACCGAGGGCAAGGCCAACGGCCGCCTCGCGATGGACGATATCCCGCCGGTCGCCTTCATCGGTACGTCGTCCACGCACTCGATCGCCACCGACAGCGCCAACACCATGTCGGCCTACATGACCGGCCACAAGTCGCGCGTCAACGCGCTCGGCGTCTATGCCGACCGCACGCCGGCAAGCCTCGACGACCCGAAGGTCGAGACCATTGCAGAAGCGCTCCGCCGCACCACGCAGAAGTCGATCGGCATCGTTTCCACCTCGGAACTCCAGGATGCGACGCCGGCTGCCCTCGTTTCCCACACCCGCAAGCGCGCCGACAAGGCGGAAATCGTCGGCATGCTGCTCGACGTCAAGCCGGATGTGCTTCTCGGCGGCGGTTCGGCCTACTTCCTCGGCAAGGACGTGCCGGGCTCCAAGCGCAAGGACGACAAGGACTATATCGCCGAGTTCAAGAACGCTGGCTATGCCCTGGCGATCGACAAGACGGAACTTGCCGCTGCTGCCGGCTCGAACCAGGACAAGCTGCTCGGCCTCTTCCACACCGGCAACCTGGACGTGACGCTCGACCGTGAATTCCTCAAGAAGGGCACCGTCGAAAAATTCCCGAACCAGCCCGGCCTCGTCGAAATGACCAAGGTCGCACTCGACAAGCTCTCGAAGAACCCGGAGGGCTTCTTCCTCATGGTCGAAGCTGCCTCGGTCGACAAGATGAGCCACCCGCTCGATTGGGACCGTGCGCTCGTCGAGACGATCGAGTTCGACAAGGCTATCGCCGTCGCCCGTGAATTTGCCGACAAGAACCCGGATACGCTGATCGTCGTCACCGGCGACCACACCCATGGCGTCGGCATCATCGGCACCGTCGATGACGAGAAGCCGGGCGACGAAATGCGCGCCAAGGTTGGCACCTATGACGACGCCGGCTTCCCGAACTATGAAGATGCGAATGGCGATGGTTATCCGGATCGTATCGACGTTTCGCGTCGCCTGTTCCTGGCGGCCAATAACGGTCCGGACCACTACGAGACCTTCCGTCCGAAGCTCGACGGCCCGTTCGTTCCGGCCGTGCAGAACGAGGCGAAGGAATATGTCGCCAACGAAGAGTACAAGGACGTGCCCGGCGCCGTCTTCGTGCAGGGTAACATTCCGAAGGATGGCGATACCGGCGTTCACGCCGTCGACGACGTGGTGCTTCAGGCGATCGGCCCCGGCTCGGAAGGCTTCCGTGGCTACATGGAGCAGAGCGACGTGTACCGCGTGCTGGCCGATGCCTTCGCGCTCGGCGTAGCGAAGGACTGAGCTACCCATAAGGACAGGCGGCCCCGCGCCGCCTGTCCGCATTCTCGTCGATGAAGAAGGAAGCATGGCCATGACGGACGATTCCCGTATGTTTTTCGACAGGCGGCGGATGCTCTGTGCATTGGCTACGCTGCCGATCCTGCCTCTTGCCCGCCCGGCGCTGGCTGCAGAGACGCTCGGCTTCGGCGAGCTCTACAAGAGCTTTGGCGTGCTGGGGCTCGAATTCTCCGACAAGGTGAAGCAGCTGACCGGCCAGGAAATCACCATCAAGGGCTTCATGGCGCCGCCGCTGAAGGCCGAGGCGAATTTCTTCGTGCTCACCGAAATCCCGATGTCGCTCTGCCCCTTCTGCTCCTCGGATGCGGACTGGCCGGACAACATTCTCGTCGTCTATCTCGCCCGCAAGCAGACCTTCGTGCAGTTCAATGCGCCGATCAAGGCGCAGGGCGTGCTCGAATACGGCTCATGGACCGATCCGGATACCGGTTTCGTCAGCCAATTGCGTCTTCGCGAAGCCGCGTTCGACACGGCCTGACGATGCTGGCTCTCGCTATTTCCGGTCTCACCATGCGCTTTCCCGGCCTCGACACGCCGGTGCTGTCCATCGACCAGCTTCACCTTCCCGCCGGCGGACGCCTCGCGATCACCGGCGCATCGGGTTCCGGCAAGAGCACGCTCATCAACGCGATGACCGGGCTCGATACCGTAACAAGCGGTTCCGTGTCCTGGGGCGGCACCGATATCACCGCCCTTGCCGCAGGCAAACGCGATGCGTTCCGCGCAGCCAATATCGGCCTCGTCATGCAGGACTTCCATCTGTTTCCCGGCCTTTCGGCTTTCGAGAACGTCGTCTTGCCGGTCCGCCTTTCCCGGCGCCTCAAGCCGGCCGAGCGCGAACGCGCGCTGCATCTCCTCGAAACAACGGGCATTGCCCGCCCTGACCAGGCCATCGAGACGCTGTCGCGCGGCGAGATGCAGCGCGTGGCTGTGGCGCGCGCGCTGTTGTCGAAGCCCGGCGTGATCGTTGCCGACGAGCCGACCGCCAGCCTTGACCGTCGTACTAGCAGCGAAGTGGCCGAGCTGATCGTCCGGCTCGCCCGCGATGAGGGGACAACGCTTATCGTCGTTACCCACGATCCGGCGCTCATGGAACTGCTCGACCGACGTGTCGGCCTCGATGGCGGACGCATCGTCGAAGACAGCAACGAGGTGCTTGCGGCATGATACGCTTCATCCTTGCCGATCTTCGCCGCTTCAAGGGCGGCGCACTTGCCGTCATCGTGCTGATTGCGCTTTCCGTTGCGCTCAGCGTCACCGTCACGTTGCAGGAGCGCGCCGTCCGGCTTGGCAGCGCCCGCGCGGCGGAAAAATTCGACCTTCTCGTTGGCGCGGCCGGCAGCGAAACACAACTCGCGCTATCGGCGGTCTTCCTGCAGCCCTCGCCGCTGCCGCTGATGTCCGGCAGCGTGCTGGCAAAACTCTCCGAGGATTCCCGCGTCGAATTCGCCGCCCCGGTCGGCTTCGGCGATTCCGCGGATGGCCATCCGGTCGTCGGCACGACGAGCAAGCTTGTTTCCGCACTCTCTCCGACGCTCGCCGAGGGAGCGACGTTCGCCCGTCTCGGCGAGGCGGTCATCGGCGCGGACGTGCGAAAACCCATCGGCGCGGAGATCAAGCCGATGCATGGCGGCGCTGACGAGGGTGGTCATACGCACACCGAGCTCATCTACACGGTGAGCGGTCGCATGGCCCCAACGGGTACCGCCTGGGACCGCGCCATCCTCGTGCCGATCCGCGCCGTCTGGCAGCTGCATGGCATGGAAGGTGAGGCCGCGCATGATCACGACCACGCCGCCGGGGGGCTCGCGACGGTTGCTGCAGCCGAGCATGAGCACACCGAAGAACGGGAGCACGAGGCGCATATCGATCCTGCCGCCGCGATTGACGAGCATTTCGACGCCGAGACGCCTGGCCTCCCCGCCGTTCTCGTCAAGCCGAAGACGGTTGCCGATGCCTATCGCCTGCGTCAGGAATATCGCGGCGAGACGACGCTCGCCGTCTTCCCGGCGGAGGTGCTGACGCGCCTCTACGCGACCCTTGGTGATGCGCGCAGCCTGCTCCTGGCCATCGCCATCGGCACGCAGGTGATCGTCATTGCCGCCATCCTGCTTGTCACGATCATGCATATCGGCTCGCGCCAGAAGCAGATCGGCGCGCTGAGAGCCTTCGGCGCACCGGCACGCGCGGTCGTCGCCATCGTCTGGGGCGAATTGTTCCTGCTGTTCCTCGCCGGCTTCGGGCTGGGCATCGTGCTCGGTTACGGCGCCGCCCAACTCATCTCCGCGTCGCTCACGGCAACGACGGCCGTGCGTATGCCCGTGGAGTTCGCCCGCGAAGATATCTCGCTGGCCGTCTGGTTCGGCATTCTCGCCGTGCTGATATCGATCATACCGGCGCTTTCGGCGCTTCGTCTTAGCCCGGCGAGAGCGCTTCGCGCCTGAGCACCAGCTAGGTCACAGCCATTTGGCGCGCTTGAAGCGCCAGTAGAGCGTACCGCAGAAGACGACGATGACGGCGAGCACGGCGAAATAGCCGTACTGTGTCTTCAGCTCCGGCATGTTCTCGAAATTCATGCCGTAGATGCCGGCAATCGCCGTCGGCACCGCAAGGATGGCCGCCCAGGAAGCGAGCTGGCGGGTAATCACGCCCTGGCGCTGCTGTTCAAGCAGGTTGCTCGCCTCGAAGACCGAGGTAATGACGTCACGCAGGCCTCCCACCATCTGCTCGATGCGGTGCATGTGCTGGAGCGCATCGCGGAAATAGGGCTTGGCCTCGACATCGAGGCACGGCAGGTCGAGATGCACGAGCTTGCCGCAGAGGTCCAGCATGGCATCCAGCACGCGCTGAAACAGGATGACCTCACGCCGCAGCCGGAAGATTCGCTTGATCTGGGCGCGGTCGAGGAAGGAATCGAGCATCTTGCGTTCCATGTCGAGCACGGAATCCTCGATCGTGCGCACGATCGGCAGGTAGCCGTCGACGATGAAATCGAGGATGGCGTGCAGGATATAGTCCGTGCCATGGCGCATCGTATGCGGCGAGGTTTCCAACCGGCCACGCAGTTCGCCATGGCCACGTTCGGAACCGTGGCGGACGGTGATGATGTAGCGCTCGCCGACGAAGATCGCCGTGCGTCCATAGGTGATGCCATCGCCGTCGAGCTTGGCGGTCTGGGCGAGCACGAAGATCTGGTCGTCATAGGCGCTGAGTTTTGGCGTCTGCAAGGGGTTCGCCGCGTCGCTGACGGACAGTTCGTGCAGATTGAAACGCACCTTCAGGATGGCGAGTTCCTCGGCGGTCGGCTCATGCAGGCCGATCCAGATGAAATCCGTCTTTTCCGTCGGAATCGCCACGGATTCGAGCGGAACCTCCTGGAATCGTCGTCCGTCACGGTAGAGATAAGAGGCGACGACCGTCATGGAAAGTCCTTGCGGGAGACAGGCGAACTAGCGCCAGAAGCGTTTCGTATCGACCAAGGCGTCATGAGCATCCGCCGCCGCCTTGATCACATCCCGTCTACTGTCGATGGCATTGGAAGGGAAGGCCTTTCGAGCGTCGTCCTCCAGGCCGAGTCGTGCCAAAAGCTCCGGCATTGCGGCGGCATCGTTCAGCGCACCGAGTTGATCCTGCAAGGGTTCCAAGGCGGCAAGGAACCGGCCATGGCGGCGCTTCTGGCGCTTGCGATCGAAGAGTGAACCAAAGAACTCCGCCGCGTATCGCAGCTTCTTGGCATCCTTGCGCACCTCATGGCGGGCGTCGTCGTCGAGATCGACGAGGTCACGGCCACCCTTCTTGACCTTGCGGCGCAGCCGGTCGAGGGCTGAAGCCGCGAAATCGCTGACCGGCTGTTCGCGCGTTTCCCGCGCGGACACAAGACCGTGCCAGGCGCCGCAGGAGAGCCAGTCGGCAAAATCCAGCATCAAGGCACGGGCGCGAGGCGATTCAAGGTCGGCGGCCGCGGCCCGGAAGGCCGTCTCGCGCGCATCCGCAAGCACCTTCCGCAGCGCTTCATCCTTGCAACGGCGGATCAGCACGTCGAGGTCGCGCACGCCGGCGAGAGCACCGGCCAGCCATTTCAGCTCGTCCTTCATGTGCCCGAAGGCATCGTCTTCCAGTATGGCCTTGAACACCCAAAGCGCAGAACGCAGCCGGCGTAGCGCAACACGCGCCTGATGCACCGCCTCCTCGCCCCCGCCCTCAAGCAGCATCTCGTTGAGGCGGAACTGCTTCAGACAGCCGTCGGCGATGATGCGGAAAGCGCCGGGAACGCTCATGTCGGGCGTCAGCGCGACCGGCTCGGCCTTGACGGCGCGGACCGCGGCACCGAGCAGGCGGTAGCCTCGCTCCGCCTTGCTCAGCACGCCGAGCCGCAACGGCGCGACCCCGTCCAGCGTACGGGCATAGGAAAACAGTGCGGATGGCGGACCGTCCACCAGCTCCAGCTCGATTTCGCAGACCGGCGTACGCCGCTCGCCGACAACGATGTCGCCACGGTCGAGCGCCACCTCGATGCGCGCATCCTCCCAGGCCACAGACCAACGCCGCCGCTCGACAACCACCTCGAAAAGCGGTTCCAACGCGTCGACACGCCGGCCGAGAAAGGCCTTGACCGGCGTGGTGTCGTCGAGGACGGGCTTGTCGCCATCGACATTTTGCTCCCATTTCGGGCGCGCAAAAAGGCTGGCGGCGCTGGCACCGACGGCCTTGACGATCTGGACGCGCCCCTGCGCATCGTTACGAATTCTAAGGGAAAAGCCGGCAGCGCGCAGGTCCGCGTTCGGCGTGTCGAAATAGGTTGCACGCCGTTCGAGGATGAAGGGTTCGCTTGCGGCGAGGTCCGAGGCGAGAAAGTCCGCTGCTGCCTGCGGCGCAAGGTCGAGCTTCAGTTCGATTTCCTGTCCCAAACGCCGTTCTCCAGACTTACCGACACGCCAGAGCTACCGCACCGTTAGACAAGATCAACCCGGAAGCCACACAATACAAGAGGCGCCGCGGCGATAAAGCCGCGACGCCTCGTCGCAAATCCTATTCGGCCGGAACCGGGCTCATCCCGCCTTCGTCCATCTGCTGCTCGCGGCTTTCCTTGCGGTTGGTGGCGCGGGCGAGCACGCTCTGGCGATTGACCGACTTGCGCTCGGCATCGATGCGGCGGATGAGAATTTCCGCGCGCTCGATGGAGCCGAGCAAAGCGAGGATCGTACCGCGTTCGGCAGCACCCGCATTCGGGCCGAGTGACAGCGTGCGGGCACGCAGTTCCTCGACCTCCGGGTAGTTGGCGTGACCGGCCGGCATCTGCGGATCGGCAAGGCCATATGTCGGCAGGATGGCGCGCAGCGACGCATCGAGCTTGTCGAGCGCGGTATCGACGATCGGCTGGGCCTGGCTGCCGAATTTTTCACGCTTCACGCGGCGGGCGACCTGATGCATCGATTCCGTCAGTGCCGCGGTAAAGTCGGCCTCCTCGATCAGGCTCGCGATGAGGTCGAGCTGGTCGTAGGGCAGGTCTTCCTTCATCAGGTTGGCGGTATAGGCGCGGATGTCGCGGCTGAGAATATCGGTCGCGAGATAGTGCTCGCCAGGGTCCGACGGCGCTTTCTTGTCGCCACGCGCGATGCCGAGGAACATGGCGCCGGCCTGGAGGTGGCGCTGGGTTTCCTGCTGGATCGCGGGAACGGCACGCGCGAAATCGTTGGAGAGCTTGCCGTCGAGGAATCGCGGGGTCGAATAATCCTCGATGTCTTCCGCGTCGGTGCGGCCGACACGCGACAGCACGCGCTCGAACACGCCGATGAAGGGGAAGAGCAACAGCGTGTTGAAGATGTTGAAGAAGGTCGAATAGAGACCCACGGCAACCGGCACCAGCGGGAACGTCTCCTTGCCATCGACCATCACGGCCACGGCCGGATCACCGCCGAACCACTGCATCGCCCATTCCAGGACGCCGATGGAGACGAAGAACAGCGGCACGGTGATGCACACGCCGATGATGTTGAAGGAGATATGGGCGTAGGCGGCACGCTTGGCATTCTTGGAAAGATTGAGCGAGGCCATCCACGAGGTGATGGTCGTGCCGAGGTCGGCACCGAGCGAGAAGGCAACGGCCGTCGTCCAGTCGAGAATGCCGGCGGCGCCGAGGCCCATGACGATACCGATCGTCGCCGAGGACGAGTGGATCATCGCGGTGACGCCAGCGGCGATCAGCACGCATTTGATCAGGTTGAAGTAGGAGTCAGCCTTCAGCGTCTGGAGCAATTCCATGACTTCCGGCAGGTTGCGCAGCGGGCGCAGGCCGCCCGTCATCAGGTTGAGACCGTAGAAGATCAGCGCGAAACCCATGCAGGCGAGCGCGATGTTGCGCACCTTCTCGCTCTTGGCGAAGCAATAGATGAGCGCGAAGATACCGCCAAGAATGAGGCCGAGCGGCCCGAGCGGCAAGGCGATGAGGCCATTGCCGAGCGTCGTGCCGATATTGGCGCCCATGATGACGCTGATCGCTGGCCGGAGCCCGACGACACCGGCATTAACGAGACCGACCACCATGACGGTCATCGCCGTCGAGGACTGGATGACGCCCGTGATGAAGGTGCCGGCGAGCACGCCCTTGACCGGCGTGCCGGCGGCTCTCGCGAGGAACGCGCGCATCTTGTTGACGGAGAGGGCCTGGATGCCGTTGGCCATGAATTCAAGGCCGAGCATGAAGATGCCCAGGCCGCCGATGACCGGCACGAGGATGTCCTTGAAGATATTTATTTCCATGGGAAAACTCGTTTCTATTGGAGCAAATGCAGGTTCTGGCGCCTAGTTGTTCACGAAGCCCAGATTCGCGGTCCAGTACGCTTCGATCTTGCCGGCCAGCGCCGGCGACACGGGGATGTAGCCGAGCGCGCTCGCCTCATCGCCGCCACGGCTGAAGGCGACGCGGAAGAGATCGAGCACGCGGTTGATACGCCCTTCTCCGCGGTCCTTCGGCACGACCGCATAGGTGACGACCGTCATCGGATAGGCCTTTTCACCCGCAGCTTCGGCGGCATCGGCGGCAGAACCCGTCGTGCCGTCCCAGGTGGCCGTCTCCAGGCCCGCCTGGAAGGCCTCCGGGCTTGGCCGGATGAACGTGCCGGCCTGGTTTTGCAGCGAAACAAAGGGCAGGCCGAGGCGCACGACCTGGCCATATTCGAGATAGGAAATGCTGTTCTTCGTCGTGGTCGCCAGGCTCGCGAGCCCGCCGGTACCCTTCTCGCCCTTGCCGAGCGGCCACTCGATCAGCGTGCCGGCGCCCGGCTTTTGCGCCCATTCCGGGCTGCTTTTGGAGAGGAACCCCGTGAAGGCCAGGGTCGAGCCTGATCCGTCCTCACGATGCAGAACCTCGATCGCCGCATCCGGTAGGGCGAGATCCGGGTTCAACGCCTTGATGGAGGGGTCGGACCATTTGGTGACCTTGCCGAGATAGATATCAGCAATCAAGGGGCCGGACAGGCGAAGCGCCCCGGCACCTATGCCATCGACATTGGCGACGACGACGATGCCCCCCATGACGACGGGGAACTGGAGGAGGTCGCGCGCCTTCAGTTCCTCGGCCGGCAGCGGGGCATCCGTTGCGGCAAAATCCGTCTCGATCTGACCGAGGCGCATCACGCCGGCGAGCGAGCCGACCGGCTCGTAGTCGACGCGCCAGTCCGGTGACGTGAAGTCGCCGCCATCCGTGCGCGTCGCCTCGTAATCATGCGACCAGAGCTGGATGATCGGCGCGGCAAAGGTCGATCCGGCACCAAGAATGGGCTCCGCATGGACGCTCGCGGCGGAAAAAATTACAGCGCCAAGCAACAGCGCAAACCTGCTCCACACATTGCGGGCAAGGGGTTGGAATGCATTCATCATGAATCTCCCCTCGTCAATGCGCACCTTCAGACAACGGGAAGCCGCCCCGACAGTCATCACCGACTGCCAGGCGCGAAAATGCGCATGACCATAAGACGTAAATTAGCAAACTGCGTTTTCAGCCATTCTTTACTATTAAGTTTGCTTGACGGGCACATGACAATATTAGCGGCATCGCCACAATCGCTCCGAGACGACTGTCATCTGCGTGAAATGTCGGCGTGCTCCAAACCACGCCACGCGCCACGTCCGATGGAGATCCCGATGAACGACGCATCCCAGCCGAAAACCCTCAGCAACCGAACGGCCATCGTCACCGGCTCGACCAGCGGCATTGGCCTTGCCATCGCCCGCCGTTTCGCCGCTGCGGGGGCGAACATCGTCATCAACGGGCTGGGTGATGCGGCCGCAATCGAGGCAGAGCGCGCCGGCATCGAGGCGGATTATGGCGTGCGCTGCCTGTATTCGCCGGCCAACATGCTTTCCGGCAGCGAAATCGGCGAGATGGTGAAACTCGCACTCAACACATTTGGACGCTGCGACATCCTCGTCAACAATGCGGGCATCCAGCATGTCGCGCCGATCGAGGAATTTCCCGATGATAAATGGCAGGCGATCATCCAGATCAACCTCGTCGCCGCGTTCCATACCATCAAGGCTGCACTGCCGGCGATGAAAGAGCATGGCTTCGGCCGTATCATCAATGTCGCCTCTGCCCATGCGCTCGTCGCCTCGCCGTACAAATCCGCCTATGTGGCAGCCAAGCACGGCATTGCCGGCCTGACAAAAACCGTCGCGCTGGAAGCCGCCACCAATGGCGTCACGGTCAACGCCATTTGCCCCGGCTATGTCTGGACGCCGCTCGTCGAAAAACAGATCCCCGACACGATGGCCGCACGCGGGCTTACCAAGGAGCAGGTCATCCATGACGTGCTGCTCGAGGCCCAGCCGACGAAGCAGTTCGTCACGGTCGAGCAAGTCGCCGGCCTCGCCCTCTACCTCGCCAGCGAGGAGGCGGCCTCGATGACCGGTGCGATCCTTTCGCTCGACGGCGGCTGGACGGCGCACTGATCGTCGCCCACCCTATTTTTCTCCTGTAGGAATCAATGACATGAAGGCCACCGACGTCCGCAACGCCTACGCCATGCCGCTGACGAACCCCGCCTATCCGCCGGGTCCCTACCGCTTCATCGATCGGGAATATGTCATCATCAGCTACCGGACGGATCCCGATGCGCTGCGCGCCGTGGTGCCGGAGCCGCTGGAGATCATCGATCCCATCGTCAAATACGAGTTCATCAAGATGCCGGACTCCACCGGTTTTGGCGACTACACGGAATCCGGCCAGGTCATCCCGGTTCGCTTCGAGGGTGAAGAAGGCGTCTACGTGCACGCCATGTATCTCGACGACGACGCGCCCATCGCCGGCGGGCGGGAAATCTGGGGCTTTCCCAAGAAGCTCGCTTTTCCCAAGCTCGTGCACGAGGGCGAGGTGATCGTCGGTACGTTGCACTACGGCTCCGTGCTCTGCGCCAGCGCCACCATGGGCTACAAGCACCGTACGCTCGACGTCGCCGAGGTTGCCCATTCGCTCGCCAAACCGAATTTCCTCGTCAAGATCATCCCGCATGTCGACGCGACACCTCGCATCTGCGAACTGGTGCGCTATCATCTCGAGGACATCGCGGTGAAGGGCGCCTGGATGGGACCGGCCGACCTGCAGCTCTTCCGCCACGTCATCGCCGACGTCGCCCGCCTGCCCGTGCTGGAGGTTGTCTCGGCGGTGCATTTCGTCGCCGACCTCACATTGGGGCTCGGCGAGGTGGTGCACGACTACATGGGCGAACCAGGTTGAAGGACGAGATCATGGACAAGCAGGTCAGATTGCAGCCGAAGCGCAAATCCGAAACGCCCGATATCGCCGATGTCGTCGGCGGCTATCCGGCGGTGGGCCTCGTCTTTCAGGGCGGTGGCGCGCTTGGCGCCTATCAGGCCGGCGTCTTTCAGGCGCTCGATGAAGCCGGTATCGAGGCGAACTGGCTGTCCGGCGTCTCGATCGGCGCGGTGAATGCCGCGATCATCGCCGGCAACATCAAGGGCAACCGGCTCGATCGGCTGCGCGACTTCTGGGAGACGATTTCCGCCCGCAAGATCTGGCACTTCACGCCGGAAGGCGATGTCTTCCGCAAGATGCGCAACCAGGCCAGCGCCATGATGACGATGACATCGGGCCTGCCCGGTTTCTTTTCCCCCCACCAGATCAATCCCTGGTTCCAGCCGCCGGGTGCCTCCACGGCGACCAGCTTCTACGATGCATCCGAACTGAAAACCACGTTGAACCGCCTGATCGACTGGGACGTCCTGAACGACCGCCGCCAGCGGCTCAGTGTCGGTGCCGTCAATGTGCAGACCGGCAACTACCGCTATTTCGACAGTCATATCGAGGGGCTCGGCCCCGAGCATGTCATGGCGTCCGGAGCGCTGCCACCCGCCTTCCCCGCCGTGCTGATCGAGAACGAATATTACTGGGACGGCGGCATCGTCTCCAACACGCCGCTGCAATACCTGCTCGAGCAGGAGGACGTGCGCGATACGCTTGTCTTTCAGGTCGACCTTTTCAGCGCGCGCGGCATCCTGCCCCGCGACATGGCGGATGTGCTCGCCCGGCATAAGGACATCCTCTATTCCAGCCGTACGCGTAACAACACGGACACGTTCCGCCGTATCCACAACCTACGCCTGAAGCTGCACCAGGCGCTGCTGCGTGTGCCCCCGGAAGCCTTGACGGACGACGACCGGGCCTTCCTCGCCGCGATGGAGGACGTGCCGCAGATCAACATCGTCCACCTTATCTACCAGCAGAAGATCTACGAGAGCGACGCCAAGGACTATGAGTTTTCCGGCACCTCGATGCGCGAACATTGGGATTCCGGCTACGAAGACACTCGCAAGACCCTGAAGCACCCCCGCTGGCTGGAAAAACCACCGGAATCCATCGGTATGACCGTCCACGACGTGCACCGAGATGACCCAAGATAAATCAGCAATATAAATCCTGAATGAAAGATAAATATAAAGAATAGTTTGTCACGAACTTAAATTTATACGGTCATAACCGCATTACAAATCCATGTTCTTATTAAAATGCCAACTCTTAAACAGGAGAGAGAACATGGATGCCAATCGCGAAATCGAAAAAGACTATTCGCTGACGGAATTTGTTGCTGAACTCCGCCGTCTGGCAGACACGCTGGAATCGAACGAGCGCTTCTCGATCCAGATCGACGAAGAAGACGTCCAGGTCCCCGAGCACGCCATCGCTTCGATCGCCTACGAGATCGAAGACGGGCGCGCCGAAATCGAATTCCAGCTGACCTGGGAAGCCGGTGAAGCCGAAGGCGAGGTCGAGAATGACAAGGACGAAGACGAGAGCGAAGAAGCCGCAGCCTAAGGCCGGTCGAGCTTCACACGGACAGCATTGAAGACTGCCGAACCCTGTGGCGACACCGCCGCAGGGTTTTTCCATCCAGATCGACCATTGACGCAAGCGCGGTTGCGGGGCGACCTGCCCTGGAAACGCGTACATGTGTGGGCGACCGGTCCGGTTTCTACCAATCAGGCGCTCGCCCCATTGGCAGCCGCTAGCGCCTCCTGGCGCCGGCGATGGGCTTCGGCGACAGCCGCGTCGGCATCGGCATCGCTATGGTGCCCGCCGACCTGAACGGTCGGAGACGCGAACTGGATGCCGTTCGCTTTGAAGTCCAGCTTGATGCGGTTCATGATCTCGCGGCGGATCATGAACTGCTCGCCCGGCTTTGTAGTGAAGCCGACGCGCACGATGATAGCGTATTCGCCGAACTCCCCCACGCCTTTCATCTTCAGCGGCTCCAGCAGGCTTTCCTTGTATTCGGGCTTCTCGGCGATATCCGTCCCGATACGCTTGATGACCTTGCGCAGTTTCTCAAGGTCGGTGTCATAGGGAACGGAGATGTTGAACTTGGTCACCGACCAGTCGCGGCTCATGTTCTGCACTGCGCCGAGCTCGCCGAAGGGCACGGTGGTAAGCGGTCCGCGGTGATGGCGCAGCTTGACCGAACGCAGCGAGAAGCTCTCGACCACGCCCTTATATTTGCCGGTCTCGATATATTCGCCGATGCGGAAGGCGTCGTCCCACAGATAGAAAATGCCCGAGATCAGGTCCTTGACGATGGTCTGGGCGCCGAAGCCGATGGCGACGCCCGCCACGCCGGCACCGGCGATCAGCGGGCCGATGTCGACGCCAAGGCTGGTCAAAGCCATCATGACGGCCACGATGGCGAGGGTTATCGAAAGCATGTTGCGCAGGATCGGCAGCAGCGTACGGATGCGGGCGTTGCGGCTACGCTCCTCATCGCTCACGCGGCGACCAACCGGCTCGTTGGCCATGCGTGCGGAAATGTCGGACTTGACGAACTGCCAGAGGATGTCGGCGACCAGAAGAACGGCAATCGCCTGGGTGACGGCATGGGCGACGCGGCTGACCACCGTATCGCCGGACCCCATCATCATGCCGGCGGCATCGACACCCGCGACGGACGCGACCCACCAGGCGGAGAGGATAATCACGAGCGCGCGCGCCCCTCGTTCACCGATGACGAAGCCCATGCTGGTCGGGCGCATGGTCTCGCTTCCGCCATGCAGGCGGGCGACGACCGCCGTCGTCAGCCGCAGGGCGGGTGGCAACAGGAGGGCGACCACGCCGCCCCAGAACAACAGGCGCAGCCCCGCTATCCACACGACCAGGAGCAGGATGAAAGCCACTGTCGCCAGCCAGGACCAGATCTTGCGGGCGGTTTCGCTGTGGTCGGCTCGATACGGTCGGCGCCAGAACGCATCGACGGCGATGACGAAGAGGGCCAGATCGAAGGCGAAGATGACGAGCAGCAACGCGCCCTGCGAGAAGCCGAACAGCCGCATGAGTTCCACCACCGTCCAGCCGGCGATGAAGACACGCAAGCCCCGCTGGAAACGGGAGAACCAGTAACGGACGCGCTCCGGCGTCACGCGCGGCTGCACACTGACGTCACCATCCGGCTCGGGCATCGCTGCCTGCACTGAAGCGGTTCCTTCAGGCACGACCGACGCAGCCTTGCTTTCGGAAGCAACGGCCAGTTCGGGGGGCATCTCACCTGCCGGCGCGATCTCCGCTGAGACAGGCGACACCTCTGGCGGCGCCTCCGCCGCCGGCAGCACACGCCCAACCGGTTGTTCGAGTAGCCAGACGATGTAAGCCCCGAGAAGACCGGAAAACCGGATGACAATGGCCGCTATGGCCAGAATGAGCGCGGTACGCGCCAAAAGCGGCGGCCAGGCAACGAGGGCAAGCGGCAGCAAGGCGCCGAGCGCAAAACAGATGGCCTGGCCACAGGCATGAAGGCCGATTGGCACCACGCCGACCGGGTCGGCCATCGGTCCCGCCGCCTGACGGCGCCAGTGGCGGGCCGACAGATGGTTGAACAACCGCTCCGCGCCGATGGCAAGCAAGGGCACGAGAAGCAGCAGCAGGAAGAAACGCAACGGGCCGCGCTGGGTGACTTCGGCCTCAAGCCTGGTCATGGCCGTCTTTGCGCCAGGCCCGAACTCCATGCCGCCTTGCATGGCAGTGTCGATCCTTTCCTGGATCAGGCCGAGCTTTTCCGCAACATAGCCCGACTGCATATCAGCTTCGGCGCCAGCGACCGGCGTCTGGTCGGTCTTGCTTTCGTTCGCCTTGGTTTCCCCTGCCTGGGCACTGTTGAGCCAGGCAGCGACATCAGGATCGGCAAGCAGCCGCGAAATCTCGCGCAGCTTGTCGGCCGGTGGTGTCCCGACCTCCTGCGCTTGTGCAGGAAAGGCAAAGCCGATGAGAATCAGGATGATCGCAATGCAAGCGGCCTTGCAATGCAGGATGGTGCGGACTGTCGTCATGGCTTTCGAAACCTCCCCACCTGCAACCTGCGAAGCCGGGCGGAAGATGGTCCGACGACTTCATGAACGTGTCATGGATATGCGACGTCGATGTTACGTTGGCGCAGGGGGTTTTGTTTCAGCTCTTTTGGGTAGAATTCTAAAAGCCATCACGCCTCCCCTGCGCGACCGCCATCCAATTATTTCATCATGTTGACTGGCCGCGCAAGCCCGCATTGTGCCGATGGTAAGCGAATGAAACTGCCTGCCATCGGCATGCCAGCCTGACCCGCCTACAGCGTGCCCATGCCGCCATCGATCATGATCTCGCTGCCGACGGTGTAGGCCGCCTCGTCGGATGCGAGAAAGACCACGGTCTTGGCGATTTCGGACGGCGTGCCGAACCGGCCGGCCGGGACGAGACCCTTGATATTTTCGGCGACGGTCTTCAAGTCCGTCTCGCTGAAACCGAGTTTGCCGTAGAGCGGCGTCGAGACAGGCCCCGGGGAAACCGCATTGACGCGGATGCCGCGGCTGATCAATTCGCCCGACAGCGTGCGGATGAGCGATTGCAGCGCCGCCTTCGAGGCCCCGTAGACGCTGGAATTGGGCATGCCTATATGGGCATTGACCGAAGTGTTGAGCACGATCGACGCGGGATTGGCGAGGATCGGCAGAAGTGCCTGGATCAGGAAATACGGGCCTTTGACATTGATGTCGAAGACGCGGTCGAAGCCCGCCTCATCCCAGGCATCGAGCGGCTTCAGCAGGGCAATGCCGGCGTTGACGAAGAGGATGTCGAGGCCACCGAAGGCCTCCTCGATGGCTGTCGCCACCTGTTTCTGGCCGATGACATCGGCGGCATCGGACTTGATGACCAGCACGCCGTCGCCGAGTTCCTTGCGAGCGGCCTCCAATGTCTCCGGATTGGTGCCGGTGACAGCGACACGCGCGCCTTCAGCGAGAAACTGACGCGCCGTCTCCAGGCCGATGCCGCTGGTGCCGCCAGTGATGAGAGCGCGTTTGCCTTTGAGCCTGTCCATGGTGGTGTTCCTTGTCGTGGGGGTTGGGTTGTTGAAGCGGACTATGGCGCAGGCCGAACGTTCGCACTACAATGCAGAATGAGAACCTGTCTTCCGGAAAAGCCGAATAATGAAACTCGACGGCATAACAAGTTTTGTGGCGGTTGCCGAAGCGGGCTCCATCAGCGAGGCGGCGCGGACATTACGGCTGTCGAAGTCGGTGGTGAGCGAGCGGCTGGCTGAACTGGAGCGCAGCCTCGGCGCGACGCTGCTCCACCGAACAACCCGCCGCATGTCGGTGACGGAGGACGGCGCCGCCTTTCTCGAACGCGCCCGGCGGATCCTGCGCGAAGTGGCGGAAGCGGCGACGGATCTTGCCGAGCGGCGCGGGACCCTCGCCGGCCCGATGCGCATTTCGGCACCCGTCACCTTCGGCCGGCTGCATCTGGGGCCGGCACTGTATCCATTCCTTGCCGCCAATCCCAAGATCGAGATGTCGCTCGATGTCGACGACCGCCGTGTCGATATCGCCTCCGGCGTCTATGACGGAGTGGTGCGCCACGGGGTGATCGAGGACTCCCGGCTGATGGTGTGGCGCCTCGCGCCCAGCCGCCGCATGCTCGTGGCCTCGAACGACTACCTCGCCCGTCACGGCATGCCGACAACGACAGCCGAACTCGACGCGCACAAGGGCATTTTCTACACGAACAGGGGCATTGCGGACTGGCGTTTCGCTACCCCCACCGGGGTCGAGATCATTCGCGCACATGTAGGACTTCGGGTCAACAACGGCGACATGCTGCGGGATGCAGCGATTGCCGGCCTTGGCATCGCCCTGCTCCCCCTCTTCATCGCCGGGCCGGACATTCGGGCCGGAAACCTGACGGTGGTTGATGTTGGCGTCCGCCCCACGCCGGAATTCATCTACCTCGCCCATCCGGAAGGCCGCCGGCCACCCGCCAAGCTGCGCGCCCTGGCGGACCACCTCAAGGCGGCCTTCGGCGATCCGCCCTATTGGGAAGAGGGGATCGTCTGACGCTCGCGTCAACACATGCAAAAAACCCACCCGCGAATGCCGCGGGTGGGTTCCTCTTTCAAGAACCTGCCGTTTCCCGAAGGAAAGGATTTTCGCCTCAGAATTCCTCCCAGTCGTTCTTCGCGGCAAGGGCCGCGTTGCCGTTGAAGGCGGAGGCGACCTTGCGGCCAAGGGCGCGCGCGGGAGAGGCGTAGGCGGCATCCGCCGGCCGGGCAGACCGGACTGAAGCGGCCTGGGGCGAGGCAGCACCCTCCACACGGAACTGGCTGACGAGTTCCCGCAGGCGGACCGCTTCGTTGGCAAGCGTGTTGGAGGCAGCGTTCGACTGCTCCACCATCGCGGCATTCTGCTGTGTCGTCTGGTCCATGGCGTTGACCGCGACATTGACCTCGGCCAGCCCGACGGACTGTTCTTTCGCCGACGTCGCGATCGATTCCATATGCGCATTGATCTCGACGATGAAGGCGCTGATGGTCTTCAGCGCCGAACCGGCATCCCGCACCAACTTCACGCCGTTCCCGACTTCCGTAGAAGAGTTGTGGATCAGTCCCTTGATCTCCTTGGCCGCCTGGGCAGAGCGTTGGGCAAGCTCGCGCACTTCCTGGGCAACGACGGCAAAGCCCTTGCCGGCCTCGCCCGCACGCGCGGCTTCCACGCCGGCATTCAGCGCGAGAAGATTGGTCTGGAAGGCGATTTCGTCGATGACGCCGATGATGTTGGAAATCTGCTGCGAGCTTTCCTCAATCTTGCGCATCGCTTCTTCCGCATGGGAAACCACTTCAGCGGATTCGGCGGCCGAATGGTTCGCACGGCTTGCGACGTTCTTCGCCTCCTCGGTCCGCTTCGAGGAATTGGCCACGTTGACGGTGATTTCATCGAGGGCCGCCGCCGTTTCCTCCAGTGAGGCTGCCTGCTGCTCGGTGCGCCGGGAAAGATCGTCCGTACCGGAGGCAATCTCGCGCGTGCCGCTGTCGAGCGTCGCGATGGAGCCGGAAATCTCCCCGAGCGTCGTGCCGAGCTGGCCGACCGACCGGTTGAAATCGTGCCGCAGCGCCTCGAAATCCTGCGCGAAGGCCTCGTTGAGCTGGAAGGCAAGATCCCCGCCCGCCAGGCGCTTCAGGCCGGCGGCGAGACCCGACGTCGCAATGCGCAGCCGCTCGGCCGCGTCGGCCTCGGCTTTCTCCTGCACGGCAATGCGTTCGGCTTCCACCCGTTTGCGGCTCTCTTCGGCTTCCTGCTCCAGCCGCCTGTTGGCAATGGCGCCCTGGCGGAACACCTCAAGTGCCTTGCCCATGTCGCCGATTTCGTCGTCGTTCTTCGCAAGGCCAATTTGCGTGTCCAGCTCCCCGTTTGCGACCAGCCCCATCGACTTGCGCAGCATATCCATGCCGCCAATGATGCGTTTGAAGGTGACGATGCCGACGATGGCGAGCATCAGCACAAGCGCGGACATGGCGATGGTGATGAGAGTCCAGTAGAACGAGGCGCGCACGTTTGCCTCGTCGACGGCACCCTGGGTGCGCTGCTCCAGCTTCACGAAGAAGCCGTCGACAGGCTTCATGATCTGCGCCTTGAAGGCGTGGTAATCGGGCGAATTCAACATCGCCGTTGCCTTCGCCTTGGCCTCCGGGCCAAGCGTAGCGATATTGTCCACGAGGGCCATCGCCTCGGTCTCGATCTTGACCAGTGCATCGGAACGCTTGCTGGCTTCGTCCAGCAGGGCGAATTCCTCGTCGGTGAAGCCGGCCTGTTTCATCAGGTCGTGCATGGAAACGGCAGCATCGTCAGGACGGGGCTTGGCTTCGCCACCTGCAACGAAATCCCAGTAGATCCGGTGATAGTCCTGCGGGCGCGCGCGCGTTCCGTTGCGGATTTCGATGACGGCGTTGTACTGGTCCTTGAACGACGGATCACCGGTCTCGGCGTAGGTTCGCACAAGGCGGGTCAGATCGTCGGAAGACTGACGGAAGCCGTCGGCCAGCAGATAGGATTTGTATTTCTGGTCATACGCGCTGGTGACGTCGCCGGCCGCGCCGGCATAACCCCACAGGCTGCCGACAAGCCCCGCGATCGCGACGCCCGTTGCCGATGCGAGGACGATGAATTGCGTCTTGATTCTCATGATGGACATTTCCTGGCGCGGACATGCCTCTTCTGCCGCGCCGAACTCATTTCTGACGTCATGAAGTCATGCCGCACATGAGTGCAATATCCGACCTCATCGTCGGAATACTATGAACTGGTACTTTAAATTGGTTATGGAATCGCTAATTCCGCCATCATCGGCGATTTTTACTGCACGCCCCAACCATGATTTCGGAAAATCCCAATATTCCGGCTAATTTTCAACCGTAAGTACTTTTCCTTCAAGAAATTACGCCAAGACAAGCATAAGTTTCGCAAACATACCCACGGTTTACTATCATCGCGAAAATGCTCTTTTTTGTTGTTGGTCCGTTGGTCTTTTCTGTAGCCCGAGCCACACCAGCGGCGCCAGCGCTTACCTGAACGTCACATCCGAAGGTGATCAACCGCTGCTCTCACCCGTGCGACGTCGCCGGGCTGCAAGGGCAAAACGGGCCGTGGCGGGTCGACCCGGCAGAGGTCGAGGATTTCCGCGATGGCAAACATCACGCGGAAACTGCCGAACTCCTTGAACAGGCTCCAGAGCGGCTGGAACGCCCGGTCGAGCCGCTCGGCTTCAACCCCATCGCCGGCCATAGCCGCCTGCGTGAGCGCCAGCGCTTCGGCCGGCAGGAGGCCGGCGACAACGCTGTACCAGGCATCGCCGCCCGAAAGCAGAGAGCCCGCCGCACCCCAATCGCCGCTGTAGCCAATGGCGAAATCCGCCGGCAGCCGCGCGCGCAGCCGGACGAGCTCGCCACGAAAATCGCCATCGGCCGACAGCGGCATCTTGATGGCGGCGATGTTCGGCACCTCGGCAAGCCGCATGATCAGATCGTCGCTGAAGACGAAACGCGTGGTGCCGGGATTGTTGTAGATGCAGAGCGGCAGGCCGCCCGCCGTCGCGACGGCGGACATGTGCTGGAAAACTTCTTCTTCCGTGAGCGGCGTATAGGACATGGGCGCCAGCAGTAGCCCGTCCGCGCCGGCCTTGCTGGCGTCGTGCGCCAGCATCTCGGCTTCGTCCGTGCGCAACGCGCCGACGCCGACGATGAGCGGAACCCGGCCGCCGACGCTCTCCACCGCGGCGGCCACCGCGCGACGTCGCTCCTCCCGCGAGAGAAAGGCATACCCGCCCGTACTGCCTAGAAGGCCGATAGAATGGACGCCAGCCACAACGATGCGTTCGAGCAGGCGGGCAAGCGTTGCCGTATCGACGCGTCCTGCGGTGTCCGTCGGAGTGATGGAAAAGGCCGAAAGGCCGCTGAAAAGAGTCATTGTGTGGGTCTCCTGCCGCAAATCATATAGCCCGCCGGCGATCTTGAAGGCGATCGACCACATTGTCACCGCGACAAGTCCCTCCAGCACACATCGGGTTGCAACGTCGTCGTCCGAACCTTGTGTTTCACCGGACGATCAGACTACCATTGCCGCAAATCACAACGCGGACAGACGCGATCGCAGCGACGAATGGCCGGACCCGATTCAGACGTGCAGGACGATACGACACCACCCGACACGCCGTCTCCGCGCATGCTTTCGTGGGCGCGCAATTCGGCGATCTACCGCCTCGGACGCAGCATGCATACGGAAAAGCAGCTGTTCGACGCCATTTCGCGCAAGGCGCGCGAGAAGTTCGAAGACATTAGCGATGCCCAGGTCAAGGCGCTCGCCGACTCGGCGGTGAAATTCGGTTACGACATCAGCGCCCTCGATGACCGCACCTATGCCGAGACAAGCAGCCGCTCCGGCATGCGCAGCGGAAAATCCCGGCGCGCGGTGTCGCAAAAGCTGTCACAAAAGGGCGTTGCGAAGGATATGGCAGCCGCGGCCGTCGCCGAGATCGACGATTTTTATGCAGCGGTCGTCCTTGCGCGCAAGCGCGCTTTCGGACCTTTCCGCAAAGTGCCCCTGGATGACAAACGGAAAGCCAAGGAGCTTTCCGCCTTCGCCAGGGCGGGCTTCGGTTTCGACATCGGCAAAACCATCCTGTCGATGCCGATCGAGGAGGCCGAAGAAGCCCTGGACGCGGGCCGTCACTTCTGACAACGGGGAAGGCTCAGGTCGCAGCGGTAAAAGCGTCCATTAGGATATAGGTCCCCTTCTCCCGCTGGTGGGCATCAATCTGGGGGACGAGGCGGCGGAAGTGCTCCGTCGCGCAGTGACTATCCAGCGCTGCACGATCAGGCCAGGTTTCGATGAAGATGAAGTGGCCCGGGTTCTTCTGGTCCGTAAAAAGGTCGTAGCTAACGCACAGCGGCTCCCGACGGGTGAGCTCCACAAGCTCGCGATAGAGAGGCGTCACGATGCCGATTGCCTCGGCTCGAATGAAATCCTGTGCGATGACCTTGAGCATGCCGCTGCCTTCCAATTCTCGAAATTCCCCACGAAAACGCGGCTTTCATCCGATTTTCGCGCCCTCGCAAAATAGGGGATTGTGCGAGAGCCGCAATGGCCACCTCGACAGAAGGAACGAGCCGCTCGATACCCGGCTCACGTTCGCGGTTTCCGATCTTCACTCGTTCGTTGGAGCCGAAGATTGTCGGAACCACGACGCTGAGCGTGCGCAAATCCTCCTTGATCTCGGCTCTGTCACCCTCGCGGCTGACGCGGAGCGCCCCAACAAACCCGTCATGTCGCACACCGTCTTGTTGAACGCCGCCCTACCCTCTCGGGCTCGCCGTTCTGCAAGCGCGGCTGCACATCGGTGCTGAAAGGCCTCATCACGACGGACGGCAAATGCGCGCAGCGAAATGATGTATTCGTCGAGCCGCAGTCAATCAATAGAACGAGGTCTATCTTTTCCTCGACAAAACCGCATCCGAGGATTGCGGCGGGCATCGACCGTATCTGACCCTCTACAGTGTGCCCGAATACCGACGCTCTCACTCATTTCTTGACCGGCAGACGTCAGCTCAAGCCTACTTTAACGCAGGGTTGCCAATCCTGACCGCAGCGGAAGCGAGGAGGAAATCTACCTCCGAATCCCCGAAACTGCTCAAACAAGCCGAGCCACGTTTCATTTCCTGTCGAAGCGGCATCGCGTCGGCGTAGGTAATGCAATAAAAGCAACACACTAAAGACGAGCGCCTACATGCCTATTCACCAGCCTCTCGCGCTGAAGCAGGGATTTGCGATTTCCCTGAAATCTTGAAAATCAAGGCGCTACTCTGAACTCAGCCGGGTGGCGGCAATGAACAGGTCCCTGACGAACCTTCAAAGACGGATGACGTTACCATGCGTTGTGGGTTTCCGGACTTCGGGGCCTATGGCTTCTAATCTAAGATTCACATGCCGACGGTCATCCTCCGTTCACGGTAAGGAATCACATCTCGGGGTTTTGGAGCTCTGCACCAGAAAAGCTGCAACACGCTTTAGATAAACCCGTGATGGCCTGCACTATCTTCAGCCCATCTTTTCGCGCAAGCCCATTCATGATCTACTACGATTTTACAATCTCAAACCGGCGGCTGGCAACATTTCAGGCACGCTGCGATAATCAATGAGTGATTGATACGAGATTTACACAGCAATTCTATTTAATTCTTGAGAAGGATGCCCTCAATAATTTGCCAATGTACATAACATCCTCCTGCACCGTTGCTGTTTTGAGCGCCAAATTGCCCTCTTTGTTCTGCGCGCTAACCGTGAAGGTGACGTGCGCACCCAAAGTATGCGGCTTCACAAAAAGTACTTTTTCAGAATCGAGCAATATTGGACGGTTGTCCTCTGTCGTCAATTGAAGCCATGCCATCTAATGCATCTCCCGTTTTCTCTTTCTCGACAGATCATGGTTCATGCCAGATAGAGGTTCAGTGTCGGATCGATTGGTGTCTTATAGCGTTAGAAAATTGGCTGTAAAAGAACCTTCTACCAAGAGCGAAACACGTGTGAGAATAGAAACTCGTAAGCGGCTTTCAAGCGGAGAATATAACGTAAAAATTTCCGCCTATACCCACCAAAATCTTGATGAGATAGAGGATTCATACGAAGCGGGGATCGTGATTCAAGTTATGAGTTGATTGCCTTGTATCGGCAGGCACCAAAGAGAGAACATAAATCCGCATTGTCTGGCGAAGCCAACGCCTCCTTGACGCAACGGGCATGACAATCGTCAGTTCATTGGGGCGCTTTTGTGGCCTGACCGAGCCGGTCCATTTTCGCTGATACGATGGCGTCGGAGATTCGCCGCGACCGATCATGCCAACACTTCCGATTGCGCTTCGACGGGGATAGTCGTACCGTTTCGTGTGCCGAGCTCAAAGAAGGCTACGGTCGGGCCACGGAAGGGCCCGCTCGCCGCTATAGACTGCACCGCCGCGCCCGCCCTCTTCGCGAAATTCGAAATATCCTTGAAGGCCTCATCGCCCTTGTCGAGAGCAAGGATGACGCTGCGTTCATCGATGTCTTCTGCCAGAAGTTTATGTCTCATCACCTGCCCCATTCCATGGAAAGGGAACGGGGCAAGGGCCCTTTCTATTCGGAACGCTCAGGAACGCAGATATAGAAGCCCCCATCCTCGTACCGCCCGAATCCATGGGGCGAAGAGCTATCGGCGGGGCCAGGCAAGTCACTCGCCTACCCACCAAGCTCCGTCGCCATCAGTTGGGCGATGCCGCCGAGCGTAAAGTTCGCCAGCCTGTCTGCCAGTGTCTCGTTGCTGACGTTTACGCGGTCGAGGGGTCTCAACACCTCCGTCAGGCGTTTCTCGGCAATCAGCAGCATGAAGCAGGGCGCCATGATCGACAGGGCGGCCTGGGCGACGAGCGGGTGATCCGGCGCCACGCCCATGATCTGGGAAAGGACGCAGAAAATCAGGGCTTTCTTCGGCTCCAGTTCCTCGCGGCGAAGCTTTTCGAAATGGGGCGTCGGCGCGATCAGTTCGCGCACGATCACCTTGGCCGGCCATGACGCGCTGCTTTCAGAGCGAACCACGCTGACGAGAAGGCCGATCAGCCGGCGCAGCCTGTCCTTCGGGTCCTGGTCGGCGGAAACCACCCGGGCGAGAACCTGATAGTTGACGAGCCGGCGATGCGCCTCGGCCAGCACCTCCTCATAGAGCGGTTCGATCCCGCCGAAATGGTAGTTGACGGCGGCGGCATTCGCGCCAGCGCGATGAGCAATCTCCTTCGCCGTCGCGCGGTCAAAGCCCGATTCTGCAAAGACCGCCCCTGCCGCCTCGAGCAGACTTGCCCGCGTCGCGGCGCCGTCAGGCCGTCCGCCAACCGTCGACGACCGCCTTGAACCTTTCGCCATTCCTGCTCCTCATTGACCAAATTCAAATTTAGATTTAAAATTATGATTTGACAACCCCACTTGGTCGTTCCTGACCGACGTCTACGGGCGCATTTCAGGGATCAACAGAATGAAACGCCTCTTCATCATTGCCCTCCTTCTGGCGATCCTCGCCGCTGGCGCTTGGTGGTACCGGCAGCGCACACAAGTGCCGGCCGAACTTGCCCTTTACGGAAACATCGACTTCCGGCAGGTGACCCTTGCCTTCAACGGCAACGGGCCGGTGACCGAGGTGTTTGTCGAAGAGGGCGCGCAGGTGAAAAAAGGCCAGGTCATCGCCCGGCTGGACACCAGCCGCATCGTACCGCAGATCGACCAGGCGGTGGCCCAGGTGGATGCCCAGCAAGCGAGCCTGACACGCCTGAAGAACGGCACCCGGCCGGAGGAGATCGCCCAGGCGCGCGCCAATCTCGTGGCTGTGGAGGCGGAGGCCGCCAATGCACGCCTGCAATTCGAGCGACAAAGTGCGCTCGTCCCCCGCGCCGCCGCCAGCCAGCAAACGCTCGACAATGCCCGGTCGTCGGCGGCGGTGGCGGACGCCAAGGTCGTTGCGACGCGCAAGGCGCTGGATCTTCTCGTCGCCGGAACGCGGATCGAGGAAATCCAGCAGGCTGATGCTCAATTGCGCGCCGCCGAGGCGCAAGCGGCCTTTCTGCGGGCGCAGCTTGCCGATACCGACCTCCGGGCGCCGGTCGATGCCGTCGTCCGTTCCCGCCTGATCGAGCCTGGCGAGATGGCATCGCCGACGCGCGCCGCCTTTTCGCTCGTAACCATCAGCCCGAAATGGGTGCGCGCCTATGTTTCGGAAACCCAGCTCGGGCAAATCCGCCCCGGGATGAGGGCAGAGGTTAGCGTCGATTCTATGCCCGGCCGCGCGATTGCGGGCTGGATCGGCTTCATCTCGTCGGTCGCCGAATTCACCCCGAAGACGGTGCAGACCGAGGAATTGCGCACCAGCCTCGTCTTCGAAGTCCGCGTCTTCGTCGAAGATCCAGACAACGTGCTGCGCCTCGGAATGCCGGCCACCATTCGGCCGCGTCTCGACGAGACGCCGCAGAAAAACGGTGGATGAGACCATGGACGAGCGGCCGCTCTGCCTTATCGCGAGGGATGTACACAAGACCTTCCGCCGGAATACCGGCGAACCGGTCGAAGCGCTTGCCGGCATTTCGCTGGCTGTGCGCAGGGGTGCGCTGACCGCCCTTGTCGGCCCGGACGGAGCCGGCAAAACGACCCTTCTCCGCTTGGCGAGCGGACTGGTCGCCCCGGATTCCGGCAATCTGGAGGTCGTCGGGCTCGATGTGAGCGCCGTGCCGCAGGCCGTTCAGAACCGGATCGGCTACATGCCGCAGCGTTTCGGCCTCTATGAAGACCTGAGCGTGCAGGAAAACCTCGACCTCTATGCCGACCTGCACGGCGTCACCGGCGTGCAACGTGCGGAAATCTATCCACGCCTTTTCGAAATGACGCAGCTCGGGCGGTTCAGGGAGCGGCCAGCCGGGAAGCTTTCCGGCGGCATGAAGCAGAAGCTCGGCCTTGCCTGTACGCTGGTGCGCGCACCCGAACTGCTGCTGCTCGATGAGCCGACGGTCGGCGTCGATCCGCTGTCGCGGCGCGAATTGTGGGACATCGTCTTCAAGCTGATCCGCGAGGACGGCCTGTCGGTTGTCGTCGCCACCTCCTATCTCGACGAGGCGGAACGCTGTGATCATGCGGTGCTGATGCATGCGGGCAAGATACTCGCCGAAGGGCCGCCAGCGGAGATCACCGCCAAGGCGGAAGGCTGCTGCTTCCTCGTCAACGGACCGCAAGGCCTACCCGCCCGCTCCCTGCAAGCCCGCCTGTTTGCGCTGCCCGGCGTCGTGGATGCCGTGCCGGAGGCCGGTCGGGTCCGGGTGGTGCGCCGGCCCGGCCAGCAGGACGCCGCCCTGCAGATCGAGGGGCTTTCGCTCGACATGGAGCCGGTCGAGCCCCGCTTCGAGGATGCCTTCATGATGCTCTTCGACAGCGTCGCGGGAGAACGGGACCGTGTCAACCACACGGCGATTGCCGCAGGTGGCAGCGGCCCGGGTGACGAAACGGTCGTCGAAGTGCGTGACCTCGTGCGCATGTTCGGCGATTTCACGGCCGTCGATCATGTCAGTTTCAGCGTCCGCCGCGGCGAGGTCTACGGGCTTCTCGGGCCCAATGGTGCTGGCAAGAGCACGACCTTTCGCATGCTCTGTGGCCTGCTGTCGGCGACCGGCGGCACGCTGAAGGTGGCGGGCGCCGACCTGCTGCGGGCGGGCGCGAAGGCCCGCGAGCGGCTCGGCTATGTCGCCCAGAAATTCTCGCTCTACGGCCAGCTGACGGTCGACGAGAACCTGGAATTCTTCGCCAGCGCCTATGGCCTGCGCGGCAGCGGCAAGAAAGACAGAATCCGCGCGCTGAAGAACGAATTCGCGCTTGAAAGCCTCTCCGATCTGCCGAGCGGCCAGCTTCCCGGTGGCTTCAAGCAGCGCCTCGCCCTTGCCGCAGCCCTCCTGCATGAACCGGATATCCTTTTCCTCGACGAGGCGACGAGCGGCGCCGATCCGATCGCCCGGCGGCAGTTCTGGGGCCGGATCACCGCGCTTTCGGAACAGGGCGTCACCGTCATCGTGACGACCCACTTCATGGAAGAGGCAGAGTATTGCGACCGGATCATCATCCTCGATGCCGGCCGGAACCTTGCGGAGGGAACACCTCTCGAAATTCGCGAGCGGGCGGCGACGCCGGATGACGCCGCGCCGTCCATGGAGGAAGCCTTCATCACAATCGTCGAGCGGGAGCGGCTGAAGCGAACGGAGAAGGCGGCATGAGCGGGCGTTCCGACCAGTCCAGCGGCCTTGCCGCGTCGCTGCGCCGGACGCGCGCCCTGATCCGCAAGGAAACGCGACAGCTCCTGCGCGACATCAGCAGCATCACGATCGGCATCATCATGCCCGTCACGCTGCTCATCCTGTTCGGCTACGGCATCAATCTGGATGTCAAGAACGTGCCCGTCGCGATCCTGATGGAGGACAGTTCCGCCGAGGCGCGCGGCGTCGCCGCCGCCTTCGAGCTGTCGCCCTATTTTTCCACGCGAACCGTCCACACGATGAACGAAGCCGAAAGGATGCTGATGGCCGCCGACGTGCGCGCCATCGTCCGCATCCCCTCAGATTTCGCCCGTAGCATCGATCTTGGCGCAGCAGAGGTTCAGTTGATCATCAACGGCGCCGATGCCAATACCGCGCGCATCTCCCTCGGCTATGCACAGGGGGCCGTCGGCATCTGGGCGGCAAAGGAGGCCGCGCGCACTGGCGGCATCGTGAGCGGTGGCATCGTCATCGAGCCTCGCCTCTGGTTCAACGAAGCCAATGACAGCAGCTACTTTCTCGTGCCCGGCCTGATCGTTCTTGTGATGACCCTGATCGGCGCCCTGCTGACGGCGCTGGTGATGGCGCGCGAATGGGAACGCGGCACGTTTGAGGCGCTGTTCGTGACGCCGGTCCGCTCAATCGAAATTCTTCTCGGCAAGACCGTGCCCTATTTCCTACTCGGCCTGATCGGCCTTGCGCTCTGCGTCATCGGCAGCAAACTGTTGTTCGGTGTACCGCTGCGCGGGTCGCTCGTCATCCTGACCGTCGTGTCGATGCTCTACCTGCTCGTCGCCCTCGGCCTTGGCCTCGTCATCTCTTCGGCGACCAAGAGCCAGTTCGTCGCAAGCCAGGTGACGGTGCTGCTCACCTTCCTGCCGGCGATGATGCTGTCCGGTTTCATGTACGATCCGCGCAGCATGCCCTTTGCCGTCCAGGTGATCACCTATGTGTTTCCGGCACGCTACTTCGTGACGCTGCTGCAGTCGCTTTTCCTTTCGGGCAACAACTGGAGTGTCATCCTTCCCAATGCCGCCGTTCTTGCCGGCATGGCAATCGTGCTCCTGACACTTGCCGCACGCCTCACCCGCAAGAGGATTGCCTAGATGCTGACCTCTTTTCTTCGCATCCTGACACTCATCCGCAAGGAGCTTCTCGTCATCCTGAAGGATCCGAAAAGCCGCGCCAGCCTTGTCGTGCCGCCGATCCTGCAATGCCTGATCTTCGGCTACGCGGCCACCTACGACCTTAACAGCGTGCCATATGCCCTGGTGGACCAGGATCGCAGCACCGCGTCGATCGCCCTCGTCGCCAAGCTCGAAGGCTCGGGCCTTTTTCAGCGACAGGGCACGTTCACGCAGACGGCGCAGGCCGCACCGCTGCTCGATGCCGGGCGCGCCATGGTGATCGTGGTGATCGGGCCCCGCTTCGAACGCGACCTCGAAGCGGGCGCGGCGGCGCCCGTTCAGGTGATTGCCGATGGCCGGAATTCAAACACCAGCGGCATCGCCCAGGGGTATGCAAGCACGATCATCGGCGATTTTGCGGCCGCTCGGCAGGCGGAAACGGGTGCCAGGAGTGCAGGCGTCAAGGTATCGACGCGCGCCTGGTTCAATCCGCAACTGGAAACCCGCTGGAGCATGGTCCCGTCACTCATCGGTACCATCACCATGATGATGACGATGATGCTGACTGCGATGTCCGTGGCACGCGAACGGGAGGAAGGCACGTTCGACCAGCTTCTCGTCGCTCCCATCACACCGACGGAGATCATGATCGGCAAGGCCGTGCCCTCGATGATCGTCGGCATCACCCAGGCCTCGGCGATCCTGCTGGTTGCGCTCTTCTGGTTCCAGATCCCCTTCGCGGGATCCCTCTTCACGCTCTATGTCGGCCTGGCCCTCTTCCTCGCCGCCGCCATCGGCTTCGGCCTCTTCCTCTCGTCGCTTGCGGGAAACATGCAACAGGCGATGATCCTGTGCTTCGTCTTTCTCATGCCGTTCATGCTGCTGTCGGGCCTCGTGTCGCCAACCGACAACATGCCCGCCGCCCTGCAATACCTGACGATGATCAATCCGCTGACCTACGCCATCCGCATCACCCGCACGGTCTATCTCGAAGGCGGCCAGTTCGCCGAACTCCTGCCCGACATGCTGGCGCTCATCGCCATCGCGGCCGTGACGATGCCGGTCTCCGCATGGATGTTCAAGCACCGGCTGAACTAGCCGGCCCGGCTTGCGCGTCAAATTGAATGCAAACGGGGACCGCCGGCGGCAGTCCCCGTCAGAAAGGCAAAACCGCCAATTTCCACGCAATCAGCCCTGCGACGGTTTCCAGTCGCCCGAGGGGATGCTGTTGATCATCCAGGGCACGCCGAACTTGTCGACGAGGGAGCCGAAACCGGGGGACCAGAACGTCTCCGCGAACGGCATGACCTGCTTGCCGCCCTCGGAAAGCTGGTCGAACCAGCGCTTGCCTTCGGCCTTGTCGGTCGTATGCAGGGTGACGTCGAAACCGTTCTTGGGCTTGTCGACATTCGGCGCCCAGGCGACATCCATGTCGGCCCCCATCAGCGCCTGATCGCCGACATCCAGCCAGCAATGCATCAGCCAGTCCTTGTATTTCGCATCGCTGATCGGCATGTCCGGCGGGGCGTCGCCATAGGGCATCGCTGCGGTAATCTTGCCGCCTAGCACCTTGGCATAGAATTCGAATGCTTCGCGGCACTGGCCCTGGAAACTCAGGCTTGTCACGATCTTCATGGTTGGCTCCTCGTTGTTGTTCTCCCTCCGCGGGCCTACAGTCCGCGAATGAATTGATATCAACGTAAATTGCGGTCCAAGTCAACCTGTGACGGCCATCACCGATAGCCCGCCAACTTCCAGGCGCACGGGCAGAATGGAAATGCTTGCAGCGTCCGCCCCTTCTGCATTAGGGATCACCCCTCATTGCCAGCCATCTTGCTTTGCACCATATTGCCGCTGGCGCGAACCCGAGGACACCGCACCGAATGACATCGCTGGACGCCGACGGCAAAATCCATTCGCGCAAATTCCTTGTCCTCCTTCTCGGTTCTATCGGCGTTGTATATGGCGACATCGGTACGAGCCCGCTCTACGCCTTTCGCGAAGCGTTGCGGCCGTTCGTCGCCGACGGCGTTGTCCGCGAGGACGTCGTCATCGGCCTCATCTCATTGATGGTCTGGACGCTGACCATCATCGTGACCTTCAAATACGTGCTGTTCCTCCTGCGTGCCGACAATGACGGCGAAGGCGGAACGTTGTCGTTGCTCGCGCTGCTCATGAAAAAGTCTGGCAGCTACCTGCCGGTGCTGTTCTTTGCCGGCGTCATCGGCGCCGCGCTCTTCATCGGCGATGCGATGATCACGCCGGCACTCTCCGTCATGTCGGCGCTGGAGGGGTTGAAACTCGTGACGCCAGCCTTCGCCGACTATGTGTTGCCCATGTCGGCGGCGATCATGGTGGGGCTCTTCCTCGTGCAATCGAAGGGCACGGCCGCGGTTTCCAATTTCTTCGGGCCGGTCACCGTCGTCTGGTTCCTCGCCATGGCCTGGGGCGGCGCCATCCATATCGGTGACAACCTGACGATCCTTCAGGCGCTCAACCCGCTGAATGCGCTGTGGTTCATCACCCATGCCGGCGCCGTCGGCCTGATCGTGCTCGGCGCTGTCTTCCTCACCGTCACCGGCGCCGAGGCGCTTTATGCCGACCTCGGCCATTTCGGCCGGCGGCCGATCCAATGGGCCTGGTTCATCCTGGTCTTCCCGGCACTCACGCTCAACTATCTCGGACAGGGCGCCCTCGTCCTCACCAATCCCGAGGCCGTTGAGAACCCGTTCTACCTGCTCTATCCCGACTGGGCGCTGTTGCCGATCGTCATCCTCGCCACCATGGCGACCATCATCGCCAGCCAGGCGGTCATCACCGGTGCCTTCTCGCTGGCACGCCAGGCGGTGCATCTCGGCTTCCTGCCGCGCCTGATGATCAAGTTCACCTCGGAAACCAATACCGGCCAGATCTACGTGCCGGCGGTGAACGGCGTGCTGTTCGTCGGGGTGATCGTGCTCATCTTTTCCTTCGGGGATTCGGAATCGCTGGCAACCGCCTATGGTATCTCGGTGACGGGCGCGATGGTGGTGACGACCCTGATGGCGCACCAGTTCCTGCGCCAGATCTGGGGCTACTCCACCCTCACCGCCACCCTGCTCCTGCTGCCGCTTCTTCTGGTCGAGGCTGTGTTCCTGGCCGCGAACCTTCTGAAGGTCCATGATGGCGGCTGGGTGCCGGTCGCCTTGGCGATCGCCATCATGCTGATCATGTGGACCTGGACCAAGGGCACCAAATATCTCAAGACCAAGACCGCGCAGAGCGATATTCCGCTGACGGATTTCATCGCGGCGCTGGAGAAGAAGTCCAAACACGCCCCGGCCATCGTGCCCGGCACGGCCGTGTTCCTGACCAGCGTGCCGGATCGCACGCCGGCGGTCCTCCTGCACAACATCAAGCACAACCACGTCCTGCACGAGCGGAACGTCATCCTGACGGTGTGGACGCAGGACAAGCCCTACGTGCCGGAAGAAGAACGCATCGAAATGCAGAAGCTCAGCGACCGCTTCCTGCGCATCGACCTGACCTTCGGCTTCATGGATGAACCGAACGTCACCAAGGCGCTCAGCATCTGCCGCAAGAAGGGCTTCAAGTTCGAGATCATGCAGACCTCGTTCTATCTCGGCCGGCGTGTCCTCGTACGCTCGCCGACCGTTGGCCTGCCGGTCTGGCAGGAGCGCCTCTATATCGCGCTCGCCAATTTCGGCATCGATCCGTCCGATTACTTCAAGCTGCCCGCCAACCGGGTGGTCGAACTCGGCGAGCAGGTCGCCATCTGATTTTCAGAGGCACTGCGGCTCACCGAGCGAGGCGGAACTCGACCGAGGCGCCGCGGCGCTGGCAGCGGACCGCCCGGCGGTCCCGGTTGCTCTCTTCCAGGGCATAATGCATGGCGGCGTCTTCATTGGCGAAGAGGCCGCCGACGCGGCCGAGACGATCCTCGACGACCCACCAGCCGTGATGATCGCGCCCGACCGTGAAGCGGGGCGGTTCGGTTATCGCGGCAGGGCGGTGTGGGCGACGGTGTCGGGCAGGACTACGCATGGATGTTTCTTTCGGAAGGAATGGCGCGATCTGCGCTCAAAGTTGCGGGAGAAAATGCTGGACGGCGGCGGCGGCGGCCAGGATCAGGCCGACGCGCAGCAAGAGCGCCGGTATCGGCAACGGCGGCTGTGGCTGCCGCATGGTGGCGGCGACCGCCAGCGTCTTATGGGTTTTCTTCTTGCGTGCCATACCGTTTGTCCTCAGCTTGCCCTGGCAAGCTGCGCGGCGCTTTCCGGCAAGCCGGCAAGCGCACGGCGCACGGTCGCGCCAGCCCCGGGCGTGGTCGGCACCAGCGGCAGCCGCACCGCCTCGGACAGCCCGAGGACGGGCATGAGCCCGTGCTTGATGGCAGCCGGATCCGGTGTATCGCCGAGCGCCATAAAGAGCGGCGCAAGACGATCCTTGAGGTCGAGGGCGAGATCGACATTGCGCGTGCGCAGTGCCTGGTGCATTGCGCTCGTCAGGCGCGGCGCGAGATTTGCCGCAGCGGAAAACGTTCCGCTTCCGCCGAGCACGTTGAAGGCGAAGGCCGTCGTATCGTGTGCGGAGTACAGCACCAGCCGCTCGCGCAGCCGGCGGTCGATCACGGCGAGGCGCGCCATGTCGCCCGATGCGTCGATGAAGCCGTGGATGCCGGGAACATCGCTGAGCGCCCAGAGGGTTTCGGCCGTGACATCCGAGCGGGTCGTTGCCGGGTCGGCCAGGACGAGGATCGGCAGCGCGGTCGCTTCCGCCACGGCGCGCATATGGGCGATGATGCCTTTCTGCGTCGGCTTGCTGTAATAGGGCGTGGTGACGATCAACGCGTCCGCCCCCTCCTCTTCCGCATCGAGGGCAAGCGCTATGGTCGCCTCGGTCGAATAGGTGCCGACGGAAGCAAGAACCGGCACGGAGAGACGGGCGGCTTTCACCACCGTCGCAAGCACGGCACGGCGCTCTTCCCGGCTCAGCGAAGACGCTTCACCAAGCCTGCCGCAGGCGGCAAGGCCGGACACGCCGCTGGCGATCTGCCAGTTGACGAGGGAAGCAAGCCCCTCGTGGTCCACCCCATCGCCGCGGAAGGGCGTGACGAGGTCTGTGATGAGGCCCTGTACGGGATTACGGCGTCGAAAGTCTGGCATGATATCTGTTCCTTTCAATGTTTGACCGGACCGGCGCGATCCAGCGCCACCAGCGCAGCCATGACGGCAGCCACCCGGTCGATATGAACCGCGACGGCGCGGGGAATGGCGCCGTCCGAGCAGATGCGCGCGATCCAGGTGCCGTCGAGGCACACCAATTGGTCAAGGTGGCAGGTCGGGCGCGCGGCATCGACCAGCAGCCGGCTTGCGCCCACGAGGTCGTCGCGCTCCATCAATGTGCGGAAGCGACGCCGGAAGTCGGCATCGTCGCGCGCCTCGGCGAGCGATGGCAGGGTGCGCAGGATTTCCCACAGGTGATGCTCGCGCAGGCGGTGGGCGGCGGCGATACGCTCGGCAAGCACCTCGGCAGCCGGCAGGTCTACCTCTGCCCGATGACCGCGCATTACCGTTTCGGACGATGCGGCCCTAGGCATGGAGAACCCCGAGCAGAATCGCGGCGACAAGAAGCATCGTTGCGAGGACGGCCCCCGCGGCGAGCGGCATGGGTTCGTCCCGCCCCTTTCCATGGCTCGCCTGATCGTGCAGGCGCACGCGATGATGAAGGAAGATCATCCGCGTCGAAAGCGGTGAAAGATGATGGTCCGAAAAATCTCTCCGCATGATGGCACCTCTGCTGATGGATCGCCGTGCCCCACCCGTAAGGGCATCGGTCACGACGATCTGAAGCTAGGCGTTGGCAGATATTTTCTCGATTGGAAGGCGGGGACGGAAAAATAGGAATTGCATAAACGACGCCCTGCCGCCGTCACGGCTATGTGAGAAGCACGAAGATTTCATCAGCAGTGCGCGCGGCGCGAATGGCAGCGACGGTGTGGTCATGCCGCAATTGCCGCGCGATGCAGGAGAGAATGTTGAGGTTCTGCCCATGCCCTGCGGCAGGAGAGAGAAGCAGCACGACAATGTCGACCGGAATATCGTCGACCGCCTCGAAATCGATCGGCCGGGCAAGCCGGGCGACGATGGCAAGGCTCTTCGGCAGCCCTTCGATGAGCGCATGCGGGATGGCGATCCCCCGCCCGATACCGGTCGAACCAAGGTTTTCGCGGGCAAGCAAGGCCTTGGCGATGACGCCGGCCTCGATCCCGGTCTGCCGCGCGGACATGTCGGCCAGCTGCCGCAGAAGCTTATGCTTCGAAACGGGCGGTAGGTCGACGGCGATGTTTTCCAGCGCCAGGTGGTCGCTGAGCTGCATGATGAACTCCATGAATGCGATAGTCAGCTCGCGTCGACGAGCCTGTAGCCGACACCGGTCTCGGTGAGGATATATTGCGGCTGGTCCGGTGTGCGCTCGATCTTCTGCCGGAGCTGGCGGACATAGACGCGCAGATACTGCACGTCGGTCAGACCGTCCCAGACATGTTCGAGCAGGAAACGATGGGTCAGCACCTTGCCGGCATGCTGCACGAGAATGCGCAGGATATCATATTCCTTCGGCGAGAGTTTCACCTCCTCACCCGCAACCTTGACGATGCGCTTGACGAGGTCCACCGAGAGATCACCCGTCTGGAAGATGGGTTTCTCCCCCTGCGTTTGCAGCCGGTGACGCAGCGCCACGCGGATGCGCGCGACCAGTTCGTTCATGCCGAAGGGCTTGGTGATGTAGTCGTCGGCGCCAAGCTCCAGCGCTTTCACGATGCCGGCCTCGTCGGTGCGGCTCGACAGGATGACGACGGGTAGGTCGAGCCCCTCCGCGCGCCACCTGGCCAGCAGGTCATGCCCCGGCATGTCCGGCAGGCCGAGGTCGAGCACGATCAGATCCGGCTTTTCCGATTTGACCAGTTCGATCGCCACCTTGGCGTTCATCGCCTCGATGATGGCATAGTCCTGCGTGGAGAGCCCGACGCGCAGCAGCTTGCGGATCGGTGGCTCGTCATCGACGATCAGGATGCGGACGGCGGTATTGGTCATTCGTTTCCTCCCAGAACGGGCATTTCGGCCGACACCGGCATGCGGATGGTAAAGACGGCGCCGGTGCGGTCCGTGCGGTTGGCAGCGGTGATCGTGCCGCCCATGGCCTCGACAAAACCGCGGCAGATCGAAAGCCCGAGCCCCGTGCCGGCGCGCACGTGATCGCCTTTGCGCACGCGGTAAAAGCTGTCGAAAATGCGCTCGATGTCGTCCGGCGGAATGCCGGGGCCTTCGTCGACGACAGACAACAGAAGGGCATTGCCGTCCTGCCGGCCACGGATCTCGATCAGCGTGTCTTCCGGTGCATATTTGGCGGCGTTGTCGATAAGATTGAAGAGCACCTGCTCGAAAAGCACGGGATCGACCCGGAGCATCGGCAGGGTTTCCGGAATGTGCACCTCAACCTTGTGATGGGACACGATCTTGCCGGCGCGCGAAAGCGCCGTGCCGACGATGTCGCCGGCAAAATGCCAGGCGTAGTTCGGTTCCATGGCACCTGCGCCGAGGCGGGTCATGTCGAGCAGGTTGGCGATGAAGCGGTTGAGACGCTCGGATTCGTCGATCACCGTCGATAGCAGCTCGCGCCGCGCCTCCTCGTCCAGTTGCGCACCAAGCCCCTTCAGCGTGTCGGCCGAGCCCATGATCGCAGCAAGCGGCGTCTTGAGGTCGTGCGAGATGGAAGTCAACAAGGCCGAGCGCAGCCGGTCCGTCTCGACGGCAAGCCTGGCCTTGTCGACGTCGGAAACGAGCTGCACGCGCTCGATCGCCAGTGCCGCCTGGTCCGACAGGGCATCGAACAGGCGCTGCTGCTCGGGCGTCAGGATCGGTCCCTGCTTGTCATTGTCGAGGCCGATGACGCCGACCGCATCGCGGCCGGTGCGCAGGGGGAGATAGAGCCGCTTGGCGCCCGGCAGCGTATCGGCGCCGCGGCCGGCGGGGCGATTGTGCTCCCAGGCCCATTTCGCCGCGGCGATATCGGCATCGACAAGCGTATCATCCGGCGGGTAGCCGGCCTTGACCGCCACCGAACTGCCCTCCGGCAGCAGGATGACGACCCGCACCTTGAGCATCGAGGCGATCTGGAAGGCGGTCGCCCAGAGCACGTCGTCGAGCGTGCCGGTGCCGGCAAGCTTCTTGGAGAAGAGATAGAGGTCTTCCGTCGTGCGAGCCCGCTGCCGGGCGGCCGCGGCCTGGCGCTGTACCGCGGCCGTCAGGTTCGAGGCGACAACCGCGACACCGAGATAGAAGAACAGCGCGACGATGCTTTCCGGGTCGCGAACCGTGAAATTGTATCGCGGCTCGAGGAAGAAGAAGTTGAAGGAAAGCGCACCCAGCAGCGAGGCGAAGAGACCGGCTCCAAGCCCGCCCTGCACGGAGGCTGCAAGCACCGCCATGAGGAAGACGAGCGCCAGGTTCTGCACGTCGAGCGTCTGGTCAAGCGCGATGCCGGCAAGAATGGCGAGCAGGATGAAAATGACGCTCAGCAGATAGGGCTTGATGCGAAAGGGTTTTGGCGCCTGGGCGGCCTTCACGCCACGCGTCGGCTGCCCTTCCTTGTCATCGCCGGAAATGACGTGGACGCTGATATTGCCGGCATAGCGGATCAGATCGTGGGTGACCGAGCCTTGCCAGAGCTGCCGCCAGCGCGAGCCGCTGGGGCGGCCGACGACGATATGCGTGAAGTTGTTGGCATTGGCATAGGCGATGATGTCGCGTGATAGCGAGAGCGCCGGCAATGTCACGGTTTCGGCGCCAAGTTGTTCGGCAAGCCGCATATTGGCGGCGAGCCGGTCCTTGTCCTCCTCCGGCAAGCTGACCGCCTGTGGCGTGTCGAGATGCAGCACCGCCCAGGGCGCGCGCAACCGGTCGGCCTGGCGCCGGGCGTAACGCACGAGGCTGGCGCCATTGCTGCCATGGCCGAGGCAAACCAGCAGGCGCTCGCCGGCCGCCCACGGCCCCGAAATGGCATGGGCCTGCATGTGGTTGAGCAGCTGCTCGTCGACGCGCTGGGCGGTACGGCGCAGCGCCAGTTCACGCAGCGCCGTCAGGTTGCCCGGTGAAAAATAGTTCTCGACCGCCCGCTTGGCCGTCTTCGGCACGTAGACCTTACCGTCCGCCAGCCGCTTGATCAGGTCTTCCGGCGTGATGTCGATGATCTCGATGTCGTCGGCCCGGTCGACGATGGAATCCGGCACCGTTTCACGCACGCGGATGCGGGTGATCTGCGCCACCACGTCGTTGAGGCTTTCCACATGCTGGATGTTGAGCGTTGAATAGACGTCGATGCCGCGCGAAAGCAGCTCCTGCACGTCGAGATAGCGCTTGGGATGACGGCTGCCAACGGCATTGGTATGGGCGAGTTCGTCGACGAGAACGAGCGCCGGCCGGCGTTCGAGGATCGCATCGAGATCCATTTCCTCGAGTGTCTGGCCGCGATAGTCGATCGTCCGGCGGGCGATGACTTCGAAGCCCTCGACGAGCGCTTCCGTTTCCTTGCGACCGTGCGTCTCGACGACACCGATGACGACATCGACACCGTCGGCCTGCCGGGCGCGGCCGGACATCAGCATCTCATAGGTCTTGCCGACGCCCGGCGCCGCACCGAGGAAGATTTTCAGGCGCCCGCGCGTCTCCCGCTGCGCATGCTCCAGCAGGGCGTCCGGCGACGGCCTGTTCTCAATCTCGCGACGGTCATCCGGCATGAATATCCACCCACTTCCCCCGACCGGCCGGAAGGCCGGTCGGAGACGCCCATTTCAGTTTACGAACGGGCCTCGTCAAGCGCCATATTGAGGCGCAGTACATTCACCACAGGTTCGCCAAGGAAACCAAGCTCTCGGCCCTCGATCTGCCGATCAACAAGGGCGCGCACGGCGGCCTCGTCCATCGCCCTCGCCTTGGCCACGCGCGGCACCTGGAAATAAGCGGCGTCCGGCGAGATATGCGGGTCGAGACCACTGCCCGAGGCCGTGACGAGGTCGATCGGCACTTCGGCACCCAGATTTGTCGCCTTTGCCGCCTCGTAGTCCGTCTTTACCCGGTCGATCAGCTTCTGGCTGGTCGGGCCGAGGTTGGAACCGGAGGAGCCGGCGGCGTTGTAGCCGTCGCCCGCTGCCGAGGGACGACCGTGGAAGTATTGCTCACCGGCGAAGGCCTGGCCGATGAGGGTCGAACCGACGACCTGGCCATTCTTCTCGATCAGACTGCCATTTGCCTGACCGGGGAAGACGGCCTGCGCGATGCCGGTCATCGCGGCCGGATACAGAAGGCCGGTGATTGCCGTGGTGGCCACGATCATGACGATGGCCGGACGGAGTTGCTTGAACATGGTTTTGCTCCTTAGACGAGGCCGAGGGCCGTAATGGCCATGTCGATCGCCTTGATGCCGATGAAGGGCACGACGATACCGCCGAGGCCGTAGATCAAGAGGTTGCGGGAGAGCAGCGCACCGGCGCCGACGGCGCGGTACTTGACGCCCTTCAGCGACAGCGGGATCAGCGCGATGATGATCAGCGCGTTGAAGATGATCGCCGAGAGGATCGCCGACTGCGGGTTCGTGAGGCCCATGATGTTCAGCACGCCAAGCTGCGGATAGAAGGCGAGGAACATGGCCGGGATGATCGCAAAGTACTTCGCGATGTCGTTGGCGATGGAGAAGGTCGTGAGCGCGCCGCGGGTCATCAGGAGCTGCTTGCCGATCTCGACGATCTCGATGAGCTTGGTCGGGTCGCTGTCGAGATCGACCATGTTGCCGGCCTCGCGGGCGGCGACAGTGCCGGTGTTCATGGCGACGCCGACATCCGCCTGGGCAAGTGCCGGCGCATCGTTGGTGCCGTCACCGCACATGGCGACCAGCTTGCCCTTGGCCTGTTCCTCACGGATGAGCTGGAGCTTGTTTTCCGGTGTCGCCTGGGCGAGGAAGTCATCGACGCCCGCCTCCGCAGCGATTGCCGCCGCCGTCATCGGGTTGTCGCCGGTGATCATCACGGTGCGGATGCCCATGCGGCGCAGTTCCGCGAAACGTTCGCGAATGCCGCCCTTGACGATATCCTTCAGCTGAATGACGCCGAGCAGCTTGCCATCGCGCGCAACCGCAAGCGGCGTACCGCCGGCCTTGGCGATCTCGTCGGCGGAAGCCTGGAGCTCACGCACCACATCCGACTGCGCAACGCTGGCAGCGGAGGCAAGCACTGCATCGACCGCGCCCTTGCGGATCTGCGAGCCTTCAAGATCGACGCCGCTCATGCGGGTCTGCGCGGTGAAGGGCACGAAGGACGCCTTGAGGCTCGCCATGTCGCGTCCACGGATGTCGTACTTCTCCTTGGCGAGCACGACGATAGAGCGGCCTTCCGGCGTCTCGTCGGCAAGCGAGGCGAGCTGGGCAGCGTCGGCAAGTTCCTGCACGGTGACGCCGCGCACCGGCTTGAAGGCCGTCGCCTGGCGGTTGCCGAGCGTGATCGTGCCGGTCTTGTCGAGCAGCAGCGTATCGACGTCACCGGCAGCTTCTACCGCACGCCCCGACATGGCCAGCACGTTGAAGCGCACGAGGCGGTCCATGCCGGCAATGCCGATGGCCGAAAGCAGCGCACCGATGGTCGTCGGGATCAGCGTCACGAACAGCGCGACGAGAACGATGACCGGGATCGAGCCGCCGGCATAGGAGGCGAAGCTCGGAATGGTGGCGGTCGCAAGCACGAAGATCAGCGTCATGCCGGCAAGCAGGATGTTGAGCGCGATCTCGTTCGGCGTCTTCTGGCGTTCCGCACCTTCGACGAGCGAGATCATGCGGTCGAGGAAGGTGGAACCGGCAGCCGCCGTGATGCGCACCCGGATCCAGTCGGACAGGACCTGCGTGCCGCCGGTGACGGCCGAGCGGTCGCCGCCGGATTCACGGATGACGGGCGCGGATTCACCGGTGATCGCCGCCTCGTTGACCGAGGCTACGCCTTCGATGACCTCACCGTCGGACGGGATGATGTCGCCCGCCTCGACGAGCACGACGTCGCCGACCTTGAGACTGGTGCCCGGCACCATCTTATAATCGGTGGTGCTGCCAGCGGCGAGCAGCTTGGCCTGGGTTTCGCTGCGCGCCTTGCGCAGGGAATCGGCCTGGGCCTTGCCACGGCCTTCGGCGACGCCTTCTGCGAAGTTGGCGAAGAGCACGGTGAACCAGAGCCAGAGGTTGATCTGGAAGGAGAAGCCGAGATCACCGCCACCGGTAGCAACGTCGCGCAGGAAGAGGACGGTGGTGAGGACCGAGACGGTCGCCACGACGAACATGACCGGATTGCGGGCAAGCGTGCGCGGATTGAGCTTGGTGAACGCAGCGCCGATCGCCGGGATGAGAATGCGAGAATCCAGGACGCTCGCGGATTTTGCCTGGCTCATAAGAGACTCCAGCTTTGAAACAAAATGCGGAACCGGTGACCGGTCAACCGCGAAGGAATTCGATGATGCAGGCGATGGCGAAGAGGGCGCCCAACATCGCCAGAATGGCATTGGACGCACACCACCGGCTGCTTTCTCCACCCCGGCGAACCGGGGTGGAGACGGAAGGTCTTGTCACGCGACGCATCGTGGCCGCTCCTCAGAAGGTCTGCCCGGCCAGCATGGCCAGGTGTTCGACGACCGGGCCGAGCGCCAGCGCCGGGAAGAAGGTAAGACCGCCAACGATGAGGATCGTACCGACGAGCAGACCGACGAAGAGCGGCCCGTCCGTCGGGAAGGTGCCGGCCGAGGCAGGAACCGTCTTCTTGGCGATCAGCGAACCGGCAATCGCCAGCGCGGGAACGATGACCAGGAAGCGCCCCATCAGCATGCCGAGGCCGAGAGTGACATTGTACCAGGGCGTGTTGCCGGTCAGGCCGCCGAAGGCCGAGCCGTTGTTGGCCGCAGCCGACGTATAGGCGTAGAGGATCTCGGAGAAGCCGTGCGGGCCGGCCGTACCGATCGATGCGACCGCCGAGGGCATGACGCTCGAGATGGCCGTGAAGACCAGCATGGCGAGCGGCAGGCAAAGGATGGCGAGCACGGCCATCTTCATCTCCTTCGCCTCGATCTTCTTGCCGAGATATTCCGGCGTGCGTCCGACCATCAGGCCTGCCACGAAGACGGCGACGATGATGAAGAGGACGATGCCGTAGAAGCCTGCGCCGACGCCGCCGACGATGACCTCGCCGAGCTGCATGTTGATGAGCGGGATGAGGCCGCCGAGCGCCGTGAAGCTGCCATGCATGGCATTGACCGCGCCGCACGAGGCTGCCGTCGTGACCACTGCGAAGAGCGAGGACATGACGATGCCGAAGCGGGCTTCCTTGCCCTCCATGTTCCCGCCCTGCAGGCCGAAGGCATGCATCAGCGAGTTGCCGGAGGCTTCCGCCCAGTAGGTAACGGCGACACCGGCGACGAACAGCACGCCCATGGCGGCGAGGATCGCCCAGCCCTGGCGCTGGTTGCCAACCATGCGACCGAAGACATTGGTGAAGGCCGCGCCGATCGCGAAGATCGAGACCATCTGGATCATATTCGAGATGGCGTCGGGGTTCTCGAACGGATGGGCCGAGTTGGCGTTGAAGAAGCCGCCGCCATTCGTGCCGAGCATCTTGATGGCGAGCTGCGAGGCGACCGGGCCGAGCGCGATGGTCTGCTGCGCCCCTTCTAGGGTCGTCGCCGTCACATAGGGGCCGAAGGTCTGCGGCACGCCGAGCGCGACATAGACAAGCGTCAGCACGATGCAGATCGGTAGCAATATGTAGAGCGTGGCGCGGGTCATATCGACCCAGAAGTTGCCGAGCGCCTTGCCCGAGGCGCGCGAGAACGCGCGGATCAGGGCGACGGCGATCGCCATGCCGGTGGCGGCGGAAACGAAGTTCTGCACCGTCAGCCCGGCCATCTGCGTCAGATAGGACATGGTGCTTTCACCGCCATAGTTCTGCCAGTTGGTATTGGCGACGAAGCTGATGGCGGTGTTGAACGACAGTTCCGGCCCGACCGCGGTCATACCGGCAGGATTGAGCGGCAGCATGCCCTGCATGCGCTGCAATCCATAAAGCAGCAGCAGGCCGGCAAGGTTGAATGCGAGCATGGCGAAGGCGTAGCTCGTCCAGCGCTGCTCTTCGCGATCGCTGGTGCCGGCCAGGGCGTATAGCCCCCGTTCGATCGGAACGAGGACGGGAGAAAGAAATGTACGTTCCCCGGCAAAAACGCGCGTCATATAGGCGCCGAGCGGTTTGACGAGGGCAAGGACGATCCCGCAGAAGAGCAGGATCTGTAGCCATCCGTTGAGGGTCATGGGAGGAAACTTTCAATACCCGGCAGCTTCATCAGAAGCGTTCTGGCCGAATGAGAGCGTAGGTCAGGTAAATGGTGAGAAAGACGGTGACGGCACCGCTAAAGACATAGTCGAACAACATCGTATGCTCTCCTCACAGCCTGTCGCAGGCTTGCGTGTAGGCAAAGCAGAGGGCGAAGAAGACGACCGCTGTGCCGATAAGAATGACGTCGATCATCATTCGGACTCCTTTGGTTTGGGCGGAGCGAGACAAGCCAAAAGGCGCCGTCCGGACGGGCGACACCGAGAAAGCTTTCTAGCGTGGAGAGCATCCTTCGATCTCTCACGCTCTGATATGTGGCCAAACCGGATAGGCATTCGAGAGCAACCGGGCGGCGAAAAAATAGGAATCCTATAGGAATTTTGGCGGATGCCGCTCGAAGACAGGGCGAAGGCTACGGCCGGCGCGCCGCGCGAAACCAACCATCAAGACCTGTCCGCAACAGGCAAACCCTTATGAGAGAGGTTCGATCTCGCCATCAAGGCTTCTGGACAAATCGTGCATATCGTCGAACGCAACGACGTTCAGGGCCAAGGAACGCCCGCGCACATCGATCGTACGCTGGCTCGCTGCCGACAGATCGAGGCCCGCGCGGCGGGCAGCCCGTTCGGATGCGACGAGATAAGCGTCGAGTTCCTTTGCTGCCCCCTCCAGTCTGCTTGCAATATTGACCGTATCGCCAATCGCCGTGATGCCGATTGCCGATCCGTAGCCGATGGCGCCCACGACGGCGGGGCCGACATGGATGCCGATCGCCAGCCGGAGAGGAGCCCTCAGTTCCTCGGCAAGCTCCTGATTGAGTTCGCGGATGCCCTCGCCGATTGCAACGGCCGCCGCAAACGCGCCACGGCAGGGATCAAGCGCACTGGGCGTGACACCGAACAGTGCCATGACCCCGTCGCCGACGAACTTGTCCAGCTTGCCCCCTTCCGCCTCTACGGCGCGCCCAACCACGGCAAAATAGCGGTTGAGCAGGAAGACGACGTCAAAGGGCAAGCGCGCCTCGACGAGTTTGGTGAAGCCGCGGATATCGCAGAACAGGACCACGACCTCCTGCTCCCTGCCCGGCGCGACACTCAAACGCGGCACCACCTCGGCAGCAGTGACCGCGGTCGACAACAGCGGAATGACCGTGAGATCGCTCATCGCGCGCAATTGGCAGGCCAGCCTGACATCCTTGCCGGCATTGATCCTCGCGAGCGTCTTCTGCTCGGTCTCCGTTGGCGGCGACAATCGGTGCAAGCCCTCGGTGACACGGACACGGCACGTCGAGCACCGCCCCTTGCCGCCACATGTGGAGTTATGGGGTATGCCGTGCCGGCGGCTCGCCTCGAGGACGCTGAAGCCACGCGGCACCCGGACGGTGTGTCCCGCGCCATAGCGGATTTCCACCATGTTCCGGCGCAGGCGCAGATAGCGAAGGAGACGAAAGGCGAAGAGGCCGCCGACCAGCGCCACCAAAACCGAATAGACGATCGTGCGCGCGGTGTCGGCAAACGCGGTGCTCGCACTCTCGGGCGGCATAGCCGTTACCGAGGGATCAAGGCCGCCTTTCGCAGCCAGTCTAGCGATCGTCTGGCCGGCATCGACAAATCCAAGCAATGCCAGGGACGGAAGCAGCACCGCGACGGCAAGGAAGACGGGCTGGTGCCGCGCGAACCAGGATCGCTGCCGCAGCCAGAAATACAGCCCGAGACAGCCGTGCGCCCAGGCGACGACGAGCACGAAGGACTGCTTCACGCCACCGACAGGAGACACGACCCATAGATTGTAGATGACGCGGGCATACTGGTCCCTGACGCCGGTGGTTTCATGGAGCACCCTGGTGCCGAAGACATGATCGACCAGCAGGAACGGCAGCAACAAACCGAAAGCAATCTGGGCAAACTCGCCAAGGGGCATGCGCCACGCCCGGCGCGAATAGATGGCCCGGAGAGCCAGCGCAAAATGAACGAGAAAAGCGCCATACAGCGCAACGGTGCCCGGTGTGCTTCGCCAGATCGTAAGAAAAACGCCTCGCCCGGCTTCCATGGCGTCGAGAGAAACGAGCCCAAGGGCATGGTTTGCAAGATGGGTCGCAACGAAGGAAAAGAGCACAAGCCCCGACGCCAACCGAACCTGCCGCGTCGAAAAGGAAGGACTGGTGATGTTCGGCCTCCTGCAGTCGCGCTTCTCATCGCGCGGCCCCATCTTACAGGATCGGAATCGCGGTACGCCACCGGATAAACATGATTTGACCGGGCAGCGTCAATCCGTGGCCGCTTCCAGGGCAATCGACCCACGAAGTCGTGAACCGTTCGGGATTGACGATCCCGAACGGTTCCTCTCAGGTTTACTTTGTGGTGTAGCCACCGTTGACCAAAATGGTCTGGCCGGTCATCCACCAGCCCTCCGAAACGAGGAAGCGGATATAGGGAACGATGTCCTCGATATCGGTAAGGCCGGTCTTTGAGAAACCCGACAGCGCGGCCGCTGTCTTGTGATAGGCGACCGCATCGGCCCCTTCGGCGGGATAGAAGAAGGGCGTATCCATCGGGCCGGGGCCGATCGCCGTCACCGAGATGCCGCGCTCGCCGAACTCCTTGGATGCCGCGCGCGTAAAGTGTTCGACCGGCGCCTTGGTGCCGGCATAGCTGGAATAGAACGGCGTGTAAGCGCCGAGCAGCGATGTGACGAGCGTGCAGATCTTGCCGTTGTCGTTCAGCGCCTTGCCGGCCTCCTTGAGGAAAAAGAAGGCGGACTTCGCGTTGACGGCGCTCATCTCGTCATATTCGGCCTCGGAAATGTCGACAATCGGCTTCTTCAGCACCTTGCCGACGGTGTTGATCGCGATGTCAGGATGGCCGAGCGCGGTCACGACATCGGCAAACAGCTTTTCAACAGCACCGGCGGTCGTCAGATCGGCCTGGAAAGCGGCCGCCTCGGCACCCGCGGCCTTGACCGCGGCAACCGTGGCATCGGCATCCGCCTTCGTGGCGGCGCTGTTGTAGTGGATGGCAACGGCCTTGGCGCCATGGGCAGCGAAGTCGCGGGCGATCAGGCCGCCGAGGTTTTTTGCACCGCCGGCGATGATGACGGTCTTACCCTTGATGGAATGGTCGGTCATGGTGTGGTTCTCCTTGAGCAATCCTTTGGCCGGGCATGGTGCCCGCCTGACGCCGGAGCAAACTTATCGACTGGAATGTTGCAATAAAGCCGGACAGTCTGACATCATATGTCAGGATCAACGAACAATGGCGGGGCCGCTTGGATCGCATCGACCTCTTTCGCATCTTCACCCGCGTCGTCGAAAGCGCGAGCTTCACCCGGGCGGCGGATACGCTCGGCCTTCCGCGCTCATCGGTCTCGGCGGCGATAGCGACCCTGGAGGGCAGGCTTGGCGCCCGCCTGCTGCACCGCACGACGCGACGCGTTTCCCCCACCCAGGATGGTTTGGCCTTCTACCAGCGCTGCCTGCACCTCGTCGCCGCCGTCGAGGAAGCGGAAGGACTGTTCGGTGACAACAGCGCCGCACCCGCCGGTCGGCTGCGTATCGACGTGCCGGGGCGGATTGGACGGCTCATCATCGCGCCTGCGCTGCCGGATTTCCTCGACCGGTTCCCGGCAATTGACATCGATCTCGGCGTGACGGACCGGGCGATCAACCTGGTGGAGGATAGCGTTGATTGCGTGCTGCGCGTCGGCCCGTTGACCGATTCCGGGCTGATTGCCCGTTCGATCGGGCATCTGCCGCTGATCAATGTCGCCAGCACCGGCTACATTGCCCGGCACGGCGCACCGCAAACACCCGACGATCTCGGCACGCATTGGGCGGTCAACTACGCCTCGCCGTCCACCGGCCGGGTCGAGCCTTGGGAATGGCTGGAGGACGGCGTGCTGCGCACCCTGCCGATGCGTGGACGCGTCACCGCCAACAGCGCCGAAGCCTATATCGCCTGCTGCCTCGCCGGCCTCGGCCTGATCCAGATCCCCGCCTACGACGTTCGCCAGCATCTCGACGCGGGCGACCTCGTCGAGGTCATGCCGCAGCAACGCGCCGAACCGTTGCCGATGACGCTGCTTTACCCGCACCGCCAGCATCTTTCTCGCCGCCTGCAGGTCTTTGCCGATTGGCTGGAGCATGTGCTGAGACAAGCCGTACTGCCCCAACCATCAAGCGTCCCCTGAGGACCGGCACGCGTCACCGGCGAAACGAAAATGCCTTCGTTTCCCCCTGCTGTATCTCTATCGTCCCGAAAACCACCCATCGACTAAGGACTGATTCGAAAATGGACGTCGTCTTCTCTCCAGAGCTCTCGGTTTGCGGGATCGAGGAACTGCCGGGCCAGCAAGCCCGGAACGTGACCCACGTGCTGTCGATTATCGACCCGGAATACCCGGAGTTGGACGTGTTCCAGACCTACGGCCAGCACCACCGCACCACGTTGCGCTTCCACGACATCATTGCCGCGGCGCCGGAACGGACCATGCCGCATCCCGACCATGTCGAAGCGATCCTGCAATTCGGCGCGGACTTCCACGGGCGACAGGGGGCGAGCCATCTGCTCGTGCATTGCCATATGGGCATATCGCGCTCGACGGCTGCCATGCTGACGCTGATGGCACAGGCCAATCCGGACGAACCGGGCGAAGCCTTGTTCACCCGTCTTGTCGGCATTCGTCCGCAAGCCTGGCCGAACTCGCAGATGGTGAGCTTTGCCGACGAACAGCTCGGCCGAAAGGGTGACCTCACGGCAGCCCTCGGCCGCCATTACGGTCGCCAGATCCGGAACCGTCCGCAGTTCACCGAATGGATGACGACGTTGGGCCGCAAGGCCGAACTCGACATGGCAATCTTCGACAACGCCTAGAGCTTTGCTTTTACGCAATTCCGGACGCAAAATCGGCACCCACTTTTGCTGGAATTGCTCTAGTTCTCGAACAGCACGAACGCGGCCCAGACCAGCGGATCCCTTGCCGTCGGGATCCGCCCTTCGATGGCATCGCGCCGCGTGCTGCGCAACGCGGCTGCATAGGTCTGGCCGGCCTTCAGGTGTTCGTAGAAGCGCACCATGAAATCCGCTGTCCCGTCGTCGGCGACGGGCCAGAGCGTCAGCAGGGAGCGCTTTGCACCGGCAAGGCCCACCGCGGTCGGCAGACCTCGCACGCCGCCCACGAAGGCCTCGTCGCCACGGCCTGTCTCACAGGCGGACAGAACCAGCAGGTCGAGGCCGGAAAGGTCCCAGCCCATCAGCTCGAAGGCATAGAGCCGCCCGTCCTTCTCGTCGCGGCGCATGGCACGACTGTCGCCGGATTGCGCCAGGATGACCTCGCTCTGCCAGAGCGTGTCGACATTGCTGGCGCCGCCGTTCTTCGGGCTACCATAGGCTCCGTGTGTGGCCAGATGGGCAATGGCGGCTCCCGTCATGCGCTCGCGGAGCACTGTTTCGCCGACATCCGTTCCCGTGAGGGTTTCGATTTTCAGGCCGGGGCGGGACAGGACCTTGCCGATGGCTTCCACCTCGCGCAGGGTGCCCGGCAAGGGCATGGCACCGCCCTCCTCTCCCCTGGCATAGTCGATGCCACCCGCCAGCACGACCCGGCCCTTTGCGGGCAGCACACGATCGTCGACAGCGCGGTAGAGCGCTTCCGGCTCCGTCAGGAGCCGCAGCGTGAAGCGCTCTTCGAGCAATTTGCCGCCGGCATCCTCCAGCAGCGAAAAGGGCAAGGCGAACAATCGCCCGTCCGGCACTATGAAGAGCGTCTTCGCACTTGATATTTCCTTTTCGAGCGGCGCGACCAACCGGTCGTGCAGGCTTGAGAAGGCACGTTTGCTCGCGTCTATGCGCAATCCTCTGTTGTCATCTCCACTGCGCTCACGCGTCTGGAGGGCCGCGACAATCTCCTCGTCGTTCGACAACAGTTCCCGCGGATCACCGAGCGCTTTCAGCACCGGGCCTGCGCCTTTGCGCCAGATGATGGCGTAGAGCCTGGTATCCGCGATCGGATCGGCGCCCTCCCTGTCCGCCCGCCATTTGCGGGTCGTGAAATACTGGACGAGCGCCTGATCTTGCCCAAGCAGATCCGCCGATGTCGGCAGCGCCTGGTTCAGCACCGTTTCGCGATCGAGATGATAGCGCGCAACGATCCGGTCGTTGAGCTGCTTTTCAAGCGTCTTGGTCTCCGCCAGGTATTCGTAGGCGAGGTCTTGTTCGACATCCGCCGCAAACGTCTCGCGGGCGATGCGTGAAAGGCGCGAGATGCGTTCTAGCAGGCGGGCGGTTTCACCATCCGACGGGTCGATCGTGCGGGCGAGTTTCAGGATATTGTCGGCATCGGCGGTCGCCAGCGACGGCCAGCGCCGCGTCGCATCGGCAAAGGCCGGCACCGCCGCGGGATTGTGCTCGGCAAAGCGCGCATAGTCGTAGAGCATGCCATCGGCCATGGCGCGCACCGCTTCGCCGACATCGCGCCCGCCGGCGACCGAGACCTGGAGATTCACCCAGCCAAGCATGTCGCGGTCGATGCCCGCAAACTCCTGCGCGGCGGTCGCCTTGTCCGTCGCGGCTTTGGCATTCGCGATGGCAATGCGCCCGGCAAAGGCGAGCGGATGGGCCATGCCCATTTCACCGCCGGCAATGCTGTAGGCCTGCTGCAGATGTTTGATCTGGCGCTCCGTATCGCCTTTCAGTCCAAAATGACCGGCAAGAAGATCGGCCGCTTTCATGCTCAATATGGCCGGGTAGTTGGAATCGGTGATGAGCGCATCCATGCGGCTGATGGCGGCCGCATCCAGCGGCGCAGCACCCGAAAGGAGATCGGTATAGGCAAGCCAGGCCTCCATGCCGGCAATCGTCACGGGATCGCCGAGCGCCTTGGAGATGTCGAGGCAGAGAGCGAAATAGCGCCGTGCTTCGCCATAGTTGCCAAGATCGAGATAGTTCTGCGCGGTGTTGTTGGCGCTCACCAGCGTGTTGAAGTGATTCTGCCCGTAGTGGCGGGTTCGATTTTCCAGCACCTTGAGGTCGTATTCCAATGCGCGCGACGGCGAACCAAGACCGCGCAGCATGTCGGCCAGATTGTTGGCGATGCGCCATGTAACGGTGTCGTCTTCACCGAGCGCTTTCTGGGCGATCTCGTAATTGCGCCGTTCGAGGTCGATCGCGGTGCCGTATTGCCCGACATCCGACAGGGCTGTCGCCAGCTTGTCCGTGGCGTGGATCAGTTCGGGGGATTCGTGGCCGTAGAAACGGGCGTAGAGATTGGTCGCCATCGAATAGAGCGGCACGAAATGCTGCTGGGTATCCGGCACCGCCGTGCGGAATTCCGCATAGGCGAGATAGAAATCGGCCAGCTCCTTCGCATCGGCCCGGATCGCCCGCGTCTGCTCGGCCTCGTGGAAGAAGGCGGCCGCCTCGTCGTTGAGGCCGCTTGCATGAAGGCTGCGGGCGATCTGCGTGTAATGCCGCAGCGTCACAGCATGCAGTTCGGTCTTCTGCGAGGTCACGAGCGCCGCCCGGATCTTCTTTAGGCCATCCTCCAGACGGCCGTTTTCGAGCAGGCTGTAGGATGTGCGCACCCGGCCGTCGATATCCTGCTCGCTGTTTTTGCCACGCACCTTGCGGATTCGCTCTTCATAGAGTTCCCCGAGCGCATCCTGCCGGTCCTTATCGCCAAGCTTGCCCTTGGCATCCATCAGCAGTTCGAGCAGCAGATTGGCGCGCGTCTCCTCGACCGGATCGAGGGTCGCCAGCAGTTCCTGCATTCGGGGGTAATATTCCGCGTCGACGCCCGCGGCATCCCCCGCGCGCATGGCGTAATCGGCGGCTGAAACGGCGTAGCTGGCGGCAAGCCAGGCCTCGCCTTGCGCCTTGAACCGCACGCTCGCCTCCTGCGCCTTGCGGCGGGCACCGTCCGTGTCGCCCTGCTCGGCGAGCGCCTTCATCTCCACCGCAATCGCATCCGATTGCCGGATGGCCTCCTGCGTCGGCGCATGGGCAAAACCCGGTGCGGTCAGGAAAACGAAAAGAATTAAGGAAACAGCAAGGCGATGAAAGCGAGAAAACAAAGACATAAAGACACTTCTCGAGGCTTTGAAAGGATCTATCGGCGCGCCTGATCGAGAAGCGCCACTGCTACAGCTTCGACGGTCAACATAAGACCCTTATTCAAAAATCAAGACCAGAGGTGCCCGCACGGCGACGCCGTGACGCGGTGCCGGTTAATCCGTTTCCCTTTCCATCGCCTGCTTCTCCAACCAGGACCAGACGTCCCGCACGTCGCCATCCTTGAGCCGCTCCGGGCTGGAAAACGCATACCAGGCGCGGCCCGAATCGACTGTCTCGACGAAGGGCCGGACCAGGATACCGGCGGCAAGAGCGTCTCCAGCCAGGAACAGGCTCGCCAGCGCAATACCCTGCCCCAACTCCGCAGCCGCAAGGGCAATGTCGCTATCGCTGAAATTCGTTCCCTTCCAGACTTTGCCGGCTTCGGCGCCGACATGGTCCAGCCACTCGGCCCAACCGATCGGCCCCTCCTCGTGGATCAAGGGCGCGTGCAGCAGGTCGGACGGATGGGTCAGCCCCACTGCAAGTCCCGGATTGGCAACGGGCGACAGGCGGTCGCGCGCGATCAGAAGGCTTTCGCAACCGGGCGGCGGCTCTTGGGCGTGGATGAGGGCGATATCCACTTCCATCGTCTCGAAATCGACAGCCGCGCCGCTCGTGTCCAGCCAGGGTTCGCAGGCCGGCGCAGCCGCCCTCAGTGCCGGCAAACGCGACAGGAGCCAGCGCCGGGCAAAATCCTGCGGCGCATAGATGACGACGCTGCCGGGCTTGCGATAAGGCTCGAGGCGCCGGTAGCCCTCCTCCATCATGTCAAGGCAGCGCCGTACCGTGCGGTGATAGTCGCGCCCGGCATCCGTGAGGCGCACCTCCCGGCCGATGCGCAGGAACAGCGGCTGTCCGATCTGGCCTTCGAGCAGCCGCATCTGGTGGCTGATGGCCGATTGGGTGAGGCCTACTTCTTCTGCCGCTCGGCTGAAACTTTCAAGGCGGGCAGCAGCCTCGAACCCCTTCAGGAACTGGGTCGGCGGAATATGCCGGAACTTCACCATTCATGAATTCCATTCATTTCAAGCAGGAATGCTTCTCGTTTGTACGCCGCATTCGTTCGGCGAATAATGAGCGCAGCAAATGAACAGGAGTCAAGAATGGATACGAGAGTATCGCCGCAACCACAGGTGAAGCTGCGCCGGCCGGGTGAATTCGAACCGCATGCCAAGACCTGGATGGCCTGGCCGCACCGCAAGGATCTCTATGGCGAGCGCCTGCCGGCCATGCAGCGGGCCTATGCCGACGTCGCGCACGCCATCGCTGGTTTCGAGCCCGTCAGCATGGTGGCGCATCCAGCGCACGCCGCAGATGCCCGTGCCTATCTCGGTGACGGTATCGAGGTGGTCCCGATGCCGATCGACGATTGCTGGATTCGCGATTCCGGTCCGACCTTCATGAAGCGGGACGATGGCGGTCTTGCCGGCGTTTCCTGGCGCTTCAATGCCTGGGGCGGCAAACACAAGCCTTTCGACGCCGACGATGCTTTGGCCGGCCGCGTGCTGGCGCATGAAGGGGCGGAGATCGCGCAATCGTTCATTCATTGCGAAGGCGGTTCGCTGACCTGCGATGGCGATGGCACGCTCATCGCCACGGAAACGAGCCTGCTTCATCCCAACCGCAATCCGGGCCTTTCGAAAGCCTGGGTGGAGCAGGAACTCCTGCGCATGCTCGGCCTTGAAAAGGTCGTCTGGCTGCCGGGTGATCCGCTGGACCTGGAGACGGATGGTCATGTCGACGGCATGTGCTGTTTCGTGCGCCCGGGCGTCGTGATGTTCGAATACAATCCCGATCCGACCGATCTGCACGGACGCATTCTCGCCGACAATCTCGCCGCCCTGCGCAGCCAGACGGATGCGCGCGGCCGCAGCTTCGAGGTCATTCCCATACCGGAAGCCTACGACGTCGAGGCGACCAGCGAGATCTTTGCGCGCTCCTACATCAATTTTGCGCTGACCAATGGCGGCGTGGTGATGCCGACGTTTGGCTGCCCCTCCGGCGAGGAGGCCAGGGCAGCCGTTTCCGTCGCCTTCCCGGACCGCCGGATCGTCACCGTCGATGTCGGCGCCGTCGTGCCCGCCGGCGGCGCGATCCACTGCATCACGCAGGAACAGCCCCTGTGACCGGACAATACACTGCCCTGTCACGCCGTAGCTTTGTTCTGGCAACCGCAGGATTGGCATTGATGCCAGCAGCGCGCAGCCGTGCCGAAGAGGAGAATATCGGGATGATAGCCGTTCCCGCCGAAGCCGAGCCACACGAGAGAACATGGATGGCCTGGCCGTCGACCCCAAGCCTCTACGGCGGCCCCGGCGCCTATTTCGAAAGCGTTCAGGAAACGCTCGGCCGGCTTGCCGCGGCGATCGCTGAAAACGAGCCTGTTTCCATGGCCACCCCGGCGGACCAGCATGGTTTGGCTGCCCGTCTCTGCGGGCCGAAGGTTCAGCTTGTCGATATCCCGACCGACGACATGTGGGCGCGCGACAGCGGCCCTGTCTTCGTCCGCAAGGCAGATGGCGGCGTCGCCGCCGTCGATTTCGGCTTCAACGGCTGGGGCAACAAGCAGGCTCATGCGCGCGACGGCAAGCTTGCCGCACGGATTGCAGCGCTGGCGGGCGTCGACCGTCACGATGCGGACCTCTGTGGCGAAGGCGGCGGTATCGAATATGACGGCGACGGCACGCTTCTCCTCACCGAAAGCTGCTGGGTGAACGACAATCGCAATCCCGGCATGACGCGCACCGACATCGAGCAGCGCCTGAAGGCCGCCCTCGGTGTCGAAACCGTCATCTGGGTTCCGGGCGTGCGCGGGCTCGACATCACGGACGGGCATATCGACGGTTCGCTACGCTTCGTGGCACCGGGTCTCATCGTGGCCAGCAGCTATCCCGGCGATACGTCGGAATGGGCGCACGCCCATGACGAGGCGCTTGCCATCCTGGCGAAAGCGCATGACGCCCGCGGCCGTACCTTCGAGATCGCTTCCATTCCCTCGGCAACCGAGGGTCGTTCGACGAGCGAGGACTTTTTGAGCAGCTACGCGAACTATTATGTCGGCAACGGCGCACTCTACACGCCGCAATTCGGCGACAGGAAAGCGGATGCGCTGGCGAAGAATGTTCTCGGCCGGCTGCATCCCGGCCGCCGCATCGTCCAGATCGACGCCGACCGCATCTACGAAAACGGCGGCGGCATCCACTGTGTCACGCAGCAGCAACCCCGATGACCCGCCATCAGAAACGGAGAACGACGATGAAACGCTGGCTGGCACTTGCGACGGCATGCCTTTTCGCCACCTCGGTCGAGGCCGAAGAGAAGGTTCTCTACCTCTATTCCTGGGAATCCTACTTCAGCGCCCAATCGATTGCCGAGTTCGAGAAGGAGACAGGCATCAAGGTTTCCTACGACCTGTTCGATTCCAACGACATGGTCGAGACCAAGATGCTGACGGGCAAATCCGGTTACGACCTTGTGACCGTCAACCTTTCCCCCCACCTGCTGCGCCAGCTTCCGGTCGGGGTCTGGGCGCCGCTGGATCGCACCCGTCTTTCCAACCTCGGCAATCTCGATCCCGCCGTTCTGACCCGCGGCGAAAGCGTCGATGCCGGCAATGCCCACAATGTGCCCTGGATGTGGGGCACGACCGGGGTCGGCTACAATGTCGAGAAGGTGACGGCGATCATGCCCGACGCGCCGGTCGATTCGCTCCGCATGGTCTTCGATCCGCAGATCGTTGAAAAATTCGCCTCCTGCGGCGTTGGCATGCTCGACGATGCCGAACAGGTGCTGGGCCTGGCGCTCATCTATCTCGGGCTCAACCCGGACACGACCGACAAAGCCGGACTCGAAAAGGCAGTGGAAGTCGTCACCAAGGTCCGGCCCTATGTGCGCAAGTTTCATAGCTCCAGCTATGTCAACGATCTCGCCGACGGTAGCCTCTGCCTCGCCATCGGCTTTTCGGGCGACATGCTGATCGCCAGCAGCCGCGCCAAGGAAGCCGGCAAGCCGTTCACCGTTACCTATCGCCTGTCGAAGGAGGGCAACCTGGTCTGGACCGACGTGCTCGCCATACCGGCCGACGCATCTCACCCGCAAGCCGCGCACGCCTTCATCGACTTCTTCATGCGCCCTGAGATTGCGGCCGCGGCCGCGACGGAGACCGGCTTCTCGATAGCGAACAAGGCAGCACTCGCCCTGCTCGACGAAAATCTGCGGGAAAATCCCAACCTCTATCCTTCCGATGAGGCGCAGAAGCGCCTGCATCTGCCGAAGGCGCTGAGCCAGAAAGCCCTGAAAATGTGGTCGCAAGCCTGGGACCGCGCGAAAGGATTGCGATAGCCCTCAGCGGCGTCGCATTCGCTTCGCTTCACCTTCGAGCCAGCCGCGTAAAAAGCCGCCTTCTGTCTGACAATGTCGGGAGGCGGCTGTCGCAGTTTGTCAAAACCATCCCCATCTGAAGGATGCCCGGGCATGCGGGCACGATAGAACTGTGCAGAGATGCAGCGCGCCGCCTCGTGCCGGGTGACGCTGCGCTCGCAAATTGGATATGCTCCTTCAGAACAAGGATATTTGCATGACTGAGAAATCCCCAGCCGATAATTTCCCCGCCGGCTACGAACCTGCGAAAGTCTGGACATGGGAAAAGGGCAATGGCGGCACCTTCGCCAATATCAACCGCCCCATCGCCGGTCCGACCCATGACAAGGCCTTGCCGGTCGGGAAACATCCACTGCAGCTCTATTCGCTTGCCACGCCGAACGGCGTGAAGGTGGGCATCCTGTTGGAGGAGCTTCTGGCGGCGGGACACGCGGGCGCCGAGTACGACGCCTGGCCGATCCGCATCGGGGACGGCGACCAGTTCGGTTCCGGCTTCGTCGATGTCAACCCGAACTCCAAGATCCCGGCGCTGTTCGATCACGCGCCGAAGGGCGGCGGGGCACCGGTGCGCATCTTCGAATCGGCCTCCATACTGCTCTATCTCTCCGAAAAATTCGGCGCCTTCCTGCCGGACGACCTGCGCGCCCGGACCGAGACCTTCAACTGGCTGTTCTGGCAGATGGGCTCGGCACCCTTCCTCGGCGGCGGCTTCGGCCATTTCTACGCCTATGCGCCGATCCATATCCAATACGCCATCGACCGCTACGCGATGGAGGTGAAGCGCCAGCTCGACGTGCTCGACCGGCATCTGGCCGAAAACCAGTTCATGGCGGGTACTGCCTATACCATCGCCGACATGGCGATCTGGCCCTGGTACGGTGGCCTTGCGCAACACAAGCAATATGGCGACGCCGGCACCTTCCTCGATGTCGACAGCTACAAGAACGTCCAGCGCTGGACGGCCGAAATCGCCGCCCGACCGGCCGTCAAGCGCGGCCGCATGGTCACCCGGCTGAACGGCGATCCATCCGAACAGCTGCACGAGCGGCACGATGCCTCCGACTTCGAGACGAAGACGCAGGACAAGATCGGCCAGGAAACGGCATAGGAGCATCCCATGGCAACCCTGCCCGACATGATCAAGCACCGCGGCTTTCCATCCGGCATGCCGGGCACGGGCGTGCAGTTCACCATCCGCCGCGCCAATCCACGCGGAGTGACGCCGATCAAGGCATTGCCTCGTCGTGGCCGTCCCGGCACCGCCGAACACCGCATCGACGCGGCCTTCCTGCATGCCCTCTGGCACCATTTCGGCCCGGAACCCTTCGAACGCGGCAATCTCGACGCCGCCCGCCTCAGTTTGCTTTTCGGCCGCGAGGTCTTGGCGGTGGAGAAGGAGTTCGACCCGATGTCCTATGAGGCAATGCTCGTCATAGACGAGCGGGTCGCCCGCAAAAGCTTCCCTGAATCGTTCGAGGACGTGTTCGAAGTATAGGCAGGCGCCCTGCGATCCCAGCTTGTGAAATGGACGGTGCGCGGCCGATAGACGCGCACCGCCAAGCATCAAAGCAGGCCGGCGGCGGTCATCAGTTCCACGACCTTCTTGTTGTCAAGCGTTGAGGCCTCCACCTTCGGGGCATCGAGATCCTTGAGCGGAACGAGCTTGGGATTGGCATCACCCGCAATCGCATATTCGAAAGAATCGCCATCGCGCAGGATGGACTGGCCGGACTTGCCGGTGATCCATTTCAGGAAGGCCTGCGCCTCCTTCTGGTGTTTGCTGGTCTTCAGGATGCCGCCGCCGGAGATGCTGACGAAGGCGCCCGGGTCCTGGTTCTTGAAATAGTGCAGCGCCACGTTGCTGCTGTTTTCGCCGGTCTTCGCCTGATCGCCGAACCAATAGTAGTGATAGATCACCGCCCCTTCGATTTCACCGGCATTGACCGCCTTCATGGCAACGCTGTTGCCTCTGTAGGGCGTCGCATTTTCCTTCATCGCCGTGAGCCAGGCGGACGTCGCCTCCTCGCCCTTGAGCTGCAGCAATGCCCCCACAATCGCCTGGAAATCCGCGCCGGCGGGCGACGCGCCCCAGCGGCCCTTCCAGGCCGGATCGGCAAGATCGAGCATCGACTTGGGCAGCGTCTCCGCGCTGAGCTTCGTCTTGTCATAGGCAAAAACTGTCGATCGTGCGGCGATGCCGGTCCACATGCCATCTGCCGGGCGATACTCCGCCGGCACCTGGTCGAGCGTTTCCTTGTCGACCGGTGCAAAGCGTCCTTCCGTATCGAGCAACGCCATGGCCGGCGAATTTTCCGTCAGGAACACGTCGGCCGGCGTCAGGTCGCCTTCCTGGAGGATCAGGTTGGCGAATTCCATGTCGCTGCCCTTGCGGACCACCACCTTGATGCCTGTCTCCTTCGTGAAGGCCTCGATCCAAACCTTTCCGAGCCCTTCATGCTGGGCATTGTAGATGACGAGTTCATCCACTTCCTGCGCGCGGACGCTTGACGCCAGCGACGCCGCTGCAAAGAGCGACAGCGCTGCCGCTGTCATTCGGATCGACATGTTCATGGTGTTCTCCTGCTCGAAATCCGGGTGCCGGTGCAAAACTGGCCAACAAGACTCTACTTATAACGGGATCGCGACCGTTTCCAGAAGCGATGTGCGGTTCGCCGGCTGCCTATGACAAACCATTGCCTTTTACTCAGGAAATCCTTAGGGCAAGGTCGGATGGCCGCGGAATGCTGCAACGGCCTCCACTTGTTCGCGTGGCATGAAGGCATGGGCCGTGTTGCAGGATAGCACAGCGGAAGCATTCACCGACGCCTGGCCGGCGCGCAGGCGCGTGGGCACGTCGCTCCCACATGTGCCGGTGATCGTGTTTGCCGCGCTGGTGGCGCTGTTCAGCCTCGTGCCACTCGGTTTCATCGGCTGGGTGACCTATGATGTCGGCTGGGAAACGGTGAAGACGCTGGTCTTCCGCCCGCGCGTCGGCGAACTGATCCTCAGCACCCTCTATCTCGAAGTCCTGACCATTCCGCTGTCGATCGCGGTCGCCGTAGGCCTCGCCTGGCTGACGGAACGCACCGACATTCCGGGCGCTCGCCTCTGGGCGTGGCTGGCGATAACGCCACTCGCCGTGCCGGCCTTCGTGCACAGCTATGCCTGGGTCAGTCTCGTGCCGGGCATGCGGGGTCTCTCCGGGGGCGTGTTCGTTGCGGTCCTCGCCTATTATCCGTTTCTCTACCTGCCGGTGGCCGCGGCTCTCCGGCGGCTGGATCCCGCGGTGGAGGATGCCGCCGCCTCGCTTGGCCTTGCGCCCGTCGCCGTGTTCTTCCGCGTGGTCCTGCCGCAATTGCGCCTCGCCATCTGCGGCGGCTCGCTGCTGATCGGCCTGCATCTCCTGTCGGAATACGGCCTGTTCGCGATGATCCGCTTCGATACGCTGGCGACCGCCATCGTCGATCAGTTCCAGTCCTCCTATAACAGCCCGGCCGCCAGCATGATCGGCGGCGTACTGGTCGCTTGCTGCCTTTTCCTGCTTGGCCTCGAAGTGCTGCTGCGTGGCAACGAGCGTTACGCCCGCGTCGGTTCTGGTGCTGCGCGACCGGCCACCCGGCAGCGGCTCGGGCGTCTCTCTCTGCCGATCCTGCTCCTGCCCGCAGCGCTCGCGGTCCTGACCCTCGGCGTGCCGCTGCTGACACTCGGCCGCTGGCTTTGGCTTGGCGGCGCCGCCATCTGGAACAACGAGGTCACAAGCGCGATGGGGCAAACCATGCTGCTGGCCCTCGCCGGCGGTATCCTCGCGACAATTGCCGCAGCGCCCATGGCCTGGCTGTCCGTGCGCGCACCCGGCCGGCTGCAACGCCTTCTCGAGGCCTGCCATTATTATGTCGGCTCGCTGCCGGGCGTCGTGGTGGCACTTGCGCTGGTATCGGTCACGGTGCGGTTCCTGCTGCCGCTCTACCAGACCTTCGCCCTGCTGCTCGCCGGCTATGTGTTGCTCTTCCTGCCGCGCGCCATGGTCGGCCTGCGCGCCAGCCTTGCGCAGGCGCCGGTGGAGCTGGAGCGCGCGGCCATGGCGCTCGGCCGCACGCCCGGCCAGGCGGTGCGCCAGATCACGCTCAGGCTCGCCGCACCCGGGGCTGCAGCCAGCGTCGCCCTTGTCTCGCTCGGCATCACCAACGAACTGACCGCCACGCTGATGCTGGCACCGACCGGCGTCGATACGCTCGCCACCCGGTTCTGGGCGCTCACCAGCGAGATCGACTATGTCGCCGCCGCACCCTATGCGGTGATGATGGTCGTGCTGTCGCTGCCGCTCACCCTCCTCCTCCATGCCCAATCGAAACGGACCGCCGGCCAATGACGCTGCTGCATCTCGAGACCATCAGCAAGCGGTACGGCCCGGTAGCAGCGCTGGACGATGTCAGCCTTTCCGTCGAACCCGGCAGCCGGACCGCCGTGGTCGGTCCCTCCGGCTCGGGTAAGTCGACGCTGCTCCGCATCATCGCCGGTTTCGAGTTTCCCGACAGCGGCACTGTACGTTTCGATGGGAAGCAGCTCGCCGAAGGACCGGCGGGCGTGCCGGCACACAAGCGCGGCATCGGCATCGTCTCACAGGATGGCGCGCTGTTTCCGCATCTGAGCGTCGCCGAAAATGTCGCCTTCGGCTTCGAGCGCGGCGCGCCGGATCGGACGCGCCGCATCGCCGAACTGCTGGACATGGTCGAGCTCGACGACGCCATGGCGACGCGTCGACCGCACCAGCTATCCGGCGGGCAGCAACAGCGCGTGGCGCTGGCCCGGGCGCTCGGCCGGCGGCCGCGCCTCATGCTGCTCGACGAGCCCTTCTCCGCCCTCGACACGGGCCTGCGCGAGACCATGCGCAAGGCGGTCGTGCGCGTTCTCCAGACGGCCGGCATCACCGCCATCCTCGTCACCCACGACCAGGCGGAAGCGCTCTCCTTCGCCGATCAGGTCGCCGTGCTGCGGGAGGGGCGCCTGGTTCAGGCCGGCTCGCCCCAGACGCTCTACCAGCATCCGCGCGACCGGGAAACCGCACGGTTTCTCGGCGACGCCGTGCTGCTGCCGGCAACGGTCACCAACGGCTTCGCCGACTGTGCCCTGGGGCGCGTGGCGGTCGAAGGCGGCCATGCGGGCAGCGCGGAAATCATGCTGCGGCCGGAACAGATCAGTATCGTCGTTGACGGCACCGCGCCACAGGACGGCGGACGCGTCGTCGATGTGCAGTTCGGCGGCGCCGTCTGCACCGTCGCCGTCGCCCTTCCCGATATCGCGTTGCCGCCAATCCTCATCAAGACGTCGAGCATAGCGCTGCCTGCCCTCGGCGCCCTCGTACGCCTCGGCGTGACGGGCAAGGCCCACGTTTTCTCATAATCGGGATGGAACGCTGGCTGAGCCGCAGGTCGGTTGATGAAACCGTTCAGCCTGAGGCACACCGGACGGTAATCCGGGCCAGGCACTGCCGTGCGCCTTTAAACGTTGATCCTAGGCAACACGGGTGCCGGCGACCGGCCCGCCGGCAAGCGCCACCATGTTTCTACCCTTGCGCTTTGCTTCGTAGAGCGCGCTGTCGGCATCCCGCAGAAGCCCTTCGAGCGTCACCTCGGACGGCGCCGCGAAGGCGACACCCAGACTGACGGTCACGCAGCCTTCTTCGAGCCCACGATGACGCATGGCCAGGTTTTCGATCGCGACCCGGATGCGCTCCGCCGTTGCAAGCGCCGTCAGGGGTTCCCGGATGGGCGAAAGCACAAGCATCTCCTCGCCGCCGAAGCGGAACACGAAGGATGCCTCATCCGCCGTGTCGCGGATGCACTGCGAGATGGTGCGAAGGCAGGCATCGCCTTCGATATGGCCGTGGACGTCATTGAATCGCTTGAAATGATCGATATCGAGAAGGATGGCGGCGACCCCCGATTGGTGATTGCCGCTCCACAGCCGCTCGCAAATCCGCGCGAGCGAGCGCCGGTTCAGCAGTCCCGTCAGTTCATCGCGTTCGGAATTGTATTCGAGCTGCCCGTAGAGCAGGCTGGCCCGCAGCTGGTTGAGAAAATTCTGCCGGTCCGTCTGCTCCAAGAAATAGGCACTCACCGCCAGGAAGATCGAGAGCGTCACATAAAAGGTGACGATGCCGGAATAGGTGACGGCGTCGAAGGCGCCGGTCAGCTGCGTGGTGGTGAAATGCGAGGCGCACATCAACACAAGCCCTGCCAGCACGGCGGGAAACCGCGGCCGCAATGCGATGACGAAAAACAGGAAGGCGGCGGAATTGCCGTTCTGGTAGACGAAAAGGTAGGGACTGGCGCTCTGTGTGGCGACGGCCATGGGCAGGGTGACACCCAGCACGGCGATCGCAATGGAGAGAATGTCGTACAGAAGCGCATCCGGCCAGCGGCGAACAGCAAGGATGCATCCGATCACGAAGGGCGTGAACACCAGGAAACGAACGATGACCAGCTCGGTGAAGACGTCCGCCATCATGGTGCGATCGCCGAAATAGACCAGGTCGTAGATCAGCGTGCCGATCACACCCCAGATCGCGGCCAGCCGCACCCGTTCCGCCGCATAGTCCTTGCGGAACGCGGCCTCGATATCCGGGGCGAAGCGCAGAAGGCGAAAACCCCGCGCTATCTGGCGCTCCACCTGGTCCAGCGTCACGACGCCCATCCGAAATCCCCGCATGCAAGATTGCCTGACGTTAGGGCAGAAAGCTGAACAACGACCTAAAGCTGCGACGCGTTGGGCGGCACTCTGTGCCGTAGCGTGACATATTTCCGCATCGAAGCAAGCGCGGGCCGCGGAAGATTGTATGAAAACCCGGCACGGACTTCTTGGCAAAACCGACCAGAATTGCGCCGGGCCGCCAGCCAAACGACGCGCGGGGGCGGCGTCGCCTAGCCGATGACTGCCCTCTCGTACCGGGACACACCGAGGCTATAGGGTAACGCGCGCTAGCTCAGCCCCATCGCGTCTTTCAGACGATAATAAGGGAAGACATAGCGTGCCGCCCTTGTCTTTATCGACCAGAGCGGCACGTCGTGGCGCTGGTCGTAGATGTTGACCGGAATACTGTCGAGATCACGTTTTCCCGCCATGAACTCGCCCATGACCCGCCCGAGATTCTGGGCCAGATTGACCCCGCGCGTCGAAAAGCCGCCGACGGAAAAGACGTTGCGGCCAAGCCGCAGGATATGCGGCAGATAGCTCTCCGTCACCGCGCAGTAACCCTCCCAATAGCTTTCCAGTTCGATGTCCCTATCCGTCAGCTTGGGGAAGAGCAGCTTCATGCGCGCGCGGGCATGGTCCTGCCCATAAGCAATCTTGTTGCCGAAATCGAAGACGGCGCCACCCGAAATCAGACGCCCGTCCGCATCGAGACGGCCGAAGCCGCCGGACTTGCGCAGGTCCGTAAAGCAAAGTTGGCTTTTCAGGATTTCGCCGCGCAACTCCTCGCGCAGCGGCTTCGTTGCGACATGATAGAGGTAAACGGGAATAACCGACTTTTGAATGGCCGGCAGGAAATCGCCCGTATAGGCATTGGTGGCGAAAACGGCGGATTTGGCGAAAACGCGATTTGCCCCGCAGCGGACGACGACACCCTGCCCCGTCTCCTCAAAGCCATCGACCGGACTGTTCTCGAAGATACGCACGCCGCTCTGCTCCGCGGCACGCGCCAAACCCACGGCGAGGCTGTAGGGATTGACGGTCCCGCCCTCGGCGTTGGACCAGCCACCGAGATAGCCCCGTGCACCGAGAAGGTCAGCGACATCAGCGGCGGAATGCCATTCCACCGCGGCGCCGAGCGCTTTCCACTCATCATGGACCTTGCGCACCTTCAGTATCGAGGTATCGGAATGTGCCGGCTGCATCCAGCCGTTCTGCACTGCCGAGCACTTGATCTGGAACGCCTCTATCTGTCGGAAGACGGCATCCGCCCCGTGAAGCACCAGATCGGCAAGCGCGCGACCCTTGCGAGGACCGATGGCGGCTTCAACGACGGAGGGGGTCATCCCACCCGGGAAATGGGGCACGTTGTAACCGCCATTGCGACCGGCGGCACCGTTTCCAACGCGCCCGGCCTCGACCACAACAACGTTCAAACCATGTCGCGTCGCATGGATCGCCGCGTTGAGGCCGGAATAACCGCCACCAACAACGACGAGGTCGGCGGTCTCCTCGCCGACAAGGCGAGGATAGTCGCGAACGGTTTCCTGCAGGGTTTTCGTCCAGACGACGCCTTGCATGGTTGGATCGATCGGGCTTGCCATAGACATGATCAGGGACTTTCGATGAGGTGTTGGGAAAGTGTTTGCGAAACGCGTCGACGCTCACGGCTCTGGGCTGGTGCGTGGTTCTCAGGCGCACACGGCCATGGACCTGTGCTCATGGCAGTTGCGCCGGCAGGTCGCTGTCTGGAACCGTCTCCACCTTTCGCGCCTTACGGTGGGAGATGAACAGGCCGGCAACGACAATAATCGCCGATCCGACGATCATGTTGGGACCCGGAACGTCGCCGAAGAACAAAAATCCGAAAAGCATTCCCCACAGCAGAAGGGTGTATTGGAACGGCGCCAGGATCGATACCGGCGCAAGCTTCAGCGAACGCGTGACGACGAGATGGGCAAATGCGCCGATCACGCCCAGAAGAAGCATGGATGCGCCTTCGGCTATGGTGAAGGATCGCCAGTCGAAAATGGAAGCCGCACCGGCAAGAATGAAGGTGGCAAGTCCCTGGTAGATGCCAAGCGTGGCGTCGCCCGTCCGCGCAAGAGAACGATTGAGCACCAATGTGAGTGCGTAGGCAAGTCCGCCGATGAGCGCAAACCAGGCCGGCGCCGAGAACGCCGATGTCGATGGATCGAGCGCGACCACGACGCCGATGAAACCGAGCAGAACGGCGCTCCAGCGCCGCCAGCCGGCCCGCTCGCCCAGCAGGAAATGCGACGCCACCGTCATGTAGATCGGCCCGGCCATGTAGAACGTCATGACGTCGGCGAGCGGCAGATAGACAACCGCGGCGTAAAACAACGCCGTATCCAGCGTGATGAGAAGCGCGCGCAATACCTGCACGAGCGGTCGATGCACATTGCGGAAGGGATGTTCGCCCTGCTGGCGTGCCAGCGGCACGAGAACGGCAAAGGCGCCGATTGCACGGATGGTCAGCACCTGTGCGACGCCGAAGCTCGCGACCAGGAATTTGGCCACCACGTCATTCAACGCGAAGAGGAAGTAGCCAATGATGACAAGGCCTATTCCCACGGTGAGGGCATGCCGGTTGTCGGGATGAATGAGATTTCGAAGCATGCCGGACGCCCGCAAGGAGGCCAAGAAAGGGAGCGGCCGCCGGCAAGTCCGGCGGCCGCCATTTTATCAGGCGCCGCAGCCGATGACAGCCGTCGCGGAGATTTCGACCTTGACGTTCGGGACCGGGAATTGGACGACGAGCGCTGCATTCGTCGGCAGGATCTCGCCGAAGATTTCCTTCAGCGTCGGGCCGATGGCGGCAAAGACTTCGGCGGAGGTGACATAGGTCGTGATCTGCACGACGTCCTTCAGCGAGGCGCCGGCCTTTTCCAGCCAGGGCTCGATATTGCCGATGACCTGGCGAAGCTGTTCGACCGGGTCGGGGCTGCATTCACCCGTCTCGAAATTGATGCCGACGGTGCCAGACACATAGACCGTGTCGCCCACCTTCACGCAACGGGAATAGCCAAAGGCTTTCTCGAAGGAGGATCCGGAAGAGATGTTGATACGCTTCGTCATAGTCTCAGCCTTTCGTGTCTGAACGGAAAAAGGGATGGTTTGAGAAACACGTCACCAGGTGAAGCCGTTGGCGATCCAGCCGCCATCCACCGGCAGCACGGCGCCGTGAACCATCGCGGCCCCCGGCGAGGACAGGAACGCCGCGGCGGCGGCAATTTCTTCCGGCTCGGCGATACGGCCAAGCGGCGTGCGGTTGCGCACGCCCGTCATGTTGTAGAGGCCGTTGTCGATGAGGTTCTGCACCATCGGCGTGCGTACTCCTGTGGGGGCCAGGGCATTGACGCGAATGCCGAGCGGTCCCCACTCTGTCGCGAGCGACTGCATCATGTTGTGAACCGCACCCTTCGAGGCGCAATAGGCGGTGCGCTTCGGCGCACCGACGGAGCCGTAGACGGAGCCGATGAAGACGATGCTGCCACCGCCATTCTGGCTCATATGGCGCGCGGCGCTCTGGGCCGGCAGGAAGCTGCCAAGTACGTTCACGTTCATCATGCGCATGAATGCCTCGGGCGCCACATCGAGCGCAGGCTCGACCGTCACGATGCCGGCTGCGGTGACGAGGGTGTCGAGCCCGCCAAAAGTCTCGATTGCCAGGGTGACCGCAGCGTCAACCCCCGCCTTGTTGGTGACATCGCCTTCGATGGCCAGAACATCCGGACCGAGCTTTTCCTTGGCTTCGGCCACACCGGCACGATCGAAAATGCAGACCTTGTCGCCCCTGGCAATGAAGTGTTCCGCCGTTGCAAAGCCGATGCCCTGCGCGCCGCCTGTTATGAGGCTGATCATGTCTATGTCCTTCCAGATTTATGTCAGTTCGGTTTGCCGAGTGCGATGCTGCGGTCGCGGGCGGCGCGCGTGGCCTCGGCCACGAGCCGCCCGGTGCGATCGTCGTTCATGAAGACGTCCAATGCGGCGGCGGTCGTGCCGCCGGGGCTCGTGACCTGCCGGCGCAGGGTCGCGGGATTGACATCCGCCTCCATGGCAAGCCGGCCGGCACCGCGGACGGTCTGTTTTGCAAGCAGGGCAGCGGTTGCTGCGGGAAGGCCGAGCGCCACGCCGGCCTCCGTCAAGGCTTCGATGAAGTGGAAGACATAGGCTGGACCGGAGCCGGAAATCGCCGTGACGGCGTCCATCTGCGCTTCGTCATCGATCCAGGCCACCACGCCCGAAGTGGCAAGCAGTGTGGAAACAAGGTGCTGAGCACCGTCCGAGACACCGTCACGCGCATAGAGAACCAGCATGCCGTCGCCAATCGCGGCCGGCGTGTTGGGCATGCAGCGTATGATTGCCGCCCCGGCAGGAAGGACGTCGGCCATAGAAGCAGTCGTGACGCCTGCCGCAACTGAAACAAAGGTCGCGCCGCGTTCGGCGAGGCCGCCGCATCGTTGCAGAACCGGCTGGACAAGGTTCGGCTTGACGGCGACGAATACGAGAACGGGCGCAAGGCCCTCCGGCAGATCGGCAATGTCGGAAACAGTATTGGCACCGGCCTTGGCTGCACGTTCGCGAAGCTCGTCCGTAGGCTCCACAACATGAACAATGAGTGAGGGATCCTCCCTCAACCATCCGCGCAGCATGGCAAAGCCCATGTTCCCGCAACCGATAAGAAGAAGCGTGTGCGACATGACGTTTCCTCTCAGACGCTCTTGATCAGCGCAGTGACGATGCCGAGGGTAAGGTCCGGCGCTTCCAGTTGCGGAACGTGCCCGACATCGGCGAGCAGATGCAGTCCGACATGGCCGGGCGCCCGCAAGGCGTCTCTCCAATCGAGCACCCTGTCCTTGCGGCCCCAGACGATCCGCGCCGGGCATTCCAGTCGTTGCAGGGCGGCGGCGAGGTCGAAACCTTGCGTGCCGTCGGCAAACAGCGTTTCGCCCATATGGGTCTGCGCTGCGCGCAGACCGGCGTCCGTGCGCGCCGCAAAGGCAGCGTTGACGAAGGCCGGGTCAACGAGGCGTGGATCGTGAACCATCACCTTCAGCCAGCTCTCGAGGCTTTCCGGCCGGGAAGCTCGAGCGATCCCGCCGATGAAGTCGCCGTTGATCTTTGGCCCCAACCCGCCGGGGGCAAGGAGTGCCAGCGAGGCTATTTTGCGGGGGCGTGTATCCGCCAGTGCAAGCGCAAGCGCACCGCCGAGCGAGTGCCCGATCACATGCACGCCATCGAGATCGAGAGAGTCGAAAGCCTCGCGCACTTCACGCACTAGATTGGCAAAGGTGCCAACCTGACGTTTCGGCGAAGCGCCGTGATTGGGCAGGTCGAGCCGATAAACGGGGTGGATCTTGGCAAGATGCCGGTCGAGTGGATACCAGGACAGGGAGTCGCTAGCAAAACCATGAATAAGGAAAATCGGCGCGCCACTGGTAGTGCCGCTGCGGTGAATCTTGAGTGGGCCACTCTCGTCGGCGGCGAGGCTGACGGGCGAGATTGTAGTAACAACTGGCAAAGTGCGGGATGCAGCAGCAATATCGCGCAGCTTGATGCGGCCCGACGCGCTGCTTGATCTGACCGTCCGCAGGTCGACGCCCGCTTCCCGGGCAGCCAGGCGCGCAGCAGGGCTTGCCACGATCCGTGACCCGGCGGACACGATCTGCGTCATCTCTGCGATAGACGCGACCTGGACAGCCGGCAATGCGGGCGGATTGCCGGCATCGGCAGCCTGTGTTTCATCACCGTCATAGCTCACATCCGACAGGTTCTTGCCGATCAGGCATAGAACCGCGGCCGCCGGCACTTCGCTCTCCGCTTCGGCGAAGATGGCGCTGACGACGCCATCGCAAGGCGCCTCTACGTCGACCGCGGCTTTTGCCGTCTCGATGGTAAGCAGAACGTCGCCTTCGGCAACGGTGTCACCCTTTGCCACGCGCCATTCGACGATCACCAACGTTTCCATATATTCGCCGGCGATGGCGCCTGCTGTTATCGGCGTTGCCATATTTCTCTCCCGGCCCTAAGCGAGCGCCTTTTTTGCCGCGGCGGCGATCTTCGCTGCATTTGGCAGCACGGCCATTTCCAACGGCTCGGAATAGGGGATCGCCATGTCAGGCATCGCCACACGCACGACCGGCGCATCCAGATCGTCGAAGCAATACTCCATGATCGTCGCGGATAGCTCGGACGCGTAACCACAGAACGTCCAGCCCTCATTGACGACGACGGCGTGGTTGGTCTTGGCGATGGACTGGCGGATGGCGTCGAGATCGAGCGGGCGAAGCGTGCGAAGATCGATCACCTCCGCCTCGATGCCGTCCTTGGCCAGCAGCTTAGCGGCATTCTCCGCTTCGATGACCATTTTCGACGAGGCGAAAATCGAGACGTGCTTACCCTCGACGACGGTCCGCGCCTTGCCGATCGGCACCAGCACATCATCATCGTCGGGAACCTCGCCGCGCGTGTTGTAGAGCAACTTATGCTCCAGAAAGACCACGGGCTGGCGATCGCGGATTGCCGACTTCAGGAGACCTTTCGCGTCCGCGGGTGTTGCTGGCGCCACGACCTTGATGCCGGGAATATGGCAGACCATCGCGTCCAGGCTCTTGGCATGCTGGGCGCCCGTGCCAACGCCGCCGCCGCCCTGGGTGCGAAGCACGAAGGGAATATCCACCTGGCCTTCCCAGAGATAGGTGAAGACCGAGGCCTGGTTGACCAGCGCATCAAGCGACAGCGGCAGGAAGTCGGCATACATGATTTCGAGAACGGGGCGCGTGCCGGACATTGCCGCGGTGACAGCCATGGCCGTCATCGCCTGTTCCGAGATCGGCGTGTCACGCACCCGGGAATCGCCGAATTCATCACGCAAGCCCTTGGAAACCTTGAAGACGCCGCCATAGCGGCCGATGTCCTCGCCGAACAGGAACACGCTCGGATCGCGCTGCATTTCCTCCCTGAGGGCGGCGTTCAACGCTTCTGCATAACGCATCAAGGTCATTACTTGGACTCCGAGTAGGCGGCCGAGGGGGCATGAATTTCGAAGGTGGGAAACGGGTCGGCAAGCGCGACCTCGAAGGCGCTCGCGACCTCCGCACGGGCTGCGGCCTCGATCGCCGACACCGTTTCGGCACCCACCAGGGCTGCGAGTTTTTCAGCCGAAAGCTTGATCGGGTCGCGCTCAAGCCAGGGCGCCATTTCCTCTTCAGACTGATAGCCGCCCATGTCGGAGGTGGAGAAGCCCTTGACCCGATAGGTTTTCGCCTCGATCAGGCTCGGCCCCTCGCCACGGCGTGCGCGCTCGGCGGCGGCGGCCACGGAACGGTAGACCGCCTCGGCATCGTTGCCATCGACGATTTCACCGGGCATCGCATAACCGGCAGCGCGAATGCTGAGATCGGCCACCGGCGACTGCACGTCCTGGCGCACGGTGAGACCATACTGATTGTTTTCGAGAACAAAGATCACCGGCAGCTTCCAGAGCCCCGCCATGTTCATGGCCTCGTGGCAGATACCCGTCTGGGCAGCGCCATCGCCGAAGACCACCATCGCAACGCGGTCCTGCTTGAGGATCTGGATGGAGAGCGCCATGCCTGTCGCAGCCGGAATGCCGGCGCCAACGATGGCGTTGCCGCCCAGCATGCCGGTCGTTACGTCGCCGAGCAGCATGTGACCGCCCCGGCCCTTGCAGTAGCCGGTCTCGCGGCCGAAGATTTCGGCAACGATGCCGCGTGCCGTTAGTCCCTTGCCGACATAGACATGGTGTCCGCGGTGAGAGGTGCAGACATAGTCGTCGGAACGCAGCGCAGCGCAGGCTGCAACACCGACCGCTTCCTGGCCATCGCAACGATGGATAGGCCCGCGCGTCTTGCCTTCCTTCGCGTAGGCGCCAAGCACCTCCTCCAATTCGCGCGTCACCACCATCTTGTGGTGGATTTCCTTCAGCTCGTCCGTGGATGGCGCGTTTCTCATCGTAATCCTCGTCTTCAGATTTGTTATAACACGTACCATATTCGAAAATGGGCGCAATTCGTTTTTTGCCGCCTGTGGAGAAAATCCGCGGCATAAAGCGAAAAAATCCAACTAAATTATGTAAAAACAGCGCCTTATGAAATAACCTGCGCCAAGTGCCGATCCATCTGGACAAAAGCGAAAGCCGTCATATTATATAACAAATAACTTTTGATGCACGGATCGTCCGGTCATCGCCAATCAGCACAAAAAGGGGAATTCATGTCTATCAAGCTGACACTTGCGGCCGCGCTCGCGGGTACCGTTCTTCTTTCCATCACCCCGGCCCACGCCGAGTACGGTGAAACGCTCAAGAAGGTGAAGGAGCGCGGCGCGCTTTCCTGCACCGGGCACAACGGCTCCTACATGGGCCTCGCGGAAGTCGACGACAAAGGCAACTGGAAAGGCTTCGACATCGACCTCTGCCGCGCCGTAGCATCCGCCGTCTTCGGCGCCTGGGAAAATCACCTCGACATCAAGCCCACGAGCTGGGCGCAGCGCTGGCCATCGCTCCAGTCCGGCGAACTGGATCTCGTCATCAAGTCCTCCGGCTGGACATTCAGCCGCGACACCGAAATCCGCGCGCAGTTCGCGCAGCCCTACATGATGGCCGCTATCCACTACATGGTGCGCAAGGAACTGAACATCACCTCTGCCAAGGATCTGGATGGCGGTACGCTTTGCCTGCCAACCGGCACGACAATGGAGCGCTACGCCGTCGAGCATGAGGCCGAAAACGGCTACAAGCTTGAAGTCGTGCCCTTCGAAAAGACGGAAGAAGCCAATGCTGCCTTCCTCTCGGGCCGTTGCGACGCCATGATGGAATGGGACCTACAGCTCGGCGTCCTGCGCGCCACCGAGGCAAAGAATGCGGACGACTTCGTGATCCTTCCCGACGTCCTGTCTGCCGAGCCGGTGGGCATCGTCATGCGCCAGGGTGATGACAACTGGGTCGATATCGCCAACTGGGTGCAGACGGCATTGCTTCTGGCCGAACAGTCCGGCGTGACCAGCGCGAATGTCGACGAGATGAAGGCCAAGCCCCCGACGCCTGCGGTCGGCAAGCTTCTGGGCGCGACGCCCGGCATGGGCACGCCGCTCGGCCTGACGGACGACTGGGCCTACAACGTCATCAAGACCGTCGGCAACTATTCGGAAATCTGGGACCGCAACATCGGCAAGGATTCGCCCTACAAGGTCGAGCGTGGCGTCAATGCGCTCCTTAAGAATGGCGGCATCCTCTATCCGCTCGTTCTCGACTGATCCTCCTCCCAAGACGACCGCCGGTGCTTGACGCACCGGCGGTCACGATCAGAGCGGAGAGGTGTTCCGATGCAGATATTGAGAAACAGAAAAACGCGCAACGTGATCTATCAGGTCGCTTTTCTTGTCGTTCTCGTCCTTGCCATCACCGGCGCCGTGCATGAGGCGACGACCAAGATGGCCGCACAAGGCATGACCGGCGGCTTCGAATTCCTGTACAAGTCGACCGGCTTCCGGATCGGCTTTTCGCTGATCCCGTTCGACCCCTTTAGCTCCTATGCGCGCATGATCTGGGTCGGCATCGTCAACACAATCTTCCTTGGCCTGCTCAGCATCGTGCTTGCCAACATCGTCGGCCTGGTGATCGCGATTTTCCGGATTTCATCGAACGGCGTCCTCAACGACATCGGAACGCTTTACATCGAAGCCTTCCGCAACGTACCGCTCATCCTCCAGGCCCTGTTCTGGTATGCCGCGCTCACGCATTTTCCGCCGCCCAAGCAGGCGTATGCGCTGTTCGATTCCGTGTTTCTCTCTGCCCGTGGCGTGTTCATCCCGAGCCTGAACGTGGAAGGGAAATGGTTTGCGGCCGTGGCACTGGTGCTGTTTGCCGGCCTTGCCTGCCTCGCCTGGTTTTCGATGGCCCGCCGCTTCCGACGCATTCGAAGCCGGGGAAAGGTTCAAGGCGTCATTGCCGCCACCACGCTGGCAGCCATGGCAGCCATCCTCGTCTATGCGCGCGAACCGGGCTCCGCACTGATCTCCGTCCCCTCGCTGCAAGGCCTTAATTTCCGCGGCGGCATCACCGTCCCGCCGGAAATGGCGGCTCTTGCCATCGCCACGGCCATCTATGGCGGCGCCTATATCGCCGAGGTCATCCGCGCCGGCTTCATCTCGGTCGGCAAGGGGCAGGTCGAGGCGGCGCGTGCCCTCGGCCTTTCGCCGTGGCATGTCTTTTCGCGCGTGCACCTTCCGCTCGCCATCCGCGCCGTTCTCCCCACGCTGATCAACCAATATGTCTGGTTGTTCAAAGCGACTACGCTCGGCATCGTCGTCGGTTTTGCGGACTTCTTCTCGGTCATTTCCGTTTCTATCAACCAGAGCGGCCAGACGCTGGAGCTGATCGCAATCCTGATGGCCGGCTTCCTCGTCATGAACAACACGCTCTCCTTCGTGCTCAATCGCGTCAACAAGGCGATTGCCCTCAAGGGCACGCAGCTGAGAACCTGAAGAGAGCCCCATGGCAACCGTTTCCGCGACATCCACCACGTCTCCGCTGAACGCCTTCGGCTTTCGCCCCGCAGGCTTGCAGGAAAAGATCCGCCGGCGTTATTTTCGGACCCCTTTCAATGCCCTCATTTCGGTGTCGGGGATCATCTTCCTCGCCTATTTCGCCTTTTTGGCCGTCGATTGGGCCATTCTGAACGCCGTTTGGATCTCGCCTGACGGTACCTCGGCCGTCTGTCGCGGCATTGAAGGCGCCTGCTGGGCGGTGATCCATCAGCGCTGGCGCATCATCATCTTCGGCCTGTTCCCCTATGACGAACAGTGGCGCTCGATGCTCGCCTGCATTGCCATGGTGGTCACGATCGTCTTGTCCTGCGTGCCATGGTTCTGGAAACCGCTGCGGCTGGCGAGCCTCTGGTGCACCGGCTTTCTGGTCTTCTACATCCTCATGCGCGGCGGAATTTTCGGAATGCCGGTCGTCATGCCGGCCGACTGGGGCGGCCTGACACTGACAGTCTTTCTCTATGCCGCGGGCGTGCTGATCGGCATGCCGATGGCGATCGCGCTGGCACTCTTGCGGCGTTCGGAGCTGCCCGTCGTTTCAAGGACCACGGGCGCATTCATCGACGGCGTGCGCTCCCTGCCCCTCATCACCATCCTCTTTACCGCAGCACTGATCCTCCCCTTCGTGTTGCCCGGTTGGCTGCAGGGCGACAAGATCTGGCGTGTCATCATCGGCTTTGCGCTTTTCTTCGCCGCGTATCAGGCCGAGATCATTCGCAGCGGCATCCAGTCCGTTCCCGTCGGGCAGGAAGAGGCTGCGAAAGCGCTGGGGCTCGGCTATTGGCAGCGCACCGGTCGCATCATCCTGCCGCAGGCCTTCCGCAATGCCCTGCCGCCGACGATCAACCAGCTCGTGATCACCTTCAAGGAGACCTCGCTGATCGTGATCATCGGCTTCTTCGATATTCTTGCCTCCGGCCATGCGGCCTACGGCACGGGCGAATGGTCCTTCGCCTACTTCGAGGTCTATATTTTCGTCGGTCTCGTCTACTTCCTGTTCGTTTTCAGCCTCTCCCGCTATGGCGCCTATCTTGAACGGCGCATGCGTTTCGGCCAGCATTGAAAGAGACCCGTGATGAGCGAAGCCGCAGTCCATATTTCCCGCATGAACAAGTTCTATGGCCGCTTCCAGGTCCTGCGGGATATCAACCTGGAGGTTCGCACGGGCGAGCGGATCGTCATCTGCGGCCCATCGGGCTCGGGCAAGTCCACCCTGATCCGCTGCATCAACCGGTTGGAAGACCATCAGGATGGCCTGATCAACGTTCTCGGCACCGAGCTGAATGACGATATCGCCAAGATCGATCATATCCGCCGGGACGTCGGCATGGTGTTCCAGCATTTCAATCTGTTTCCGCACCTGACCGTGCTGGAGAACTGCACGCTCGCCCCTACCCTCGCCCGCAAGGTACCGATCGAGGAAGCCGAGGCGATTGCCATGACCTATCTGGAGCGCGTTCGCATCCCCGAGCAGGCTGAGAAATTCCCCGGCCAGCTCTCCGGCGGCCAGCAGCAGCGCGTCGCCATTGCACGCGCGCTGTGCATGAAGCCGAAGATCCTCCTCTTTGACGAACCCACCTCCGCCCTCGATCCGGAAATGATCAAGGAGGTGCTGGACGTCATGGTGGAGTTGGCCAATGACGGCATGACGATGGTATGCGTGACCCATGAAATGGGGTTTGCCCGCCAGGTCGCTGACCGTGTCATCTTCATGGACAAGGGCGAGATCGTTGAAGAAGGCCCTCCGGCGGACCTGTTCGACAATCCGAAGAGTGAGCGAACCCGCATGTTCCTGAGCCAGGTCCTCAGTCACTGAGACGGGGAGAGAGTTGTGCCGCTTGTCGCGCTCTTGTATGCAATGACAAGTAACAGAAATGCGATGAGCGGGACTGCCGCGTGGTCGGCAGGTTCACACAGTTTGGCGGCAGAATGAGCAAGAAGAAGCCTTTGGACGTTTCGCTGGCTGGCGTGGATCTGGCGCCGATCGGTCGTAGCGAGACCCTCGGTCAGCAAGTTCGCACCCAGCTTGGAAGCGCCATCATGGCTGGCCGTTTCAAGCCCGGCCAGAAATTGACGATCCGTGCGGTCGCAACCGCGCTCGACGTCAGCCTGACGCCTGCCCGAGAAGCCCTTTACAACCTCGCCGCCGAGGGCATTCTCGAAATGCGGCCGAACGGCTCCGTCTATGTGCCGACGCTCACGACGGAGCGAATCGTCGAACTGACAAAGATCCGCACCGCACTCGAGGCCTTGGCCGCGCGCGAGGCGGCCATGCGTATCACCGACGAGGGCATCGCCAACATCACGCGCATCAACGAGATGATGGTGGAGGCGAACGAGCGGAAAGACTACGCCCAGGTCATGGAATTGAACTGGGAATTCCACTTCGCGATCTACCGTGCCAGCGGCATGAGCGAGCTGGTGCGAATGATCGAGAAGCGCTGGATGATGAACAGTTCCTACCTGAACGTCATCTATCCCAGCTTCGGCCAGATGGACCAGGGCATAAACAATCACCACACGATGGTCCGCGCCCTTCATTCGCGCGATCCAGAACGTCTCGCGAGCGCCGTCGTCATCGACATCAATTTCGCAGCCGATACGCTGCTGGATATGATTACGGCGCAGCAGGGAGCAGAGCGCCGCCAAAAGGCTGGCCGGTAAGACCGAAGCACAGGATGCCCAAGCCCCGGGGCAGCGCGGTACGTCCTGCACGCGCCGTATTGTGGGCGTTGTTTCGCTTTTTTGCCATCTTCAGTCGCGAACCCGCGGCACACCTTTTCATCATAAGTCGGCGATTTCCTGCATCTTTTCCTTGACGCGCAAGAGTGCGTCACGCAAAATGTTACAACAAATAACATGGCGCCCTCTGGTGGAGAAAACGGATGGCTGGAACAGCAATCGTGACGGGGGCAACAGGCGGCATCGGCCAGGCCGTGACGCGACAGCTAACGGAAAAGGGCTTTCAGGTTCTTGCCCTTGGGACGCGCCGGGATGCCCTTGAACAACTCTCCGACGCATGTGGCTGCACGGGTATTGCGGTCGATATCTCCGATGCCGAGGCAGTCGACGCCGCACTGGTGGGCGTGACGGCGGACGTTCTGATCCACGGCGCCGGCCTTCTCGGACCAAACCTGCCGATCCATCGGACACCGGCAGAGACGATCGCGCAACTGATCGCCGTCAATGTCACCGGCATGTTCAACATCTTGCGCGCCGTCGTTCCCGGGATGGTCGAGCGCCAGCGCGGCTCGATCGTGCTGCTGGGCTCGATTTGCGGCAATGTAGCGGGCGCGGGACCCGGCGCCTACAGCGCCACCAAGGCCGCCATGCAGTCGGTTGCGGCCAATCTGCGCTTCGATCTTCAAGACACGCCTATCCGGGTCGGCGAAATCCGCCTTGGCCGTGTGCGAACCGGCATTCACGGCCAGCTCGAGATGGATACTGATTTTTACAATGGCTACGAATGCATCCTCCCGGACGATGTCGCCCAGACGATCCTCCACATGCTCGCCACCCCGCCGGCGACCGATATTTCCACCGTCGAGATGATGCCGACCCGACAGGTTGTCGGCGGAACGCGTTTCTCGAAGGGCTGATCCCCACACCCGAAATCCAACAAAAGGCATTCCCATGTGCAACGGCACTGTCCACCACGGCTCGATCAACTACAAAACCATTGCGCTTGAAGAGTGCTTGCCGCTTGCCAACCGTCTTCAAAACGAGGGGAAGGTGTGGCATTCGCACGTTCTGTCGCCAGGCTGCCGTTTCAACCCTTTCGAGGGCCGCTATGCCGCCGTGGTGGAAGACGATTCAACGCAGACTGCCTACATCGCCCCCTCGGACGGCTTTCCGGAAGTGGACAAGCAACTTGTGAAGATGCTGCATGGCGACGACATCCTGGATGCAGGCCATCCGGCAAGTGCCGAAGGCGCATTGCTCGATGGTTCGCCGCTGCTGCGCCGTCTCGTCGACATCGATGATGCGGGCAAGTCCTGGCACCATCACATGAATTTCCCGGATTGCGCGCTCAACCCGCATCGTGGCCGTTGGGCGATCACGATTGAAAGTGGCGAGGACCAGTTTTCCGAAAGCTACGACGAAGAACCGCGCGATATCCTGCGCGCGATCGAGGTTCGCTACTTCCGCAATCTGGATGGCAAGCGATAACGCCCCCGCGACGCTTCGAGGTCAGGCACGCCTGTCCTTGAAGCGGTTCCACGGATGAATGCGGTTGGCGACCTGCACGGCGAGCGGATGAAAGGCAATCGGCTTCATAGTCGTCACGGGCAGCGGCATGTCCGCATCGGTCAGGCAGCCGGCAGCCCAACGGCCGATCTCCTGTCCCAGAGCCATGGAAAGCGCCACGCCCCGGCCGGAATAGAGGCCGCCGAAGACCAGGCCCGGTGCCAGCCGATAGAGTTGCGGCTTCAGATCCGGAACCACCGCGAAGGTACCATGCCAGTATTCGGGAATGTGCGGCTCGCCGCCAAAGGCCTTGAAGGTGCTGGCGAGCATCTTCGCCACCTTGGCCCGCCCGCGGGCCGCCTCGTCATGCCAGAATGTATGCGTCGCACCGCTGACCAGGCGCCCGTCGCGGTCATAGTGGAAGTAGCGAAGGTCGTTGCGCATGTCGGAGACGGCGGGATTGCCGACGAGAATCTGTGCCCTCAGGTCCTCGGCGAGCGGCTCAGTTGCGGCTTGAAAGACCTTCATCGGAATGAGCGTGCGCTTCAAGCTCAGCCATAGGTCATCCGTCAATGCATTTGTGGCCAGCACAACCTCGCGCGCGGTCACGCTGCCGCTGCCGGCATAGACTTTCCAGCCTGCCGCCCCCCGCTCCAGACGGAGTGCCCGAGTGTTTTCGAAGAGCTTCACGCCCTCGCGCTCGACCGCACCAGCAAGCCCGACCGTCATCGAGAAGGGATTGATGTGCCCGGAATTGTGCACCATCCAGCCACCAAGATACGGGCTACCCACCCTCTCCGTCACCTCGTCCCGGTCTAGCCAGGAGACGCGCGCCCCGAAGGCTCGCCATTCATCATGGAACTGACGCGCACGGGCGAGCGTCGCCTTCGTGTGCGCCGGCTGGATCCAGCCCTCCTGGGCTTGATGGGCATCGATGCCGAAGCGCTGCATCAGCCCGAAGGCGACATCGGCTGCGCCTGCGACAAGAGCGTTGAACCGCGCGCCATGCACCTTCCCAAAACTCGCTTCGAGTTCGGAGGGCGAGGCCTTGGAATGATGCGAAATGACGAGGCCGTTGTTGCGGCCCGACGCAGCCGAGCCAATCTCGTTGCCCTCGAGAAGGACGACGCTCGCCCCGCTGTCGCGCGCACCCAGCGCCGCGGCGAGACCGGTAAAACCGCCGCCGACCACAAGCACGTCAGTCTCGATATCATCAGCGAGTGCGGGAGAAGCATTTCGGGTCGCTGTCGTCTTCCGCCATAGATGCGGGTTCTTCCAGTCGACATCAAACACGGACGGTGTCCTCGTTGGCCCCGCCGAGATAGAGCTCGCCCAGAGCCGAGTGCTCCGCCATCTCCTGCGCGGGTCCATGGAGCTTCACCTGCCCCATGTTGAACAGATAGCCATAGTCGCCGCATTCCAGCGCAAGCTGGACATTCTGCTCCACGAGCAGGATCGACATGCCGGTTTTCGACAGGTCGAGGATGATATGGAAAATCTGGTGGACGATCTTCGGAGCAAGGCCGAGAGAGGGTTCGTCCAGCATGAGAAGCGTCGGTTCCGCCATCAGCGCACGACCGATCGCCAGCATCTGCTGCTGGCCGCCGGACATGCGGCTCGCCATGCCGTTGCGACGCTCCTTGAGAACGGGAAAGAGATCAAACACCTCTGCCCGCAACGTCTCGAAACTCTTGCCGGCACGGCCGATATGGGCGGCGACGAGGTTTTCCTCGACCGTCAGGCGCTGGAAGATCTGCCGCCCCTCCGGGCAGTGGGTAAGCCCCATGCGCACCACCTGCTCCGGTCGCGCGCCGGTAATATCGCGGCCTTCGAAGTGAATGGTGCCGGCCGTGGGACGAGCCACGCCCGAGATGGAGTTGAGCAGCGTCGTCTTGCCCGCACCATTGGGACCGAGGATAACGACGATCTCACGCGGGTCGACCTCGAGATCGACGCTTTCAAGAACGCCGACGCGCCCGTATCCCGAGCTGAGCCCGGCGATCCTGAGCAGCGGCTCTGATGTCATCGATGTCATTGTCGGTCCCCAGATAGGCAAGTTGAACGTCGCTGCTCGCCTGAACTTCGGCGGGCGTACCTTGGAAGAGAAGTTTGCCGTGATGCATCACGACAATCCTGTCGCAGAGCGTCATCACCAGATCCATGTCATGTTCGACGACGAGCATGATGCGATCAGGCGAACGCAGTTCGGCGAGCTTGGCCGTCAGATCGGCCGTTTCGTGGTGGTTGAGCCCCGCGGCAGGCTCGTCGAGCAGAAGAACGCGCGGGTTCATGGCCAGGGCTCGGGCGATCTCCAACATGCGTTGGCGGCCATAGGGAAGGCTGCCGGCTTCCATGTCGGCATATCCCTGAAGATCGAAGAAGCGCAGGATTTCCATACAGGATTGGCGACGCGATCCCGCGCGGGCACGTCCATAGGGCGGCCAGAGCACCTCTTTCCACGTGTCGCGCACCTGCGCCGGGTAGAAGCAGACTTCCAGATTTTCCAGCACGGTCATCTGATCGAACAGGCGGATGTTCTGGTAGGTGCGCGCGATGCCGGAATTGGCGATCTGGTATTTCTTCATCCCGTCCAGGCGCCGCCCGTCGAGGGAGATGGAGCCCGCTGAGACCGTGTAGGAGCCGGCAGTCATATTGATAAGCGTCGATTTGCCGGCACCGTTCGGGCCGATGACGCCGTGAATGAGACCAGGCTCGAATTCGGTCGAGACGTCGTTGATGGCGACATTGGCGCCGTACTGCTTTCGCAGGTTGCTGAAGACGAGTGTCATTTTCTGAAAAGCCCCCGAATGAGTTTTTCCGGGCCGAAGCTGCGCGGCACGATGCCGGCCGGGCGCACAATGATCAGAACGACCATCAGGATACCCAGGAAGAGGATGCGCCATTCGGCAAATTCCCTGAGCATTTCCGGCAACAGGATGAGAATGGCCGCACCCGCGACGATGCCCAGAATGTTGCCGATCCCTCCGATGACGATCATCAGGACGATCAGCACGGATTCCTGCAGCGTAAAGCTTTCCGGACTGACGAAACGCTGCGAGGCGGCAAAGATCGTCCCGGCAATGGCGCCGATGGTGGCGGAGGTCGCGAAGGCCGCGAGCTTGGCATTGGTCGTGTTGATGCCGATGCCGCGCGCAGCATCCTGGTCCTCGCGGATCGCCGCCCAGGCTTTGCCGAGGATGGAGCGCTCAAGCCGCCAGACGAGGATCCCTGTCAGGACGACGGTGACCAACAGCAGCCAGTAGATTTCCACCGGCCGCGCGACCTCCGCGCCGAGAATGGACGCCTTGTCGAGGCGTGCAATACCCTTCGGGCCGCCGGTCAGCCAATCGACATTGTTGATGACGATGCGGATGATCTCGCCGAAACCGAGGGTCACGATGGCGAGATAATCGCCTCTCAGCTTCAGGACCGGTATGCCGAGCAGGATGCCGGTGATCATGCCCATGAGGGCCGCGATGCCGACGATCAGGAGGAACGGCAGGTGCAGATCGAGCTGCGGGCTGGCCAGCAATGCATAGGTGTAGGCTCCCACCGCATAGAACGCCACGAAACCCAGATCGAGAAGGCCGGTATAGCCGATGACGATGTTGAGGCCGATCCCGAGCAGGATGTAGATCAGCAGGCTATTGACGACGCGGATGTGGTAGTTTGACAGAAACGGCGTCGCGACGACCAGGGCTGCAATGGCGGCAAGCACGAGAAGTGCGACGAGACGGCCTGCCTTTGGTTTGGCGGGGGAAGAGGCGTCGATGGCAGACATCAGAACTCCCTCTTATAGACCATGCTTTCCTCGGACACCGGCTCGCCAAGAATACCGGCGGGTCTCACGAGCAGCACGAGGATGAGAATGACGAAGGACAGCACGTCGCGATACTCCGTGCCGAGCATGCCGTTGGTGAGGATCGGCAGCAGCGCCGTGCCTCCCACTTCGACGAAAGCCAGAATATAGGCGCCCAGCATGGCGCCGGGAATGGAGCCTATCCCGCCGAGGATCGCTGCGGTGAAGGCCTTGAGGCCGATGACGGCCCCCATGGTCGGCGACATGATGCCGTAATAGCTGGCATAGAGAATGCCACCGGCAGCGCCAAGCAGCGGGCCGGAGAAGAAGACCGCCGAAATCGCCAGATTGACGTTGATGCCGAGAAGCTGCGCTGTAGGGCGGCTTTCCGAGACGGCGCGCACGATGATGCCCATGCGGCTGCGATTGACCAGCATATAGAGTGCGAACATCAGAACGAAGGCCGCAACGAGAATGCCGATCTGCACGGATGTCACGGTGCCACCGAAAAAATCGTAGCGCGTGGCCGGGAAGAAACTGGGGAAGGCGACGGGCTGCGGTCCCGCCAGAATCTGGAGGCCGGTGACAAGGGTCAGCGATACGCCGAGCGAGGACAGCATTGGCGCCAGGCGGGTGGAATTGCGCAGCGGCTTGTAGGCCAGCCGCTCGATGCCGACGCCAAAGAAGCCAACGGCGACGACGGCGCCGAAAAAGGCAAGGGTGAAGGCGAATGCACCGGCCGCGCCGATCTCACCGACAAACAGGCTGAGGGCCAGAAATGCGGCGTAAGCGCCGAGCATGAACATCTCGCCATGGGCGAAATTGATCATGCGCAGGACGCCGTAGACCATCGTATAGCCCAACGCGATCAGAGCGTAGATCGACCCGATCGTCAGGGCGTTGACAGTCTGTTGAATAAGGGTTCCCAGCATGGAGGTCCGCCCGGAAAGTCCGCGGCCGAAGGACCGCGGATATCAAGAAGAAATGCGCGGCGGCGGAAAAGGCCACCGCGCGGCGGACGGACGGGCCGGCCGAGGCCGGCCCTGCCCGCTTACCTGGATCCGATCAGAACGAAGTTCTTGCCTTCCACCTTGTAAAGGTAGGACGGCGCGACCTTCAACTCGCCCACATCGTCGAACTCCAGGGCGCCAACGGCGGTCTCGACCTTTACAGCGTGCAGTGCCTCGTTCATCTCCTCGCGGGAGAGCCCCTTGGTCGTCTTCAGCACGGCCTCGAGGATCTGCCCCTGGACATAACCGTAGATCGAATAGGGCCCGGCTTCTTCGCCGAACTTCTCCTTGTAAAGCTTGGCGAATTCGGCAATCGCCGGTGACGCATCCATCGGGGGAACCTGGATTGCGACCAGCGTGCCCTGCACGTTGCCCTCACCCGCCTGGCCGATGAAGTCCGGCGTGTAGCCGCCGTCCGGAACCATGAGGGTCGCCGTCACGCCCTGCTCATGCATCTGCTTGGCAAAGAGAGCGAGCTGCGGCATGACCGCGCCGACATAGATGACATCCGGCGCCTTGGCCTTGATCTGGGCGAGAACCGAAGAGAAGTCCACATCCGTCGGCGCAATGGCAAGCGTGTCGAGCAACCGCCCACCGCCCGCCGTGAAATTCTTGCCGAAGATTTCGGAAATGCCCTGGCCGAACACCTGCTTGTCGTTGACGACGATCGCCGTCTTCGCACCGAGTTTCTGGAGCGCATATTCAGCCGGCAGCAGAGCGCCGGCGAGGTCGTTGGCGACGGGGCGCACCATGTATTTGTAGTCTTGCTGCGTCAGGTCCGGGTTCGAGCCGAAGGTCATGGTCGGCAAGGTGCAATCTTCGAAGATCGGCAGCGTCGACTGCGCCACACCGGAATTGAAGTTCACAAGGCCGATCACGACACTATCGTCGTCGCAGAATTTCTGGGCAACCAGCGTGCCCTCGCGTGGGTCGGCCTTGTCGTCCTGCTGGTTGTAGGCAACGGTCACGCCGTTGACGCCGCCAGCCGCATTCAACTTGTCCCAGTAGAGCTTGAAGCCATTGTGCCAGGTGTTGCCGAAGTAGGCCTGCGGCCCGGACAGCGGCCCGGCAATGCCGATCGAAATCTCCTCGGCGAGGCTCGGCGTCGCGAGAAGCGAAACGCCGAGGCAAAGTGATGCGACAAATTTCATAACAGTTCCCCTGTCTTTGACACGATCCGTTTGTTGGCAGGCCGTTCCGGTCTCTTGCCACTGCTTGCATGGAAGCAGACATTCACAGTCGCGTCAAGAAAGTGTCGACACTATTGCGTTCAATTATCGCATTTAGGCCTCTTTGTTGGAGCGGCGACGCGGCCGGGCTGCCGCTTCGGCCGATGTGTAGACCTTGAGCAGCGCGTTCTTCAGCGCCTCCTGCGTTGCCGAAACGGTCATTTCGATGTGGTCGCGCAGCAGCGCCGTACCCCGCTCCGCGTCGCGCCGGATGGCGGCAGCGACGATATCCGAGTGGGAAACGATCTGTTTCCTGTCATGCGTGTGCTCGATCTGGATGCGCCGGATGAAGCGGATGCGTGCATTGATCGCGGCAAGCTGGTTGGCAAGTTCAGGATTGCCTGAGAGTTCCGCAATCAGCAGGTGAAACGTCTCGTCCTTGACCAGGATTTCGTCCGGCGGATTTTGTTCATAACCATCGACGACGCTGGCCCAATAGGCCGTCAGTCGGGCAATCTGCGCATCCTCGGCCCGCTCGCACATCAACCGGAAGGCGGCACATTCGATAATCGAGCGCAACTCGTACAGGTCGAGCAAGCCCTCCGTCGAAAGGCTGCGCACGAAAAAGCCGCGGTTGGGCGTGAGCGACACGAACCCCTCGGAGGCAAGCCGGTTCAATGCCTCTCGAATGGGCGTGCGCGATACGCCGAGACTGCGTGACAACTGAACTTCATTCAGGCGCTCATCCGGCTTCAGCTTGAACTCTATCAGCAGTTTCCGGATCGTGTTGTAGGCCCGTTCGCTGCTGTCTGCCGAGCGGCGCCCCTCCTGCTCAGCCTCAACGGGCACGTTTTCCAGCGTATCCGCCTCTATTCTTTCGGTCATGGCGCCTCCGGCGTCTTGCTGCATCGAACCAAAGTGTCTACAGTTTTGTGCAATATCTTGTTCCTAATTTTGCGTCGATGGCAAGCCGCCGTCATTAATTTGGAGGCGAATGATGATTGTCGGCATTATCGGCGTGGGCCACCTTGCAGCCGCAGTCCTGTCCGGCCTCCTGCGCGCGGGCGTTGATCCGGCATCCATACTGTTGTCTCCCCGCGGTCAAGCCCGGCAGCTGGCGCAGCGCTGGAACATTCCCCTTGCGCGTGACAACGAGGATCTCGTTACACGCGCGGACATTGTGCTGCTTTCCGTGCGCCCTGTCGATGCGCCCGATGCCGTTGCCGGTTTGCCGTGGCGTGCGGGCCAGACAATGCTTTCATTCTGCGCCGGCGTACCGCTTTCCAGCCTCAATGTCGGCCTTGCCCAAGCCGTGCGCGCGATGCCGCTGACTGCGGCGGCGATCAATGCCAGCCCGACGGCCTGCTTTCCCGCCAGTATTGCGGCCTTCGGTGTTCTTGAGAAACTCGGGCCGATCATTACGCTTCGTGACGAACGCGAGTTCGAAGTGGCATCCGTGAATGCGGCAATCTATGGCTGGGCACAGGATCTGATCCGGCAAGCGGCCGGATGGGCGACGCGCCAAGGCGGCGATGCCGACACCATGCGCCGGCTCGCGGCCCTGACCTTTGTCGCCGCAGGACGCTTGATCGCGGAAACCGATCGGCCGATGGATGCGCTGATCGGGGAACTGGTGACGCCAGGCGGCATCACCGAACTTGGCCTCGATGTTCTGGCCAGGAAGAGGCAGCCGCAAGCATGGCAAGCCGCCTGCGACGCCGTTCTTCATAGGCTATCGGAGCAAGCCTCCACTTAGGACGCGAGCGAACCGGGCTCAGTCCAGCGCGGCCCGAAATGCCTCGTTGAGGTCATTCCACGGAATGAGAAGGTCCAGCCACGCGCCGATGCGACCCGCGACAAGAATGGCCTCGTCAACAAGCGCTGCGACGGGCACGGCTCCTTCAGCCGCGTCACGCAGGCTGAAAAGGAGCGCCGGCGTTTCGTCCATGTGACAGAAATCTCGCAGCCGTGTCGCCGTTTTATCAAGCGCAATGGCCATGGTCTGCCGCAGGACAGCCTCGTCATACTGGCCTTGGCCGGCGCGGATCCACCAGAGCAACTCATGCAGCACGCGCGCCTCCGCCTCGGCCGCGAAAATCGGACCGGCCGGATGCATGATCGCACGCGAGGCTGTCAGACGGGCAATGTCTGCAGGCATCTCCTGCCAAAGCACCTTCCGGCGCGAGATCAAATTCGTGGGCAGGACAGGCGCCGTGTCGCAAGCCGCTGCCAGTTCCGTACCCTCTACGAGCGCTAGAGTTCCCTCGATAACACGATGACCCTGCTCGCGCTTGAGAGTTGCGGCCAGCTCGGCAATGCCTTCCACCGCGGCGTCCAGATGGCCAAGGACGGTGATCTGGGCGTTCTCTGCCTGCAACGGCGCAAAGGTAATCTCGAGGAACTGGCGAACCGGCCAGTAGATGAAGGCGCCCGCTTGCGCGTCGAGAACATGGGTTGCCCCTTCAACGTCTTCGACGAAGGGCGCGTGCCAATAGATATGGCTCCCGGCAATCTTTGGCGTATGCAGCTGGAGACGCAAAGGCAAGCTGGCCAGCAACGCACTGCGTGTGCGCAGGGCATCGCCGGTGAGGCGGATTGGCCAGCTACGGCCTTCGGCAGTGAAAACAAGTTGCATCCCTAATCCTTCATTTTCGAAGCGCGAGCCGCGGTACCGCCTCGCCGAACAATAATCCAATACATTCCTGTCGACACTTTATTTAGTGACCCAACCGCCACCGACACTTCCTGTCTAGTTTTCAGGCGAATGGGCTTTGAGCGCGACCAGCATCCCATCCAGATCCGTGCAGGGGATGCAGCCGATCTCTGCGATGTCCTTCGAAACATCGACAGGAAGGCCGGAGTTGGATTCTTTCGGCACCTCGTTCAGCCTCCCACCGATCAGAACCGGAAGGTCGAGGCCGCGCTGCCGCATGGCAGCCTTCACCGCGCGCGAATAGGAAAGTGCGACGCCGTTGTAGGTGCTGACGGCGATTACATCCGCACCGGTTTCCGCCGCTTTTGCAACGAGCGTTTCCGGGTCTACGGCGACGCCGGCATCGATGGTTTCGATGCCCAACCCTTCGAAGGCCTTCTCCACAAGATATTTGCCGTGTTCGTGCACGTCGGTCGTGCCGATACAGACGGAAAGCGGCTTTGACGGAGCAAACGAACGGTGCGACGCAACCCAGTCTTCTGCCTTGTGATTGAGTTCGCGTGCCCATTCCGCATGGATCAACGGCGTTCGTCCCCGTCCCGCCAGCGCGCCTGGGCCAAACAGTGCCTCCATGCGTTTCGGTCCCATGCGGCGGATTGCCAGCAGCAGCGCAGCGGGGTCGTTCACGGCCACACCGCGCTCCGCCAGACCGTCCAGGACCGCGGTAGCGAAGCGTCCCCCGCCCTCAACCAGGACGTCGGCCATGGCCTCCACCTGCACCCAGTCGAAAACCGGATCGTAGAATGGTGCCTGCAACGTGAGACGATGGGCAAAGGTCTGCGCATCGATTATCTCGTCGATGTCGGGGATGCGCTGGTTCTCCGTCACCGGAACCGGATTGATCGCGTGGCCCGCCGGCCAACGTCCAAGCGCCAGAATATCGGCAAGAAGATAGCTTGCGAGACTGGCATAATTGCCAGCTGGCGTTGACTGGTAAGCGACTGTATTGCCGAAGATCATCGTGCCGGGCGTATCGTTGACCCGCACCAGCGCGGCATGAAAAGCGGTGCGCGACAGCGGATCGCTGAAGTGGTGTCCGTAACAATGGGCGAGCCGCGCGCCGATCAACCCCTCGACGACGTGTTTTTCAATGATCACCATGCCGAGCGCACAGGCCATGTCCACGAACAGGCCGGCGAAGCCATCGTCTAGATTGGAATGAACCAGGATTTCCGCATCCTGCGCTGCGATAAGGCCAAGCGCGGTGACGGTCGCTTCCGTGGTCGCCACGTCATCGTCCCAATAGGGCAGCCGGAAGGTGAAATATTGCCCCAGATTGCCGATGGCCGTGGCGCCGGCCACGATCGCGGCTCTGGTGTTTTCGAGCGCACCGGGAAGCCCCAGCATGAAATCGCCAAAGTGCGCGGCTGCGGGGGCCGCCTCGATGATCCGCGCAAAATCCTCTGGACCCGACAGGACAATGCCGGTTCCGCGGGATGCCTGGGCACGCCACGCCTCGGGATAGCCCATCGACCAATCGAGCGTTATGCCGAAACGATCGACCGTGATGCCCGCATCCGCGCATGCGCCATGGACCGCGCGGATGCCCTCGATCGTGCGGTGGACATCGCGAAAGCCGATATGGGCATGCTGCATGATGCGTTTGTTGGCGGCGGCCTGCCGCTTCCATTCCGCCTCGGACGCCACGCCCGTCTCACGCATGAAGCGGCTTGTCCCAAGCCGCCAGTCCTGAGCCATCGACCGCCCTTGGCTGAGCAGGTCGGCGCCCGCCGTGAGGCGCGGATCATGAAGACCGGATATGTCATCTCTTGTCATAGGCAGCCCGACATTCGAGAAAGATGTTTGATGCGCAGATGGGGGCCGGCCACGCCACAGCATTGCCGGTCGGTGAACCGGTTATGGCGATGCGGCTTGACCTGCCGTGCTTTGGAAGAATCCCCCCACCTGATTGCAGGTCAGACTAGCGCGCAAAAAGTGTCGACACAATAGTAGACAGATAAAGATTATTCTTCTTATAGTGCGGTTTCGGCATCGGAGAAGGCAATGAACGAGTTCGACGTGGTGGTGATTGGATCGGGCTCGGCCGCGTGCGCCGCAGCCTTGCGGTGTGCGAAGGGCGGGCTGAAAGTCCTCGTCCTCGAAAAATCGGATCGGCTCGGCGGGACGTCCGCCATGTCCGGCGCGGGCATCTGGATTCCGGCGAACCATGTGGCAGCGGCAGCGGGTGTTGCAGACAGCCGGCAGGACGCGCTCGCCTATATCCATGCCGTGCAGCCGCCCGAGCTCAAGCAGCACGATAGCAAACGGTGGACCGCCTTCGTGGAATCGGCTCCCGACATGCTCCAATTTCTCGCGGAGAACACGCCCCTGGAGTTCCAGCTTGTCGCCGAGCCGGATCCCTTCACGGAAGCGCCAGGTGGCAAGGTCTTTGGCCGAATGGTCACGCCTCGGGAATTGAGCCGCCGTATTCTCGGCCGTTTTGCCAATCGGCTCCGCCGCTCAACGCTTCCCCACAGCTTCACCTACAAGGAGGCCGTCGACCTCGACATCTATCATCATCCGATAAAGGCGGGCTTCAAGGTCTGGTATAAACTCCTCCGCAGGTGGCTGACCAATTCGGGCGGGCAGGGAACCGCACTGATGGTCGGACTCATTAAGGGCTGCCTGGATGCGCGTGTCGAGTTTCGCCTGGAGGCGCGGGCGGTTGACCTTATCCGCGATGCAGACGGCCGAATCAATGGTGTGGACGTCGAACAAGCCGGCCAGAAGCAGCACATCGAAGCCGCACGCGGCGTCGTCATAGCCAGCGGCGGATTCGAGTGGAACCCGGAGATGGTCGCGCGCCATTTTCCAGGCCCGATCGATCGCATCGGCAGCCCGAGCAGCAACGCGGGGGATGGGCAGCTGTTGGCCGCGCTCGCCGGGGCCGCGTTGTCGTGCATGGACCAGGCGAACATCTATCCCTGCCTCCCCACGCGCTACGAACGACGCCCCAGTGGCCTTCCAATGACATTCCAGGCCGAGCCGCATTCCATTGTGGTGAACCGTCACGGCGAGCGCTTCGTCAGCGAAAGCGACTTCAACATCGGCGAGGCGCTTGACGCGAGGGACGAGAACGGAACCCCTCTCAACCTGCCGTGTTTCCTCATCGGCGATCACCGCTTTCTGGGCGCTGCCCTCCCCTTTCGCTGGTACGCCTCGTACGACCCGGGCTGGGTCAAAAAGGCGGAAACGGTGCCGGAACTCGCACAGAAACTGGGACTGCCGGCGGAAGCCCTTGAGCAAACGATCGCGCGCTGGAATGCCCATTGCAAGACGGGCCGCGATACGGATTTCCAGCGTGGCGAAAACAGTTGGGAAGCGTACAAGGCGCACGGCGAGACAAGCCGCCTCAAGCCGATCGACAAGCCGCCCTATGTCGGCATGACCCTCAACCGCTCAATCCTTGGTACCAAAGGCGGCGCGATGACCAACGAGCGGGGCCAGGTGCTCCGGGAGGACGGCTCGATCATCGCCGGCCTCTATGCCGCGGGCCTCGCAATGGCCAACCCGTTCGGCACACGCGCCATCGGTGCCGGCACGACGCTCGGCCCGAACATGACCTGGGGTTACATCGCCGCCGAGACGATACTCCAACAAAACCGGTGAGCGCGCCGCACTGCTTGGAAAATCCGCCGCGGGCAAACGGATGTGCTGACAACCGCCTCGCCCGCTTCAACGGCGATAGGCCGTCATAGCGGGCGTCGCCGTTAAAACGTTCGGTGCTCCGGCGGTCGCACCTTCGCGAGCCGAAAGACAGCCATTGTCTGCCCGGCAGAGATGTCGCCGACGGAATGTTACGTTGACGTGCGCTTGCCGGCTGCCAGCGACCCTCCCCAAGCCGCTTCCGAGAAAATTTAGAACACGATCGATTTATAACCGCTTCGTTCGCTGGAGTAGATATTCGGATTTTCGACAAACTGCCCATGGTCGGCCAGACCGGTTGATGATCGGATTCTCGCCTGCATCCTTCGGTGGCAAACCGCAAGGTACCGATCCCGCATGACCCGGCACTCTACTGAAGCACCACAAAGCCTCCATGTTCGGCAGACTCAAAGACTGAGCGATGGACCTAAACTTGAGACAGCCAACACCATCATATCTTCATCCCAAAGATATACATAACTACAGTAGCCATATTTCGGATATTTCTTCATGAAAGCTCGACTTCAAGCAATACAAATCAGCTCTTCAGAGATTTTAACCGTTGATTAATATTACAATCTCGCTCATTTTAAGAATTAACGCTGGGGATACGCAGGATGGCGGCTCCTCTCCGATGAATTCCGAATGAATGGCAACCTCCGGGGGATCTTATGACCACATTGTTGAAGACTCGCGCGCTCTATGACGGACTTGATCAAAAGGCTTATGAAGCCGTCGCGGATGGCGACTTGAATCCGCTCCTGCCGTTTGAAAGCGATGTACGCCAGGAGCCCGCCACGGCGTTGCAGCAGTTCGACGGCGCGACCACATCGGTTGCTGCGTCGGGCATCAATTATGTCGACGGCCTTCTCTCCGGGGTACGATGGAACCTGACGTCGATCACCTTTAGTTTTCCAGATGAATCAACCGATTATGAGGCAGGGTATGAAGACGGCGCGCCTTTGGAGAATTTCGGACAAATTTCATCGAGCCAGCAAGCAATTCTGCGCGCAGCGCTGGATGGTAATACCTGGCGTTCGATCGACGGATTTACCGCCCTCGATACAATAGACAACGGCAACAGCGCGGATTCCACATTGCGAGCCGCCTATTCTTCGGATCCCGGCGGGTCGGCATATGCCTATTACCCATCGAGCAGCTATTACGGCGGCGATATGTGGTTCGGCACCTTCAGCGGATACAATTATGCCACGGCGACGCTCGGATCGTCCGGCTATCGCTCGACGCTGCATGAACTGGGGCATGCACTCGGCCTGAAGCACGGCCATGAAGCCGGTGGTCCTGCCAACATTTCCGTGCCGGTGGAGTATAATCATCATGAATATACCGTCATGCCGTATATCAGTTACCAGGGTGGGCCGACTAGTTATACGAATGAAGCCGGCGGCTTTCCGCAGAGCTTCATGATGGTCGATATTGCAGCCTTGCAATACATGTATGGCGCCAATTTCGGCGGCAGCAATTCTACGTATTCATGGTCACCGACGACGGGTGAAATGTTCGTCAACGGCGTCGGCCAGGGCGCACCCAACAACGGAGCAGGCGGGATCTACAACCGCATCTTCCTGACAATCTGGGATAATGGCGGCACGAACGACACCTATGATGCGTCCAACTATAGCAATGATGTCAAAATCGACCTCAGGCCCGGATACTCCTCCACTCTGTCTCCGGACCAGGTCGCCTATCTTGGCGGCGGCCCCAACAATGGTTATGCCCGGGGTAACGTCTACAACGCGTTCCTCTACAACGGCGACCTGCGTTCGCTCATCGAGAACGCGACGGGCGGATCGGGGAACGACTATCTGGTCGGCAATCAAGGCAAAAACAACCTTGATGGCGGAGCGGGTAATGACCGGCTGGATGGCGGCATCGGCGCAGACACCTTACGCGGCCGAACCGGTGACGATCACTACTTCGTTGACCAGATCGGCGATGTGATTATCGAGGTTGCCGGCGAAGGAACCGCCGACCGGGTCTCTGCTCGGGTGAGCTACACATTGGCGGCGGATGACGATATCGAATTGATGTCAACGACTTCGGCCACCGCCACCACGGCGATCAACCTGACAGGCAATGCACTTCATCAATTTATCGTCGGCAATGCCGGAAAAAACACGCTTAAGGACGGCGGAGGACTCGGCGATACTTTGAAAGGACTTAGCGGCAACGATATTTATCAAATCTATAGTAAAACAACGACAATCGTCGAGGCATCATCCGGCGGCACCGCAGACCGAATCATGGCTGCGGTCGACTATCAGCTCGGCGCCGGAGTCCATGTGGAACTTATGACCACCAATGGTTCGACGGGAACATCCGGGGTCGACCTTAGCGGAAACGAATTCACTCAGTCGATCACCGGAAATGCCGGCAACAATATTCTAAATGGCCAGGGTGGCAACGACACGTTGACAGGGCTCGGCGGCAAGGACAGCTTTGTGTTTTCCACCGCGCTCGGCGCAACGAATGTCGACAAGATCACCGACTTCAACGTCACCGATGACACGATCAGGCTGGAGAACGCAATCTTTACAGGCCTGACCTCCACCGGCGTGCTCTCGGCATCCTTATTCAAGGACAACGCCCTGTCTCCACAGGATGCAAACGACAAAATCATTTATAATTCAGACACCGGCTCGATGTTCTATGACGCGGACGGATTGGGCGGCACTGCGGCCGTGAAGTTCGCGTCGCTGGCGCCAGGGCTTGCACTGACCGCTGCGGACTTTTTTGTCATCTGAGCGCCATGGCGGATGACGCTCTCGTCCAAGTAACACCAACCACGATCACCGTTGGCGATCGTGGTTGGTGTTAGATCTCTGAACATATCGCCCCCTAATCGTGGCATTGCATTGCCGCCACCCAAGCAGCAAAAATCCTCGGCATAGAGGTGGCTCGGGAGATTTGCACAGTGGGGATATGTCGAGTTTCTGCCTGCCTTTGACTTCGACGCCGGAAGCAGGAGATAGCACAGTGAGCACCAGACTTCATCTCTGCATTCAAGGCAAAGGTAGCGCTTACCACGACTTGGGGCGAGCAAAGGCTGGTGGAACGGTCATAGCAATTCGACCTGCAAGCAGCAGAAAGACCGGCTCTCTGTGGGGCGGCGGTCGTTTTTTTGATGACGTCAAGGCAAAACCAGCAGGCCCACAATCGATGTCAAGACGTTACAAGCCTAGATCGGTGAGTTGACACTGGGGAACTTTTTTGTCCGGTGCCTGGGTAAGGCCGGCTTGCTGGGCGGAAAAAATGATCAGTAGGGAACTCAAACTACCGATCATGCGCCTAGCAAAGCTTCTCGGCTTTCGTCATGGCAACGTCTATCATGCTGCGTATCATGGAGATATTCGACGTCTGGTGGAAATCCCCGGATCAGCGCGCGCCACTATGATGCGAAACCACGCCCGCGTGCAACCCATCTGCTACGAAAGCGTTCGGAACGGCAGGGGATTGGCGTACGGACGTACCATCCGGCATAACAGACAGGAAAGTCAAGCTAGAGGAGAAATCAGATGTCGAAGCGACTTTCTGCCTTTCTGCTTTCATTCATCACCATCACTCTAGTCAGCCCGTCCTGGGCGCAGGAGCATGACGACCTCAACGCGGCCAACAATCCGCTGACGCCGAAGATCACTTTCAATTTTCAAAACTGCTACACCCCCGAACTGAAAGGCATCGATGACCGGCATGCCAACCAGTTCCTCTGCGAGGGCTTGTTCCTTCCGATTTGTTTGGCGTGCCGCAGCTATTTCGCTTTACCTTGCCGATCGCAACGGCCCCGGAATTCCCGCGCGACTACGTGACCGGGCTCGGCGATCTGACACTGATGGACATCTTCGTTTTTCCCGGCAAGGAGGTCTCGCTCGGCGTCGGTCCACTCGTCGTTCTGCCGACGGCAACCGACAATGCACTCGGCGCAGATAAATGGCAAGCCGGCGCTGTCGGCATGGTGGTAGCGCCGCAGAAATGGGGCCTTCTTGCCGGTCTCGTGACTTACCAGGCGTCGTTTGCGGGCGATGATGATCGCGACGACGTTTCACTTGCGACGGTGCAGCCGATCGTCAATATCAACCTTAGTGATGGCTTCTACCTGCGTTCGACGGCGATCCTGGATTTCGACCTTGAGACCGGTGAATACACCATCCCTGTCGGTTTCGGCATCGGTAAGGTCATCCAGGTCAACGACAAGCTGACACTCAACGCCTTCATCGAACCGCAATACACAGTTTTCAGCAGGGGCACGGGCGGCCCGAAATGGCAGATCTTCGCGGGAATCAACTTCCAGTTCGCGCTTGACCGCTAGGCGCAGTGAGCTGACCAAACAGGAGCGTTCTGGCATGATTTCGGCAATAGCCTCCCTTTTGAAGAATTCGCTCAAGAGCCGTTCGCAGGAAGAACGCGACGACCGCAATAAGGTCCTGGATACAGTTCTTTCAGCCGGTTCGGGGAGCACCCGGCTGACTGCGGGGCGAGAGCAGCAGACGCTGCACCAAAGATATCTTTTCCCTGGGGCGTCGAGGGAGGATCAGAGGAGCAAGCCGGCCCGCGACGAAAAAAAGAATAGCTGGATCCAGTTCAATTGGCCCGACGAGCACCATCACGAGAGCTGCACCTGGCACTATGTGAGCTGGCGTTTCTATCGCGCGGGATTTGTGACGGTTTCAATGGGCTTGAGCGTTACCGACCGTCGCCTGGACCTCCATGATCTTCTCGGGCACCGCATCGAATTGCGCGACACCTCCGGTTTCCTCCTCGGTGTCTGGTCGGCAGCCTTTCAGGTGTGGAAGGGTGTCGGGCGCATGGGCTATCAAAGCTCTGCCTCCGAAGACTTCCTGCCGCTGAAGCAGCATTTCGACGACATCGCACTTGTTCAGGAGGGACAGCGCTTCAGCATCTGAACCCGCCGTCTTCATAGCACGCACACGCTTTCGAGAGGCAGCTCCAGTCGCGGGCGACAAGGACAATAGCCTGTGCGCGACCGTCGTTTGGCAATTCTAGTCCCTGAATTCTGTATCAGTGTTCTCGGTCGGCTGACGACGTCCCGACAAACACATCAACGCCTCGTAAATCCGGCCGCTTTTACCGTAACGTACTTATCCGCTTCCATGGCGTGGATAGTATGCGCCGGTCGGACTCGACCGAGGCTAGACGGGCTGATGGGCAAGGGAAACACAAGCGAAGGACTACCGCACGGTTCCGCTGAGCGTGGCCTTTGGAGGCTCATGCTGAAGCTGCCCGCGCTGCGCGGGCGTCTTCAGATCCTTGCCGCCAGGCGCGATTCCATCATCAATCTCTTCGAGGCGTACGAAGACGCAAGCGTGACCCTTCAGCGCCTGAGGATAGCGCCGGGAGAACAAGACCACTTGCTCGCGCTTGAGTACGAAACCATCTGTTCCGAAATCGAGACCGAGGTCATCGAATACTGTCTGAAGCACCGCCCAACCGTGCCGGAATAGGCCACTTGCCCCGCGGGGGCTTTACGCTCGCTTAGTTTTGTCGCGCTTCATGGCACAACTTCGGTTGCAACTCATCATCACCTGCGCGATAAAACCCCTGGTTTAGTTTCAGGTAAAGCGTAGCGGGGGAGCGACGATGAACACTGAACACAGCCTTGGCGTGGTCGTCGCCGTTTCCGACGTCCACGCACGTGCCGAACTCTGCAGGCTTCTCGACGATAGCAGGTTCCACGGCACCGATCGCACGCGCAGTATCTTGAAATATCTGGCGGAACGGCGTTTCGAGGGGCAGGCCGACAGCGTCAAGGCTTACTCGATCGCGCTCGATGTCCTCGGCCGCAGGTGCGACTTCGATCCAACGACCGACCCCATCGTGCGCATCGAGATGAGCAGGCTACGCTCGGCTCTGTCGCAATACTATGAAGCGTTCGGTTCTGAGAGCGCTGTCGTCATCACACTCCCCAAAGGTCACTACGTCGCCGACTTCACCTACGCGAACGCCGCACGGGCATTAGCTGCTGACGATGAGGCAACGGATGCGCGACCGACAGCGCACGCAGCCATCGACGCACGCCCGTCCCCTGCCCCGGCAGAGGCACAATCTCGAAACATCAGAAGACACTGGCGGCCGGCAGCCTGTCTTGCATTGGCCGTTTCCGTCATGATCGCTGCGGGAACATGGTACGGCATGCAGCCCGACATCACGGAAAAGCCGATAGTGGCCGTGACGATGACGGCAGCCGATGAGGCCCTTTCGGGAGAGGCCAGCCTCACGCGCGACATGCTGCTGGCAGCGCTCACACAGTTCAGCACCTTGACGGTCGCGAGCGTCGGGCGTGCGACCGGATCGTTCTCCACCTCACTGCGTCCGCGCCGCTCGAACGCCTATACCATCGACCTCAAATACTACGGAGATGACGACGACCGCAGCGTATGGTGGCAGATCGTCGACGCGCGGACGGGCGACCTGCTGAAATCCGGTCTCGAGCGCGTCAACACCGACGGCAAGGCTGCATTCGCGGTGCGGGACGAGCTGGTGAGCGTGCTCTCAAGGCGCTTCGCGCACACGCGCGGTGTCATCAACAACATCGAGCGGCATGATGCTGCGGAAAGCGTTGTTGGAAACGCCTGTGTCCTGCGTGCCGAATATGATCTTGATGACGGCGGTGCCAGCGACCTCACCGAAGCGGCCGACTGCCTCGAACGTACCGTGGCGAAACACACATGGGACAGCGACGCGGCGGCAGCTTTGTCGCGCGTGATCATCGCGCGGGCCGGAGGACATCCTGCCAAAGAGGCGATGGAACGGTCTCTCGATCTTGCCAACCTGGCGGTCTCCCTGGCACCACTTTCCGACCGAGCACAGATCGCGCAGATGATGGCGCAGTTCTACAGCGGCCGCACGCCGTCGGCGATCGAGACGGGCAAGAAGGCGATGGCCCTCAACCCCAACAATCCCGACGTCGCCGCCAAGCTTGGCATGGTACTGTTTTCGTCCGGATACTGGGATGCGGGCGTGTCGCTCGCCGAGGATGCAAGCCGGTCCGTCGATGTCGTCCCACGTGACGCAATCATGATTCTCGCCCTCGATGCCTATCGCCGGGCCGACTGGTCGTCTGCGTCGCTGCTGTCCGAACAACTCAACGGCAGCGATGCCGTCGTGCGGCTGCTGCGGGCGGCTGCGCTGGGCGAAATCGGCTCCGAGCAGGCGACACAGCGACTGGCCGATGTCCGGATCCATGATCCTGATTTCGAGCAGACCTATTCCGAGCTGATGTCCGCCCGGCGCTTCGTGCCGGCCTTGGCGACATCCATCAAGGCAGGCCTGATGAAGGCAGGGGCGAACATGGAGACGCGGCGCTCCGCGCGGGCGTTCTGAGTGTAGTGCACGCATGTAAAACGCGACATTTACCGTAACGTACTTGTTGCAAGGCCTGTCTCTGCCACTCTCGTGCCTGATGCAAACGACACGTGGAAGGAGGCCGCGATGAGACGGCTCGCAGCACTTCTGATAACGGTATCCCTCGTGGCGACGGCGGCCTCGGCTGCGCCTGCGATCACGACCACCAAGGTCAACCTGCGCACCGGACCGGGCACCGGCTATCCCACTGCCGGCACCGTCGGCGAAGGTGTGACGGTCGATGTCAGCGAGTGCGACGCGAGCGGTGCGTGGTGCGCCGTAAAACTGGATGGCCGCGAAGGCTTCATCAACGGCAAATATATCGAGCAGGCCGATCCGCATAAACCCAACTGGCCGCGCAGCTTCACCACCGACAAAGGCGCGACACTCACGCTCTTCCAGCCGCAGATCACCGATTGGCCGGGGTTCACGCAGCTCGACGCGCTGGTCGCCACCGAATTCAAGGCGACGGCCGATGCCAAGCCCATCTACGGCGTCATCGGCATCAGCGGCAAGACCGTCGCAGACGACACGACCGATGAGGTGGTGATCACCGACGTTACCGCCACGCAGGTGGATTTCTCGACGCTTGATCGCAAGGAACTCACCGATCTGGCAATCGAGGTCGGAAAGATCATGCCGACCGGCTCCATCACCGTGTCGCAGGAACGGCTGACAGCAAGCCTTGCGGACTACAAGCGTCTTGAAGACGTGAATGGCATCAAGTCCGACCCGCCGAAGATCGTCGTCAGCACCGAACCCGCCATCCTCGTGCAGACGGACGGCAAGGAAGTGCTCTCGCCGGTAAAGGGCGTCGAGGGCCTTCAGTTCGTCGTCAATACGAACTGGGATCTCTTCAAGACGGCCGATCCCGGCGGCGCCTATTTCCTGCGCGACGAGAAGAGCTGGCTGACATCGAAGACCCTCGACGGCGCGTGGACCGCGGTTACACAGCTTCCGGATATCCTGACGAAGCTGCCCGCGGACGACAACTGGAAGGACACGAAGACAGCCGTACCGGCCGCAGCTTTCGAGGATGGCAAGGTGCCGAAGGTGTTCTATTCGGATGTGCCGGCCGAAATGCTTCTGTTCGACGGCCAGCCAACGCTTGAAGCCGTCCCCGGAACCGGACTGGAATGGGCGTCAAACACCACAAGCGACGTCTTCTTCCACAAGGGCCAGAAGACCTGGTACGTGCTTGTGTCGGGGCGCTGGTTCTCCGCGGCGAGCCTTGATGGTCCGTGGACGTTCGCAACGCCGAATCTCCCCGCCGACTTCCAGAACATTCCGGACGACTCTGCCTATTATCAGGTGCGCGCATCCGTGCCCGGCACATCGGAAAGCGCTGAAGCCCGCCTGAAAGCCAGCATCCCGCAGATGGCCCGCGTCGCCACGGATGGCTCGGTCAATGTCGAGGTGTCCTATAGCGGCGATCCGAAATTCGAACCGATCGACGGCACGAGCCTTGCCTATGCGGTGAATTCCAACGAGCAGGTGATCAAGGTCGGCGATGCCTATTTCGTCCTGAAGGATGGCGTCTGGTTCACCGGACCCGCGCCGACCGGTCCGTGGAAGGTCGCCACGGCCGTGCCGGATGAGATCTACAAGATCCCACCATCGTCGCCGATCTACAATGTCACCTATGTGCGCGTCTACAACACGGAGCCGGATGCGGTCTGGTTCGGCTACACGATGGGCTATCTCGGCGCCTATCTGGCATGGGACACCTTCGTCTACGGAACGGGCTGGGCGTATCCGGCCTATTGGGACTTCGGCTGGGCTGGCGGCGGCTACTGGCCCTATTATCCGCGACCGCTGACCTACGGCGTTGGCGCCTTCTACAATCCGGCCTATGGGACGTTCGGCCGTTATGGCTATGCCTACGGACCCTATCGCGGCATAGCCGGGGGTGCGGCCTATAATCCTCGCACCGGGACCTATGTCCGCGGTGGCGCGATTGCGGGACCAAACGGTGCGCGCGGTTTCGTGTCGGCCTACAATCCCCGCACGGGCAATGCCGCCTTCGCCCGCGGCGGCCACAATGTCTACGGAGCCTGGGGCACGGCAGGCGTGAAACACGGCTCCGATTTCGCCCGCATATCAGGCGGCGCGACAGACAATGCGGCGGGCATGCATTGGCGAACGTCTGGTGGCAACCATGGCTTCGTCGCCGGCGGCAAGGGCACCGATGTCTATGCGGGCCGCAACGGCGATGTCTACCGCAAGGACGACGGGGGCTGGCAGAAGCACACGTCGGATGGCTGGCAGGACGTCAATCGTCCGAACACCGAAAACCTGAAAAACCACGCCCAGAACTTCCAGGCAAAACATCCTGATGCGGCAGAGCGGATCCGCACCGAAAAGCCCGTCCGTCACACAGGCAAGGTTCGCGAAAGGGCGCCCGAGCATCTTGCCATCGACAGGGCGGGGCGTCAGGTCGGCAACCAGCGGGAACTTCGCCACGACTTCGGACGGCAGGACATCGGACAGTTCCGCGGTGGCGGCATCAGCGAACGGCAGTTCCGCGGCGGGGGAAGCAGCTTCCGGGCCCATGAATTCAGTGGCCATCGGATGGGGGGCTTTCATGGCGGAGGTGGTGCACGCTTCAGGCGTCGGTAGCAGGAAGAGTTAGCCTTATCGGAATAGTCAGGAGAGCATGATGGGACGGCATATGAAGACGACCGTTGGACTGGTTCTGGCGGGAACGACCTTGTGTCTTGCGGCCCCCTTACATGCCGCCGAAGGCGGTGCAGGCTTCTATCTGCTCGGTTCGAAGGGACCTGCCGCCGCCATCCTGCCGCCGCCGGGCGTGTTCTTCCAGAACGACATCTACATCTATTCCGGCGACCTCGGCGGCGGCACGGAGCTTCCGACGGGCGGCAAAATAGCTGTCGGTGTCGACGGCAGCGCGATCGTTGAAGTTCCAACCGTCATCTGGGTTCTGCCGGAAGAGGTGATAGGCGGCCATCTAGGCCTCTCGGCCAGCCTGCCGTTCGGCTGGAAGAAGACCTCTGCGGAGGCGACACGAACCGGGCCACTCGGCGGCATTGCGACCGGATCGGTGACCGATACGGTGTTCACGATCGGAGATCCGATCCTGAGCGCTTTCGTCGGCTGGGAAGCCGGCAACTTTCACTACCAGGTCGGCACGATGGTGAACGTCCCGATCGGCGACTATCAGGAAGGCGAAATCTCCAACATCGCCTTCCATCACTGGGGCGCTGATGTGTTCGCGGCCGCGACGTGGCTCGACCCGAACATCGGCCTCGACCTGTCGGGCGTCGTCGGCATGTCGTTCAATGCGGAAAACCCGGCGACTGACTACAGGACCGGCAACGAGTTCCATTTCGAATGGGCTGCCGTCCAGCACTTCAACGAGCAATTCGATGCGGGTCTGGTTGGCTACTACTACAACCAGACGACGGGCGACAGCGGCGATGGCGCCGCGCGGCCGTTCAAGGGAGAGGTCGCGGCAATCGGCGCGACGATCGGGTGGAATTTCAAGTTTGGCGAAGTGCCGATTTCCGCCCGCATCAAGTATTTCCACGAATTCAATGCCACGAACCGGGCCGAGGGCGATTCGGTGTTCCTGACGATTGCGATGCCTTTGGCAATCACACAGCCGACGAATGTGGCGGCCCAGTAAGGCCATTTCCGCCCTCCAGCAACATTTCGTAAATCGTGCAATGCAGGCGTCGTTATAGGACACCCGCATTGCACGGAATGCTGAAGGCTGCTGGTCGTCGGCTATTCGAAGGCATAGATCTTCTTCCAGTCCACCTTCATATCCACCAGAAGCCACTTGCGAGCTTCGGCCTCGTCCAATGCCTTGTCCAGTTTCCCGAAGGCAGATTCCCGGTCATAGGCGAACTCGCGCACCGCGTCCGTGTGATGGACGATCATGCCGAAACCCTTCTGCGGGCCGCTGGTGACCCAGCGAAGCATCTCGTAATCCCCGTCGGAATTTCCGGCGACGAAGATCGGCCGCCGGCCGATGAACTTGTTGATGCCGGCCGGTTTGCCCGCGCCGTCGTCGATGAAGTCGATCTTCGGCAGCCTGTTCAACACGGGCACGTCATCGACCAGCGCATATTGCGTCACGATCGTGCTGCCGATGACCTGCTCGGGCGGAATGCCATAGGCCTTCTCGGTGATCGGCCGCATGAATTCCACGCCGCCGCCCGAGACGATGTAGGTCTTGAAGCCGTTGGCCCGCAGGTAATCGAGCAGTTCACGCATCGGGAGGAACGTGACCTCGTTATAGGGCTTGTGGAACTTCGGGTGGCGGGCGGTCGCGTACCAGTCCGTCACGATTTTCGTGAACGCATCAGTGGTCATCCCGGCATGCGTCGCCATGCCAAGCTCCACGATGCCCTTCTCGCCGCTCTTCGCGATACCCTTCAGGTCTCCGGCAAGGATGGACTTGAACGGTTCCTTCTCGGACCATTCCGGATGCTGTGGTGCCAGCGCTTTCACCCGGTCGAGCATGAAGCCGAGTTGGAAATAGAACGGCTGCTCGGACCACAGCGTACCGTCATTGTCGAACACGGCGATGCGGTCTTCGGGCGCGACAAAGCCGTCGCCACCCTCCGTCGTCACCGTCGTGACAAAATCGATGATCGCCTGCCTGGATTTGCCCTCGTTCCATGAGGGCAGGTCTTCCGCCATTGCGGCCAGAGGTGTCAGGAGCAGGATGAGCAAGACGCGAAGGATGATCTTCATCAAAATTCTCCCATCAGAGGCTGGTCCGCCTGATGCAACGGAAGCCGACATGGCTCGTGGATGTGTCTTCCGGCTCCGCATGGCGGGCCGCAGGGCGATAGCGGCGGCAATAGTTCGGTGCGCAGAGATGCGAGCCGCCCTTGAGGACACGGCGCGGAATCCGGATTTCGGGCTGGCGAGGATCGAAGCTACCGTCGATGGCAGCACCTCGTGGGTTTTGCGGAATGCAACAGGACTTGGCTGCAGGCTCCGGATGCCGGGTCGACCAGTAGTCCGTCGTCCACTCCCAGACGTTACCGATCATGTCGTAGAGGCCGTAGCCGTTTGCAGGAAAGGAGCGGACGGGCGTCGTGCGGTCCTTGCCCGCAGCCTTCGTGCTGAGCGTCGGAAAGGTGCCCGCCCAGGTGTTGGCCATTATTGTGCCGCCGGGCGTCAGCTCGTCACCCCAGGCGTATTCGACGCCGTCGAGACCGCCGCGCGCAGCGAGCTCCCATTCGGCCTCGGTTGGCAGGTCGAGGCCCGCCCATTCGGCATAGGCAAGGGCGTCGCAGTGGGCGACATGGACGACGGGATGGTCGAGCTTGCCCCGAAGATCGCTGAGGCCGCCATAGGGTCGCCGCCAGTTCGCGCCGAACTTGAAATTCCACCACTGGCTGATGTCCGGTCCGCTCACCACCTTTGGCGGCGTGAAAACCAGGGAGCCCGCCTTCAGCATCTTCGGGAGCGCGCCTGGATAATCCTTGGGATCGGGGGCCTTCTCGGCCAGCGTGACATATCCGGTCGCCTTGACGAAGTCCGCAAATTTCCTGTTCGTCACCGGGGTCTGTTCGATCCAGAAACCGTCCACTTTTACGGGGTGTGCCGGGGCTTCCTCCGGATAGTGGCTGTCGGAGCCCATCACGAAGGTGCGGCCGGGGATCCAGACGAGATCTTCGGTTACGGCCGGCTGCGCGCCAGTCGTCGGGAAAGCCAATGTCATTGCCGTCTCCGTCTTTCGATACTGGAACATCGCGGAGACGGGCGGTCGACGGAAGTACGTTACGGTAAAAAGGAACCGAGCGATGTAACAACGTCGTAAATCGGGCTCACCCGATGGCCGCGCTATCGGGGTTCAGCTTCGGCAGCGCGGACGGCCGGACAATATCCTCCCGATTTTCACTGCGCTTTCGGGCAGCGAGGACAGACTTTGACAATGCCGCCCTGTTGAAGCCAGGACGGTCGCGATCAGGGCCAAAAAGCTCTCGCTGGAGCTTCTCCGCCTCCCTGGCGACATCGCCGTTCCCGGACGCGTTCACCCAATCGCCGATCGATCCATATCCTGCGCTGCGCGTCCAATCCTCAAGACGTCGATAGACCGTCATCGGATCGCTCCCCCGGATCGCGGCCATCAGGCGTTTGAAACTTCGCCGCTCGGAAACCCACTCACCATCTGCGAACGCACGCAGTCTTCGTTTCATCCACGGGAGCGTTTTCACAAAGAGCCAGCATATGGCCGCAAGAACAACGAGTAGCGCGGCAGCGGCGGCCAATGTCGCCTTCGATGGCCATGTCCGGTCGCTCCCGGCGTCCGTCTGCTCGAGCTGCGGCGCAAGGCCTGTCCTCGCCGGGGTGGCCTTGCTCACCTTGACCGGCGTGCCCGGAAGGGCCGCTATCGCCTTGGCTTGCGCATCGATATCGAACCACGGATAGGACACCGCCGGAATCTCGATTGCGCCCGCAATCTCGGCAACGAAGGTGGTCGTCTCCGTCCGCGTGCTGCCTGTCGTCCGGTCCTCGGCCTGCACCCCGTCCGCTATGCTGGGGGATTTCGGATACTGCTTCATGCCTGCAACCGTCGCGACGGGGACCGCTGGTATCAGCATCGCCTGCGTATCTTTGGCGAACACCGTGATCGTCCTGACCAGAGCGTCGCCCACCTTCAGGGTGGAGGGATCGCGGTCGAAGGACTGGGTGATCGTCAGGCCGCGCGCCGCAAAGGTCGGGGCAGTCGCGGTGCCGCCCGAGGGCTCGGCCACGGTGAAACGCGTTTCCGGCAGCGTCGTTTGGCCCGGAACCGGTTTTCCATTCTGCGAATAGCCGAGCGTGATGACCGCCGGCGGCAAAGTGAAAGTGCCCGCCTCCATCGGAACCACGGCGTAGGTCCGCCGGATGCCGGCATATTGGACCCCATCGATCGTCTCGACCATGTTCAGCGCGCGACCATCCGGCAGGGTGACGAGCGCATTAGGCAGATCGAAGAGCGGAAACTGCGGCGGCGATGTAAAGAAGTCGGGCACGAATACCTCGACATCGACCCGAACCTGCTGGCCGGGGATGATCCTGCCGGTGTCTTCGATCTTCACCCGGGCAAACGGTTCTGCTGCGAAGCCGGCCGACCCCAACACCAACCAGAGTGCGACGGCGAAGCGCAGGAGCGTCATGGTTTTGCCCTCTGTGCTTCGATCGCGAACTTGCGCGCCATCAGATCCGCCGGGCTGACCACGATGTTCTTCATCCACAGGTCCGACGTCTGCTCGGCGATGGTCATCTGACCGGCCTTGCCCTGCTTGCCCTTGTCGTCGAACTGCACGCTGTCGGGCGGCAGGTTGGGTTGGTCCTGCTGCTCTTCTTCAGCGTCCTTTTTCCGCTGGATGAGTGTCTTGGCAATGGCGAGGTTTGCGGCGGCGTCCGGCCAGCCCTTTCTCTTGTCGAGCGCCTTCCCGTAGGCGGCGACCGCCTCGTCCAGCTTGCCGATCTGCAGCAGCGCATTGCCCTGATCGTACCAGCTTTCCGCACTATCGACCGTGGCAAAGGCGTCGACCGCCTCGGCGAACTTGCCCGCCCTGTAGAGCGCCGTTCCCCGCCACATTGGATCGGCAAAGTGTGCTGCCGCCGCGTCGAAGTCGCCCTTCTCATAGGCCAGCCGCCCCTGCTGGTCCGGTGTCAGCCACATGCCCGCCCAGTCTGCGGCCTGGGCTTCGGCCGGAAGCAGCAGGCGGGCGGCGAGGAGGATCGCGCCGACCCGCACGACCCAGCCCTTGCGGAACGACAGCAAGAAAAAAAACACCAACGGAACGAGCATCCACCAGCCCATGTCGCGCCAGCGATCCCCTTCGGCTGCCTGCTTCTGCGCGAAGTTGGTGCGGATCTTCTGCAACACCCAGCGGACATCGGTGTCGTCATCCGTCATTGTGGCGACATCCACGCCTGTCGCCGCATGCAGCGTCTTCAGTGCCTCGACATCGAGCTTCGCAAAGACGCGTCCGCCCGCCGCATCGGTCAGAAATCCCCCGTCCGGCGTCTTCACCGGCCCGCCTTCGGGGGTGCCGATACCGAGCACGACGATCCCGTTCCTCGTGCTGCTTTTGAACGCGTCGAACGCCTTCTGTTCAACCCCGTCGGTCAGGAAGACAACGGTGCCGGATGCCTCCTGCGCGGCGAGCACGGTCGTGGCGAGATCGAGCGCCCCGGCCGTGTCCTTGCCATCGACCGGCATGATCCGCGTTGCGAGCGCATCGGTATAGGTCGCGATAAGCGACAGGTCTTCGGTGAGCGGCAGGACCTGATGGGCCGACCCCGCATAGGCGATCACGGCCGTCCGCGCGCCCGCGCGCCCGGCAATGATGTCCCGGATTTTCAGCTTGGCGCGCTCCAGCCGCGATGGGGTCACGTCAATCGCATCCATGGTGTGTGAAAGGTCCACCGCTATGACGAGCGGGGCGGTATCTTCCACGAAGGGTGGCAGTTCCCGCTGCCAGGTCGGGCCGGCGACAGCCAGAATTGCCAGCGTCAGCACCAGGGCCAGCAGCCACGAGGGGCGTATGCGCGAACCGGCAGAACCATCGACGATCAGGCTGTCGAGAAGATGTGGCTCGATCATGCCCTTCCACTGGCTGCGCATATCGCTCGCACGCGAGGACAGCCAGGCGATGGCGGGCGGAAGGATAAGAGCCAGCAGCCACCACGGCCGCAGGAAATGGAAGGCTTCGATCATGCCGGTGCCCTCCTCTTGAAAACACCCGCCAGCCCGCTCAGGAGGTAGAACAGAGCAAGGACGGCGATCGAGGCACCCAACGGCCAGTGGAACAGCTCGATGCGCGGCCGCCAGGACAGGTTTTTCTGGTCCTGCGGCGTGATCTTGTCGAGGGTGTCGTAGATGGCTGCAAGCTGTGCCTGATCCCCGCCGAAGAAGTACCGCCCACCCGTGTCGGCCGCCATCCTCTGTAATGTCACGATATCAAGCTTGTCCTCGCCCACGGCCTTCGGATCGCCGATACCGACCGTGTGGATGACGACGCTTTTCTGCTTGGCGACCTCCGCCGCCTTGACCGGCGGCATCCGGCTTGCCGTGTCGTTGCCATCGGTCAGCACGATCAGGACCTTTTCCGGCACGGTGGTCTTGTCGAACATCTTGATGGCAAGGCCGATCGCATCGCCGATCGCTGTCCGCGGCCCCGCCATGCCGGGCAGCGTTTCGGCAATCACCGCCTGGACGGTCTTGTGGTCCATGGTGAAAGGCACCAGCGGATAGGGCGCGTCGCCAAAGGCAATCAATCCGATGCGATCACCGGGCCGCTTGGCGACGAAGTCCGCGACCACCGTGCGCACCGCATCCACGCGAGCCTCACTGCTGCCGTCGGGCGAACGAAAATCCTTGGTATCCATCGACTGCGACAGATCGAGCGCCAGCAACAGGTCGCGCTGCGGCTCGACTTTCTCGATCGGCGGCTCGACGAATTGCGGGCGGGCCAGCGCCAGGATCATCAGGCACCATGCCAGCGTCTCGCAGGCGAGTTGAACCCAGCCGCGGCGGGCAATGACCGACCCCTGGGTCGGATTGATGCCGGCGGCTTTGGCGATCTGCGTGAAGAAGGGAAGCCGCACCGATGCCGAGGTCTCGCGGTGCGCGGGCAGCAACCACCAGACTAGGAGCGGCAAGGGAAGAACAAGCAGCAGCCAGGGAAGATCAAGCTGATACATGATGCCGCCTGATCCAACTGCGGGCCGACGACAGGATATCACCCGACACCGGCGCCACCGCACCGCTGCCGTTCCGGTATTCGCCATCGTCAAGCAGCGCGGCGAGCACATGCCCGTTTTGTCGATCCCCATGCTCTTCGAGAAACGCCACCCATGCGGCACCCGACAGCGCGGCGACATCGGCCCGGCCCCAACCAGCAAGAGCCGTTCGCTTAAGCACTTCCGCGAGATCACACAGGGCCTGATCGCGCTCTGCGGCATTCTGGAGCTTTGCCTCCATCCCGTCGAGAAGACCGAGCGCCTCACGGCGATAGGCGTTGGCGCGATAGACCCGCACCCGGTGAAGGAGGATTGCAACGACGGCCAACGCGAAAAGGACCGCGACCAGCGCCCAGCCCCAGGTCTGCGGCATCCATGACACGGGCTGCGGAACCGCAATGTCCTTCAGCGATTCAAGCGCGACCTTGGTCAATGGATCCAGCGGTGCCGCCTTGTCGGGTTCCATCACCGCCTCCGCTGCCGCCACGCGGCCTGTTCGAGGAGACGCCGGAGTTGCGGTGCGGTTTCTTCCGCCGCCGAGACAGGGAGCATCGGCAGCCCTAGTTCCCGCTGCCAGTCGCGAAGTTCGCGGCCCCGTGCGCGCGCAAAAGTGTCGATGGCCTGCCGAATATCCGCACGGCGCAGCGATAATTCCGCCTGCAGGGTGCCGCCGCTCACCACGATGTCGCCGGAGGTCGGAAGTTCAAGCAGGAAAGGGTCGTAGACGAGGATGCAGATGACATCGTTGCGGCCCGCCAGTCGCAGCAGCGTATCCCGCGTCGTGGCACTGTGCCCGTCAAAGTCGCTGATCACCACGACGAGATGATCGTGATGGGCGATGCCGGCCACACGTTGCAGCACGGTGTCGAGCGATCCAGGCGACGGCTCCCCGGAAAATCCGGCCTCGAGCCTGCCGTTCTGCGTTGCGATCTTGCCCGCGAGCGTGATCACCGCCTCGCGGCTGCGATGCGGCCGGACCTCGTCGATGTCTCCATCGTCGAAGACGAAGCCGCCGACGCGGTCGCCCGAACCGAGGATGCGCCAGGCGCAAAGCATCGCCGCCTCGGCCGCCGCCACCGACTTCATCGCGCGCCGGCTGCCGAAGAACATGTTGATCCGCTGGTCGACGACGATGAGGGCCGGACGCTCCTTCTCCTCGCTGTAGACGCGCACGACGGGCTTGTTCGTGCGCGCCGTCACGCGCCAGTCGATGGAGCGGATGTCGTCACCGGGCAGGTAGTCCCGCAACTCCTCGAAGGTCAGGCCCCGGCCGCGCATCGAGGACTGCATTCGCCCTGCAAGCTGCTGGTGGCTGCGGTATTTCTGGACGAAGCTCAGGTCGCGGGCGCGCGCCTCCAGCGCCACGAGCTGGTCGGTGGAGACATGGACGCCTGCCGTGCTTTCGGTCGTGGGCATCCCCTCTCCTCACGAAATCGCCACGAGTTCGACAATGCGATCGATGACCTTGTCCGGCGTGGTGTTCGCGGCATGCGCCTCGTAGGACAGGATGAGCCTGTGGCGAAAGACATAGTGGACGACCGCCTTGACGTCATCCGGGGTGACATAGTCGCGGCCCTTCAGCCAGGCATAGGCGCGCGAGACCTTGTCGAGGCCGATGCCGCCGCGCGGGCTGGCGCCGACCTGCAGCAGCCTGGCGAGATCCTTGTCGTAGCGATCTGGATAACGCGTGGCGAAGACAAGGGCCACTATATATTTCTCGACGGGATCGGACACGGTCACGGCGCCGATCTCCTTGCGGGCAGCAAAGATTGCCGCTGGATCGAGACGCTCGACCGCGGCCGATTTTACATGCGCGGCAGCATTCTCCTCACCGCGCACCAGCCGCATGATCGCAGCCTCCGACGCCTCATCAGGATAACCGACCTCGATATGCATCAGGAAACGGTCGAGCTGGGCTTCCGGCAACGGATAAGTGCCTTCCTGCTCGATAGGATTCTGCGTCGCCATGACCATGAACAGGTCAGGCAAAGGATAGCTTTTGCCACCGACGGTGACCTGCCGTTCTTCCATCGCCTCGAGCAGCGCCGACTGCACCTTGGCGGGTGCGCGATTGATCTCGTCGGCCAGGATCAGGTTGGCAAAGATCGGTCCCTGCTGGAACTTGAATTCGCCCTTGCCGCCCTCGCTGAAATAGATTTCCGACCCGGTAATGTCGGCGGGCAGAAGGTCCGGCGTGAACTGGACGCGGGACAGTTCGGAATTGAGGTTCTTCGCGAGGCTCTTGATGGCGCGGGTCTTTGCGAGCCCCGGAAGGCCTTCGACCAGCAGATGGCCGTTGGCGAGCAGCCCGAGCAGCAACCGCTCGACCATCGCTTCCTGCCCGATGATGGATTGGCCGATCCGCTGGCCGAGAGCCAGGATGTCGTCGCGTGCGGTCATGGGAAACCCTGTCAAAACCGGAGCAGTGAAACGCGCCGCTTGAACGGCGCGTCTCCAGGTCGATGGGTTACTTCTCGATGCCGCGCGCCTTGAAGGACTCGTCGATCGCCTTGTTAACCTGCTCGCGCACGCCTTCGATGTTGAAGCTGGCGACACGCTGGCTCGGCGGGTACTTGACGAAGGTCTCGAGGAAGGCAGCCCCCTTCAACTGTCCCTTGACGAGCAGGAAGTCGTTTTTCACCAGCCAGTCATTGTACTGGTCGGAAACGAGGTCGGCCCGCTCATAGGGATCCATGCGGAGATTGAAGAGCTTGGGAAGGCGAAGGGTGACCAGGGGATCCTGCCAGACGCCAAACCCACCCGGCGTGCGCTGTTCATGGAAGACCACCTTCCAGTCGTCGTAGCGAATGGAAACAAGGTTGCCGTCGTCATCGAAGTAGTAGAACTCGTTGCGCGCGCTCTTGTCGGCCTTTCCGGTGATGTAGTCGAGCTGGTTGTATCCGTCGAGATGGTTCTTGAACGACGTATCGCTGCCTTCCGGCTTCCAGCCGCTGAGGAGACGGCTCTTCACATCGGGATCACCAGCCGCGGCAAGCAGGGTCGGGAACCAGTCAAGGCCGGAGATCATGCCGTTGGAGACCTGTCCGGGCTGGACATGACCCGGCCAGCGGACCATTGCCGGAACGCGGAACGCGCCCTCCCAATTGGTATCCTTCTCGCTGCGGAACGGTGTCGTTGCCGCATCGGGCCACGAGAACTGGTTCGGGCCGTTGTCGGTCGCATAGACGACGATAGTGTTGTCGGCAATGCCGAGCTCGTCGAGCTTGGTCAGGAGTTTTCCGACGTCCTGGTCGTGCTCCCACATCCCGTCGCCATACTCATTGCCTGTCATCCCGCTCTTGCCCCTGTATTCCGGGCGGACATGCGTGAACAAATGCATGCGGGTCGTGTTCATCCAGGTGAAGAAGGGCTTCTTCGCTTTCGCCTGACGGTCGATGAAGTCGATGGCGGCCGCCGTTGTCTCGTCGTCGATGGTCTCCATGCGCTTGACAGTCAGCGGACCGGTGTCCTCGACCTTGCCGTCGGCCGATGCCTTGATCACGCCGCGCGGAGAGTAGGCTTTTAGGAATTCCTCGTCATTTCCCGGCCAATTGGCAGCCTCGGGCTCCTCCTCAGCATTGAGATGATAGAGATTGCCGAAGAACTCGTCGAAACCATGCTTGGTCGGCAGGTATTCGTCGCGGTCCCCGAGATGGTTCTTGCCGAATTGGCCCGTCGCATAACCGAGCGGCTTCAAAGCCTGGGCAATGGTGATGTCACCCGCCTGCAAGCCGACCGCAACACCCGGTGCACCGACCTTGCACAGTCCCGTACGCAGGCAGGTTTGCCCGGTGATGAATGTCGAGCGGCCCGCGGTGCAACTGTTCTCGGCATAGTAGTCCGTGAACATCATGCCTTCCTTGGCGATGCGGTCGATATTCGGCGTCTTGTAGCCGACGACGCCCATCGAATAGGCGGAGATGTTGGTCTGGCCGACATCATCGCCGAAGATGACGAGGATGTTGGGTTTGGCGGCGGCCGCATCCTGCGCCCGTGCGGTGCTGGCGCCCAGGGGTACCGCCGTCAAGGACATGGCGACTGCGGCGGTGACACTCAGTAATCGACGTGAAAATGTATTCGTCATGATGGTCGCTCCAGCTTGTTTGGTCGGACATCCTTCGACATTTCGCCCTCCTTCTGACGGGACAGGCCACAGCCGCCCTCGCAGGTCGCTTCTTGCCGGTGCCACTGTCATCCGCAAACGGATCGAAGGAAGTACGTTACGGTAACAATTCGCGTAAATGCGGGTGTCCTGCATCAGGTCGCCGAGGACTTTATCGCGAGCGAGATACTCGCGTGGTCTGGCATAGCGCCACGACGTTTCGTCGCAACTTGCTCCGGATACGGGTGCGAGGCGCGTTCGACGGTGGCGCTTACGGCGCCAGCAGTTCGCGGATACAGGACAAGCTCTACCCCTTGAGATACTGGATAACCGCGTCTGCGATCAGGCCCTTGTGCCGCGTCATTGTTTCCGGTTCGGACAGGTCGCGCCGGAAAATCGTTCCGAAGGTGTAGCGGTTCGAGACGCGGAAGAAGCAGAAGGCGCTGATCAGCATGTGGACGTCGATCGGATCGGCCTGGCGCTTGAAAGCGCCCTCGGTGACACCGCGTTCCAGGATGCCGGCGATCGTTTCGATGACCGAGACGTTGAGATCGCGGATCGCCTCCGAACGCAGCATATGGGCGGCGTGGTGGATGTTTTCGATGCTGACCAGCCGCACGAAATCCGGATTGGCCTCGTCGTGGTCGAAGGTGCTGGAGATGAGCGTGCGGAGTGCTTCTTCCGGCGCGAGGCTGGCGAGCTTGAGATCCTCCTCCAGCGTGCGGATCTTGCGATAGGCGCGCTCCAGCACGGAGAGATAGAGCCCCTCCTTGCCGCCGAAATAGTAGTAGATCATGCGCTTCGACGTGCGCGTGCGCTCCGCGATGGCATCGACACGCGCGCCGGCGAGACCATGGGTCGAAAATTCCTCCGTGGCGACGACGAGGATATCTTCCTTCGTCCGCTCCGGATCGTTCTTTCGACTCGCCTCAGCCCGCTCTACCATTTTTCCCATTCTCCCCGCGATCAGCTTGATTTTCATCAAGAAAACGCCACCCAACGGGACGGCTAAACAGCCGTCCCATCTTGCCTCCCAGGAAAGTCATATTGAGCTTGTGGGGGTCTTTCAAGAGACCCTACTTGACATACGTACTAGTTCGTACATTTTGTAGATGCGCTGGCGGCCAGGAGGAGGACGTCGCTGCACCATAGCGCTAACGCGCCAGGCCGGACCTAGGCTAGGAACGGATACAGGCCGCACCAGCGGCAATTCGCTTTGGGAGGAGCGTTATGGTTCGCATCATCGATTTCAGCTTCTGGCTGCTGAAGGCAGCGATCGCAGCCCTGCTCGCCGGCATGGTCGTCCTCGTCTTCGGCAACGTCGTCCTGCGCTACGCCTTCAACACCGGCATCACCTATTCGGAAGAACTGTCGCGCATGTTCTTCGTCTGGCTGACCTTTCTCGGCGCGGTCGTCGCCATGCGCGAACACGGCCATCTCGGTGTCGATTCCCTTCTGCGTCGTCTGCCGCCCACTGGGGCCAAGGTTGCCGTTCTTGCCGGGCAGGCGCTGATGCTCTGGGCGACGTGGCTGATGATCAGCGGAAGCTGGACACAGACCGTGATCAACCTTCACGTTTCGGCACCCGCGACTGGGATTTCCATGGGTGTCTTCTACGGCGCCGGCCTTGCCTTCGGTGTTCCCGCCCTGCTCCTCATCCTCGCCGACATGATCGGCGTTCTCACCGGCCGTATCGACGTCGCTACCGCCGAATTCGTCAAGGACAGCGAGGACGAGGTGGCGCTGGAACACCAGCCCGAACCGTCCCTCGTCACGCCTTCCGTCAAACATTGAGGCCGCTCCGATGACCGTCACGATCTTCTTCGGCGCCCTTCTCGTTCCCATGGCCCTTGGCGTGCCGATCGCCTTCGCCCTGATCCTCAGCGGCGTCGCACTGATGATGTATCTCGGCCTCTTCGACGCGCAGATCGTCGCCCAGAACGTGCTCAATGGCGCCGACAGTTTCCCCCTGATGGCCGTGCCCTTCTTCCTGCTTGCCGGGGAGGTGATGAACACGGGCGGACTGTCGCGCCGCATCGTCAACCTCGCCATGGCGCTGGTCGGCCATATCCGCGGCGGGCTCGGTTTCGTCGCCATCTTCGCCGCCTGCATCCTGTCCAGCCTCTCCGGCTCGGCGGTTGCCGATGCGGCAGCACTCGGCGCCCTGCTCTACCCGATGATGGTGAAATCCGGCCATGACCCGGCGCGCACCGGCGGGCTGCTCGCGTCCGCCTCGGTCATCGGCCCGATCATCCCGCCGTCGATCGGCTTCATTCTCTACGGCGTCATCGGCGGCGTCTCGATCACCAAGCTCTTTCTCGCCGGCATCTTTCCCGGCCTGATGATCGCAGCCGCGCTCTGCATCACCTGGCTGCTGGTCGCGCGCAAGGAGCAGTTCGCACTGCCGCCGCGCCAGAGCGGCGCCGTGCGCCTGAAAGCCTTCGTCGACAGCCTTTGGGCCTTGATGCTGCCGGTCATCATCATCATCGGGCTGAAATTCGGCGTGTTCACGCCAACGGAGGCGGGCGTTGTTGCCGCGGTCTATTCGCTCTTCGTGGCCATGGTCGTCTACCGCGAGTTGCCGCCGGCAAAACTCTTCGGCGTCTTCGTCGCTGCGGCCAAGATCACGTCCGTCGTCATGTTCCTCGTCGCTTGCGCGGCCGTCTCGGCCTGGCTCGTCACCGTCGCGGACGTGCCCGGCGAACTCGTGTCCCTGCTTGAACCCCTGATGGACAACCAGACGCTGCTGTTGCTCGCCATCATGGCCCTCGTCGTCGTGGTGGGTACCGCCATGGACATGACGCCGACCATCCTGATCATGACGCCGGTGCTGATGCCAATCATCAAGCAGGCTGGCATCGACCCGGTCTATTTCGGCGTGCTGTTCATCATCAACAATTCCATCGGCCTGATCACGCCGCCGGTCGGCACCGTGCTCAACGTCATCTGCGGCGTCTCCAAGCTCAACATGGAGCAACTGATGAAGGGTGTGATGCCCTTTCTCATCGCCGAAATCATCGTGCTTCTGCTGCTCGTCCTGTTCCCGCAACTCGTCACGTTTCCCGTGGCGCTGATGGGGCATTGAGCGGTTGATTTAACCGGCCGAACGCAAAAGCGCGGCCAAACCTGGGAGGAAAACATGCGCAATATCCTGAAGCGGCTGGTGTTCGGGGCGATCGTTCCGCTCGCCGTGCTGGCTGCCGTTCCGGCCGCGGCAGAAATCCGCGAGCACCAGCTCAAATTCGCTTCGGCCAACAACAAGGGTCACCCGCAGGTGACCGGCATGGAGAAATTCGCAGAACTGATCAAGGAGAAGAGCGGCGGCAAGATCGACGTGAAGCTGTTCCCCGGCGGTGTGCTTGGCGGCGACGTGCAGACCGTTTCGGCGCTGCAGGGCGGCGTCATCGAGATGACCGTGCTGAATGCCGGCATTCTCGCCAGCAACGTCAAGCAGTTCGGTGCCGTCGACCTGCCGTTCCTGTTCAACAGCGGTGAAGAAGCCGACAAAGTGATGGACGGCGCCTTCGGCACAAGCCTGATGGATCTCCTGCCCGATACCGGCCTTATCGGCCTTGGCTACTGGGAGCTCGGTTTCCGCAACCTCACCAACAACCGCCATCCGGTCACCAAGCTGGAGGACATTAGCGGACTGAAGATCCGCACTATCCAGTCGCCAATCCCGATCGAGCTGTTCAACAGCCTCGGCGCCAATGCCGTGCCGCTGCCCTATACCGAACTCTACACGGCACTCGAAACCGGCACTGTCGATGGCCAGGAAAACCCTGCCGCCAACATCCTGAACGCCAAGTTCTACGAAGTGCAGAAATATATGACGGTGACCCGCCACCAGTACAATCCGCAGATCGTGCTGATCAGCAAGAAGGTCTGGGACGGGCTTAACGACGAGGAGAAGGCTGTCTTCCAGTCCGCGGCCACGGAGGCGCGCGACTATCAGCGCATGGTTTCGCGCGAGGTGGACGCCAAGGCCATCGAAGACATCAAGGCGACAGGCATGGAGGTCGGCGAGCTCTCGCCGGAGGAAACCCAGAAGCTGCGTGACGCCGTCAAGCCGCTGATCGAGAAGTTCGCTGCGGAGATCGGCCCCGAGACGGTTGCCGCCCTCTTCAAGGAACTCGAGACGATCCGCGGCAACTAAGGCCAGCAAACCGGCCCGCTGGGACTGGCGGGCCGGATTTCACCTCACTGGACTGCGAGAGATGAGCGAAATTCTGCTGAAACCGTTGAAGGCCGGGCTGATCGGCGCCGGCATTCAGGCATCGCTGACCCCGGCCATGCACATGCGCGAAGGCGAGGCACAGGGCTTCTCCTATGATTATGAGCTGATTGATCTCAGCCAGATTAACGCCACGCCGGCCGATCTTCCGCGCCTGCTCGACGAGGCCGAGGCCCGTGGGCTCGCCGGCCTCAACATTACCTATCCCTGCAAGCAGAGCGTCATTCCGCATCTCGATGAGCTTTCGCCGCAGGCCCGCGATCTTGGGGCCGTCAACACGGTGGTGTTTCGCAACGGCAGACGCTCCGGCCACAACACCGATTGGTGGGGTTTTGCCGAAAATTTTCGAAGAGGCCTGCCGCAGGCGGACTTATCGTCGGCCCTGCAGCTTGGCGCCGGCGGCGCCGGGGCCGCCACCGCCTACGCCCTTCTGTCGCTTGGGCTGGAAAAGCTTCTTGTGTTCGACCGGGAAAAGGAGCGCGCCGCGGCGCTCGCACAGACCATGGCCGCCCTCTTTCCGAATGCCGCCGTCGATGTGGCTGGTGACCTGGCGCACGCCATGCAGACAGGGGCCGGTCTCGTGCATGCGACGCCGACCGGGATGGCCAAGTATCCCGGCATGCCTTTGCCGGCCGATCTGCTCGACCGCCAGCACTGGGTTGCCGAGATCGTCTATTTTCCGCTCGAAACCGAGCTTTTGCGCGCGGCGAAGCGCGCTGGCTGCCGGACGCTTGATGGCGGTGGCATGGCCGTGTTCCAGGCGGTCGATGCATTCCGGCTGTTTACCGGCCGCGAGCCGGACGTTGACCGCATGCTCGCGCATTTCAACACGCTCGCACGCTGAAGGAAGATGCCATGAAGACCTCGATCGCGACCGTCTCGCTCAGCGGCGACCTGCGTGAAAAACTCGGAGCCATCGCCAAGGCAGGCTTCGATGGTGTCGAGATCTTCGAAAACGATTTCCTCGTCTTCGACGAGAGCCCGAAGCAGCTCGGCCGCATGGTGCGGGACTTTGGCCTGGAGATTACCCTCTTCCAGCCCTTCCGCGATTTCGAGGGGATGCCGGAACCGCTGCGTAGCCGCACCTTCGATCGGGCCGAGCGCAAGTTCGACCTCATGCAGGACATGGGCACGGACCTCGTGCTCGTCTGCTCGAACGTTTCCAGCGCCGCCCTCGGCGGCCTGGATCGCGCCGCGGCCGATTTCCGTGAACTTGGCGAGCGTGCGGCGAAACGCGGCCTCCGGGTCGGGTACGAAGCACTCGCCTGGGGCAAGCACATCAATGATCACCGGGATGCGTGGGAAATCGTGCGTCGGGCCGATCATCCCAATATCGGGTTGATCCTCGACAGCTTTCACACGCTTGCGCGCAAGATCGATGTCAATTCGATCCGCTCGATCCCGAAAGAGAAGATCTTCATCATCCAGCTCGCCGATGCACCGAAGATCGACATGGACCTTCTCTACTGGAGCCGGCATTTCCGCAACATGCCGGGAGAAGGCGAGCTGCCGGTCGAGGCGTTCATGGCCGCCGTCGCTGAGACCGGCTATGATGGCTATCTGTCCCTTGAAATCTTCAACGACCAGTTCCGTGGCGGCTCCTCCGCCGCCATCGCGGCCGACGGGCACCGCTCCCTCGTCTATCTCGGCGACCGGGTTCGCCGCGCCAATCCCGGCCTCGCGGTGAACGTGCCCAAAATGCCGGATCGCAGCCGCGTCGAAAGCGTCGCTTTCATCGAGTTCGCGGTAGACGAAACGGAGGCGCCGGCGCTGGAGGCCATGATCACCACCCTCGGCTTTCGCCGGGATGCGCGCCACAAGACCAAGAGCGTCACTGTGTTCCGGCAGGGTGATATCCGGTTGGTCGTCAACGCGGATGGCCGCGGCTTTGCCAGTTCTTCCTATCTCGTGCACGGCACATCCGCCTATGCGATGGGTCTTATCGTCGACGACGCCTGGGCGGCAAGGGCGCGCGCTATCGCGCTCGGCGCCGAAGCTTTCGAACAGCCACTCGACCGCGGCGAGATCGAAATGCCGGCCGTGCGCGGTGTCGGCGGCGGCATCGTCTACCTTCTGGACCGGAGCACTGATCTCGCCCGCATCTGGGACATCGAGTTCGATCCCATCGCGGATGGGGCAGACACGCATAGTGCCGGTCTCGCAACCATCGACCACCTCGCGCAGACGATGCCCTATGACGAACTCCTGACCTGGCTGTTGTTTTACACCTCGATCTTCGAAGCCGAGAAAACACCCATGGTCGATATCGTCGATCCATCCGGCCTCGTGCGCAGCCAGGCGATCGAGAACAGTGAAGGATCGTTGCGCATCACCATGAATGGCGCGGAGAACCGCAACACGGTCGCCGGTCGCTTCATCACGGAGACCTTCGGTTCCGGCATCCAGCACCTCGCCTTCACCACCGACGACATCTTCGCCACAGCCGGTGCACTGGCCACTAACGGCTTTGCCGCACTGGAAATCTCGCCAAACTATTACGATGACCTGGAAGCGCGCTTCGGCCTCGACCCCGCCCTCACGGAACGGCTCCAGTCGCACAACATCCTTTACGACCGCGACGAGCACGGCGAGTATTTCCAGCTCTACAGTCCCACCTACCGGGAAGGCTTCTTCTTCGAAATTGTCCAGCGCAAGGGCTATCGCGGTTATGGGGCGGCCAATGCGATATTCCGCATCGCCGCGCTACGCCGGCATCTCCGGCCGGCGGGCATGCCGCGCGTCTGATTGTTTCGATCGCAAGTATGGCCGAACTAGCGCAGCCCCGGCGTCACGATGAATTCAACCGCGCCGCGCCGCCTCGATTGCTGCGACATCGATCTTCCTCATCGTCATCATGGCATCGAAAGCGCGCTTTGCCTCATCGCCGCCAACCGCCAGCGCCTCCATCAGGACACGCGGCGTGATCTGCCAGGACACGCCCCATTTATCCTTGCACCAGCCGCAGTCGTTTTCCCGGCCACCATTGCTGACGATCGCGTTCCAGTAGCGGTCGGTTTCCTCCTGGTCTTCGGTCGAGATCTGGAATGAAAAGGCTTCGTTGTGCTTGATCGCCGGGCCGCCGTTCAGGCCGATGCAGGCAACACCGGCCACCGTGAACTCGACAACCAGGACGTCTCCCTGTTTCCCCTCCGGATAGTTTCCGGGGGCACGGATGAGGGCGCCCACCGCGCTATCGGGAAAGGTCTCGGCGTAGAAACGGGCGGCGTCCTCGGCGTCCTTGTCGTACCAGAGACAAATGGTGTTCTTCGCCATTGTGCGATCCTTTCGCGCTTTGTTTCCGATGTCCTTCCCGAAATAGGGGCCAGGTCGTCATTCTCCAGTCCCGCACGCCGTTTTAACGACTGCCGCAAAACGACGAGCCTGCGCGCGGCACGTCGAGCCACATGTCGACGTCGGCGGCGTTGGTCTATGCGGTGCTGGCTGCCTTCTGCATGACCGAGCCGCTCAATCCGCCCAGGCGCCCTCGCGCACAACGATGCGACCGCACTTGACCACCAGGCTGCGCTTCGGCCGGTCCACCAGGATCTGCGGGCGGTTTTCGCCCTCGATCAGCACGAGGCTGCCCTCGCAGCCAACATCGAGACCATAGCCTTCGAGATCGAGCAGGGCTGCACCTCGCTTCGTGCCCATGTCGAGCGAAGCGACAAGTTCTTCGTCCGTGCGGCAATAGGAGCGATAGGACAGCAGCCAGCAGCGCTCCAGCATGTCGCCATTGCCGTGCGGATTCCAGGTGTCGCGCAGGGAATCCGACGCGACGGCGCATTTGACGCCGCGGCTTGCCAGCTCGAACATCGGCGGGAAGTTGATCTCGCCCGGTACGGCCGAAATGATGCCGACGCCGGCCTCTGCCAGCGCGTCGATCATCGCATCCACCGTATCGGCTGGCCCATCGCCGAGACAGAAGGCGTGGCTGACCACCACCCGCCCCTGCATACCGTTCACCTTGGTGCGCTCGGTGATCATCTTCAATGCGGCCAGGCCGAGTTCACCCGCCTCGTGCAGATGAATGTCGATCTTGGCGCCCTTGCGGCTGGCAATGTCGAAGATCGTATCGAGATGCCCCTTCGGGTCGCCGTCGAGGTTGGTCGGGTCGATACCACCGATCACCGAGGCGCCCTCGTCCAGCGCGGCCTCCATCAGGTCCGCCGTACCGGGGGCGATCATCATGCCGAGCTGCGGAAAGGCAACCAGTTCGAGCCCGACGGCATGCCGCGTCTTCTCCCAGGCGCGCAACACCGCATGCAGGTTGTCGAGCTTGTAGCCGGTCGAGATATCGACATGGCTGCGGATATGGGTGGAGCCCATGGCAACACACTGGCGCATCAGGTTGCCGGCACGCTCCTCCGTGTCCCAGGGCAGGCTCTTGCGGATCTCCACCTCGTTGTCGATCATCGCGCGCAGCGACGGCGGCACGTTGATGCTGTGCCAGGGCAGGCCCCAGAGGATCTTGTCGAGATGCACATGCGGCTCGACGAAGGGAGCGATGGCAACGGCATTGCGCCCGTCATGCACCGGCACGCCGGCCTCGCGCGGCAGGTTCGCACCGACGGCAGCGATACGGCCTCCCTTGATCAGGATGTCGGCGGTCTCCCCGCCATCGGGCCGCACATTGGTTACGAGCAGATCGGTCATTTTGAAAATCCTGAAATCAGCGCGGGTTGAGAAAAGCCAGGTCGCCGCCGATCCAAACAGAATACACTTTAGCTCTTATATTGTGTCAAATACAAATATAGTTTTGCATACCACAACGCGCACAGCCCCTCCGATGGATAGGGCTGAGAGCCGTTTCGACCACTCTCAAGATGGGAACTGGTTGACGGTTACAAGGTCGGTCATCGAGCGCGCGGATACTTCCCCGAACTCCATCAGCGCACGATAAGAAACAATCCGCTGACGATGGCAAAGCTCAGGACGCCGATCCGCAGGCCGCGACCGCCGATACGATCGTGCGCGAGCCTTGAGACAGCACTTCCCAGCAGAACCGCGGGTGTCAGATAGAGGGCAGCCAGAAGCTGCTCAGAGCCCACGCGTCCCGAAATCGCCAGCACAACGAGCGACATGACCTCGCCAACGAGGAAGCAGAGCGCGACCGTTGCCCGCAGGACCGGCGCCTTGGCGTGCTGGTAGAGCAAGGCGAGCGGGGGGCCGCCTATGCCGGTCGCAGTTTCGGTAATACCCGTGAACAGGCCGACACCGAGTGCACTCGGCCGGTTCGGCGTGAAAGGCGGGGCGACAAGGGCGGCGCCGGCGGCAACCACCGTGAAAATGCCGACGGCCAGATCGAGCTGGCCCAGCGAAAGCGCTGCCAGCAGCCAGAGACCGGCAAACGTTCCCACGAACCGCCCCATCGTGATCCAGCGGGCGCCCGACCAGTCGACATGCTCGCGCTCCCGCACCGCGACGTGCAGATTGAGCGGCAGCATCAGCAAGAGCAGGGTGACCGGCAGCAGATCGGGCTTCAGCATCCCGACCACCGGGGCAACGATCAGGGCAAAACCGATACCGAGCGAACCCTGAATGAAGGCGGAGACGAAGGTCACCGCAGCCAGGATGAAGAAAAGTTCAAGGCTCATTTGTAGTATCCGAGATGACGGTGCGCTTCGGAAAGCGGATGAATGCGCTGGATCGGCGCCTTCGCGATGGCAGCGGCGGCATCGCCGCGCACTTCCGCCAAGAGCGCCCGTGCATCCCAATCGACAGGCCAGCCTTGCCAAAGCCGAAGCTGCCCGTTGGTGAAGACGGCGTCGATCTGGTCGCGATTGCCATAACGGACAAGCTCCCACATCAGATCGTATGAGGGGGTAAATTCGGGCCGGTCGAGATCGACGAGCAGGAAGTCGGCCGCCAGGCCTTCGGCAATCGAACCGGTAACGCCGGCCAGGCCTGCGACATTGGCAGCACCGGATGTCGCCCGGTCGAGCCAGAGCCAGCCGCCGCCGCAGGATGAATCGCCCGTCGCAAGACCGAAGCCGGCGCGCTGCAAACCTTCGGCCGCGTCCATCAGCCGGAACCCGTCCGCCCGCGTTCCGTCCGTACCCAGCCCGAACCGGATGCCGAGTGCGGCCATCTGCAACGCCGGCGCCACCGCATTTCCCTTCCAGAGGCTGGCCACGGGATTGTAGGCAACGGCACTGCCGGTCTCGCGCAGCAGATTGAGTTCATGCGGCGTGATGAGCGTGGAATGCGCCAGCAGGACCTGGGGGCCGAGCGCCCCCAGATGTGCAAGATGTTCGATCGGGCGACGCCCCCTCGCCACGAGGGAGCGTTCGACGGCGACGAGATGTTCGTTGACATGGGTCTGGAACACCACTCCGGCCGCAGCGGTCATGTCACTGACCGCCTTCAGCATCCCATCGCTCGCCACTTCCGGAATGGATATCGCCAGAGAGGGATGGATCAGCGGATCACGCCTGTAGGTGGACAGATGCGCCTCGGCCTGGCGCAGGATGTCATCCGCATCCGGGATGTGCGCCGTGCCGCCGAGATCGTTGCAGATAAAGCCGACGACGCTGCGCAGCCCGACATCCCGCGCGGCCCGCACCAGCGCGCCGACATGTCCTTCCGAGCGGGTGCCCGCATCGACGGCTGTCGTGAAGCCACCGCGCAGACACTCCAATGCGGCGAGCTTGGCGGAAAGATAGACCATGCGCTCGTCCAGGCTGCCTTCCAGCGGCACCCAGATCCGCCGGAAAATTTCCGACGGCTCGCCGAAGACCAACGCCTTGCCGAGCGACTGGGTCAGGTGCGTATGGGCATCGACGAAACCGGGCATCAGCAGATGATCCGGCAGGTCGAGCGGCAAGAGGTCCGGATAGTCCCTCTCCACGGCCTCCGCCGTATCGACCCGGCAAAACACCCCGGCGCGCACGACGACCGCCATGCCGGCACGCGGGCCTTCCGGCAAAAGCACATGGCCCGGACGAAGAAACAGGTCGCCCGTTTTGGACAGTTTTTCGCGGATCACGCTCACTCGTTAGCTCCTTGGGTCGTGGATTGCAGGGAGGGCGCCGGGTCCGCCGGGTGCTTTTCAGCGCCGTGATGGGAAAAGAGGGCATTGACCAGCACGGCGGTGATGGTGCCGGCGGCAAGCCCGTTGCCGAGGATCATCTGGGTCCACTGCGGGAACTGGCTGTAGACGCCGGGCACCAGGATCGGCAGCAGTCCGGTCGACAGGGCCGAGGCCAGGGTGAACATTGCCCCGTGTTCGCGCAGGTCGACACGGCGCAGCAGGTCGATCCCGATGACGCCGATGATGGAGAAGACGATGACCGCCGTGCCGCCAACGACCGCGCCCGGCAGCGCCGTCGCCAGTCGCCCGATCGGCGCAAACAGCGCAATCACGACGAGAATGGCGCCGGCCATTGCCGTTACATAGCGCGACTTGACGTTCGTCGCCCGCACGATACCGACATTTTCGCCACTGGTGATGATCAGCGACGTGCCGAACAGGCCACCGACCAGGGACATCAAGGCATCGCCCCGGATGGTCGCGGGAACGATGGCATGGGCGTCGCCGCGCCGCCCGACGATTTCGGCGGTCGCGATGGTCTGACCGGTCGCCTCTGCCATCGAAATGATCGAGAAGACGATGAGCGGTATGGCGGCGATGAGATCGAACTTCGGCATGCCGAAGGGGAAAAGCTGCGGCACGGCGATGACCGGTCCGGACAATACGCCAGAGAAATCCATATGGCCGAGGGCGAGCGCGACGAGCGATCCGCCTACGAGGCCCAACATGACGGCAAGCCGCTGAAGCGTGCCGCTAAAGACGCGTGCGGCGACGATCGTGAGAACGATGGTGATCAGCGCCAGCCCAACCTCGATGGGTGCCGCAAATCCTTCCGTCCCAGGCTTGCCGGTGATCGTCACGCCATAGATGCGCACAAGATTGACGGAGACCAGCAGCAACATTGTTCCGACGACGATCGGCGGAAAGTAACGCAGGAGCCTGCGAAAGACCGGCAGCGCCAGAAAATAGAAGAGGGCCGTCATGATGACGGCACCGACCGCCGTCTGCACATCCGTCTGCTGCGCAATCGCCAGGAAGATGGCAATCGGCGCGCCACCCGGCACCATAACGAAGGGCAAGCGGGCGCCGAACCCTTTTGGTCCAAAACTTTGAAGCATCGACCCGAGGCCGCAGACAAAGAAGGTGGCGCTGATCAGCGAGACCGTCACCGCATCGGAAAAGCCGAGCGCCTTGCTCACCAGAAAGACAGCGGTGATCGGCGAGGCCGCCATCACCAGCACGTGCTGCAGGCCGAACAGGAAAAGACTGCGCAGCGGCAGCCTCTCGTCGGCCGGATCGACCACAGAATTCAGTTCATATCCCATTTTTCCTCCTCCCGGCCTCCTCAAGCCGCCATGCAAATCGTTTTGCACGGCGCCGTCTCTATCATAAATTTTGCACACTGCAAATCGTTTTGCATGGAGCACCCGCCGTGTTAAGACGTCTCAACAGGAGGGACCATGGGCAAACCGACTATTGCCGATCTTGCAAAGGCGGCGGGCGTATCCGCCACGACGGTGTCGCACGCCTTCAGTGGCCGCCGTTACGTGGATCCCGAAACGCGCAAACGCATCGAGGCACTCGCCGAGGCAATAGGCTACCGGCCGAACCATCGCGCGCGACGCCTGCGGACAGGAGGTGCAGGGGCGATCGCGCTTGTCTCATCCATGCCGTTCGCGGTTGCGGCTGGCCCGTCGAGACTGGGCTTCTTGATGGAAATCGCGGCAGCCGCGGCTGTGGCGGCTTTTTCGCGCGGCATCTCGCTTTGCCTCGTCCCACCACTTGGGCCGCGTGACAGCCTGGACGCCCTTGAGGTGGATGGCGTCATCGTCGTCGAGCCGGAGCTCGATGATCCGGTGCTGGATTTTTTCTTCGACCGAGGCGTGGAGGTCGTCTCCATCGGACGCGCGCCCGGGCGGGACGGCCTGCCCTTCGTGGATCTTCAAAGCGGCGCGACGGCGCATCTGCTTCTGGATCACCTGCTTGAAGGCGGTGGGCGCGTCGGCCTGATAACCGGCCTGCAAAGGCGCAATTCCTATATCGAGATGGAGGCCGTCTATGCGGAGCGCACAGCGCGAGCCGGCTTCTCGCCCATTGCCATTCATGTCGATGAACGCGGCGGCGAGCAGGCTGCTGCCGCGGCCGCCGCAACCCTCCTGCGTGCCGACCCGACCATCGCGGCCCTCTGCGTGCCGGTCGACGCCTTCGCAACCGGTGCTCTGGACGCGGCAGGCATTATCGGGCGCAAGGTCCCGCACGACCTTCGGCTCGCGACGCGTTATGATGGCATGCGCGCCAAGCTGGCCACGCCTCCCCTCACCGCAATCGATCTTCACCTCGATCAGGTCGCGGCTACCGCCGTCGATCTGCTTCTGGCGCGACTGGGGCAGTTGGACCCCACACCATGCATCATCTCGCCGCCATCCCTGGTGCTGCGAGCGTCGTCCGTGTCGCCATCGAGATCCGTATGACCGGATTGGTCATTGAAGCGGCCGCGCCAGTGCACGCAACGTGGTTGCGCTTGGAACGAGCGCAGGCGCAATACCTTGAAAACGTATGAACTGTGCAAGCCCTTTGACGACATGCGGATCCTGTCCGCCTGCTGTCGGAATGACGAACTCCGGGGAGGCTCTCGGAAATGCACGCACGCCAGTGATAGGGTCCTGCCCTCGCGGGTTGGCATAGACGTCGCTGAAGTCGGTTTTTCCCATCCAGCGGGTCAGCGAATAAAACTGCTGGTTCAAATTCGCGCAGAGGAACATACCGACCACGCCACGATCCTGACCGTCATCTTCATCACCTTGCAAGTCCGATCCGTAGGGCGTGCCCCGGCGAAGGACCCTTGGAAACCCGCCTGGGAACATTGCCTTGTTGGCGGCATTCAGCGGTTGGTCGCGCCCGTTGACGATGCGAACATGCGCCGCAAACGGACAGCGAACGCCATCGGCATCCTCGGCATAAGTGAAATCATTGGCAAGCGCGAGGCCCGCATCATCCGCCTCGGGTGCCAGGACCAGCGGCGCGCCGCTGCGCCAACGCCCCATCAGCTTGGCCGCAAGCCACTCCTCCGCTTCCGGCGCGGCGAGATCGGGACGTAACGCCGGACCGGTTTCCTTCAGGAACGTGCGAAAGGCCGCGACGTCCTGATAGACCCAGGCAAAAGCCATGTAGCTTCCGTTCCTCACAAACTGCCGGAACGGTGGGTGGCGCGGAAACGACTGGTGCTCTTCGAGCCATTCATCGATCAGGAACATCCCACGCGGCAGCAGGTCTGGACGATCCGGCAGGTCATCCCAGTTCACGGGAGGGTGCGAAATTCCGTCCTGATATCCGAAATGCAGTTGACGACCCGCAAAAGCGCGGCCCGAGATTGCCGCATTGTCCCGCGTGGGAAGCAGTTCCTTGAGCCCGTGGGCTGAGGCAGATGCCCGAACGCCTTCGCTCAGATCCTCCATCAGTGCGTCGGTGTGCGTGTAACAATGGACTATGATGTGAATTTCGGCACTGGCGAATTGTTTGTTCCACCAGTTTGCCGGGTCGCTATCCCCCGCGACGCGAAGCGACTGGGCATCAGGCAAATCCTTGAAGTGCCACGGAAAAGCCGCCTCGGCCGCCGATGCCCCTCCGGTTTCGTCGAATGCCCGCAGCTTCAGCAGGCCTTGCCATGTCAACGAGATATTGAGCAACTTCTCGGAATGCGCCTCCGTCTCTTGGTCCGCGAAGGTTACTTTGGGTAGGACGTCTTCTATGAATTTTCGGCCGGCAGCAGCGTCACCAACCGAGAAAAGAAGGTGACGGGAAAGCGGACACTTATAAGGAGTGACAATCAAAGCCTGCACGTCGGATCGATCAAGATCGGACATGATCCTTCTCCGTTCCCGAGTAATCGAGCATCTTCGCAGCGCCCTTGCAGGTGCGCGCCGTTCAACTCAATCTTTTAACAAAGGAAGCAAGTCTCTGACCTCGCGGTCGTCGTAAGCGCAAAAGAGGTAGCCCGCGGCTTCGCCGGTTACGCCGGTATCCCCCGTTGTGGAGCGCCCGAGCGACGTGATCTGGTGCTTCTTGGCAAACTCGAAGAAGGCGTGCTCATCCATCGTATTCCAGTCGGGGGCACCTTCCACCAAAGAAAATATAGTTTTGAATACCTCCGGGAGCTCCCGCCGGAAGAACTCCGTATATTCTTTATGGCCTCCGTCGTATTCGGTAATAACCTGAATATACTTGTCGTCTATGACCAAAACACGCCCAAAATGCACGATCTCTGATTTTCTGAGCGCCGCGTCGATTAGCGGCTGTATATTATCGGCAAATATTGATTTTATATGCGCCAGCGTCTTTTGCGTTTCCACATCCTGCTTCAGGGGCATGGTAAGATTCAATGCGTGCGCCATCGACATTCCTCCAGCAATAATTGGAAATTCAACCTTAACTAAAACATATATCCACCTTTGATTCAATAAACAACCAAAGGTTATGGCGCATAACGCTGTAAATAATCTTATAAAATCTCGAATGTGATGATAATTCAGCTCGTTAAGGCCCTAGATCGCGATGCAGCCAAAGGCCACGAGTCGCTATCCACACCAACGGCAAATCACGTTCCAAACCGTCCTGGACGGGAATATGGGGCTCGATCGGCAGGACATTCTCCAAGCCCTGCAGGTAAAGTGCAGCAGTTTGGCTCGGTTCAGGCTTCCGCCCCACCGATGAGCCGCGGGACCGCAAGGCGTAGAAATTGCCGGTTGGCGGGTATATCGAAGCGGTTATCTGCTCATGGGATGGACCAGCAATGAATCTGCGCTTCGTCGAAACGTTCGTATGGGTCGCGCGGCTCGGAAGCTTTCGCGCCGCGGCCGAGCGGCTGAATGCGACGCAGGCGGCCGTTTCCAACCGCATTGCCAGCCTCGAGGCTGAGATGGGCTGCGAGCTTTTCGAACGGATGCCGGGCGGCGTGCGGCTCTCGACCGTCGGCCAGCGCGCCATGCAGCCGGCCGAGGAGCTGCTGAAAGCCGCGACCAGCTTCAAGGTGGCGATCGGCAGCCCGCAGCATCTGCGCGCTACCGTGTCGATCGGCACCATCGATTCCATCGTGCATGCCTGGCTGCCCAATTTCATCGAGCGTGTGAAGGAACGCTTTCCTTCGCTCGGGCTCGACCTCAATGTCGATACGTCACTCGCGATCGGCCGTGAGGTCAGCGAGCGGCGGCTGGATCTCGCGCTGCTGATGGGGCCGGTTCTCACCCCGGGCCTCAAGAACATCGATCTCGGCACCATGGAATGCGCTTGGGTCGCTACCCCATCCTTCGGGCTCGGTGGCCGCGAACTCAGCCTGCAGGACCTTTCCAACTATCCGGTGCTCACCTTCTCTCGCAACAGCGTGCCGCATGTCTGGCTACTCCGTCAGTTCGAAGAACTCGGCGTGCAGCCGCCGGTCATTTCAAACTCCAACTCGCTTTCCGCCATGCTGCGGCTTGCCCGCGACGGCATCGGCGTCGCGCTGCTACCGGTGCCCATGGTGGTGCCGATGGTTGCCGAGGGCGTCGTCGAGCTATTATCGATCACGCCGCATTTCCCCGCCCTGAAACTGCATGCCGTCTACGCGGATGATCCGGAAAACCTAATCCCTTCAATGCTTTCGGTGATTGCGCGCGAAGCGTCTCTCGATACGAAAGGCATTACGGCGTAAAACAGTCTGCACAAGTTTTTTCTATCGCTCCCGACAATTCTTTATCGTTTGTCATTCCAATCGCGAGGCATGACGATACCCCGACTGAGACTTGGAGGACTTCGATGAAGATCAGTGTTGTGCAAATGAATTCCGGTTCCGACAAAGCGAAAAACCTCGACGACGCCGAGCGGATGGTGCGTGAGGTCGTGGCCGCCGAGACGCCGGATCTGGTGGTATTGCCGGAATATTTCGCCTTTCTCGGCGAGGGTCGCGATGCGGTCCATGGCAGCGGTGAAAGCTTTCCGGACGGCCCGACCTATCAGCGCTTCGCAGCGCTTGCCAAGGAACTCGGCGTGACGCTGCATTGCGGCTCGATGGTCGAAAAATCCGGTAACAACCACTACAATGCCACCGTGGTCTTCGGCCCCGAAGGCAAGGAAATCGCCAAGTACCGCAAGATCCACCTGTTCGACGTCGACACGCCCGGCGGCGTCTCCTACCGCGAGTCCGACACGATCGGCCGTGGCGAGGATGTGGTAACCTACAAGGTCGGCGACACCACCGTCGGCTGCGCCATCTGCTACGACATCCGCTTCCCCGAACTCTTCCGGGCGCTGCGCGACAAGGGCGCGGACGTCATCGTGCTTCCTGCCGCCTTCACACTGATGACCGGCAAGGACCATTGGGAAGTGCTCGCCCGGGCGCGGGCCATCGAGACCCAGACCTATTTCGCGGCAGTCGGCCAGGCCGGCGCCCATGCGGACGGCAAGAAGTGGTGCTGGGGCCATTCCATGGTCATCGACCCCTGGGGCCACATGGTCGCCCAGTGCTCGGACGGTGTCAGTACCGCGTCTGCCCGTCTCGACCTAGATCGCATCGGCACGGTGCGCCGCGACGTGCCCGTCGCCCAGCATCACGTTCTGTAAGGAAATCTCATATGTTCATCGTCAATGCCATGCCGCAGCAGATCGCTCCGGCACTCATCAAGAAGATGGAACAGGTCGAGACCGCGACGGTCGGCCATTTCCTGCATTCGGGTTTCCTGAACCGGGAGCTGCGTGCGGTCCTGCCGGAAAAGCGTATCGCCGGCACGGCCGTCACTGTGCGCCTGCCGCATGCCGACTCGACCATCCTGCACTATCTCACCAAGCTGGTCCGACCGGGTGACTTCATCGTCGTCGACCGTTGCGGCGATGACAAACATGCCTGCTGGGGCGGCGTGGTCACCCATTCGATGAAGCTCGGCGGTATCGTCGGCGCAGTCATCGATGGCCCGGCGACCGACTTTTCCGAAATCCGCCGCGTCGACCTGCCGATGTGGTGCCGTGGCCCCTCGCCGATCACCACCAAGATCCTCGGCCTCGAAGGCGCGATCAACGTGCCGGTCTCGGTCGGCGGCCAGACGGTCAACCCCGGCGACGCCATCATTGCCGACGAGAGCGGTGTGCTGGTGCTTGATCCGTCGAAGGCGGAATGGGCCGTCGACAAGGCGCTCGGCATGCAGGAAAGCGAACTTGTCCTGCTAGAGCGGCTGCGCAACGGCGAAAAGCTGCCCGACATTTCCGGCGCCACGAGAATCGTGGAAGCCTCGGCCGCCTGAGGCGGCCCAATACGATAAACATAATGGGAACAATCGGTTCAAGAGGAGAGGAAATCTCATGACCGCAATGAAGAACGCAACCCGCGCTGGCCTTGCCGCGCTTGCAATGGCCCTCGCTACCTCCGTGGCGATGGCCGATACCGTCGTCCTGACGGCCTATTCCGGCATCTTCCAGGAAAATTACGTGAAGGCCGTCGTCGAGCCCTTCATGAAGGCCAATCCGGACATCACCGTCGAGTTCTACGGCATGCCCAACTCCGCCCAGATGCTGGGCACGCTGAGGGCGCAGGCCAGCGCCCCGCAGATCGATATCGCCATCATGGACGTCTCGGTGGCGAAGGCCGCGACCGACGAGGGCATTTTCGCCCCGATGGACGATACGGTCACGAAACATATCGCCGACCTCTATCCGCAGGCGAAAGTGGAGGGCGTCAATGCCGTCGGCGTCACCTTCGACAATCTCATCCTGCTCTACAACACCGACAAGGTGAAACAAGCGCCGACCTCGTGGAATGCGCTCTGGGACGAGCAATATGCCAAGCAGGTCTCGATCCCAGCCGTGCCGGACATCCAGGGCACGACGTTCACCATCATCACCGACAAGATGGCCGGCGGCACGAACTACATCGAAAGCGTCGAGGCCGGCATCACGCGGCTTGAGGCGCTCGCCCCCCTCGTCCAGACATGGGAGCCGCGGCCGGATGTCTACCAGCCGATCTCCAGCGGCACGGCAGCGATCGGCATCGGCTGGAATGCCCGTGCGCAGGTCTATGCCGATCTCTCAGACGGCAAACTCGGCGTCGTGCTGCCGGAAGAAGGCAGCGGCTTTCAGATCAACGTGATCGGCCTCATCAAAGGGGGACCTGCCAGCGACAGCGCCAAGAAGTTCATCGACTATGCGCTGAGCCCGGAGGCACAGGCTGCCTTCACCGAGCAGATGTTCTACGCGCCGACCAACTCCAAGGCCGCAGCGCTGATCTCGGAAAAGGCGATGGAACGCACCGCCGCCGGTGCGATGGACAAGATGATCGACATCAACTGGCTCGAGGTCGCCAAGATCCGCGAAGCCATTACCGAGCAGTGGCGCCGCCGCGTCATTCCGCTTAGCCGCTGATCCCGGTCCAGGGCGTTTTCGCTTTTCCCCGAATCGCGGAAACGCTCTATCTCTTTGTTTTTGTGCAATTCCACCCGTAGAACTGCTGCGCCTTTTGCTGGAATTGCCCCAGGAGTTGTCCCATGCCCATGACTTCCGCTCCGGAGGAGCATCTCAGACTGGAAGGGATCGGCGTCAGCTTCGGCGCCGTCAACGTGATCCCTTCGCTCGATCTTTCCGTCCGCAAGGGTGAGATGGTCGCCTTTCTCGGCCCGTCGGGATGTGGAAAGACCACGACGCTGCGCATCATCGCAGGCCTCAACAAACCCTCCCGGGGCCAGATCAAGGTGGGCGGGCGCGACATCACGCAGCTTCCCATCCATGATCGTGACATGGGCATGGTGTTCCAGAGCTATGCACTGTTTCCGCACATGAACGTCGCCAGCAACGTGGCGTTCGGCCTGCAGATGCGCAACGTTCCGGCACGCGAAGCTGAAACCCGCGCGACGCAGGCGCTCGAGATGGTCCAACTCAGTCATCTCGCCCACCGCAAGCCAAAGGAGTTGTCCGGTGGCCAGCAACAGCGCGTGGCGCTTGCCCGTGCACTCGTCATAGAGCCCTCGATCCTGCTTCTCGACGAGCCGCTGTCCAACCTCGACGCGAAGCTGCGCGACGAGATGCGCGTACAGATCCGCGCCCTCCAGCAGCAGAGCGGCATCACCGCGGTCTTCGTCACGCATGACCAGGTCGAGGCGCTTTCGATGTGTGACCGCGTCGTGGTGATGCGAGGCGGTCAGGTCGAGCAATTCGGCACGCCGACCGAAGTCTACGAGCGGCCTGCAACGGCCTTCGTCGCCAATTTCGTCGGCCGCACGAACCGTCTCAAGGGTGCTGTCACATCGGAAGGCACGCTGATGGCCGCGGGTCAGCAGCTGCGTTCCGCCACGACGCTGGTGCCGGGGGCCGTGGACATCCTCGTGCGTCCGCACCGCATCCGCCTGCAGGAGACGGGTGAGGCCGCGAACAAGGTTCAGGGCACCGTGTCGGGCATCATCTTCATTGGCGACCTCGTGCAATATGCGGTGCGCGTCGGCGGCGACGAGATCGTCGTGGAAGAAGCGACGCGGCGCGATCGCAGCCCGCTTGCCGTCGGTGACGGCGTCACGCTCGGCTGGTCGGCGGAAGACACCCTCGTTTATCCGGCGGACGAGAAATGAGCGCCGTCCCCGCCCTTCCCCGCCCCGCTCGCCAATGGCGCGACGGCGAGCTCGCCGTCCTCCTGCTCTTACCGATCGCACTCATCAACGCGGTCGGCTTCATCCTGCCGGTCCTGAACCTCGCGCGCTATTCCTTCAACAAATCGCGTGTCGGCGGCGGGATGGAGGCCGTCTTCACCTGGGAAAACTGGGCGGGCCTGCTCAGCGATCCGTTCTATCTCGAACTGGTGTTCAACTCCGTCTGGATCAGCCTGGCAATCACGCTGACGACGCTTGTCGTCTCCTATCCGATCGCGCTCTACCTGCACCGCGCATCGGGTTCCTGGCGGACCTTTCTCACAGTGCTGGTCATCTCGCCGCTGCTCACCTCCGCGGTGGTGCGCACCTATGGCTGGATCGCAATCCTTACCGACGACGGGCCGGTGATCAGCGCCATCAAGGCGGTCGGCCTGCCGGCGCCGAGCCTGATGTTCAACATCAAGGGCGTCTTCATCGGCCTCACCGAAATCCTGATGCCCTACATGATCCTCGCGCTGATGGCGGGCTTCGGCCGGCTCGATCCGCGTGTGGAGGAGGCGGCGCGTACACTTGGCGCCACGCCCGCCCGCACCTTTACCAAGGTCATCCTGCCCTTGACGCTGCCCGGCATCGCGCTTGGCTGCCTGCTCTGCTTCGTGCTGGCGGTCTCGTCCTTCATCACGCCGAAGCTGATGGGCGGTGGGCGGGTCTTCCTGCTCGCGACCGAGATCTACGACCAGGCGATCGTCACGCTCAACTGGCCGCTCGCCTCGACGCTGTCGATCCTCGTGCTCATCGTCTTCGGTGCGGCGCTGTGGGCTTATTCCGCCGTGCTGCGGCGACTGGACTAGGAGGAAAATCCAATGGAAATCCACAAGACCTCCTGGCCGATGCGCATCATCGTCTTCCTGCTGTTCGTCTACCTGCTGGCGCCGGTGCTGCTCGTCTTTCCGCTGTCGTTTTCCGGCGACCAGGTGCTGCGCTTCCCGCCATCCTTCTGGTCAACGCGTTGGTATTCGGCGCTGTTTGCCAACAGCCAGATGTTGAAAGCATTCTGGACGAGCCTGTCGCTGGCGGCGGTCGTCACCGTGCTGTCGATCATCATCGCCGTGCCTGCCGCCTGGGTAATGACCCGGCTTCGCTTCGCCGGCCGCGACCTGCTGTTCAACATCTTCACCGCGCCGCTGTTGCTGCCGACCATCGTGCTCGGCCTCGCCATCCTCATCGTCTTCGCCTCCTTCGGGCTGCTCGCGACGATGCAGGGCCTGGTCTTCGCCCATCTGGTGGTGACCCTGCCCTATGCGCTGCGTGTGCTTGCCGTATCGCTGAGCACGCAGGACCGCGCCTGCGAGGAGGCCGCGCGCACACTCGGCGCCAAGCCGCTCACCGTGTTCTTCCGCGTCACCGTGCCCATGCTGACGCCGGGGATCGTCGCGGCGGCAGCCCTGTGTTTCCTCGTCTCCTTCGACGAGGTGGTGATCACGCTGTTCCTCACCGGCCCGCGCATCAGCACGCTGCCCGTCGAGCTCTACAACTACGTCTATAACCAGGCCGATCCGTTGGTGGCTGCCGCCTCGGCGCTGCTGATCCTGCTGACATTGGCCGTGATCATGATCGTGGAGCGGGCCATGGGACTCGGCAAGGCCTTCGTCAAATAGTCGGTTGCGCCGATCGAGGGGGCTGACGCTTGATAGCCGTCAGCCCCCTCGATCATCCACCCCGGAAAGAATGCGCCGCCGGCCGACACGGATGACGTTCCACATCGCCTGGCGCGCGCCCTCCTCGTCGCGGCGGCGGATCTCCTCGACGATCCGCATATGATTGGCCGCGACATCGCCGATCTTGCCCCGGTCGGCAGCCGGCGAACTCAGCTTGAAGACCCCGGCAAGCGCCGCTTCGATGAGGCTGCCCACGGTGCGCATGAACGGATTGTGCGAGGCCTCCATCACCGCGAGGTGAAAGCGCAGGTCGGCAAGGGCCAGTGTTTCCGGCGTATGATCCGGGTCGCCCATGGCGACGGCGAGGCGCATCATCTGGTTGATTTCCGCCTCGTTCGCATGGCGGGCCGCCAGCGCTGCGGCATGCGGCTCGAAACCGCCGCGGATATCGCTGAGATGCAGCAGGAAATCCTTATCCACGCCGACAGCGAAATGCCAGGTGAGGATGTCGCCGTCGAAGAGGTTCCATTGGTCCTTGGGCGTCACCCGCGTGCCGATGCGGGCGCGCGGCACGATGAGTCCCTTGGCAGCGAGCGTCTTCATCGCCTCGCGCAGAACGGTGCGCGACACCCCGAAGCGGGCTGCCAGCTCGACGTCGCCGGGCAGCGTGGCTCCGACGGGAAACTCGCCGGAAACGATGGCCTTGCCGAGTTCGGTGACGACCTGCGAATGGCTGGTATGCGCCACCGCTCCACTCACCATCGTTTCGAGCAGGCCCTTCTTGCGCATCGGCCCGCTAACCTCGGCGCCGTCGAGCAGCAAGCGGGGCCGGGTGGACGTCAGGCATACCGCCTCCTTCGACCCGTGACATGGATGAGCCCCTTCTGGAGAAGGATGAAAGCGAAGAGCAGCAGGCCGATAAGGATCTTCGTCCACCAGCTCGACAACGAGCCGTCAAAGGTGATGTAGGTCTGGATGAGCCCCTGGATGAGGATGCCGACCAGCGTGCCGGCGATGAAGCCAGAGCCGCCCGTCAGAAGCGTGCCGCCGATGACCACCGCAGCGATGGCATCCAGCTCCACGCCGACAGTTGCCAGCGAATAGCCCGCCGAGGTGTAGAGCGAGAAGACGATCCCGGCGAGACCGGCAAGAAAGCCGGAAAGCGCGTAGATCAGGATCGTCGTGCGGCCGATCGGTACGCCCATCAACCGCGCCGTCGCCGCACCGCCGCCGAGCGCATAGACATTCGCGCCGAAGCGGGTGCGGTGCGCAACCAGCATGCCCGCCAGGAAGACGAGAAGCATCAGGCCGCCGATCAGCGTGATGCGTCCTCCGCCGGGCAGCTTGTAGTAGAGGCTCTTCAGCGTGGCGTAGAACGGGTGCTTGATCGGGATCGAGTCGATCGACAGCACGAAGGCCATGCCGCGTGCCAGGAACATGCCTGCCAGCGTGACGATGAAAGGCGGCATTTCGAGATGGTGGATGATGGCCCCCATCAGCGCGCCGAAGGCCGTTGTGACGACGAGCGCCAGCGCGAAGGCGGCCAGCGGGTGGATCGACGTCGATTCGAGCAGGACCGCCAGAAACACGCCCGTGAAAGCGATGACCGCGCCGATCGACAGGTCGATGCCGCCCGAGAGGATGACGAAGGTCATGCCGACGGCGGCGATGCCGAGGAAGGCATTGTCGGTGAGAAGGTTGCCGATCACCCGCGTCGACAGCATGTTCGGATATTGTGCAAAGCAGATGGCATAGGCGATCAGGAAGATCGCGACCGTGGCGGCAAGGGGAAGATAACGCGGGTTCATTTCGCCTCCTGCTCCGTCTTCTTGTCCTGTGCCCGTGGGCGAGAGAGGAAGACGAAGGCCGATTGCGCGCGTGGCGACTGGATGACCAGGATCAGCACGATGATCGCGGCCTTGATGATGAGGTTGAACTCGGGTGGGAAACCGGACAGCAGGATGCCCGTATTGATCGACTGGATGATGAGGGCACCCAGCAGGGAGGCGGCGATGGAGAACCGCCCGCCGAGCAGCGACGTCCCCCCGACGACCACCGCGAGGATCGCATCGAGTTCCAGCCAGAGACCGGCATTGTTGGCATCAGCACCGCGGATATCGGCCGCAACGATGATGCCGGCGATGGCGGCGCAGAGGCCGCAAAGCACGTAGGCAGCCATCAGCAGCACGCGGGTCGACACACCCGACAGCGTGGAGGCGCGGCGATTGACGCCGAGGGCCTCGATCAGCATGCCAAGTGCTGTCCGGCGCACGAGGAACGCGACGATGAGACCGAAGCCAAGCCAGATGACCACCGGCATGGGCAGGCCTAGAAGCGACCCGCTGCCGATGAAGATCAGGCCCGTATCGTTGAAGGTGAGGATGGCGCCTTCGGTGATGAGCTGCGCGATGCCACGGCCTGCGACCATGAGCACCAGCGTCGCGATGATCGGCTGGATATCGAGCACGGCGACGAGAAATCCGTTCCACAGGCCGCAGAGGATGCCGGTGCCAAGAGTGATGACCAGCGTCATCGCCAGCCCGTGGCCGGATGTAATGCAGGCGGCGGCAACGGCGCCGCAGATCGCCATGACCGCCCCGACGGACAGGTCTATGCCCTTGGTGGCGATGACGACCGTCATGCCGATGGCGAGCAGCGCCACCGGCGCACCGCGGTTGAGGATGTCGATCATGCTGCCATAGAGCCGGCCGTTCTGTATTTCGAGCTTGAAGAAACCGGGAAAGGCAATCGACACCATGAGCAGGATGAGGGCGAGTGCCACGATCTGCGGAAGAAGGCGGATGGCATAGGCCTTGAAGGTCGAGGTCATGCGTCCGCCCTCCCGGTTGACGACGCGATGGCCTCGACGATACCGGCCGTCGTGACCTGGCCGCCCGCCAGTTCGGCGACATGCGCCCTGTCGCGCAGCACGATGACGCGGCTCGAATAGGCGACGAGTTCTTCGAGTTCGGAAGAGATCACGATCAGCGACATGCCCTTTTCACAGAGAGATTCGATAAGGCGGATGATTTCCGCATGCGCGCCGACGTCGATGCCGCGCGTCGGTTCGTCGAGGATCAGGAAGTCCGGGTTGGTCGCCAGCCAGCGGGCGAGGATCGCCTTCTGCTGGTTGCCGCCGGAGAGCAGCTTGATCGGCTTTTCCCGGTCCGTCGTGCGGATGTCGAGCGCCTTGATGTACTGATCCGCCAGGCGGTCCTGCTCGCTGCGGCTGATCGGCCGCGTCCAGCCGCGCCGGGCCTGCAGGGCAAGCGCGATGTTTTCGCGCACGGAAAGATCGCCGACGATACCATCGATCTTGCGGTCTTCCGGGCAGAAGCCGAATTTCTCGCGGATTGCCGCACGCGGCGAGGACAGGTCGAGCGCTCGGCCGTCCGCCTCCGCTGTGCCGCTATCGGCACGCTCGGCGCCGAACAGGATTTCGGCGGTCTCCGTCCGGCCCGAGCCGAGCAGACCGGCAATGCCGACCACCTCGCCGGCGCGTACATCGAGATCGAAGGGCTGGATATGGCCCTTGCGGCCGAAATTGCGGAAGCGAAAGCGCACATCACCGCCCTCGCCCTTCGGCCCGTGCTCGGCCGTGACCTCCTGCACCAGTTCGCGGCCGAGCATCATGGCGATGAGGTCGCGGCGTGACAGGTCGGCCGTCTCCCGCGTGCCGACAAGCTGCCCGTTGCGCAGCACGGTGATGCGGTCGGAGATTTCATAGACCTGTTCGAGGAAGTGGGTGATGAAGACGATGCCCAGGCCACGTTCCTTGAGGCGCCGCACGATGCGGAAAAGCATCGCGACCTCATGCGCGTCGAGGCTCGCCGTCGGCTCGTCGAGGATCAGCACCTTGCCGGAAAGATCGACGGCACGGGCGATCGCGACGACCTGCTGCACGGCCACGGAATAGGCCGCAAGCTCCGCGGTAACATCAATGTCGAGTTCGTATTCGGCAAGCAGCGCCCTGGCGCGTCGGTTCATCTCGCGGGCATTCACCAGGCCGAAGCGCTTCGGCTGACGGCCGAGAAAGAGGTTTTCGGCGACCGTCAGGTTGGCCAGAAGGTTCACCTCCTGGTAAACCGTGCCGATACCGAGGTTCTGCGCCTCCAGCGTATTGCGAGGATCGACCTCTGCGCCATCGACGAGGATATGACCGCCGTCGCGGCGATAGGCGCCCGTCAGGCATTTGACGAGCGTCGATTTGCCCGCCCCGTTTTCACCGAGCAGCGCGTGCACCTCGCCGCGCTTCAGCGAGAAGTCGACGCGGTTCAGCGCCTTGGCACCGGGGAAGATCTTGTCGATCGCCGTCGCCGAGAGAACATAGGAATTGACCGGCTGCATGATGCCACCCGTATGAACGTCGCCGACCGCCGCCTTCCGAAGGTGAAGCGACGGGCAAGGCAGATGCCCCGCGCCGCGTTAGGAGCTGGACGCGGGGCGCTGGGGAGAAATCAGTAGCCGAGGCCCTTCTTCTCCTCATAGACCTTCGCCGGATCGTCGGCCTGGGTGTAGAGCTTGGATTCCGTCTGGATCCACTTCGGCGGCGCCTTGCCATCCTTGAGGAAGGCATCGAGGGCGTCGAAGGCGGGGCCGGCCATGTTCGGGGTCAGCTCGACGGTGGCATTCGCCTCGCCGGCTGCCATCGCCTGGAAGATATCCGGAACGGCATCGATCGAGACGACGAGGATGTCGGTGCCCGGCTTCAGGCCGGCTTCCTTGATCGCCTGGATGGCGCCGACAGCCATGTCGTCGTTGTGGGCGTAGAGCGCGCAGATGTTCTTGCCGCCGTCCTCCGCCTTCAGGAAGCTTTCCATGACTTCCTTGCCCTTGGTGCGGGTGAAGTCGCCGGTCTGGCTGCGGACGATCTTCAGGTTCTCCTTGCCGGCAAGCGCCTCTTCAAAGCCCTTCTTGCGGTCGATAGCCGGCGAGGAGCCCGTCGTGCCCTGAAGCTCGACGACATTGCAGGGCTTTCCAGCGACCGTATCGACGAGCCACTGGCCGGCGACCTTGCCTTCGTGCACCAGGTCCGAGGTGACGGCGGTCATGTAGAGGTCCTGCGACGCATCGACCGTGCGGTCGAGCAGGATGACCGGGATTTCCGCGTCCTTGGCTTCCTGCAGCACTTCGTCCCAGCCGGTGGCGACGACCGGAGCGACGAGGATGGCATCGACGTCCTGCGCGATGAAGGAGCGCAACGCCTTGATCTGGTTTTCCTGCTTCTGCTGAGCATCGGCGAACTTGAGGTCGATGCCGCGCTGTTCGGCCTGCTGCTTGGTCAGGGTCGTTTCAGCCGCGCGCCAGCCCGACTCGGATCCGATCTGCGAAAAACCTACCGTCAGGTCGGCGGCGGACGCAGCGCCGAACATCGAGACAGCAAGGATCGTGGCACTCGCGAGTGCGATTTTGAATTTCATGATTTCCTCCCAAAGAAAGCTGCCGCTCGGCAGCACGCTTAAAACATCATATTGTATTACTATTGTAAACCATCAAAATTGGCCTGCGCCTTGAAAGGCTCAATGACCGTGGGTCACGTAGAGTATCTGCAATGAAGCGGAGGCTTTCTCGCGCTACCGCGCGATGCGCCCATCGCGGCGTCTAGCGACGCCGATGTCCGGAAACTTCCGCGCCGGCACCGGCGGGGAGTGCCAGAAAACGCAGCGCGGAGACAAAGCCGATGCCCGCGACACAGAGAAAGGCCGCACGAATGTCCATCAGCATGCCGCCGTCCGCGGCCGGCGGAGCAAAGTAGGACGATAGGCGCATGACGACCGCCGCCACGGCCACGCCAAGCAACTGGGCGAGCTGCTGCAACATCGCCGAAATCGTCGCTGCCGCACTCCGCTGCGCCGGCGTGACATCGGCGAAGGCGATCGTCGTCAGCGCTGTGAACTGCATGGAGCGTGACAGGCCGCAGGCAATGAGCAGCGCGAAAAGGAGAAGACGCGGCGTTTGCCCGTCGATGAAGGCGAAGGCACCAATCGTCAGGGCCGCTACCACGCCGTTAGCCACCAGCACGGTGCGGAAGCCGAAGAGGCGCAACGCAGGCGTCGTCACGCTCTTCATCAGCAGGTTGCCGAGGAAATAGACGAGGATGAGCGTGCCTGTCTCCACCGCGTCAAGGCCAAGGCCGACCTGGAAGAGCAGCGGCAGCAGAAACGGTGTGGCATTGACGGCCAGCCGCCCTGCGGTACCCGCCGAAAGCGTGGCAAAGGCGAAGGTCGGGACCTTCAGCACTGCCAGATCGAGAAGCGGATGCGTCGTGCGTTTAAGGTGAAGGATCGCGACGAAACCCATCAGCACGCCCACGGCCAGAATGGCGAGTGAACCGGCTCCGCCAGTCGATGCGCTGGACAATTCGAGCCCCGCCAGCGTCAAGGCAAGGGCGCTGCCAGTCAGAAGAAAGCCGACGAGGTCAAAGGGCCGCCGACCCTCTGCCGGCGCGTGCGGCACGAAGAAGGCAACCAGCACCACGCCAAAAAGGCCGAGCGGCAGGTTGATGAAGAAATTCCACTGCCAGCCGGCATGGGTGGTGATCCACGCTCCGATCAGCGGACCGATCACCGGCGCGATCAGCGCTGGCCAAGTGATGGTGGCGATCGCCCGGACCAGTTCGGCCTTCGGCGCACCGCGCAACACGAGCTGGCGCCCCACAGGCGTCATCAGAGCTGCCGATGCCCCCTGAAAAAGCCGTGCAGCCGTGAACTCCCAAAGCGAACCGGAGTAACCACACGCGATGGACGCCAGCGTGAACAACACGATGGCGGACAGGAAGACCTCCCGCGCGCCAAACCGGTCGGCGAGCCAGCCGGCCGGTGGGATGAACACCGCCATGGCGAGCAGGTAGGCAGTGAACCCGACATTCAGCGTCACCACATCCGTCGAAAAGGCCTGCGCCATGGCCGGCAGCGACGTCGCGATGATCGTGCTATCGAGCATCTGCATGAAGAAGGCCACGGCGACGACGGCCGGGACAATGCGGGTGCGGTGAAGGGGGAGCGGCGGAACGGGAATGGAGGACATCACGATATCAAAAAATGGGCCGGCGCGCCTGCGCCGGCACCCAAGCCTATATGGTCAGTTGCTGGCGGCAACCCTTTTCAGGGCGGCGTCATAGAAGGAGCGGTCGATCCAGGTGTCGTAGTTGACCTTGCCCTTCAGAAGCTCGGCATCCGCCATGAAGGTTTCCTCGCCTTGAAGCGCGCGCACAGCCTCTTCGGTGATCTCGGGATCCTGGAAGAACTTGCCGTCCGGATAAGTCGCCCGCACCGCCTTGTCGCTGTTGCCGGTTTCCTTGACGAAGATCGCAATCGTCTCTTCCGGGTTCGCATCCGCCCAGCGCGCCGTCGCGATATCGACCGCCAGCAGGCGCGTCACGATCTCCGGATATTTGCGGGCAAAATCGCCATTGACGCTGATGAGGTGGGGAACGGCCCATTCCGGGCTGCCGGAAACGCCGGCATCGAAGATCACCCGCGCGCCGCCTTTTTCGACCAGCGCCTGAACCGGGCCGGTGCTTTCCACGATGGCATCGACATCACCGCGGGAAAGCGCCGGGCCGGAACTTTCGATCCCGAGGTTGAGGCTTTCCACGTCTTTGAGCGAAAGACCGGCGGCATTCAACGCCTTGGCGAAGGTAGAGTGACGCACCGTACCCGAAAGATAGGCGACCTTCTTGCCTTTCAAGTCCTCGATCTTCTGGATCGGCGAGTCCGGCTTGACGACGATCTGCGTTTCGTTGGAGCGGTTCCAGCTCGACAGGCCGACGAGCTTGACATCCGCGCCGGCCGCAGCCAGGCGCAGCGACGGGTTGTTGCCGATGTAAGTGAAGTCGATCGCACCGGAACCGAGCGCGACGGTGGCAGCCGAGCCGCCATCGAAGGTCGTCAGCTCAATCTTGATGCCGTCCTTGGCGAATTCGTCCTCCAGCAGCTTCTTGTTGCGATAGAGGATGAACTTCAGGTGGCCGGGCGCCGTCGAGCCGATGCGGATGACATCAGGCTTGGCCTCATCTGCAAAGGCCGGGACGGCAGTTGCAGCAGGCAGGAGGGAAAGCGCGAGCGCCAGTTTCAAAAGCGTCCGGCGGAGCGGAAGGGATGTCATGGATGGATCCTTTCGAGATCGATGGGTCATCAAGAGAATGAAGGGAGGTTCAGTTGGGGCCGCTCTCGCCGCTGCCCCGCCAATGCGTGGCGCGCTTTTCACCGGCAACGAGCAGGTAGTTGAGCACGAGGCCCACGATGGTCAGCGTCAGTATCCCGGCATACATGCGGTCGGTTTCCAGCATCAGCGAGGAATTCTGGATGAGGTAGCCGATGCCGGACTGGGCGGCGAGCATCTCCGCCGCGATCACCGAGAAGAGTGATGTCTTCACGCCGAGCCGGGCACCCGCAACGATCGAGGGGATGGCGGAGGGAAAGATGACCTTCTTGAAAAGGTCCCAGTCCGACGTGCCCATCGAGCGCGCCGCCTTGAGAAGTAGCGGATCGACCGACTTCACGCCGACGATCGTATTGATCAGCAGGAAGAAGACGGCGGCGTAGAAGGTGATGGCGATCTTAGAAGCCTCGCCGATGCCAAGCAGCAGGATGAAGACCGGCAGCAGCGCGAACTGCGATGTGTTGCGCAGAGTCTGGACGAGGAAATCGGAGGCCCGCTCAAACAGCGGATAGCGCCCCATCAGGAAGCCGAGCGGCACGGCGGTGACGACGGCAAGGGCAAAGCCGATCGCGGCGCGTTGCAAGCTGATGCCGATATGGTCGGCAAGCTGGCCGGAGACGATCATCTCCCACAGAACCTCCAGCACCTGGCTGAGCGGCGGAAAGAACAGCGAATTGATCCATCCAGCGCGCGGCGCGACCTCCCAAAGGAGCGCAAAGGCAGCAAGTGCCGGCAGGCCGATCGTGATGGTGGAGAAGAACTCCGAGAGCGCGGTCGGCGCCTTCTCCCTGGCGCGTTTGCGGCGCAGGGAAGAGGTGGTGCGTAGCGGCAGGCTGCGGTCGGCGATCAGGCTCATCGGGCCCTCCCTCAATTGGCGTAGCTGGAAGCGAGCGCCCAGTCGCGCTGGGCCTTCACCACCTCGTCGCGCAGGCTTTCCCAGACGCGGGCACGGTAGGCGTTGAAGGCCTCGCTGTTGCGGATATCGAGATCGCGCGGACGCGGCAGGTCTATCTCGACGATCTCCTTGACGCTCGCCGGGCGGGCAGTCATCACGACGACGCGGTCGGCGAGATAGATCGCCTCGTCGATCGAATGGGTCACGAAGACGACGGTGGTCTTGATCTGTTCCCAGATGCGCAGAAGCTCGCTTTGCAGGATGTCGCGGGTCTGGGCGTCGAGGGCTGCGAACGGCTCGTCCATCAACAGGACCTGCGGATCGGTCGAAAGCGCGCGGGCGATCGCCACACGCTGCTGCATGCCGCCGGAAAGCTGCGACGGATAGCGGTCTTCGAAACCGTGGAGGCCGAAGAGGTGCAGGAAGTAGAGTGCCTTCTCGCGGCGCTCGGCGGCGGGCGTGCCGCGCACTTCCAGCGCATATTCGACGTTCTGCAAGGCGGTACGCCAGGGAAAGAGCGCGTATTGCTGGAAGACATAGGCCGTGCGGGCATGCGGTTTCGACACCTCGATGCCATCGATACGCGCACCTCCCGAGGTCGCCTCGGTCAGCCCCGCAATGACATCGAGCAGCACCGACTTGCCGCTGCCGGAGGGGCCGACGACGGTGACGAATTCGCCGCGATTGATGGTGAGGTCGACGCCATCCAGCACCGCGATCCGGTTGGACAACACGCCATCGACGGCCACCGTCTGCCCGGGCTTCAGCGTAAAGGTTTTGCGCAATGCGCTGACGGCTATGCGTTCCATGATCAATCTCCCTTCAGACCTGCGCCACGCGGATGTGGCGGGTCGGGTCATTCTGTGCGCCGCCGGCGCGTCCGCGGTTCCAGCCGAGCGAACGGGCGTACGTGCCGAAAAGGTCGCGTTCCAGGACGTCGGTCTCGCTGATGCCGATTGGACCGTGCGCATTTTCGGCGACGTAGAGCGCATCCGTCGGGCAGTAGATTTCGCAGAGGAAACACGTCTGGCAGTCGTCCTGCCGGGCAATGACGGGCAGACCCGTCTCGTCCCGGTCGAAAACGAAGGCCGGACAGATGCGCTCGCAGATGTCGCAGCGGATGCAGCGGTCGGTCGAGATGACTTCGATCATCGCTCAGCCCTCCCGTGCCGTTTCGTGGGCAAGGATTTCGCGCGCGGCCGTCACCCGGTCGAGGCCGGAAACGGTGATGCGGCTCGCCTGGGCGTCGTCCTCGCCTGAAAAATCGCGTCGACGGTGCACGCCGCGGCTTTCGGTGCGCAACAGGGCTGCGGCAACCGTCCAGCGCGCATTTGCAGTCACCGACGCCACTTCACGGGACCGAAGACGATCAATGCCGACGGAGGGGCCTGCCTGGTTCAGCCGAAGCCAGATATCGTCCAGTGCCCTTTGGCTGGAACCCAACGTCGCGGCCGTTCGCCAGTAACTCTTGTCGAGCGGCACGATTTCATCATGCACAGCGCGTGCAGTGGCGGCGAGATCGACATCATCGCGCTCATCGCGGCCACGCAGGCCCGTCGTACCGAGCGGCTGCAAACGCGCGGTGTCCCCGGCCTGCCGGCGGCGGGCGTGTTGGGCGGCGCCATGGCCCGACCACCAGCCGCTGGCAATGGCCCAGGAGGCATTGATCGCGCCCCCGCCGGAAACACCGCCGGTGACATTCTCGCGGCTTGCCGCGTCTCCGGCAACATAGAGGCCGGCAACGCCAGTGCTGCAATCGGAGGAAACAATGCGGATGCCGCCCGTGCCGCGCACCGTGCCCTCGTATTTGAGTTCCACGCGGAAACGCTCTTCGAAGGGATTGATGCCCATGCGGTCATAGGGCTGGAAACAGTTCGGCTGGCCGCGCCGCAACCAGTCCTGCATGGCCGGTTCGGCAAGATCGAGCCGGGCGTAGACGGGGCCGGTCAGCAAGGCCTCGGCCACCTGCCGCTCCCCACCGCCGATGCCGTTCGTCACGGGGTCGCCATGGGCATTGCGCAGCACCTCACCGTTCTCGTGGTAGAAGGTTGCCCAGCGGAACGGCAGGCCCTTGTTCAGTGAAGAGCCATGCGGAGAGAGCGTGTATTTGCCGGTAAATTCCATACCGGAGAGCGAAGCGCCGGCCTCCGCCGCGAAGAGGCTGCCATCGCCCGTCAGGCCCGTGCCGCCGAGAATGCGCTCGAAGAAGGCGCAGCCGCCTGTCGCCAGGACCACTGCGCCGGCCGACACGCGAAAGCTTGCGCCGGTGCGGCGCACCAGCCCCGCCGCACCGCCAACATGGTTGTCGTCGCCCAGCAGTTCGAGGATCGGATGGTGATCGAGAATGGTGACACCGGCCTTCTGCACGCGCTGGCGCATGAAGCACATGTAGTCCGGGCCTCGCAGATTGGCGATGTAGAGGCTGCCGTCCTCCTCGCTCGGAAAGGGATAACCCCATTCGACCAGTTTCTGCAGGTTTTCATAGGCCCGATCCGCCGCGCGCAGCATCCAGCGGCGATCGGCAAGCCCGGCCGTGCGCTTGAAGCGTTGCTCGACGGAGGCAGCACGCCCCTCGCCCGGCGGAATGCACCAGGTCCCGGTATTGGAAGGGGCCGTCGCGCCGCTGGTGCCGTGGTAGCCCTTGTCGACCAGAACAACGCGCGCGCCGGCCTCTGCCGCCGACAGCGCAGCCCAGGCAGCGGACGGCCCGCCACCAACGACGAGGACGTCCGTTTCAATGAGGCGCCCGTCTTCTTCAGGCTGTTGCTTGCGACGCGATGCCATGGTGTTCCGGTCTGTGAAGGGGAAAACGCGGCCAGCCCACGAGAGCCGGCCGTCTTCGACCGCGATCAGGCGGCAGTGGAGAACCAGGACGGTTCGTTGCCGGCCGTCCATTTGATGTTGCAGCCGATGGAGGGAACCTGTTTTGCACCGGCAGCCTCGCCGCGAAGCACAGCATCGACGGCGGCGCGCAGGTCCGCGCCCGTCACATCCTTGCCGTTGCCCGGGCGGGCATCGTCGAACTGGCCGTGATAGGTCAGCTTTCGGTCGCGGTCATACAGGAAGAAGTCCGGCGTACAGGCTGCACCGTAAGCCGTGGCGACGCCCTGTGACGCGTCCTTGAGATAGGGAAAGTCGTAACCGTAGGTCTTCACCTCGGCGCCGACCCGCTCCAGCGTCTCTTCCGGATGGGCCTGCGCGTCGTTGCTGTTGATGGCGACGACGGCGAGCCCCTGCCCGGCATAGTCACGGGCGAACTGCGCCAGCGCTTCGCGGATCAGCACGACAAAGGGGCAGCGGTTCGAGATGAAAGCGACCAGCAAAGCCGGGCTCTCCTTGAAGTCCGCCAACGTATGGAGATGGCCGTCCGCGTCGGGCAGGATGAAGTCTGCCGCGTGGGTTCCGAGCGTGATGGGATTGGATTCGGTTTTGGGCATGGTATCCTCCTGGGCAGCCAACGAGAATATTAAGATATAAAATACATAGATTTTATAGATAAAAGAATCCCGCAAATCGCGCGACGTTAGATATTGTGGCGCGCGATGGGCCGGTTTCGAGGGTTTTTTTCGCGTAGCCGCACTGGGACTCGCGCGCCGGGGCTTTGAAGCGTCGAGACAAGACCCCGCATCGCAGTACCACCATCGCTTCATGGACCGGCGCAGTTGTTGCCTGATGGCACAGCAATCGCGTTAGGAAAAATTTCCGGAAAGATTAGCCCGCGGAGACAAGGGCAGCGCAATGGCATGGTCGCTCCGCCGTTTGCACAGGGTTGCAAATGCTGTGTAGCACCTTCCTATACGTTATTTCGTTGTACCTTCCGCCTTACACAACGCGTCATTTTTCGCAGAAACTGCTCATGGCCTTGCACATTCTGGCAAAAATGGTTCAAACCCGTGCAAACCAGAACAGCGCGGGGAAGCAAGACTTGGTAATAACGAAGGCCAAACCAAAAAAATCCTCGGTCAGCGCCATCCGGGTGGCGGAACTCGCCGGAGTTTCGCGTTCGGCGGTGTCGCGCACCTTCACCGATGGGGCGAGCGTCTCGCCGACGACACGGACCAAGGTGCTCGCGGCAGCGGAAAAGCTCGGTTACCACGTCAACCATCTGGCACGCGGGCTGATCCACCATCGCTCGGGCATCGTCTGCCTCATCGTCGCCGAGATGCAGGCGCCGTTCCAGGCCAACGTGGTCGAGACGACGACGCGCAAGCTCCAGGCGATCGGCAAGGTCGTGATGGTGCTGAATACGGCCGGCCAGCCGGAAAATGTCGAGGCGGCGCTGCGCCAGACGTTGAACTACCGCGCCGAGGCAACCGTCGTTGTTTCCGGCGCGCCGCCCGCCTCGCTGATCGAGACCTGCATCGAGAATGGCCAGCGCGTTATCCTCATCAACCGCGACGATGCCATTACCGGGCCGGAATTCGTGCTGGTCGAGAATGAAAACGCGGCGCGCGAGGCTTGCCTGTTGCTGCACCGGGCCGGCTGCCGGAACCTGGCCGTGGTCAGCTCCACCGCCGGTACGTCCAGCATCATGGCGCGAGAGCAGTCCTTCATCGCCGCCGCTGCGGAACTGGGCCTGACGGCGCAAGTCAGCCGCGCCGGACCGACCGGTTATGCAACGGGCGCGGAAGGTGCGCGCCAACTGCTCGGCGCTTCGAACCGGCCGGACGGCGTGTTCTGCGTCACCGACCTCTTGGCGCTCGGCTTCATGGATGTGGCACGGCAAGAGTTCCGCCTGGCTATTCCGGAGGAACTCTGCGTCGTCGGCTTCGACGACATTCCGGAGGCGAGTTGGCTTGCCTACAACCTTACGACCTTCCGCCAGCCGATCGGCGCCATTGCCGATCATATAGCCAGCATCATCGAGAAGGATGAGCCCGAACCGGCTCCTCTGAAGCGCCTGCCGACGCAGGTCGCCTGGCGCAAGAGCGTACGCCCTTAAAGCGGCGTGACCGCCAGATCCGGCCGGCTGAGCGAGAAATCGCGGTTTGGGTGGCGATGGAGGTAGGCGCGCATCATACGCAGGAGCGTGGCGAAGCGGGCCGCAAGGCTGTCGCCTTCAAGCGTCGGCGCTTGTGTAGAGAGGCGTCGGTAGAAGGCCAGCCGGTCGGGTGCGATATCCTCGTGGCTGAGTTCGCCGGCCTTGCGCAGCCTGTACCAATCCTCGACCAGCGTCGCCAACGGCAAATCCGGGGCGTCACGGGCATCGAGGTCGAGATGCCGCATCAAGTCTGCCACCGAGGCCCCGGCCACGAAGTCCAGCATGTCCTGCGGCCACTCGCGCGGCAGATATCGTCCATGCACGAGATTGACCAGATGGCGGCTGAGGAACTCACCGTGATCGGGCGCGAAACTTGCCGACGGATCGGGCGTGCCCGCCTTTCGCGCCTCGGCCTTGTAGGCGGCAAAGGCCGCATCGTGGCCGGACACTTGGCGCAAGGGTCGCGTACGGATCTCGATGCGATCGGCATGAAGATCGACGATCTTGAGGCCCGGCCCATAGCCGACCGGTGAAGGGACAGCGATATTGGCAAAGCGCCCGCGCGCGGTTTCGTGGCGAGCGGTATCGTTGACGTGCAAGTGACCGGAAAAATGGAGCGGTACACCCGTTGCGGCGAACGCATCGGCCACTGCGCTGGTAGGCGCGCGACGCGCGAGGCCGGTCGCGCCGAACAGTGCGACCTCCTCGGTCGAGGCGCCGCCGAGTGGGTCGAGGGCCGGATAATGCGAGAAGGCAACGAGATGTTTGCCTCCAGCCTTCGCCCGTGCCGCCACGCCCGTCATCCAGGCAAACAGATGGGCGCGGTGTTGCAGCACGGCCCGCCAGCCGCCATCGGTCGGGTCGTGGAACTGCGCGGGATCGGCGAAATCGCTGGCACCGTCGCGCGGCACGCAGACATTGGCATCGATGGCGAGCACCCAGAACCCTTCCACGGGCTCGACGAGATAGGAAGCGTCGATCATGCGGCAAGGTGTACCGCCATCCGGGCTCAGGGCGGTGTAGCTGCGCGCCGACCAGTCGGGATCGCTACCGAAGGGGCTTTCCCAGTGGAGATCGCCCTCCTCCGGCTCGAAGCCGAGACTGGACAGCATGGCGAGCGCTTCGCCCGTACCGAGCGTCGCGGCCTCGGAGCAGTCGGCGCTTTTCACCATGACCGACGAGCCGTCCGGCGCAAGGAAACTCTTGTCCTGCGGCCGGCCAGCCAGGGCGTAGAAATCGTGGTTGCCGGGTGTCATCAGCACGCGGATGCCGTGACGCTCGCGGTATTCCTCGATGATCGCCAGCGCCGCCAGGATGTTCGGTCGCTGGCCATCGTCGGTGAGGTCGCCGACAAGCAGCACGATGGTCGCGCCGGCGTTCACCGCGCAGTCGAGCGCGGCGCGAAAAGCCGGCACGCTCTCGTTGAAGATGCGGGTCGAGGCGGCGGTCTCGGCGAAGCTGCGCACGGCGCCTTCCAGGCCAAAACCGTCCGGCACCCAGGTGCAATCGTGCACATGGGGGTCGGCAATCACGGCAATACGGATCATGCGGAAACCTTCTCCGGAGCGCCGGAGCGCGCGCGATCGGCCTCGACAATGCGCACCCAGCCCGCAGCGCTCTCGGCGGCTGCAATCAGCATCGGCTTCGGCGTTTCGTGCCATTCGTCGCGGCGCAGTTCGCGCTTTTCCCGAACATGGTCGACGGCGGATGCAAGCGTCGGGAATTCCTTCGGGACCTGCAGGTGCAGCAGCAAGGCGGCGAGGATAACTGAACGGGAGCGCCCGGCACGGCAGTTCACCAGCACGTTGCCACGCTCGCGCATCGGGTAGCTTGGCTTTTCCGGCAGCACCTGCTGCAACGCGCCGAGCAGCTGGTAGTAGCCGGCGAGGAACATGGTGTCGGGATTGCCGGGACCATCGACGATGCCGAGCTTGTAGTAACGGATCGGCGCCGGGCCATAACCGACGCGGCTGTCGTGCGAGACTTCGTCGGGCGCGGCGACATAGTTGAAATCGAGGTTGACCGCGCAGTTCAGCACCGTGGAGATACCGTTTTCGCGCAGGAGCGGTACGTCCGACGCGCCCTCGCGACCGCCGACGAAGAGATCGACGCCGAAGCCTGGGAGGTTTTCATAGACCCGGCTGATCGGTGGGCGGTCATAGTGGCGGGAGGATTTTTCGGTCATGCGGTTCTCCGATGGTCTTCGTCTGCCGCGGCGAGCAGATCCGGCCCGGCAAGAAGGGGAATGCCTGTCGCATCCGACAGGGTTTTGGCGACGCCCGGCGCCGCGGCAAGCACCGGACCACCCGCGACGAGGCCGCCCAGCGACAGGAACGGCCCCGTGACACCACCGGCCTCGTGCACGAGCAGCAAGCCGGCCAGGCAATCCCAGGAATTCATGTGCAGCTCCGCATACCCGTCGCTGCGCCCATCGGCAACATAGGCAAGGCCGAGCGCCCCACAGGCGCCGCGCCGCACATTGCTGCCGGCTTCGAACAGGGCGTTGACGGCAGTGATGTAGCGGGCGAGTGGACGGCGGTTCGACCAGCCCATCTCGAAGGAGGTGGCGGCAATATCCGTGGTGGCGGCAACGCGGATCGGCTTGCCATTGAGGCTCGCCCCCCGCCCGCGCCGCGCGAGGTAGACCTCGTCCAGCACTGGATTGACGATGGCGCCGAGCTGCACCTCACCATTGGCGACGAAGGCGATGGCGACGCAGAAATGCGGGATGGCGCGCGCGAAGTTGGCCGTGCCGTCGATGGGATCGACCACCCAGGCCTGGACGCCCGGTTCGCCGCCGCCCTCCTCGCCGAGGAACCCGTCTTCGGGGAACACGTCGGCAATGCGGGCGCGAACATGGTTTTCCACCTGCCCGTCGGTTTCCGTCAGGTAATCCTGCGGGCCCTTCATGCTGACCGCCTGGCCCGCCTGCCGCGCAAAGCCGGCATGCGCCAGCTCTGCCGCCTCCCGCACCAGGTCTGCGAGGAAGACCTCCCGGCGATCGATCGCCTCATCGCCAATGTTCATGCACGCAGTCCTTCCGTTTCCAAAATCCTGTTCATTCTCTGGCTCCGTTCAGCGGAAATTTCTTCGGCAATGGCAACCACCGTCGGGTGGTCCGCGCCGCGCCTAAGGGCGACATAGCCGGGCTGCATATGAGCCGGCGCATCCGCGGCACATATGCCGAGCGGCAGCGGCAGGTAACGCCCGCCCGACCGTTGCAGGATGAGGCTCGCCGCCGTGACATCCCAGGGATTGACGCTGAAGCCGAGCGCCGCATCCGCCCAGCCCGCCGCCACATGGGCGATGGAGAGCGCAGCGCTGCCCGGCCGGCGCACCGTCGCCACAGTCTCGACTAGCCGACCGAAGCGGGCGAGCGCGACATCCCGGCCGTCCAGCGCGAAATCCCGCGCCACTGGATAGCCGGTGATCAGCGTCGCGTGTGGTTCAGCGGACGCGTGCGCCGGCGCCAATGGCTGGTCGTTCAGCCAGGCGCCGGCGCCGGAGGCGGAGAAGATCGCCCCCGAAACCGGATCATGGATGGCTGCCGCGACGACTTTGTCATCGACGACTGCCCCGACCGAAGTGCACCAGAATGCGATGCCCGCGGCAAAATTCGATGTGCCATCAATGGGATCGACGAACCATTTGACGCGTCCCGTGCCGGTCGTGCCGCCCTCCTCTCCCATGAAGGTGGAATCGGGCACCTCCTGGAAGATCAGCTCGCGGATCACGGCTTCCGCCCGCCGGTCGTGTACCGTCACGGGATCGTGACGGTCACGCTTGTAGTCTACCGCCATCCCTTGCCGGAACGCCGCCAGCAGAGCGGGCGCGGGCAGAAGGGCGGCGGCGATGGCGGTACGAAGCAGTCGATCGGTCATCAGAAAACTCGCATCATGGGTGGACGGGCCGAGAACCGGCCCGTCCGTCTTCGTTCAGCGCTTGTAGTGAATCCGCCAGAAATCCTGCCAGTCCTGGCGGCTGTCCCAGTCTTCCAGGCCCGTGGCGGGGTTGTAGGAGAGCATCGCGTCAAGGTGCTTGCCGATGCCGGACGGTTCGTCGGCCGGCAGGCCCACGGTGCCATTGGAAGAAAGCTTGCCGTCGTCGGCCTGCGGTGCGATGCCCTCGGCGGTCATGGCATAACGCACGAAGAGCTTTGCCGTGTTCGGGCTGTCGCTGCCCTTGACGATGACGCCGACCGTCGCGTTGGAGAAGCCGATGATCGGATCTACCCCAGCGCAAAGGCCGAGCGTAAAGCCCTTGCCGGCATTGTCGCGGAACTTGGCGGAGGAGACGAGGCCGACAAAGGGCTCGCTCTGACCGGGCGCGGCGATGGCTTCGGCCGCGGCGGAGTCGGAATCCGTCAGGAGCGGGCCGTTGGCGGCAAGAGCCGCGACAAAGGCTTCCGTCGCGCTGCCGAGATCGGTTTCCAACTTCTTGCCGTACTGCTTCTCATAGGCGGCAGCGATCTTGTCGTCGATGCGGCTGCGCATCTGGTTGAACCAGTCGGTGTAGGACGGCTTGCCGAGCGGGTCCTGCATCGAAACCTTGCCCTTCCACTCCGCCTCGGTGAGCTGCCAGATATTGGTGATCGGGCACTTGTCGTAGAGCTTGGTGTTGTAGGCGAGGATGTTCGGGCTCGAGACGATGAGTAACGGGTTCTGCGCCTCGGACGAGATGTCCTTGGCCAGATCCGGCGGCACCCAGTTCTCCACGAAGCCGGCCGGCATCAGCTGGCCGATCACGGCGGACGGATCCGAAATGAACGAGACGTCCGTCTGGATATTGCCCGACTGCGACTCGCGGATGATCGTTTCGAGCTGCGCTGTCGCCTTGGACTTCGCACCCTCCGCCTTCAGGCCGTATTTGGCGTTGAAGGCCTCGACCATGTCGACGATCTTGCCGGTGCTGTCATAGACCGACAGCGGCGGTTCCTTCTTCGCCGCCTCGATCAGCGCAGCGAGGCTGAAATCCTCCGCCAACGCCCCGCCGCCCATCGCGGTCGCCAGCACGACACCTGCCAATAAACCGTATTTCCTCATGTTCTCCTCCTTCGAGATTGCGCCCCATCCGTCTCTTCCCATCGGATGCGACAAGGGTTCAGTTTCACTTGCCTTATGTTCAGGCGGCACGCGCCAGCACATCGTCGGCCCCGGCAATCCGAAGACCTGCCGCATCGAAGACATGCACCGCCGTCGGGCGCACATGCATCCACACCCGTTCCCCGCCGCGCAGCGCCGGGCTTTCCGTGGTGGTGGCAAACAGTGCGCGGCCATCGACCTTGAGTTCGATGATCCAGCTTCCGCCGGTCGGCAGGATGCCTGTGACTTCGGCCGCATGGCGGAAGCTGCCGCCGGGAACAGCAGCCTCCGAGCGCGCGATCTGGAGGGCTTCCGGACGGAAACCCACCGAGCCGACCCCGGCGCTCTCGCCGAGACGACCGGCGAGCCAATGCGATGCGGCGCGGTCCAGCGCGTGGGCGGTCGCCGTTTCGAGAATGTTGATCGGCGGGCTGCCGACGAATTCGGCGACGAAGCGGTTGGCCGGCCGGTCGTAGATGTCGTTCGGCGTACCCAGTTGCTGGAGGCGGCCCTCGTTCATCACCGCAATCGAGGTTGCGAGCGTCATCGCCTCCCACTGGTCATGGGTAACGAAGACGATGGTCGTGCGGAACTCCGCATGGATGCGCTTCAGCTCCGCCCGCATTTCCAGGCGCAGGCGCGCATCGAGGTTGGACAGCGGCTCGTCGAGCAGAAGCACGCCCGGATTGACCGCCAGCATGCGGGCGAGCGCCACGCGCTGCTGCTGGCCGCCGGATAGCTGTGAGGGATAACGATGGCGGTATTTCTCGATGTCTAGCGCCTTCATCACCTTCTCCACCCGCGCCTCGCGCTCGGCCTTCGGTACCTTGCGCAGGCGCAGGCCGAAGTCGGTGTTGCGCTCGATGGTGAGATGCGGCCAGAGCGCATAGGACTGGAAGACCAGGCCCATGCCGCGTTTTTCCGGGCCGACGAAGGCGCCGCGCGCGGGGCTGTCGATCACCGTCTCGCCGACGCGGATTTCGCCGTCCGTCAGGTTTTCGAGACCAGCGATCATGCGCAATGTCGTCGTCTTGCCGCAGCCGGAGGGGCCGAGCAGGCACATGAACTCGCCGTCGTGGATGTGAAGGTCGAGATCGCTGACGGCATTGGGCGAACCGCCGCCATAGGATTTCTGAACGTTGCTGAGAACGATATCGGGCATCAGGTTCCAAGTCCCTCGGCAAGGTTGGTGCGGGTCAGCCGCTGGGCGAGCACTGTGCCGCCATAGGCAAGGCCGGCGATGATCAGCACCACGGCGTTTGCGGCCTGGGTGTAGTTGTAGTCGACAAGGCGCAGCGAGAAGGTCGTCAGCACATCCGTGGCAGGCACGGCGAGGATGACGAAGAGGCTGAGCCCCTTGATGCCCGAAATGAAGGGCAGGAGAATGCCGGTGACGAGCGAGCCCTTCTGGATCGGGATGACGATGGATGTCATGCGCCGGAACCAGCCTGCACCGATGATCTGCGCTGCCTCTTCCGGCTCCTTGCCGAGCTGCATCATCGCAGAGATGCCGGCACGCGATGCATAGGGCATCTGGTCCGCCATCAGCGCGAGAATGAGGATCAGCGTCGTGCCGTAGAGGCCGGGAATCGGCCCGCGCTGCACGGCGAAGAGCGAGAGATAGGCGGCGGCAAAGGCGATGCCCGGCACGAGATAGGGCATGAACGTCACCTGCCGCAGGAAGATCGCCAGCGGACGGATGGTGGTGCGCACCACGACATAGCCGGTGAGCACGCCAAGGATACCCGAGCAGATGGAAGCGATGCCGACGATCGTGATCGTGTTGTACGCCGCCTGCCAGAGATCGGGGCTGAACAGGATACCGGTGCGCATGGCGACCGTCGGCAGGTCCTGGCCGATCCAGTAGTCGAGCGTGAAGTTCGAGAGGGCAAAACTGCCCGGCTGGTGCATCACGGTCGAGAGCGCAAGCGTCAGCAGCGGCAGGCCGACCGAGAGCATGAAGACGACGCCGGCAAAGCCGGTGGCGGGCCAGCGCAGACCCTTCAGCCGCGACAGCCGGTTCATCGACCCCTTGGAGCCGACGGTGACGAAGCGGCGCGCTTCGCGGGCAAGATAAGCATCGACCATGATGGCGAGCACGCCGATCAGCATGATCGCGCCGGCCAGCACGCCGGCCACGCCAGTCTGGCGCGAACCGATGGAACGGTAGAGCGAGGTCGCCAGCACGTCGAATTTCACCGGCAGACCGAGCACATAGGGCACGCCGAACTCGCCGAGGCATTTCGCGAAGATGAGCAGTACGGCCGAGAGCAACGCCGGGCGCATCAGCGGCAGGATGATCTGCACGGCGACGACCCAGCCGGGCGCACCGAGAATACGCGCGGAATCCTCCAGCTGGCTATCGAAGCGCCGCAGCGCCGAGCCGAAAAGCAGGATGACGAAGGGCGTGTAGTGAAGCGCAAGAATAATGGTGATCGGCACCTGGCCATAGGCGAGCCAGTCGGGCGGTGCCAGCCCGATCGCCTCGAACCAGCCCGGCTGTCCGCCGACGGTGCGGTTCTTGAAGAGCGTGCTCCAGGCAAGCGCGAAGGTCCAGGCCGGCAGCATATAGGGCACGATCAGCGAGGTCGCGAACCAGCGGCGGCCGAACATGTCGGTGCGGGCGATCAGCCAAGCGAGCACGCCTCCGACCGGAAGCGAGATGGCAATCGCGCCGAAAGCCACTTTCAGCGTGTTGAGAAGCGGCTCCCAGAAGAGATCGTGGGCGATCGGCGAGGCGAAGGCACGGTAGAGATAGTAGGACGTGAAGCCCCCCTCTCCGCCGCCCGTGCGCCGCTCGTCGCCGAACTGCACGGTCGCCGCATCCGCCAGAATAGACAGGATCGGCACGACGATGAGATAGGCAAAGAGCGCCGCCATCAGGACTGCGATCACCGTCGTCGGCTCGCGCAAAGCCAGCCGCAATCGATAGCGCCAGCGCGCGCCGCCAACGGGGGCCGGCGCCAAAAGCGCGTTAGACGAGGCCATGACGGCCGCCTCGTGCACTTTGAGTATACTTCGCAAAGCCGTGCAAGTGTTCCTCCCCTGCCGATTTTAATCGGCAACTGCACATTCCGCGCCGGAATTGCGAAAGTTTCCTCCCATTCGCAACTGGCAACATGTGCAGTCAATCATTCGCAGTCAGTGCTGTCAATACGATATTGCACAGCCGTGCAATGATTGTGGACATGAGGCGTGATCCGCTTCCGCGTCCGACATTTACGCACGATGAAGGCGACAGCGCGGAGATGGATTCCAGACGGATTATGCGCTGGCGAGCCTGTTACGACCCTTCGGCCACACACCGCGAACAGGCTGCATCTTTGTCTCCACCTTCCAAAGAAAGGGCGAGCCGTGGACGGAGATATCCACATGTAACGGAACATTCCCGGCCCGGACGGGTTTATGTTGCGTCGCAAAATAAATTCGACGGCAATGTTCGATCCCGAAACGCCACCCTTCCTGCTGGCATTCTACCTGTCCTTTTCGTGAAGGTTTCCCGCAGCGTGATCGAAGTACCCGTCAGTCTGGTGTCGTAAATCATGAGTCGTCTTATCGTCGTTTCCAATCGCGTTCCCGTTCCTGACAAACGCGGAGCGGCCCCTGCCGGTGGCCTGGCGGTCGCCCTCCAATCCGCCCTCAAGACACGCGGAGGCTTATGGCTCGGCTGGTCCGGCCAATCCTGCGCCGAGGACGCGGTAGGCCCGCTCCGAACAATGAAGGATGGCAATATCGAATACGCGCTGACGGATCTGACCGAGCGCGACGTTGAGGAGTACTACCAGGGCTTTGCCAACCGTGTGCTCTGGCCGATCTGCCACTACCGCTTGGATCTTGCCGAATATGGCAGGCGGGAAATGACCGGCTACTTCCGCGTGAACCGCTTCTTTGCAAGCCGTCTTCTGCCGTTGATCGAGGAAGACGACCTCATCTGGATCCACGACTATCATCTCATCCCGCTCGCAGCAGAACTGCGCCGGCTGGGCGTGAAAAACCGGATCGGCTTCTTCCTGCACATCCCCTGGCCCTCCCCGGATGTGTTCCTCACCATGCCTGTGCACGACGAATTGCTGAACGGCCTCACAGCCTACGATGTGATCGGCTTCCAGACCGATCACGACCGGGAAAATTTCGCCGGTTGCCTCGCACGCCTCGGCATCGGGGACCGGCTGGACACGACCCGCTTCGTCGTGGGCGAGCGGACCTTCGCCACGAAATCCTATCCGATCGGCATTGAGACAGCTGAATTTGCCAGCCTGGCAAAGCGGGCGGCGGAGACCACGCTGCATAAGCGCATGCTGCAGAGCCTCGACGGCAAGGAACTGATCATCGGCGTCGACCGGCTGGACTACTCCAAGGGCATCACCCAGCGCATCGATGCCTTCGAGACCTTCCTCACCCGCCACGAGGACAGCCAACGCAAGGTGACGCTGCTGCAGATCACGCCGAAATCGCGCTCCGAGGTGCCGGAATACGAGGCCATGCAGCGCGCGGTGGCGGAACAGGCCGGCCGGGTGAACGGCGCGCTTGGAACCGTGGACTGGGTGCCGATCCGCTACGTCAACCGATCCCTGCGTCGCCCTGCCCTGGCAGGCCTCTACCGCATGGCCAAGCTCGCGCTGGTAACACCGCTGCGCGACGGCATGAACCTCGTCGCCAAGGAGTATGTCGCAGCGCAGAGCGAGGACGACCCCGGGGTCCTCCTGCTGTCGCGCTTTGCCGGCGCCGCGCAGGAATTAAAGGATGCCGTTCTCGTCAATCCCTACGACGTCGAGGGCACGGCCGAGGCCATAGCGCGCAGCCTCGTCATGCCGTTACAGGAACGCCGCGAACGCTGGGAAAGCATGATGACGGTGCTGCGCGCCAACGACGTGTTTACCTGGTGCGACACGTTCCTCGAAGACCTTGCTGAAGGCGCGGCGGGACAGAGCAGCACTGTTCCGGCAGAGGCACGCAGCAGGAACACCGCCTGACGGCGATAAGCTGCACAATCCCTCGCGCCCCTCAGCTAGGCTTCCGACTCTCGCATGAGGGGATCGTCCTGGACAGCGGCGATCAGGAACTCCACCACCGTCCTTATGCGTAACGGCATATTACGGCGTGAGGAATAAACCACGTTGATCGGCAGCCGGGTCGGGCAGAGCCATGTTTCTTGGGCGTCTGCCAGGCCCTTGTCGGGCTTCGTAGTCGGTGGCCCCTTCACCTTTTGTTAGCCATCGCGTGGATACAACCGACACAACCATAGCCGGATGCATTTAACACTTTCGGATTGAGTGCTACGATCGGTGACGTAGCTGCCCAAGCAGCTCGCAATATTTAAAGACGATTACGCCATCCGTATTTGAATAGGAAAAATCATGGCCACTTTTACCGGCTCGAACGCCAGCGAAATATTATCTGACCTCATAATCGGCCCTATCCAAGGCATTGGCAACGATTTCGTTGATGCTTTGGGCGGTGACGACATCGCGATCGGCTGGTCCGGCGATGATGTCATCCGTGGTGGCTCCGGCGCAGACGTCATCATCGGTGGGTTGCTCAACGCCGCCGGTGTAATAACGTCATCGGGCATTGACGCCGCCGACTACACGACCTCTGTGGACGGTGTGACCATCGATCTGTCGGTGACAGTCAGCCTTACTCTGCCGATGCTTGGTATCAACGTGCAGCTCGTCAGCGCATCACAGGGCTTCGGCGGCGACGCCCAGGGCGATTACCTGCAAGGTATAACCAATCTTATCGGCTCCAACACCGGCGGCGACAACCTCACCGGCACTGCGAGTGCCAATACGTTCAACGGCCAAGGTGGCAACGACGTGCTCAATGGCATGGGCGGCAATGACATATTGCTTGGCGGCGCTGGAGACGATTGGCTTATTGGCGGCGCAGGCGCCGATTCTCTGCAAGGAGGGGCAGGCCTCTTCGATACGGCGGACTATTCCACCTCCGTCGGCGCGGTAACCATCAGCCTAATGTCCGGCGCCGGTAGCGGCGGCGACGCCCAGGGCGACACGCTGACCGGCATAGAACGCCTGATCGGCTCAGCTGGCGACGACACGCTTTCCGGTTCGGCGGGCAATGACACCATCATCGGCGGTGCGGGAGCCGATGTTCTCGTCGGCAACGGCGGTATCGACACCGCCGACTATTCCGGCTCGTCGGCGGCGGTGAATGTCGACCTTGGCAGCGGCACCGGCCTGGGCGGGGATGCGCAAGGTGACACGCTGGCGGGCTTCACGAATGTTATCGGCTCGGCCTTCAACGACCAATTGACCGGCATCGGCATAAGCGTCCTTGACGGTAATGGTGGCGACGACGTCTTGCGCGGCGGAGCTATCATGAACGGGGGAGCCGGAAACGATACTTTGTTCGGCGGCGGCGCTGCTGAAATACTGAATGGTGGCGACGACAACGACACGGCAAGCTATGCGGCGTCTTCTGCTGGTGTCACGGTCGACCTTCGACTACTGGGGCAGCAAGTATCTTCCGGTGACGCCAGCGGCGACACCCTGACCGACATCGAGAACATCAGGGGCTCCATCTTCGCTGACATTCTCACTGGTGACACTGGCGACAACATCTTCATCGACGGCGCGGGTGGTGGCGCCGCCGACACTTTGACCGGAGGTGCCGGCAACGACAGCTATTCGGTCTACAATGCCCAAACGGTGATCGCCGAAGTCGTGGGGGAGGGCAATGATCGTGTCAGTGCAGGAGTGAACTTTGTGCTCGCTAGCGGCAGCAGCGTCGAATATCTAAACACCACCTCCCTGCACGCCACCCGTGCTATCAACCTGACCGGCAACGAATTGAAACAGTTGGTGCGCGGCAATGCCGGCGCCAACGTGATCGACGGCGGCGGTGGCAACGATGTGCTGTGGGGCATGGGGGGAGCGGACACGTTCCTGTTCTCGAGCGCGCTCGGCTCAGGCGGTGTCGCCCGCATTGGCGACTTCAACGTCGCCGATGACCAAATCCAGCTTGACGACGCGATCTTTTCAGCGCTCGGCATTGGGGTGCTGGATGCGTCGGCGTTCAAAGACATTGCCACCGCGTCACGCGATGCCGATGATCGCATCATCTACAACTCTAACACAGGATCGCTGGGCTACGATGCCGATGGCAGCGGTTCGGCGTTCAGAGCGGTCAAGTTTGCGTCGCTGTCGGCCGGCCTCAATCTCAGCGCTGCGGATTTCCTGGTGATCTGATCGAACAGGAAGGGCTTTCAGGTCGTCCTCGGCAGGGCCTATTCTACGGTCTTGATATCGTGGACACCAAGTTCGCAACCGGAACGCTTGATGCCACCGAACTGGACGAGGGCCCCGGCTTTGTGCCGGCGGCGTTCTCTGTTGGTTTCTTGAGCGTTACCGACCGGCAGAAGACTATGCTATCCATCCTATCATCATCAGCGGCGCGGCCACGCACCGTTGATGATGATGTGGGAACTGAGCCGCTTTCACGGCTTCTTCCTCAATAGCCGCCGAAGACGTCTTTCAATTGCGCGACGTTTTCCGGAGAGAGCATGCGCACCGGCGCACCGCGCAGGAGAACCAGCAGTTTCGCGGTTTCCTCGAGTTCCTCCGCGGCACAGACCGCAGAGGTTACATCCTTTCCAGTGACGACGGGGCCGTGATTTGCGAGCAGCGCCGCAGCGTAGCGTCCCCCAAGATCACGGATCATATCGCCCATCTTTTCGTCGCCCGGCTTGACGTAGGGCAGCAGCTTCACCACGCCGACACGCATGACGACGTAGGGCGTCAGCGACGGAATGCAGTCCTCCGGGTCGATATCTGCGAGGCAGGAGAGAGCCGTCGCGAAGGTCGAATGGAGGTGGACCACCGCCCCTGTCTGCGGGCGCGTTTCGTAGAAGGCCCGGTGCAGGAAGACTTCCTTCGATGGCTTGTCGCCGGAGATATGGTTACCGTCGCGATCGAGTTTCGAGATCCGCGCCGGATCCAGAAAACCGAGGCATGAATTCGTCGGGGTCATCAGGATCCCGTCTTCGACCGCGGCACTGATGTTACCGGCGGAGCCCACCGAAAAGCCGCGATCGAACAGCGATTTCGAAAAGCGGGCGATATCGTCGCGTATCCTGTTTTCCGCACTCATCTGCCCGCGAGCCTTTCCACTGCCTTGATGAAAAAGTCAGGCGCACCAAAATTGCCGGACTTCAGGGCGAGTGCGGTAGGTCGCTCCCCGCCCGACAGCAGCACCGGTACGCCGGGGTCGATCTCGGCCCCGATCGTGAGTGCACCAAGATCGAGCGCCGAAACGACGGCGCCCGACGTTTCGCCACCGGCGACGACGAGCCGGCGAATACCCGCTCGCACCAGTTGCTGGGCGATCTGCGCGAACAGGTCATCGAGCGCTTTGGCAACCTTCTCTCGCCCGAAGCGCACCTGGATCGCCTGGACCGCGTCGGGTGTGCCGGAGGAATAGGCCAGCGGCGCCCGCCCCTGGTTTGCGAGCAGGAAGGATGTCACGTCCTTGGTCGTGACCGATCCGTCCATGACGGCGTCGACGTCGATGGCGAAAGTCGGATGGTTCCTGCGATGAATTTCGATCTGCTCGCGCGTTGCCCCGGAACAGCTTCCTGCAAGAATGGCCTCCGGTCCCTCGATGCCAATCGCCGCCGCGCCTGTACCGGCGGCAAGGCCGTGTTCAACGAAGTTCGCGGCAAGGCCGATCGCAATACCCGAGCCGCCCGTGACAAGACGGTGCGATACCACTGCGCGGCCGATCGCGACAAGGTCGTCATCCGTTATCGCATCGACGATGACGAGGGTGCGGTTCCGAGCAGCGTCTTCCTGCAAGGCTGCTTCGATTTCAGCCGGGCCTTGTCGAACGATCCCGATATCGACATGGCCGACGTCCGTCGCGGCCTGGCCCCGAAGCCAGCGCCGGATGTCGGCATCCGTCATCGGGTTGAGCGGATGGTTTTGCAGGCCGGATTCGTTGAGCAACCGGTCCTTCACGAAGAGGTGGCCCTGATACACGGTGCGACCCGCGCCGGGGAAGGCAGGGCAGGCAACCACGCCCTTGACGTCCAGCGCCTCGGCCAGTGCCTCAGCAACGGGACCGATATTGCCGGCAGATGTGGAATCGAAGGTCGAGCAGTATTTGAAGACGATCTGTCGGCAGCCCTGTTCGAGCAGCCAGCGGAGAGCGGCGAGCGACTGTTCGACGGCCGCCGTCGCTTCGATCGACCGGCTCTTCAGTGCTATAACACCAGCCTCGACGTCCGGAGCCGCCATTCCTCCCGGAATGCCGAGATATTGCACGGTTAGAAGGCCGCCCTGCCCCGGCCGGCCCTTCGCAAGGGCATTCGCGATATCGCTCGCTCCGGTAAAATCGTCTGCAATGACGCCAAGCAGCATTGAATAGTACTCCCGAAATCAGACCACGCCGACAAGGCGCTTGAGTTTGTCGATAGCGGCGTCAGGGCTCGACAGGACCGGAATGTCCGTCACCGCCCGCACGGCCGGCACGGCACGCGCCGTGGAGAAATGCGCAAGCACTATGCAGTCGAAGCCGGCAAGACGGGCCGCCGCTTCGGCGACCATGCGATTGTGCGTCTCCGTGTCTCCGGCCCGAACCGCCTCGATCGCGCCCTCTATGAAGACGCTTACCAGCGTGGCGGTAGGGTCCATCCTTGCGGCCTCTTCTGCAAACTCGGCTTCCATGCCTTCGCGCGCCGGCAGGAAGGTGTAAAGCATCGCCGTGCGCCCGCCCCTGCGGATCGCGGCCTCGAACATCGCCTCGTTCGGCTTCAGTACCGGAATGTCGACGCTCGCCGCTGCCTGCTCGATGGCCCGCCCGAAGGCCGAGCAGGTGAACAATACGGCATCGCTGCCGATCTGCCGTGCATAGCGCGTCAGTGCCGCAATGCGGGCCGCCAACGCCTCCGTAATGTGGCTGCTTTTTGCCCGGTCGGGCGACAGGCTGTCTTCGAGCAGGTTGACGACATCCGCATGCGGCCAAGCCGCTGCGAAGGCCAGCTTGATGGGCTCCATGGCGATCGGTGTCGCATGGATGAGGGTGATCCGTGGCGATTTCGACATGTGATTTCCTTTGATGGCAGCGGCCGCTGGAAGATGTGGCGGCCACCATAGACGGCTAGCTATTGCTGGCTGGCCGAAAACACCCAGACGCTTTCCGAGGGTATGCGGGCCCAGACCGTTCCGGACGAAAGCTGTTTGGCGCCGTGTGCCCTGGCGACGAAATCGCCGCGGCGAAGACGGTATTCCCAGCGGTCACCGAGGTAGATGCTGTCGTCGAGGTTCATCTCGATGCCGCCAGCCTCGGGCCGGTCGTTGACGCTGATCTGCTCGACGCGGATGACCGCCCGGACGTCCTGCGCGACGCTCAACCCGGCCGCTTCGCGCACCGAGCCGTCGAGGCTCCAGCTGTCGCCGCCAATGACGGCCGCCTTGCCATCGACGGTCTTCACCCTAGCCTTTACGATGTTGTTGGCACCCAGGAAATCCGCCGAATAGAAACTGTTCGGGTTGGAGTAGATTTCCTGCGGGCCGCCCTGCTGGACGATGCGACCGTCCTGCAGGAGGAGAATGTTGTCGGCGGCCGCAAGCGCTTCGCTCTGGTCGTGTGTGACCAGGATGGCGCAGATTTCGAGGTCGAGTATCAGCTTGCGAATCCAGTAGCGCGCTTCCTCGCGCAGCTTCGCATCGAGGTTGGACAGCGGCTCGTCGAGCAGCAGAACACGCGGTTCATAGACCAGCGCCCGGCAGATCGCGACGCGCTGCTGCTGGCCGCCCGAAAGCTGCGAGGGGAAGCGATCGGCAAGATGGCCAAGTCCCATGCGATCGAGGATGGCCCGAACGCGTTTCTCGATGTCGGCTTGCACAACGTTCCGCAGCTTCAAGCCGTAGCCGACATTCTCCTTAACGGTGCGGTGCGGCCAGAGCGCATAGGACTGAAAGACGAGGCCGATATTGCGCTGCTCGGGCGGCAGGGCGAGTTTCTTTTCGCCATCGAGCACGGTCTTGCTGCCGATGATTATCTGGCCGATTTCCGGCTGTTCGAGGCCGGCGATACAGCGAAGAAGAGTTGTCTTGCCGCTACCCGAGGCGCCGAGCAAAGCGACGATGGAGCCACGTTGCGCCGTAAACGAGGCGCCCTTCAAGATTTGCAAACCGCCCAGCCATTTCTGGACATTGCTGACAACGAGTTCAGTCATGGATTTTTGCTCCCAAACGGAGGGCGAGTGCGAGGCCTGCGCCCGTCAAGACGATGCTGATGAGGGAAAGGGCGGCGATCGTGTTCATGGCGCCGGTCTGCAGAAGCGAAACCATCAGCGAACCGATCACTTCCGTGCCCGCACTCATGAGGTAGACGCCTGTCGCATATTCGCGAAGGAAGATGATCATGATGAGCGCCCAGGCACCGGCAAGGCCGGGCCGAATGATCGGGATTACCACGTCCATCCAGGTCCGGCCGATCGTGGCGCCGGTTGTGCGCGCGGATTCCTCGAGTTCCGGTGCGACCTGGATGAGCGTGCCCTGAAGGAGGCGCAGGCCATAGGAGAGGCCGACGACGACATAGGCGATGAAAAGACTGACCAGCGTCGGGCGCAGCGGCGTCAGCAGCGGCACGAAGAGGAAGACCCAGAAGAACGCAAGGCCGATGACAAGGCCCGGCAAAGCGCGCGGCAAGAGCACGAGATAGTCGAGCACGGTGTTCGACAGACCCCAGTTGCGATGGCCCGCAAGGCCGACCATCAGGTAGATGCCGACCGCGACGGCGCCGCCGACGACGGAGAGAAGCACCGTGTTGGTAATGCCGCGCACAAGGCTCGGAACTTCCAGCATGCGGTCGAAATTGGAGAGCGTGAGATGATCCCACAGATTGACGCCCTCACCCCAGGCATCGACGAAGGCACGCACCGTAATGCCGCCAATCGGCAGGACGACCGAGACGAACAACCAGAATCCGATGATCGACAGCGCGATGACCTGGCCGCTCATGCCGAGCTTCAAGGTGGAGACACGCGCGCCCTTGCCACCCATCGCGGCATATTTGCGGGTATTTCGCAGCAGTCTGCGCTGCATCCAGACGAGCGGTAGCGTGATGAGGACGAGCACCACGGCGACGACCGCCATCAGCTGGTAGGTGGGCGTGCCGAACAACGTGGTGAGCTTGTAGATATAGGTGGTGAGCACCATGATGCCGTTCGGATCGCCGAGCACCAGCGGAATGCCGAAGGTCTCGAAACCGAGCAGGATGTTGAGCGCGGCGGCGAAAATCAGCGCTGGCAGCACCATGGGCAGCGTGACGTCACGCGAGACCTGCCAGATCGAGGCGCCGGTCGTGCGGGCAGCCTCTTCGAGATCCGACGGCAGGTTGCGCATGGCCGAGGAGACATAGAGATAGACGTGCGGCACATGGCTGAGGCCGGCAATCAGGATCATGCCCGGCAGGCTGTAGATGTTCCAGGGCACGATCCCGATCATATCGCGGATGAAGAGCGAAACGAAACCGGTCGGGCCGACAGAGACCGTATAGCCGAAGGCGAGCACGATTGATGAAATGAACATCGGCACGAGCACGAGGATTTCGAGCAGGCGCTTTGCCTTGATATCCGTGCGTGTGATCAGGAAGGCAAGCAGGCCGCCAAGCGGCACGGCAATCGACACCATGCCGAAGGAGAAGACCGCAGTCGTGCCGAGCGCCTTGTAGAAATTCTTGTCGGTGAAGACGTATCCGTATGCATCGAACCCGAACCGCGCACGTGGGCTGAAGAACGCAGCCGTCAGGAAACTCTGGTAGATGATCAGGCCGACGGGTGCCAGCACGGCGAGCGCGAGCAGGCCGATGACGATGCGCCGGTAGGCGGTCGCATTGCCGTGCCGCGGCATCTTCGCCGGATACTTCTTTTCGGCTGCGGCTTTCGTCAGCGGGACTGCAGCTGGCGCTTGGATGTGGGTGGACATTCTATGCCTCTCGCAAAACGTGGCGGGGTCGCGGCGCTGGCGCGCCGCGACCGGCTAAGCATCAGCGGCCGAGGGCGGCTTTCCAGTCGTCGAAAAACTGCACGCGCTTCGTCGGCTCCATGTATTCGAGCACGCCTTCGTCGACGGCGATCGGCTTCAGGCCGCCGCCGACACGCTCGTTCAGCGTCTTGATATTGAGACCGGCGGTCACGTCCTCGCGCACCGACGGCAGTCCGCCTTCCGCGAGAAGCGACTGGCCTTCGCTCGACAACATGAAATCAACGAAGAGCCTGGCGGCGTTCGAATGCGGCGCATCCTTGGTGATCAGCGCGAGGCGCGAGAAGGCCGGTGTATAGTCGACGGCGAAATGCACGCCGAGGTTCGGGCTTTCCTTCACCCAGTCCAGCGCATAGGAGCCGATAATGTTGATGGCGATGACGTTTTCGCCCGAAACCACCGTTTCCTTCATGCCGCCGGAGCTTGAATAGATTTTTGCACCGTCCTCGCCCATGGCCTTGGCGAGGTCCCAGAAGTCTGGTCGGTTGCGGGCATCGTTGGAGTGATGCAGGAAGCCAGAGCCGCTCTTTTCCGGATCGAAGGTCGCCAACTTGCCCTGAAGCTCGGTCTTGTTGTCCTTGAGGAAGCTGATCAGCTCCGCATAGGTCTTCGGCAATTTGTCTTCCGACAGCGCCTTGGTGTTGTAGATCATGCCGATCGGCTCGACGGTCGTGCCGAACAGCATGTTCTTGTAGTTCGCCCAAGCCGGGAGGCTGGCCGCTTCCGGGGTGGCATATTCGGCAGCATAGCCTTCCTGGACTAACGTCATCTGGAGGTCCATGGCAGAGCTCCAGACGATGTCCGCCGTCGTCTGGCCGGCAGCGGCTTCCGAGATCACCTGATTGTAGGAGCCATTCGTGCCTAGGTCATTGTAGGCGATCTTGATGCCGTACTTCTTGGTGAAGGCATCCTGCAGTTTCTGCGACTGGGCGGCGTCGGTCGAAGTATAGACCGAGACGGTGCCCTCCTCCTTCGCCGCGGTAACAACGCCCGCGTAGTCGGCGGGGTAGCCGACGGGCACTTCCTGTGCGAATGCGGATGCGCCGAAGGCCGTCATGAACGCCGTGCTGACGGCGAAGACGGCCGTGCGGGCGGATACATTGCTATTCATCATCTCTTCTCCCAAAAGATAGGCCCGCACTCCAAAGCGAGCGCGAGCAGCCACGCGAGGGCCACTCCCTGCCCCGCTTTCCCATGATTTGCATTTTGGATTTTAAAAATTTAAAATACAAAACACTTTCTCAGGCGCTGGCGAATTTCCGCTCGCCGTCTCCCGATTGAACGGCACCGGCGACAAGTGCACCGAATGCGTCCGTACTCGTATTGCCACCGAGATCGCGGGTCCTCGACGCCGGGTCCGCGAGAACCGCGTCGACTGCCCGCTCGATGTCCGCACCGGCCGCCTCGAACTGCGGTAGACCGCGCCGTTCACCGAGCCAGCTCAGCATCATTGCCGCGGACAGGATGAGCGAGGTCGGGTTGGCGATGTTCTGGTTCTGGATATCCGGCGCCGAACCGTGCTGCGCCTGGGCGCAGACGAGGCCGGTCTCGGCATTGGCGTTGATCGAGCCGGCAAGGCCGAGACTGCCTGACAGTTCGCTCGCCAGATCTGACAGAATATCCGAATAGAAGTTCGTCGCGACGATAACGTCGAAGCGGGACGGGTCGCGCACCAGATGGGCGGCCATCGCGTCGATGATAAATTCGTTGAGCGTGACCTCCGGGAATTCGGCTGCGACCTTCCGCACCTGCTGCAGGAACAGGCCGTCCGTGAGAATGAAGTTGTTGGCCTTGTGGACCGCCGTCACCTTCCTGTTGCGCTTCATCGCAAGCAGGAAGGCCTGGCGTGCAATACGCTCGCAGGCCGAAGCCGTGATCTTGCGCACGGAAAGCGCCACATCCGGCGTCGGCATGAATTCGCCCGTGCCGGCATACATGTTGCGGTCGGGATAGAAGCCTTCCGTCGCCTCGCGCATGATAACGAGGTCCATCGTCTTGGCATCGTTCAGGAACGGGCGCGAGCGCGCTGGGCGTACGTTCGCATAGAGATCGAGCTTGACGCGGAAGCCAGCCGAGACGTTCACGCCGCCCTTGTCGCGCGCAGGGTAATCCATGTGGGATTGCGGTCCGAGGATGATGCCGTCGAAGGTGCGCGCCCGGTCCAGCGTCTCGTCTCGCAGAGTTGAACCGTACTTCTCCAGGCTCGCAAAGCCCGTTTCTTCAAAATGGAAGTCCAGACCAAGCGAAAACGCCGCATCCGCCGCCTTCAGGACGTCCATAGTTGCCGCGGTGATCTCCGGGCCAATCCCATCACACGGCGTCACGAATATTCTCATCAAACCAATCTCCCATGAGGCGGCAAGCAAGATCGCCGCGCAACGTCACGAGCAGATTATTGGTTTTTTAAATTCAAAAATGCAATACCTATTTTTCTGGATCGCCTTTTTCATGCGCCTGATGGGACCAGGACCAGGTTACGGGCGACTTTTTGGAGAGCGCGCCACCGAGGTGACGGCGCATCGCATAGGAGGCCTCCACGACCTCACCGCGTTCCAGAAGATCGAGGATTTCGAGATGCTCCCGGCACTGCCGCACTGTGCGACTACGGTCGACGCGCGAGCGATATTCCAGAAGGCGTCGCATCCGGTTCACGCGAACCAGGGAGATGTGGAAAAAAGGATTGTTCGACATTTTGATCAGCTCTTCATGGAAGAGCGCGCCGTTGTGCAGCAGCCGTTCGGCCGGCAGGCGCTCTATATCAATCTCCAGCATGCGCAGCTGGACACGTCGCTGCTCCTCGATGATTTTCCGGTCAAGCCGGAATTCCGGCTCCAGCATGGCGGCGGGCTCGATCAGCATGCGGAAACGATAGATCTGCTCGAAAGCCTCCGGTGTCTTGGCGACGGGCAGGAAGCGCCAGCCATAACCCTGCTTGCGCTCCGCCCAGCCCTCGCGGGTGGCACGCATGAGGACATCGTTGAGCTGCGACTTCGTCAGCGCGTAGCGCTCACGAAGCATCTGCTCGGTCACTTCGGCGGGGATACGGTCCGTCAGCCAGTCTTCCGCCAGCCGCTGGTAGTCGTTTGCAATCTCGAAGGGTTCGGTGTCGTCACGCACCTGCTCGACGACACCGTCGTTCGCCTCCTTAACGAAGAAGCCGCGATTCTCCTTCTGCTCCAGGAGCCCCTGGCTCGCGAGCATCTCCATAGCCTCACGCACTGGAGACCGCGAAACCCCGAAGCGATCGGCCAACTGCTGGGTCTTCAGGTGCTCGCCAACCAAAAGCTCGCCGGATGTGACGAGAAGAGTGATTTCGTTCGCGATGGTCTGGGCGAGCTGGCTGGAGCGCATGGTTCGTGTCCGATCCTCTGGGGGCATTCGCGGCACGCTAATTCATGCCCGTCCCGAAATAAACAGGATGTTCGATTTTTGCACATCCGCCCGGTTAAAAGCCAATGAATTGGCGGAAAACCGTTGACACCTTCCATTAATTGCTTTTTTAAACTTAAAAAATCAATTTGGAGAAGACGTATGGCTTTACGGATCGAAACAGCGACCGGCCCCGTCAATGCCGTCGATCTCCGAAGCGCTTTCGGAGAGGTCCATCGCCTGCCGTTCGTGCTGCGTATCCTGCTTGAAAACGTGGCCCGAAGGGATCCGGACCACCTCTTCGCTTTCACCGAAGCCTTGCGCATCTGGCTACGTGACGGGACCAGTGAAGCGGCAGTCGACTTCCATCCATCCCGCGTGCTCATGCACGATACGACCTGTGTGCCGGCGCTGGTGGATATCGCGGCCATGCGCGACGCCATCGCTGAAGCCGGCGGCGACCCTTCGACGCTGACGCCCGTTCTGCCCGTCGACGTTTCGGTTGACCACAGCGTCGCCGTCGACTGGTACGGCCGAAGCGGAGCGCGCGAACACAATATGCGTCGCGAAATGGAGCGAAACAGCGAACGCTACCGGCTGATGAAATGGGCGACTGCCGCCCTGCCCGGCGTGCGGGTCCACCCGCCCGGCACCGGCATCATGCATACGCTGAATCTCGAACAGCTTGCCACGATCATGGACATCGTCGACCGGAACGGCGAGCGCTGGGCGGCACCGGACACGCTGATCGGAACGGACAGCCACACACCGATGATCAACGGTATTGGCGTTCTCGCGTGGGGCGTCGGAGGCCTTGAGGCCGAAAGCGTGTTCTTCGGCATGCCGGTGACGATCCGCCTGCCTGACGTCGTCGGCGTTCGGCTGCGGGGGCGGCTGGGGCCGGGTGTGTTTTCGACGGACCTTGCGCTGGATGTCACGCATCTGCTTAGAGAACACGGCCTATCCGGCGAATTCGTCGAATTTTTCGGCGAAGGTGTTTCTACGCTGACCGGCGGCGACCGTGCCGTGGTCGCCAATATGGCACCTGAATACGGTGCGACGACCGGCTTCTTTCCAGTCGATGAACAGACGATCAGCTACCTCCGCCAGACCGGCCGCACGGCCGAGCACTGTACCTTCGTTGAAAACGCTGCAAAAACGCTCTGCCTGTGGTTCGATCCGGTAGTCGAGCCGCGCTACAGTCGGGTGATCGATCTGGACCTGTCCGCGATCGAGCCCCTCCTTGCGGGGCCGCGCCGTCCGCAGGACAAGTTGCCCGTCGCGGCGGCCGCCGAGGCGCTGGAGGCTGCGAGTGGTCGCCTCTTCCAAGAGGGGAAAACCATACCGGACGGTGCCATTGCCATTGCCGCCATTACCAGCTGTACCAACACGTCCGACCAGCATCTGCTCGCTGCGGCCGGCCTCGTTGCGCGCAAGGCGCGGCATCTCGGCCTTCGACCACCGATCTGGGTGAAGACTTCGCTGGCACCGGGCTCGCCCTCTGCCGAACGTTTCCTGGCCCTCAGCGGCCTGCTGGGCGATCTGGAGGCCCTGGGCTTCGGCATCGTCGGCCACGGATGCACGACCTGCATCGGCAATTCCGGCCCCCTGCAAGCTGACATGGCAACGGCGGTCGAGGAGGGAACTGTCGCAGCCGCCCTTCTCTCCGGAAACCGGAACTTTCCCGGGCGTGTCCATCCAAGCCTACAATTCGGCTTTCTCGCAGCCCCCCCGCTCGTCGTCGCGCTCTCCCTTGTCGGAAAACTGATCCCGGACCCCATGAACCGTAAAATCGCCCGCAGACGGAACGGCGAACCACTCGTTCTTGGCGACCTTCTCCCCTCCCGCGCGGAAATCTATGCCATCATGCACGCCTTTTCCGATCCTGCCGATTTCGGGCAAGCCTTCTCACAAGCCGCAACGAATAGCGCATGGGAGGCGCTCGATGCTCCTGCGTCCCCGCGCTTCCCGTGGGACGAAGCGTCTACCTATATCCGCCGGCCGCCCTTCGCCGACACCCGCACGGCAAGTCGTCTCGGAACCTATTCAGCGCATCCATTGCTTGTCCTCGGCGATGACATGACCACGGACCATATCTCGCCGGCCGGCCAGATCAGTGCCGGCAGCCTTGCCGGCAAACACCTCGTTGCGCGGGGCGCACCATCAAACGATCTTAACGTTTATGCCGCCCGGCGCGGGAACTGGGAGGTCATGGTGCACGGCCTGTTCGACAATCGCAGCGCCTGCAACCTGCTGATCGATAACCGGCCGGCCTCGCGAACCGTCCACGCACCCACGATGGAGGAGGGGCCGCTCTCTGAGATAGCCGAGCGCTACCGGCAGGAGGGCCGCTCGGTCGTCATCGTTGCAGGCGAGCGGTACGGCACCGGCTCCTCGCGCGACTGGGCCGCGAAGGGCGTGGCGCTCCTCGGCGTGCGCGCGGTCATCGCGCGCAGCTTCGAACGCATTCACCGCACGAACCTCATCGGCATGGGTATCCTTCCCATCGAGCTTGCGCGCGATGTGCCATTTTCCATCGGCGTGCAGGACATGCTCCAGGTCTACGCAGCTGTCGTGGAGCCCAGATGCACGGTGGCCTTGACCGTCCGGCGTGCAAACGGCGATTGCCAGCATCTGGCAGGAAGGGCCGCGGTGGAAACAGAGCGGGAGGCCGATATCCTCACATCAGGTGGAATGATCCAGGCGATCCTGTCTCCTGCCCGACGTCCATGAGGTGATGCCATTTGGAGGGACACCTTCATGCCTTGACGTGGCGGCATGATCTTCGATCGACCCCGAGGGCATCGGTTGTCCCATCGCACTCTTTTCGACCAATAACGAAATATTTCCCGCCAGTCGCCATCATTCGCCTGCCGTTTTACCCATCATCGCCGGCATCCCACGTCGATGGTTCTGGATACCCTTTGTCGAGGACGCAAACATTGATCTACACGATGAGTTCGCCAATGCTGCTCCCCATCATCAACCAGGAGATCATAGATGACGAGGGCCGTCCTATAGCGGACTGGTCCCGCCAGATACGCTATGTTGACGGCGCATTCGATGGTGGAGCCGGCTTTCAAGGTCAGAAGAAAGGCGTCCTCGGATACGGCATACCGCTGATCCCGGCGACGCTGCCGAACAGAATCCGCTTTCTGGCCACGCAGCGGGTCAGGCCTCTGCCCGACGTTCTATACCAAGTCCCACAATACCTGGCCACGGCGCGGTTTCGCGATGTCGTTGAAGCCATGGAGCCGGGCATGCATCAACTTCACCCTCTGACGATGATGTGGAAGGACGACAGTGCTGCGCCGGACCGCTGGATCGTCCATCCCACACAACGGATCGACACCGCAGACCGTACGCAGACGACCTATGTCTTCACGACCAACACGGCGCGCGGATGGAGCTGGCGGGACGATCCCAGCCGCCAGGACAAGTCGATCCCGCAGGCACGCTTCGTCATCGATTCATCCAAGGTGGCGGGCAGGCATTTCTGGGTGGACAAGTACTTTCTTGTGCCGGTGCATTTCGTCTCGGCCGAGTTTCGCCAGGCGTGTGAAACTGCAAAAATCACCGGCCTGCAATTCACGCCAATCGGGGAGCTTGATTGGCTGGGCGTGTCCTAACGGACAGACAATACCAGAGCCCGGCGCACCATCGTCAAAGATCCTTGGCAAGGCGTAGCGCATCGTAGATGGCCGCGTGCGTGTTGCGCGCCGCGACGGCATCGCCGATCCTGTAGAGCTGGTAAGTGCCGTTCGGATTGCGCTCGACGGTCTGCGGCGCGCCGGACAACAGTTCGTCATAGGAGACCTCGCCGAGGTTTCTCGATCCCGGCTTGAGCTCGAAATAGAGGTCGTCCAGCGGGATGGTGCCGTGGTTGACGACGATCTGGTCGACCACGCGCTGCTTGGCGATGCCGCCATAGTCGCTGCCGACATGGGCGATGAGCTGGTTGCCGCTCTTTTCCGCAGCGTCCAGCTTGTAGGTGACGGTGAATGTCGTATCGAGCTTCTGCAGCGAGCGCATATAGGGCACGAGGTTCATTGCCATGACTTCCGGCGCAAAGGCGCGGTCCGGCGTCATGATCTCGACCTTCCCGCCCGCCTTGGCGATGAACTCGGCCGCCTGCAGGCCGGCATGGTCGCCGGCATCGTCATAGATGAGCACGTTGCTGCCCGGCTTCACGTCGCCCGAGATGATATCCCAGGAGGAGACGACCAACTCGTTGCCCTTGGTGAGCACATCGGTATGCGGCAGACCGCCCGTCGCGATGATGACGACATCGGGGTTTTCCGCCGTGATTGCATCGGCTTCCGCCCAGGTGTTGAAGCGGAATGTGACGCCGTGTTTTTCGCACTGGCGCATGCGCCAGTCGATAATGCCGATCATTTCACGTCGGCGCTCGCTCTGCGCCGTCAGGCGGATCTGGCCGCCCGGATTGTTCGCCGCTTCGAAGACCACGACCTCGTGTCCGCGCTCGGCGGAGACGCGCGCCGCCTCGAGGCCCGCCGGGCCGGCGCCGACTATCACCACTTTCCGGCGCGTATCCGCCTTCGCAATCGCGTGCGGCATCGTCTCCTCGCGGCCGGTCGCCGCGTTGTGGATACAGAAGGCAAGACCGCCTTGGTAGATGCGATCAAGACAGTAATTCGCGCCGACGCAGGGACGAATATCATCCTCGCGCTTTTCGATGATCTTGCGCAGGATATGCGGGTCGGTCATGTGGGCGCGGGTCATGCCGATCATATCGACCTTGCCGGCGGCGATAGCGTGCCGCGCGGTCGCCACATCCTGGATCTTCGCTGCGTGGAAAGTCGGGAATTTGGTTGCAGCGCGGATGTCGCTGGCAAAGTCCAAATGCGGTGCGCTTGCCATGCCCTGGATCGGGATGACGTCGGTCAGGCCGGGGTCCGTATCGATATGGCCGCGGATGACGTTCAGGTAGTCGATCAGGCCGCTTTCCTTGAGACGGCGGGAGATTTCCAGGCCTTCGGCCTTTCCGGTCCCGCCGGGAAGACATTCGTCGGCCGTGTAGCGCACGCCGAGGATGAAGTGGTCGCCGACCCGTTTGCGCATTGCCTTGAACACGTCGAAACAGAAACGCATGCGATTGTCGAGCGAGCCGCCATAGGGGCCGTCGAGCTCGTTGGTAAGCGGCGAGGTGAACTGGTCAATGAGATGGCCATAGGCCTCCAGCTCGACGCCATCCATGCCGCCGGCCTTCATGCGCTCGGCCGCATCGGCAAAATCCTTGATGATGCGCTCGATGTCCCAATCTTCCAGCTTCTTGGGAAACGCCCGGTGAGCCGCCTCGCGATGATGCGACGGCGCGACGACGGGCAGCCAGTCGCCCTTGTCCCAGCGCGTACGGCGGCCGAGATGGGTGAGCTGGATCATGATCGCCGCACCCTCTTCATGCACGGCGTCGGTCATCTCCCGGATCCACGGAACGATCTCGTCCTTGTAGGCGAGCAAGTTGTTGAAGACCGGCGGGCTATCCTTCGAGACGGCGGCCGAACCCGCCGTCATGGTCAACGCCACCCCGCCCCTCGCCCGCTCCACGGTATAGGCACGGTAGCGGCCTTTCGGCATGCCATCTTCCGGATAGGCCGGCTCGTGCGACGTGACGATGATGCGGTTGCGGAGGGTCAGATGCTTCAGCTGGTAGGTTTGAAGCAGGGGATCGTTCGACATGCGACGGCTCCGGATTGAGGGACTTTGTCATGACGGTAAGCGGGAATGTACATATGTGTCAACATTTGAAAACAGTATCGTTTATAATATCGACAGCACTGTACATTCCCTTGTGGCGACGCCCGGGTTTTGTTAGGAAGCAACCATGGAACAAGCGACGATCGACAGCGGGTGGCGGGGCTCTCATGGGGCATGGCTGGACGCGGCCTACGACGCGCTGCTCGAATCCGGCGTGGATTCGGTCAAAATTCTGCCGCTCGCAAAGCGGCTCAATCTCTCCCGGACCAGTTTCTACTGGTTCTTTAAGGACCGGGAGGAACTGTTGAGTGCGCTGATTGCGCGCTGGCGGGAAAAGAACACCGGCAATCTTGTGAAGCTCGCCGGGGCCTATGCGGAATCGCTCGCCGAAGCGATGCTGAACGTCTTCGACTGCTGGCTGAACAAGGAGTTGTTCGACTCTCAACTCGAATTCGCAGTCCGCAGCTGGGCACTACAGTCGCCGGAAATCCAGGCAGAGGTCCATGCGGCCGACCAGACGAGAATGGACGCGATCGGCCGCATGTTCATTCGGTTCGGGTACGATGACGGTGCGGCGGACGTTCGCGCGCGAACGACCTACCTGGTCCAGATCGGATATATCTCAATGCAGTCTACGGAGGATCTCGCGCTCCGCATGAAGCGTATCCCGGAATATATCGCGATCTATACCGGCCAAGCTCCCCAGCAGCGAGAACTCGACCGCTTCTTTGCGCGGCACGGTTACAAACCGGAATGAGGATCGCTCGCGAGATCGCCGAAGACTTCAGCCGACGAAGAGCGGTCGAAGCGCCATTTCACATCCCAGCAGCAGCAGACAGACGAGGAAACCACGCCGGAAGGCCGATGAGCTGATGCGATGGCGGATCGCCTGCCCGGCCGCCATGCCGATCAGCGCCGGGACGACGGCGAGAAGCGAGGGAACCAGGTTTCCGGCGGGCAGCGCACCGTGAAGTCCGAGCGCCACGGCAAGGGCGATGGTGGAGACGGTAAAGGACAGTCCGAGCGCCTGGACCAGCTCGTCCTTTTCCAGTTCGAGTGCCTGAAGATAGGGAACGGCTGGAATGACGAAGACGCCGGTGGCGCCCGTCACCAGACCCGTTACGAAGCCAACTAAAGGCGATGCGACGGGCTGCCAGGACGCCGGTATACGCCTTGGAGCCGCGCAAAGCGTATAGGCGGCATAGGCGACGAGGGTGAGGCCAAGCGCGACCGTGGTGCGACCGGAAGCACCGCTCGCAAGCAGCGTCGAGCCGGCGAAGGTGCCGACGATCACCGCGGCCATCATCGGCCACAGCCGTCGCAGGAGCGGCTTGAAACGGGGGCCAGTCAGCAATTGCCAGACATTGGTGACGAAGGAAGGCACGAGCAGCAATGTCGCGGCCGTCAGCGGTGACAGCACCGCTCCCAGCACGCCCATCGCGACAGTCGGCAGGCCCATGCCGGTGATGCCCTTCACGATGCCGGCAAGAAAGAAGGTTGCGATGATGATGAAGACGCCGTTCTGATCCATGCCGGGAGCTAACGGCCTGGCGGCACCCGTCACAAGCGGGAAGATCCGGCACCAGCCTTCGGTTTATCCGAAAGCTGATTTGTGTTACGCCCTGAAAATGCGCTTCGACCTTGCCAACCTGCGTCTCTTTCTGGCTATCGTGGAGGCCGGCAGCATCACGCATGGCGCCCAGGCGGCGAACCTGTCCGTGGCCGCGGCCAGTGAACGGCTGCGCGACATGGAGGCCTCCGGTGGCGTGCAGCTTCTCGAACGCGGACGCCGCGGCGTGACGCCCACCCGTGCCGGTGACACGCTTGCGCATCACGCCCGCCTCGTCCTGCACCAGGTCGGCACCATGCATGTCGAAATGTCCGAACACGCTCGGGGCCTGCGGTCCTCGATCCGCATTCTGGCCAATACGGCCGCCATCACCGAGTTCCTGCCGGAACGCCTCGCGCCATGGTTAGCGGCCCACCGACAAGTCGATGTCGATCTTGCCGAGCGGCCGAGCCGCGAGACAATTGCCGGGGTTGCTCGCGGGGCCGCAGCGTTCGGCATCGTCTCCGACGCCGTTGACACCACCCCGCTTGCCACCCTGCCCTTTGCCGTGGATCGCCTCGTCATCGTGCTGCCGCGAGACCATCCGATGGCGCTGCAAAAGCAGATCGCCTTCCCGGACATGCTCGGCGAAGACTATGTCGGCTTTGCAGGCGCGCTGCAGGATCATATCGACCAGCAAGCTCTACGCACCGGGCAAAAGCTTTACCCACGCGTGCGTCTGCGCACCTTCGAAGGGATCTGCCGGCAGGTGGCTGCGGGCGTCGGCTTCGGCATTGTTCCGCAGGTCGCCGGCCGGCGGTGCCGCCGCAGCCTGCCAATCGCTTGCGTGCGACTGAGCGATCGCTGGGCGACACGCCAACTTCTGTTGTGTTTCCAGGAAACGCGACCGCTTGATCCAGCCGCCCAGCAACTCCTCACGCATCTGGCGGCGAGCGGCTGACCTTCCACAGCGGGTCGTGTTAAATCCGTCGAGCGGTTCTCAAGCCCGGGATGCGCTCGATTGCCGTCTTCGTGCAAGCTCATAGGCGACGGCCGCGAGGACCGTCGCAGCGATGAGCACGAGCCCGAGAGCGTTGACCGCGGGTGTCAGCCCGGTGCGCACCTTCGTCGCGATGTAGACCGTCAAGGGCGTCTCGGTGCCGCGCACGAAGAGCGTGGTGTTGTAGTTCTCGAAGGATTGCAGGAAGGCGATGCAGGTCGCGGCCAGAAGCGACGGCTTGAGATAGGGCAACAATATGCGGCGAAAGACCACGATGCGGGACGCGCCGAGGTCCACGGCGGCGTCCTCCAGCGTGCGGTCGAAGCGCTGCATGCGGGCGGCGACCATGAGCATCACATAGGCGGAAATGAAACTCGATTGCGCGAGGATGATCAGCGTCGTCCCGCCGCCGACCCCGACCTGGCGCCAGAGCACCAACGTCGCGATGCCGATGGCGACGCCAGGGGTGAGGAGCGGCGAAACCATCACGGCATAGAAGAGGCTTCGCGAGCGGTCCTGAAGGCTGTTGAGGAAAAGGGCCGCCGCGGTTCCGACGGGCAGGGAAATGGCAATCACGCCCAGGCTGATGAGAATGGACAGCCGGAGAGCCTGCCACATGGCACTATCCGCCCACAGCGCCGAAAACCAGTCGAGCGTCGTCCCGAGCCAGGGCGTGACCGTCGGGAACTTGCTGGTGTTGAACGTCGCCGCTGCCATCACCAGCAGCGGCAGGAACAGATAGGCGAAGAACAGCACCATGTAGATGGCGAAGATCACCTTTGGCAGGACGCTTGCGAGGGCCGCCAACCCGCTCGCCGAGGGTGCTGCACCCGCAGCGGCCTTATAGGAAACAGTCATTTTGCCACATCCGCGAGGTTGACCCGGAAAATCCTGAGCGCGGCCATCACGACAGCCATGCACAGCGCGAGAAGAACCAGCGCATAGGCAGCACCGCGGTTCCAATTGCCGCCTTCGAAGAACCAGTTGTAGATTATCTCCGTGAACCAGCGGCTGCCCGGCGCGCCGAGAAGCGCCGGCGCCACATAGCTTCCGGCGGCCAGCATGAAGGTGAAGACGCAGCCTGTCGCGATGCCCGCCTTGGCATGCGGGATGACGATCCGACGATGGATCTGGAGTGTCGACGCACCAAGATTGCGGGCCGCCTCGACCTGCGCCGAATCCAGCGTGCTGATGGAATTGTAGACCGGGAAGAGCATGAACAGGATGTAGGCATAGACCATGCCCGCCAGCACCCCGACATCACCGAACCATCGCACCGGCGCATCGATTACGCCGAGCGACGTGAGCACGACATTGAGCGGCCCGTTGAAGGCGAGGAGGATGTACCAGGCGAGTGTCCGCAGCACCTCGTTGATCCAGAACGGGATGATCAGCGCGACCGTCACGAAGGCAACGGCCTTGCGCCGCGCAACCTTGGCGAGCCAGTAGGCCATGGGATAGGTAACGACGAAGGTCGCCGCCATGACGAGCGCGCTTGCCCAGATGGTCTTGAAGAAGATGCCCCTGTGAACGGGATCGGAGAAAAGCGCGGTAAAGTTGACCAGCGTGTAGCGATCGTCCGGACCGCCGATCTGCGCCGGCATCAGATTGGGTCGCAACGAGAAATCCAGCATCATCAGGTTAGGCGCCAGAACCATGCCTAGCAACCAGGTTGCGACACAGATCAGGATCACGCTGCCGAGGCCGACGCCGAATCGCTGAAACAGGCTATGCATGGGCCAGGACCAGCGCCTGCGAAGCGGCAAAGGACAGCCGCACATTCGTTCCGGCCGTCGGTGCCTCGGCAAGCCGATGGTGCGGCAATGCCGCCGCCAGCCGGTATCCACCGTCGGTCTTGGCGTGCAGCATGGCGGTCGCACCTTCGAATTCGAGCTGCTCGGCAACGGCGTGCAGGCCATTGGCATCGGCGCCCGCCGAAAGCGAGATCGCTTCGGGCCGTACATAGACGACCGCTTGGTCGCCGACCTTGAGACCGGCGCTGCTCCGCCCCGTGAATAGGCCATGGGCGGTCTCGATTGCGGCCATGCCATCGGCGAGGCGCTCGACGCGGCCGGGGAACTCATTGGTTTCCCCAACGAACCGCGCGACGAAGGACGTCGCAGGATTGGTGTAGAGTTCGAGCGGCGGCGCGACCTGCTGCAAGACGCCGGCGCTCATCACCGCGACACGATCCGACATGGCAAGCGCCTCGGACTGGTCGTGGGTAATATAGATGAAGGTGACACCGGTGCGCTTCTGCAGGCCGCGCAACTCTGCGCGCATGTGCTGGCGCAGCTTCAGGTCGAGCGCCGAGAGCGGCTCGTCGAGCAGCAGCACCTGGGGCTCGACAGCCAGCGCGCGGGCGATTGCGACGCGCTGCTTCTGCCCTCCCGAGAGTTCATGCACCATGCGTTCTCCATAGCCCGGCAGGGCAATCAGTTCGAGCAACTCCTCGGCACGCTTTCGCCGTTCGGCCTTGCGCACACCGCGCACTTCCAGGCCAAAAGCGATGTTCTCCCACACCGGCATGAGAGGAAAAAGCGCCAGTGACTGGAAGATCATTGAGGTCGGCCGCTGGTCGGCGCCGATGCCGACCATGTCGCGCCCGCCGATCAGGATCCGACCGCCCGTGGGCTGCATGAAGCCGGCAATCAGTCGCAGGATGGTCGTCTTGCCGCAGCCGGAAGGGCCGAGGATCGAAAAGAACTCGCCGCCCTCTATGGCAACAGAGAGTTTCTCGACCGCGCGGGCCTTGCCGAAGGTCATTTCGACATCGATCAGTTCGACAGAACGGGACATGCAGGACTTCCTTGAAAAAGAGCGGCGGCGGGATCCTGTCCCGCCGCCCAATGTCCACGGACGGGCTTAAGCCGAGAGGAACTTGTCCTGGTACTCGTTGCGCAGGGCAACGAACCAGTTTTCCTGAACCGGCCACCACCACAGCTTTTCGAGGGCGTCGCCCGGATAGGCGGCGGCGAAGAACTTCTGCGACGCTTCGGAAAGGAATTTTTCCGCGCCAACCGCCGTCGTGTTGATCGAGGTGTGGTTGGCGTAAAGCGCGCCGGCTTCCGGCGTCAGCACCCAGTTCAGGAAAGCATAGGCCTGTTCGACATTGGCGGCGCCAACGGGAATGGAAACACCCTCCATCCAGGTCAGTGCGCCTTCCTTCGGAGCCACGAAGCCAACCGGCAGGCCTTCCTTGGCGAGGCCTGCGGCGGACGAATCCCAGGTCTGGCCGATCGTCACGCCGTTTGCGCGAAAAGCGCCCTGCGCTTCGTTTTCATTCGACCAGAACTGCGCGATGTTGCCCTTGTTCCTGATGGCTTCGGCGAGGATGGCGTCGTAGTTCGCCCGCATCGTCGCCTCGTCCTTGAAGCTGTCGCGCATCGGCTTCGGCAGCTTGCCCTGCGTCTCCAGCCAGAGACCGAGGCCGACGAGACCGGAATGGCCACGGACGGTTGCCTTGCCGGCCATTTCCGGCTTCCAGATATCGCCGTAGGAGGCGGTGCCGTATTCCAGCGGCGTGGTGTTCTTGTCGAAGGTGATTGCTTCAGTGCCCCAGTCAGTCGGCACCTGGTAGCGTTTTCCGTCGATCACGGCGCCCAGCGTTTCCGAACCCTTGAGGGCGCTTGCCAGCACGCGATCCCACAGCACCTTCTTTTCGTCGATCGGCTGGATGAGACCGAATTCGACATAGTTCGGCACGCGGTCGACGGCCGGCCAGATGACGTCATAGCCCGAGCCATTGCTGGCGCGCATCTGGTTGAGCAATTCGTCGTTTGTGCCATAGGGCGTGTAGACCGGCTTGATGCCCGTGTCCTTCTCGAACGCAGCCAGCATGTCGTCGGAAATGTAGCCGGCCCAGGCGAAGATATTGACCGAGCCGGACGAACCGGCGGCAAATCCCGTGCGGGAGACAAACGGTGCTGCCAAGGCAAGGCCGGCGGCCGCCATGGTGCCCTTCATCAGGATGCGTCGACTAACGTGGGTCATCGAAAGGTTCTCCTTTTCGGCGCCACTATCGGCCGCCGTCAGGGCACCGCTCATAGGGCTGGTCTGTGACAGGTATGCGAAGGATTCCGCGCCTGAAGCAGCTTCCGCCCCACCTGGCACGGCGCGAAGGCAAACTTCATCGAACGGTCATCCGTCTGTCGGCTGACTGACACATTCGCTGACTAGCGGGAGGGGCATCCGGGCAGGTTCATGCCCCAGTCATCAATGAGGTTCGCTGTCATGTTTTCCAATGGCGTCAAAGGCATCGGTATTTCCGCGCACAAGAGGGCGCATGATCTTTCGGACTTCGCGGCGGAACTCGACATGATCGAAGCGCTTGGCGTGGACTCGATCGAGATCCCCACCTTCGACCTCGATGTCGTCGTTGGCGGACGGGTCCGTCGCCCCCAGCTCGCAAGGCTGCTCGACGCATGCCGCGGCCGCGGGGTGCTCTATTCGGTGCATGGCCCGCTCGCCATCAACTTCATGGACGAAGCCTGGCGTCTGCCACGCCATTTCGAGGTGCTGGAAGCATCGCTGGAAGTCGCAGCGGAAATCGGCGCGGAGCACTATGTCATGCATTCCGGGCTGGCACCGCGCCAGCAGGCCGCGGGCACGGAAGCTGCCTACGACCGGCAGCGCGAAGCGCTTTCACGGGCTGGGGACATGGCGCGGCAACACGGCCTGATCCTGTGCGTGGAAACGCTGTTTGCCGACTACAAGGGAGATGGCTACGCCTCGCCGCCGCGGCGCCTGGCGAAAGAACTTTCCACCATTGCGCATCGGCACGTCATGGCAACCATCGATTTCAGCCACTCCTATCTCAAGCTCGACTTCGACGGTGACCGGGATTGTTTCGTGGATGAGATCGCCACCTTGGCGCCCTATGCCAAGCACCTGCATGTCCATGACAGCTTTGGCCGTCAGGACGACATATGGATGTATACCGAAGGCGAACGTCTGGCCTATGGCCATGGCGATCTCCACCTGCCGGTCGGGTGGGGCGACATTCCCTGGCAGGCGCTGATGGCCGAATGCAGGTTCCCCGAGGGCACCCTGTTCAACATCGAGCTCAATGAGCGCTACTGGTATGCGGCGACGGAATGTGTGGACGCAACGCGCAGTCTGGCGCATTCGGCGCAAACCGCGCAAGCCCCCATCGCGGCCTGACGTGGCCGGTCTCTGGACCAGACCGACCACGCAAGGGTAAAGCCGGTTTCTAGCCGGCGCGGTTCTGTCCCATGCGGGCATACGCGGCCGGGTTCGTGGCCTTGAGCCTGCTTGCCATCGCGAAACCGATAAGGCCGGCAACCGGGACCAGTGCCGGCAGGGTGATGCCGAGCGTGCCGCCAGCCGTCTGGGTGAGGTCGCCGAAGTTGATGAAGATATAGACGAACAACGCCGCCATGATGAGGCCCGACACGGCCGGCAGGACGAGCGTCGTCAGGGGTGGATGTGCGCCCGGCGTCTTGCGGAAGAAGACGATGACGGAGAGCGACGTGATGGTCATCATGCCGAGCACGCCAAGCGTGCCGACCTGGCTGATCCAGGTGAACATGTTGAGCACCGGATCGAGGCCGAGGCCGGCGAACACCGCAAGCACGGCAAGCGCCATCACCGTCTGCACGACGGAGCCGACATGCGGGCTCTGATGCGCATCGTGGGTGCGGCCGAAGGCGGACGGCAGCAGGCCTTCGCGGCCGGCCACGTAGCTGTAGCGGGCGATGTAGTTGTGGAAGGCGCTGATCGCGGCAAACAGGCTTGAGACGAGCAGCAGGCCGGCAATGGCCGGAACCGGCCCGCCAACATAGGTGCCGGCAAGATCGAAGAAGAACGAGGTCGGGTCGGGCAGCGCGCCAATCGTCGGCACGAGCTTGTCGGCGCCGACGCCGACGATCATCAGCCATGTTGTGAAGACGAAGAACAGCCCGATCATCAGCACGGACAGATAGGTGGCACGCGGAATGGTCCTTTCCGGGTCGCGCGCCTCCTCAGCATAGATTGTCGTCGCCTCGAAGCCGATGAATGAGCCGAGGCAGAACAGCACGGCGGCGGTGAGCGAACCGGAGAACATGGCTGTCGTGTCGAAGAAATTGAAGGAGAGGCCACCTGCCCCACCCTTTGCCAGAATGGCGAAATCGACCAGCAGCACGATCAGATATTCGAGCACGACCAGCACGATCATGACCTTGGCGGAGAGATCGACCTGACGGTAGCCCAGGATGCCGACGAGGGCGATGGCGATGAGGCTCCACAGGTACCAAGGCAGGTTGATACCGAAGCCGGCGAAGACCCCGCTTGCAATGCCGCCCAGCAGGCCGATCAAGCCGAACTGCATGGCGTTATAGGCCACCACCGCGATGATGGCGACGGCGCCGGCCATGCGCCCACCGAGGCCGCGTGCCGCGTAAGCATAGAAGGCGCCGGCATTGGTGACGTGGCGCGACATCGCCACGTAACCGGCCGAAAAAGCCAGCATGATCAGCGTCATCAACAGAAACGTTGCCGGAATGCCCGTGCCGTTTCCAAGCAGGAAGGAAATCGGCACGGCGCCGGCGACGCCCGTAAGCGGTGCTGCAGCCGAGATCACCATGAAGGTCACCGCGATCAGGCCCAGCGAGTTTCTGCGGAGTTGGTTTGCCCCCGCTATTGTCACGTCAGTCATTGGTCTCTCCAGTTTTCGTTCCCCAATTCGCCGGCTCACCCCGCCGGCATCCGCAGCCCTTTTCGTTTTTGTTGTGCGCTACGACAATTGAACCGCTCGGTGATAGGCGCGGTGGCCGTAGAGCAGAGAGGCCGGGTTTTCCGACAAGCGGACGTCCATGACACGCCCGACAACGATGTGATGCGTTTCCCAAAGCACGGAGGTTGCGACCTGGCACTGGAAGCTCGCCGTCGCGCCTTCCAGTGCGGGCTGCCCAAGTTTTCCTGATGACCAGGGCGTGCGCTCGAAACGCTCCGCATGTTCGCCCGCCGAAAGCCGGCCGGCAAAGAGATCGGACACCGGATGCTGGTCCTCATGCAGGAGATTGGCGCAGAAGGCGCGGTTTTTCAGGATCGCCGTGGCGACCGGGCTCATATGATGCAGGCACGCGAGCAGCGAGGGATGGTCGCCATCGGCGGAAACGGAGGTGAGCGAGCTGATCGTCACGCCGAAGCGCCCCGCCCCGCCATCCGTCGTCACCACCGCGACGAACGTCGCCGCGCGGCTCATGCCTTCGAGGAATTGCATGCGAAGCTCTGGTTTCATGGCACTACCCCAGGTCAAAGAAGCGTTGCAGTTCTACATCGGGTACTTTCTTGCAGAATTCGTCATGTTGGCTCTGGCGGCTGGCGGCAAAGGCTTCGACGAAGCGTTCGCCAAGCCAGTCTTTGGCAAAAGCAGAGGTCCGAAGCCGGCCGATTGCCTCGGGCATCGAACGGGCGAAATCAGGTCCCTCACCCACCTGCACATAGCCGTTGCCGATCACTTCGGGCTCGGGCTCGATGCCCTCCATGATGCCGGCAACACCGGCCGCGACGGTCGCGGCGACCGTCAGATAGGGATTGGTGTCTGCGCCGGGCAACCGGTTTTCGACGCGCAGCGACCCCGCATCGTGCCCGACGACGCGGAAGCAGGTCGTGCGGTTCTCGAAACCCCAGGTCAGGCCGGGTGGCGCGAAGGTACCGGGCGCAAAGCGGCGGTAGGAATTCACCGTCGGCTGGAAGATCAGCGTCATGTCGCCGATGTAGCGTTGCAGACCGCCGATGAAGTGCCGGAAGGTTTGCGACATGCCGTTCTTGCCGGCGGGATCATGGAAGATTTTTCTGCCCTCCCCGTCGGTGAGGCTGACATGAAGGTGGATCGACTGGCTGTCGGCAGTCTCCGTCCAGCGCGGCATGAAGGTGACGCATTTGCCCTGGCGCTGCGCGAGTGCGCGCACGAAATTTTTCAGGAGGACGAGCTGGTCGGCAGGCTCCAGCCCCGTGCCCGCCGCGATGCAGGCTTCGAGGAAGCCACCGCCGATTTCCTCATGCATCTTGGCGAGGTCGATCTTCAGCGGCTCGCAGATCTCGGCCAGCGCCTCGTACCATTCCGTTTGCTGCACCTGGTAGAGCACGAGGTCATGGCTCTTGTGCAACGTCGCAGTCTTGAGATTGCGATAGCCCTTTTCACGCGCGCTTTCCGGCGTCTCGTCGAACAGCGTGTATTCCAGCTCCATGCCGTAACGCGGCGCATAGCCGGCCTTCCCGGCGCGGGCCAGCACGCGCTTCAGCAGCGAGCGCGGGCAAAGTTCTGCAGTGGCACCGCCATAGTTGGACAGTACCAGCAGGTCATGCCCGGGCTTCGACCAAGGCAGACGCCGCACGGTGGAGGGGTCCAGCACCAGCGGATCGTCGTGGAAATCCGATGTATCATCCGAGACGCCGGGAATATTGAGGACGACATCGGTCGGATCGAGCGCGAACGTGACGGGAGACATGCCCATGCCGCTGCGCGCTATACCGGCCAGCGAGCGGACCGACACCATCTGGCCGCGAAGCAGGCCGTTCGTATCGGTCATCGCAAAGGTGGCGAAACGGCTTTCCGGGTCGGCGATGTAGGCGTCGAGGGTCATGGTCACTCCGTTTCGGTGGCCGGCGGCGGCTTGAGGGATGAGAGGACGGCGAGGTCTTTTTCTGAAGCGGTGGAATAGGCGCGCAGGAACACGCCGAGCCCGTTGCGGATGTAGCGTTCGATGGTCGCCCGGTCGGGCACGGCATCGGGAATGTGCAGCGCCTTGTTGCGTGGTGCCGAGAGGATCAGGCCCCAGAGGTCTTCTGCCGCGAGCTCGGCATCGTCAAAGACGAGCCGGCCGGCCCCGCGCTGCCGTTCGAGATAGGTGATCATGCCGGCGAGCACCCGGTCAGGACCCGACGCCTGATAGGCACGGCCGACATCGGGCAAGCGCTGCGCTTCGCCGATGATCAGCCGGGCGAGGTTCAGCATGTCCGGTCGCAGCACGACATCGGCATAATGCCACGAAAAGGCATAGAGCTCGGCCACCATGCCCGAGGCGGAGGGATACTCGAAGGATTCGAGCATGTGGTCCCGTTCCTGGGTCATCATGGCGGTGAAGAGCTCGTCTTTCGACGGAAAATACTGGTAGAGCGTCGGCTTGGTCAGCCCCGCCTCGGCCGCGATGTCGTCCATCGAGGCGCTGACGAAGCCCTTCTCCGAGAAGATCTTGAGCGCGGCGTCGAGGATGCGGCGTTCGCGAAGGATGCGGTTCTGCTGGCGTTTCGGTAGAGCGGTCATCGCGCGATCTCCGACAGGAATTCGCCGAGCACCCTGTTATAGGCGCCGGGACGCTCGACATTGCAGACATGCCCGGCGTCCTCGATGACCTCGAAACGCACACAGGCGCGCGGCGCCACTTCCGCGATCCGGTTGGCAACGCCGCGGATCTCCTCGGGGGCAGCAAGCCGGTCGAACCGACCCGTCATCATCAGCACCGGCATGGTGAGCTGGGAGAAATCGAAACGCTCCGGCGGGTGGGTGAAACAATGGAGCGCATCGCGATAGGTCGCGGCGGGAATGGCTGCCATGGAGGTGAACAGCGTCTGCCGCACCGCCTCGCCTGCATTCGGACCCGCCAGGACATCCACGACCGCAGGCGCAAAATCGGCCGGCGTCTTGCCTGCATCGAGCGGCACTTCCCGCGCCGTTCGGAACGCCTCGCGCTCCGCCACCTCGGCCTCAGACATGCCGGTGCATCCGCCGGACAGGACGAGGCCCGTCAGCATGTCCGGATGGCGCATGGCGAAGGACGTCGCGATCCAGGACCCGTAGGAGAGACCGCAGAGCACAAGGCGCGTCGCGCCAAGCGCCTCGGCGACACGCAGGATATCGTCGCAATACTCCTCCACCGTGCTTTGCGACGGGCCGAGCCGACTCTCGCCGTAGCCGCGCAGGTCAAGTGACGCAGCCCGCAGGGTCGGCGCCACCGCCTGGAGCTGGGCCAGCCAGTTAGTCCGCGCACCGCCGATGCCGTGCAGGAAAAGCACCAGCGGACCCGGCCTTTGCGGCGTGACCGTCAGCGCCAATTTCGGCGCACCAGCGATGAAGACGGTTTCGAGTGCTCCGTCTCGCTGCTCGACGGAGGGATTGTCATGATGGGCCGATGTCCTGGCGAGGTCGTCGAGAGCCGCTATACCCATCTCAAAGATCGCCTTTGTGCCGGCGGCGATGGCCGGAGCGCGGTCGGCGGAAGCGAAGAGCCGTGCCGACCACTCGATGCGGCTGCCCCCCGTTTCGTCGGCAAAGACCTGTAGTCGGGCATCGTAGCGCTCCGCGCCCGCAATGCCTTCAAGATGCGTGTAAGCGAGCGCCCGGTCGCTGTCGGAGCGGTAAGTGAGCTGCTCGCGGTACAGCGTGTTCTCGCCCTTCGCGGTGAAGGCGCGGATAAGCGCGCCGCGCGCATCACGCTCCGGGCGCATTTCCGCGATCGCCGGGTGCCAGATGCCGCAGAAATTGCCGACAACGGCCCAGACCTCGGCAGGTTCTGCCGCAACATGCCCGATGACGTGAACCTGCTCCGTCGCCATGTCTCAGCGAAGCCCCTTGAGCGTGCCGCCCGTACCCCGCCATAGCGAAGAGCGCGCACCGCCTTCGTCGCCGGGCGCCTTGTCGAGTTCGTTCGTGTCATAGAGCGTGAGGACGGAAAGGTAGTCCTCCATGATTTCGGATGTGTAGGGCAGCATTAGCGCCCCGCAGCGGCTGTCGCGATACATGCGCTCCAGCGGCAGGGTTTTCAGCATGGATTGGCCGCCGCAGGTCCGGATGGCGAGCGCTGCGATCTCCTGCACGCCTTCCATGACAGTGTACTGGGCGGCGTACATGCGCAGCACCTGCGCCTTTGTCGGAAACCCCTGGGCCTCCATGAAAGCCTGCCACCACAGTGCCCGCATTGCGGCGAGCTGGGTGTACATCTTGCCGACGGTGATGCGCTTCGTGCCGAACATGCGACGGTCAGCGGCCGGCTGGCCGGGCACCTCGCCGCGCAGATAGGCGACCGTGAAATCGAAGGCGCCCTGCGCCACACCCATATAGGTGGGCGATAGCGTTGCCATCATGTGCGGCCAGTGCGGCAGGGTCTTGATGAAGATGCCGCGCGGCATCATCAGGTCGTCCTCGGTGACGAAGACATCCTTGAGCACGAGGTCGCGGCTGTTGGTGCCGCGCATGCCGAGCGGATCCCAACTGCCGGTGACCGAGAGGCCCGGCGCGTCCTTGTGCACGACGAAGATCATCGTGTCCTCGTGGCGTGGCTCGATGCCCTCGAAATGCTCGGTGCAGACGATGGAATAGTAGTCGCAATAGCCGGCAAGCGAGGCAAACTTCTTGAAGCCATTGATGCGCCAGCCACCATCGACCTTGCGGCAGGCAGTCTGCGCCGGCTTGGAGGTCCAGTTCTGCCCGGCCTCGGAAATCGGCTGCGAATAGATACCCTGTTCCTTGACGGCACGGCGGAACTGGCGTTCGCGCAGCGGCGCGAAGGCGGCCCGGTCCTCGTCCGTCAGATTGGGCAGCTCATACATGAACCGCGACCACATCATGGAGGAGTTGTGCATGTTGAAGGTGAGCGCGGTGGCGCCGCAATATTTGCCGATTTCCGCGCCGACCATCGCATATTCGCCGAGGCTGAAGCCGTGGCCGCCGAACTCCTTGGGAACGGTCAGGGTGAGAAAGCCCTCGGCGGCCAGATCCTTGTAGTTCTCGACCGGAAAGGACGCTTCGTCGTCTATGCCCTTGGCGCGCGGCGCAAAGCGCTCGCGGCCGAGTTCGTTGATGCGGGCGAGAACCGCCAGCACGTCGGGCCGGATGCGGGAGAGGTCATAGTAGTCTGCAGGTTCGCTCATGATCAGTCCTTGTCAAATCCGGTCAGAGAACGAGGTCGCCCTGGAGACGGCCGTCCCTCACCACGGCAACGCCATCCAGCGTAATCGTGCACTTGCGCATCGGCAGGTCGAAATGCCCTTCGGTGAAACGGCCGGCATATTGGTTGGCGCCCGTCGACCAGAGGAAGTTGCCGGCCCAGGCGCGAAACTCGACGGCCTGCATGTCGCCCTTGTCGTAGAGCGCGCCGGACACCCAGCGGGCGGCCGGGTTCATGCCCCAGCCGACATGCGAGAACCCGTAGGCGAGCGGGTCCTCCCAGGCGTCCATGTAGTCGCGGAACAGTTCAGCATCCAACCCGTCGCCTTTGATTTCCTTGACGAAGTCGTTCTCGACGGTGAAGTCGATGCGGCTGGTCAAATAGCTCTTGAAGGTCAGGTTCATGTCGCCGACATCCATGACGATACGGCCATTGACGGTGCCCGGCCCCGGGAATGCGAGGCAAAGGCCGCCCGGCCAGTGCGCGACGGCTCCCGGCGTCGTGCCGAAGCCCGGCGTTCCGCCGCAGGGCGCATCCGTAAGGTCGATGAAGAGGTCCGTTCCGGCCGCCGAGGTGACGCGCATTTCCTTCGCTTCGCGCAGCATCTGGATGCCGAGCGCCACCTTGGGGCCGAGTTCGGCCTTGGGTTCGCAGCGCTCGAGGATTTCCGGATGCTCGTTGCAGATCACGAGGATGCGCGCACCGGCCGCTTCGATCTCCGGCCATTCGGCGGCATGGATCATGCCCTCCACCGTGCAGTCGACGATCACCTCGCACTGCTTCATGGCTTCGATCGCCGCACGGTTGCCCTGGATGGCGAGCGACGTGCCAGTGGATTTGACCGGCACTGGCGCCGTCTGCCGCGGCGTCGGCATGGTGATCATGCAATAGTCCGCGCCGAGATCGTGGCAGGCGAGATCCGCAAGCTGGACCAACACGGGCCGCGACTGCGTCTCCGCGACGATCGCCACGCGCGTTGCGCGGCCAATTCCATTGAGCACGAATACGCGCCGGAAGCAGGCAAGCCACTTCCCCTCAATGCGCTCCTGCAGCATTGACCTCTCCCAGATTTAAATCGCCCCTCAGCGATTTCTTTACTTATGAGTAAAGAAACTGTTTGAAGTCTAAAATTTTGTCAAGAGATAATTCTAGGCCCGGGAAACGGGCACTCCGCCTCAGTGTTTGAGGATCTGGCTGAGGAAGAGCTTGGTGCGTTCGTGCTGCGGATTGCTGAAGAAGTCTTCCGGCTTGCCCTGTTCGACGATCTGTCCTGCATTCATGAAAATCACCCGATCGGCGACCGCGCGGGCGAAAGCCATTTCATGGGTGACGCAGACCATCGTCATGCCATCCCGGGCAAGGCTCGTCATGGTCTCGAGCACCTCGGAGACCATTTCGGGATCGAGCGCCGATGTCGGCTCGTCGAACAGCATGACGGCCGGCTGCATGCAAAGCGAACGGGCGATTGCCACGCGCTGCTGCTGGCCGCCGGAAAGCTGCACCGGATATTTGTTCGCCTGCTCGGGAATGCGCACGCGCTCCAGGAATTGCAGCGCCGTCTTGCGGGCTTCGGCCTGGGAAACGCCCTTGATCCACATCGGCCCGACCATGCAGTTCATCAGCACCGTCATGTGCGGGAAGAGGTTGAAGTGCTGGAACACCATGCCGACGTTCTTTCGCACCGCGCCGACCTCTCGCATCTTGTCGTGCAGGGTGATGCCGTTGACGACGATGTCGCCCTGCTGGTGCGCCTCCAGCCGGTTGAAGCAGCGGATGAGCGTCGATTTTCCCGAACCCGACGGGCCGCAAATGACGATGCGCTCGCCCTTTTGCACGGTCAGGTTCACATCGGTCAGCACGCGGAAGGCGCCGTACCATTTGGAAACGTTGCGCACGTCGATAATCGTGTCGCTCATCGCACTTTGCTCCTCGCGTAGTGACGCTCGATGCGCGACTGGATGAGTTCGAGTCCAATCGATACGATCCAGTAGAGCATGGCGGCGGAAATCAGCATTTCCATGTGCTGGAAGCTCTTCTGGCCGAGCGTGCGTGCCAGGAACATCAGCTCCCAGACCCCGATGACCGAGACGAGCGAACTGTCCTTCAACATGGAGATGAATTGGTTGCCGGTCGGCGGAATGATGACGGGCAGCGCCTGCGGCAGGATGATCTTGCGCATGGTGACGCCGAAGCCGAAGCCGATGGAGCGCGAGGCCTCCCACTGGCCCCGATCGATGCTCTGGATGCCGGAGCGGAAGATTTCCGTCATGTAGGCGCCGTAGCAGAGCGAGAGCGCCAGGATGCCGGCGGGCACGGCATCGATGACGAAGCCGATCTGCGGTAGCCCGAGATAGATGAGATAGACCTGCATCAGGAGCGGCAGGCCGCGGAAGAACGACGTGTAGAAGCTGGCAATCGCATAGGCAAAGCCGTTGGTCGACAATTTTGCGACCGCGCCAAGGATGGCGATGGCCGACGCGATGACGATCGAGATCGCGGAGACATAGATCGTCGTGAAAAGTCCCTGTGTGATGAGGAAAGGCACCTTTTCGGCCATGAACGGCAGGCTGAGATTGAAGGTCGTGAAAAAGGCGAGGAAGAGCAGCAGCAGCTCGGACCAGACGACCGCGACCTGCACCTTCAGCGGCGCAAAGCCGATCAACACGATGTTAAGGCACAAGGTCACCGCGATGACGAAGGCGATGGCAAAGCGGCCGTACGCGCCGCTTTCGGCGGGATCGCCGATCACGGGTCGCATCAGGTCGCCAAGCGATGTTCCGGTCAGGTCGAACGCAAGAAAGACGGCGAAAACCACCACGAACAGACCGGCGACGAACCAGGGCTTGTGGACAAGAACGTCGGATTCGACGGTATCCGGATACAGCATCTCCGCTCCTTCAGGATTGGGCGCGATCCGGCAAGCCGGACCGCGCGCCGGTGGATGTTACTGGGTGACCGTGTAGTCGACGCCGTACCACTTGACGGACAGCTTGCTCAGCGTGCCATCCGCCTGCATGGTCTTGACGGCCTCGGCGATCTTTGTGCTCAACTCCGCGTCGCCGTGTTCGACGGCGACCGCCAGCGGCTCGAAGAACACCGGCTTGCCGAGCTGCTTGATCGGGTAACCAGCCTTTTCAGCATCGAGGATGCTCGGCAGCGACGAAACGACGGCGTCGAGACGCGTGCCATCACCGAGGCGCAGATCATCGAAGGCGGTCGTCGAGTTGGCGTAGGATTTCACCTCGCCGGGCTTGAACACGTAGCTGAAGGCCGGCGCGCCGGCGGCATCCAGCGTCAGGTCCTGGTTGGCATAAGCCTCGAAGGTCGAGGTCGCCGTCACGCCCACCCTCTTGCCTTCGAGATCCTCGATCTTTCCAGCCTTGCTGTCCTTGTGCACGGCGACAGCTGCGGGGGTGTAATAATAGACGGCCGGGAAATCGAAGAGTTCGGCGCGTGCCTTGGTCGGCGTCATTGACCCGATATGCATGTCCCAGCGACCCTGCCACTTGCCGGCGGTGATGATGTCCCAGCCCGGCGTCACGAATTCGACGGAAACACCGAGATGCTTGCCGATCTCCTTGGCGACATCGACGTCGAAGCCGTCCATCTCGTTCTTGTCGTTGACGAAGGATTGCGGTGCCCAGTTGGCGTCCGTCGCGACCTTCAGCGTCTTGGCGGCGAGCACGCGTTCCAGCACTTCGCCGGCCTTGGCGGGCACGGCGGCAAGCGAAAGAGCAATAGAGGCGGCGAGCGCCGCAACTGTCGAAATTTTCATCATGTGTTGTTCCCTCTGTCTATTGTTGCTTCGTGGACGGCGCGGCTTCCTCTTCCCGCCGTTGTGAATAATCTTGCGGCCTGTGGCCGATCCGGTCTTCCGGCGTTCCCAAGCAGCGCCTGCCGCCAATCTCCGCCCGAATGACGGAAATCAAGTCGGTCCTTCCCCGGCCATCTCGGCCCGCACGGCGCGTGCTACGCGAAAGGCCTCGACGCCGGCTGGCACGCCGCAATAGACCGCAATCTGCACGAGCGCCGCCTGGAGCTCCCTGTCCGTCAGGCCGTTGCGGATCGCGCCGCGGAAATGAAGGCCGAATTCATGCATGCGGTTGCTTGCCGCCAGCATGCCGAGGTTGAGGAGGCTGCGCTGCTTGAGGTCGAGGCCATCATCCGTCCAGGCCATGCCCCAGCAATATTCATTCAAGAGATCCTGCAGGGGCGCCGCGAAAGCATCCGCGCCTTTCGTGGCGCGGTCGACATAGTCGTCGCCGAGTACGCGTCGCCGCACGGCCTCGCCCTGCTTGCGGAGCGCTTCATCCATCGGCTGCCTCCGACTTTATCAGGAACGCGGCCATGGCATCAGCCACGACGGCCGGGGCTTCGATCAGGATGGAATGGCGCAGGCCGGGGAAGATCGCGAGCGTCGAACCAGGAATGCGCTCGTGCATGTATCGCGCCATGCGCGGATTGGAGCCCACATCGTCCTCGCCGGTTGCAATCAAGGTCGGGCAGCGGATCTGGTCAAGAAAACCGCCGAAATCCGTTTCGGCGAGCACCCGGTAGGCGGAAGTATAACAATCCGGGTCGTTATCCGCATCACGCGCCCGAAGCCAGGCGATGATGTCGGGGTGCGCGTCCTGGAAGCTTTCCGTCAGCCAGCGTGACAACGAGGCATTGTGGTGGTCTGCCGGCGTACCGGCCTGCAGGGCCGCGAGCCGCGCCAGAACGCGCTCGCGCTCCTCCGGCGTCCGGCCGGCGACCGTGGAGAGCAGCACAAGCCGCCGCAGCCGCGGAAGATGCGTCAGCGCGAGGCGCTGGGCGATCAGGCCGCCGAGCGAAAAACCGGCAAGGTTGAAGGTCGAGAAACCAGCCTTGTCGGCAAGCGCCAGCGTCTCGGCGACGACATCATCGATCTCGTAGCGTCCCTTGATGCGGCTCGACCGGCCGTGTCCCCTGAGATCGAAGGTGAGGATCGTGAAGCGGTCCTTCAACCGCTCCACCACGCCCGACCAGGCCTCCAGATAGGAACCGACCCCATGGATGCAGACGAGCGGTTCGCCGCCGTCGCCATCGAGGCGATAGTTGAGCGTAACCTCGCCGACCCTGTGCTCCAGCGCCTTCCCCATCGTCAACGCCCCGCAACGGCTCGTTTGCGCTCATTTTCGCGCGCGGCGAAGACGGGCATGACTTCCTTCACGAAAAGCTCGATCGTGCGCTTTTGCAGTTCGAACGGCAGGTTGAAGGTGAGGCCGAGGCAATATTGATCGACACCGGCCGCCTCGAAGACCATCAGCTTCTCGATCACCTCGTCCGGCGTGCCGAACATCATGTTCTTGCGGATGTTTTCCGGATTGTAGTTTTCCTTGCCCCGCACCGCTTCATACGGCACGGCCTCCGGAAAACCGTCCTGCACGGTCCCGACATTCTGCATGAGGTTCTCGAAAGCACGGCCATAATCCATGGAGTGCTGCACGGCCCTTTCCCAACCGTCCGGCCGATCGTAGACGCAGGTGCGCCGCTGCATCATGAAACGAGGACGCGGCACCTCCGGATGGTCCGCCACCGCGCGGTAGAATTTGTCGGAAAGAACCTGGATTTCCGCAGCCGGGGCGGAAAGCGGCGTCGAAAGGATGCTGGCGCCATTGGCGATTGCCCAGTCGAAGGTACCGGGATCGCGCGCGGCGACCCAGATGCGCGGATGTGGCTGCTGCAATGGCTTCGGCACAGCGGCGGTCACCGGGAACTTCCAGTAGTGTCCGTCATGGGCATAGTCGCCGGCCCACAGCTTCTTCACCGCCGGCACCAATTCCTTCAGATAGGCGACACCCTCCTGCTGCGGCATGCCGCCGGCCATCCGGTCGAATTCGTACTGGTAGGAGCCGCGCGCGATGCCAAATTCCAGGCGGCCGTTCGTCAGGTGGTCGCAGAGCGCGGCTTCGCCGGCGAGCCGGATCGGGTTCCAATAGGGCGCGACCAGCGTCGAAGTGCCGAGCCGGATATTGTCCGTGTGCTGCGCCAGCCAGACGAGCGTCTGGAACGGGTTCGGCGAGATCGTGCATTCGAGCGTGTGGTGCTCCGCCGTCCAGAGCATCTCGAAACCGCCCTCGTCTGCCATGCGGGCCAGCGTCAGGAGGTTGTTCTTCACCATGGCCATTGGCACATCCGGCGAGAAGCGTTCCATCGTGAGCGAGACTGCGAACTTCATGGTTCTGCCTTTCGATGCTGGTTATTTGAGGCGGATGACGAAGGGGTCCTGCATGGCGCCGGAATAGTCGATGATGACGTTCTTCAGCCGCGAGAACTCGTGCATGACCTCGAAGCCGCCGCGCCGGCCGTAACCGCTTTCCTTGAAGCCGCCATTGGCCGACATGAAGGAGGCGGAGCGGTAGGTGTTGATCCAGACCGTGCCCGCCTCGATGCGGTTGGCAAAACGCAGCGCCCGGTCGATATCCTTCGTCCAGATGCCGGAAGCGAGGCCGTAGCGCGTGTCGTTGGCCAGTTCGATCATCTCCGCCTCGTCATGGAAGGGCATGACGCCCACGACGGGGCCGAAGAGCTCGTCGCGCATGAAGGCCATGTCGTTTTGGGCATCGACCATGACCGTCGGCTCGAAATACCAGCCGCCCGGCGCAAGATCGGCCTTCTGCGGTCGCCCGCCGCCGACAGCGACTTTCGCACCTTCCTTCACCCCCGAGGCGACATAGGCCGCGACCTTCGACAGTTGGTCGGCAAGCGCCAGCGGGCCGACATCGGTATCCTCGACCGTTGGCAGGCCCACCCGGATGCGCTGCGTGCGGGCGACGAGTGCATCGATGAACCTGTCGTAGACGCTCGCCTCGACGAAGCAGCGCGAGCCGGCGACGCAGGTCTGGCCTGCCGCGGCAAAGACGCCGGAGACGACGCCATTGACCGCATGCTCGATATCGACGTCGCCGAAGACGACGTGGGGCGACTTGCCGCCAAGCTCCATGGAGCAGGGAACGAGGTTCTGTGCTGCGTTGCCGGCGATGCGCCGGCCCGTCGCCGTGCTGCCGGTGAAGACGTATTTCGCAACGCCCGGATGACGGGTCAGCGCTTCGCCGGCGCTCTGGCCAGTGCCTGTCACCACATTGACCACACCCGCCGGGAAGCCCGCTTCGTGGATCAGTTCGGCAAGCGCCAGCGTGGACGCCGTGGCGTGCTCGGACGGCTTGATGACGACGGTGTTGCCGATGGCAAGGCATGGCGCCAGCGTGCCGGTCAAAAGCATCAGTGGCGAGTTCCACGGCGTGATCATGCCAACGACGCCGAGCGGTTCGCGCAGGTTGATGTTCAGCGTGTCGAGCCGGTTGATCGGGATCGTATCGCCCTGCAGCTTGTCGGCCATGCCAGCGAAATAATGGTAGCTGTCCGGCATGGCGCGCATCTGGGCGCGCGTCTCTTTCAGGAGCTTGCCGTTGTCGCGCGTCTCGATCTCGGCGAGGGTATCGGCATTGGCGCGGACGAGTTCGGCGAGGCGCCGCAGCAGAGCACCGCGGTCGGTCTGCGTCATGCGCCGCCAATCGGGATTGCGGAAGGCTGCGCCTGCGGCGGCGACGGCGATCGCCACATCATCCGCATCGGCTTCGGCAAATTCGTACCAGGGCTCGCCCGTCGTCGGGTCATAGCTCTGGATATAATTGCCGCCCTTTGGCGCCACGAATTCACCGCCGATGAACAGCTGCTGGCGCGAACCTTCGATGGTGCTGACTGTCGTCTTCATGTCATTGTCCTTGGTCTTGGGAGGCCTGGAGCCAGGCGCGAGCCTGCCCGTCGATCATCGCGACACGGCCGCCGTCGTCGGAATCCATGTAGATGCCGAAACGGCCGGCCTGGCGCTCCTGCACGTAGCGCCGCAGCATGGAGCGCAGTTCGTGGGTGGCGATCGCGTCGTAAGGCAGGTCCTTGACGGGAAAGAAACGCAGGGTGTCGGGCAGGCTGATCTGCGCACTCTCCCCGGCCAATCGCGCCCGGTAGACGAGATATCCGGGATCGCTGTCGGCAACGTCGAAGACGGAATAGAGGAAGGTTTCCTCCGGCACGAGGCACAACGCATCGCCGCCATCGAGCACCAGTTCGCGGTCGGCCTTGCGGCGGCGCGCAGAGGGCAGAACCCACCCCCCTTTGCCGTCCGAGCACAGCAACAACCCGTCGCCAGCCTCGATGAGATAGCCGATGATCATGCCGTGCGAAGCAAGCCAGCCGGCCGGCAGCGGGTCCTTCACGCTGGCATAGCGCCCGCGGCAGAAGCCGAGCGGTGCGGTCGGGCTGGTGCCAAAGGCGCGCACCTGGCCGATCAGGATCGCATGATCGCCGGCATCGACGGAACTGGTGAGGCTGCAATCGAACCAGGTCAGGCTGTCCGTCAGCACGGGCGCGCCTGTATGCACCCGGTCGTGGTTGACCGATTGGAATTTGTCCGGCGACTTTGAGGCGAAGGTCGCCGAGACATCGACCTGGCCTTCATGCAGGATGTTGACTGCGAAACAGTCCGCCGCGGTGAAGGTGGCATAGCTGGACGCCGACTTGGCGACACAGACGAGCAGGAGCGGCGGATCTAGCGAGACGGAGGTGAAGGAATTGGCCGTCATGCCACGCGGCGTGCCGTCGGCCTCGCAGGTGGTGAGGACCGTAACGCCGGTGACGAAGGTACCGAAGGCGCGGCGAAGCGCGACGGGGTCGATCGGTGCGTCCTGTGCTGTCGCCTCATCCGCCATGCCCGCAATCTCTTTCCTCATTTCGTTGGGAGGACGCTACCCGGCGCGGGCGGCGGGTGCTTCCCGCTGAACGGAGGAGAAGGCGGAAAAGTTCTGCTGCGGTTCGGAGGAGAGGCCAAACGACCCCGCAAAGGCCTTTGCGCGTTCAGCGCTCGCCGAAGGCGTGATTGTCGATGACACTGTGGAGACGAAGCGCAAGCTCCACGGAAAAGCGCCGTTCCGGCGTTTCCACGTCGATGCCGAAGAGTTCCTGAATGCGCCCCAGCCGGTAGCGCAGCGTCGTGACGTGCAGGCCGAGGCGGTCCGCACAGGCCTGGCTGCGGCAGCCTTCCTTCAGATAGGCGGAAAGTGTTTCCAGATAGGGCGTGCCGTTTTCCCGGTCGTGCTCGGCGATCGCCCCGACGCTGTCGCGCACGAAGCTTCGCACGTCGCCGACGTCGGCTGCGGAAACAAGCATCGGCAGCGGCCCGAAATCCTGCGTGGAGAGCGCGCCTGTCAACCCGAAGGAACGGCCGATGCGGATCATCCGGGTGCATCGTTCCCAGGCCGTGGCATAATCATCGAGACCGCTACAACGGCTTCCGGCAACCACGATCGGCGGCTCACCGAGATAACGACCAAGCTCCTCGGCGATACGGCGCATGAGTTTCGTGGTGCGCTCCTGTCGGTGCCCAGCCTCATGTTTCATGAGGCAGACGACGCCGCCATCGATCGCCACAAGTCCGGCCTCGATCGAGGCCTGTTGCATGATGCGCGACAGCGTATGCTCCACGTCGATGGAACCGCCGCCGAAAGCCTTGGCCCGCTCCGGGAAATCGACCACGATCATCTGCTGCGGCAGCGACAGATCAAGCCCGAGCCGCGCGGCACGCTGGCCAATATCAGCCGCATCGCGCCAGCGCCGCTCGACTATCTCGAAGAAAAGCTCACTTTGCGTGCGCGTCTCGAAGCGGAAACGCAGGAAGCTGCGCATCATCTGGACGCTGAGTGCGAACTTCGCGCTGTCGAGCATCAATTGGTCCAGCTCCCCTTCAGCAGCCGCGAAGGGGAAGATCACCAGTGCCCCGACCAGTTGGCGGTCGACCATCAGCGGTTCGACACGGGCGGAGACGCGCAGCCGCCGCGCGCCATCCTCAAGGAAAATCGGTGTGGTTTCGGTGCTGCCGCGTTCCACCGCCTCCCGCGCCGCGCGGATGAGCACACGGGCAAAGGTCGTGGGCGCCGCCGCCTGCCAGGCGGCATCATCGAAATCCGTCGCCAGCGGCGAGCGCCCGGCGATCACCTGGTTGACGGTAAAATCCACGACGACGAGCGGATTGGGCAGCAACCTTCCCACCATCGCGGCGAGCGAAGAGACGGAACCGTCGCTGAGCACATGCTCCAAAAGCGAGGTATGTGCCGCAAGTGCCCGGACGAGCCGCTCCGACCCGCGCTTTTCCGCCGCAAGACGGTGCTGTTTTTCGACGGCGATCGCGCCGAGGTGGATGATCGTTCCGAGGAAGGCGAGGTCGTCCTCCGTGACCTCGGTCACCGTGCGGGCGATGACGCTCAAGACCATCGGACGACCTTCCGCATCCGCGCAGTCCATCGGCATGACGAGCACGGTTCGGTAATCGCGCTCGAACGCTTCCTTGCGATAGCCGGGAAACTCCGCGCTTTCCCGCGCATCGCGGATGTATACGGGCTCGTTGCGCTGGAGCGCGATGAGCGATGGGCTGGTCGCCAGCTCCCAGCGGTCCGGCAGGTCGCGCTGGAGGAGCGTTGGATCATGCCGCACGATGACATGGGCATAGCCGTGCGCCGCATCGATGCCCATGATAGAGCCGAGCGCCCAGTTGGCATGCCGGCAGGCGGCGGCGATCAGGTGCTGCAGCACGGTCGACAGATCGCCGCCGCTGTTGATCTGGCTCGCGACATCGCGAAGCGACAGTATCCGTGATTTCTGGTCCAACGCGCCGCGCATCCTCGTTGCAGAGCCGTGATAATGCGGCGGGGCGGCGCTGAAATCTACTTGTTTTCGGAGGATGATATGCTGCTCCGCTCCTCTGGATACGAGGAAGACCAGGCGCGGCCACACGCTAGGTTGCGGCAAGTTCAACAGACGGTGGAAACGACATGGCCCTCGACATCCGAAAGATCTGCACCTTCCTCGAGGAGACCCATATCGAAGGCGGCAAAGTCGCGCCGCGGCCGTTCAATGTCGTTGTCGTCGCCGCCATCATCCGCAATCCCTGGGCCGGCAAGGGCTTCGTCGAAGACCTCCGGCCGGAGATCATCCGCATTGCCGGGCCGCTCAGCACGGAAATGACCCGCCGCCTGCTGGCGCAGATGCCGGCGGAGACCATCGAAGCCTGCGGAAAAGCCGCCGCCGTCGGCGTCAATGGCGAAATCGAACATGCCTCGGCGATGATCCACACGCTTCGCTTCGGCAATCCGTTCCGCGATGCGATCGGCGGCACCAACTACCTGGAATTCGCCAACACGCGCAACGCGCCGGGCGCCCTGCTTTCCCTGCCCATGATGCACAAGAGCGAGAACGGCAAGCGTTCCCATTTCCTGACTGCGAACTACCAGATCGCCGACGCCCCACACCCGGACGAAATCGTCGTCGCCATCGCGGCCGCAGACGGCGGGCGTCCTCACGCCCGCATTGCCGATCGCTTCCAGGACATTGCAGAGATAGAGGCCGAAGCCTCACGTCCTTGAGGTTACCTGGAAGCCTCATTGCTGCAAATGCCTATCCGGGTGGCTGCTCTTGATAACCCGGGACGAAGACGCTTGGCCGCAGGCGGATCGCATTCTTTCCTTGTCTCGGCATAGAAACATGATAGTTTTCATCATCTTTAAGCCAGTCAAGATGGACGAGGCGCACGGCATTCGATGAAGAAGAGCGGCTTCAAACGGTGAGTTATCTGCACGCGATGACCTGCTATACCGAGGGCATCAAGGTCCTCGCGCCGGTCAAATGGCGCAGCCTTGATGGTTTGGTGGGCGTTTTCTGGGATGCCGAAGGCCAATCCGGCGCAAAGGGCTACTATCTGTCCCCCGATCCACGCATCGTGATTTTCTTCAGCGACGTGTCGCCGTTCATCCAGATGACCAACCGCGAAGGCGGAATGGCTGCGCACGCCCGTCCCATGACACGGGCAGTTTACGTGCCTGCCGGCGTGCCACTCTGGACCAGCTTCACGTCCTCGCACCGTTTTTCCCATCTGGACCTGCACCTGCACAAGGACCGGATGCTGCGCTTCCTGTCGCCCTCGGTGGGCATGTCCTGCGCGCTCGCGGCCCTTCGCCGCCCGGTCGAGATCCAGGATGTCGGCGCAATCGAAGCGCTGGCGGGCCTGCTGGTCGACGAGGTCTCCACCCCGACGAAACACGCGGTTTATGCGGAAAGCCTTGTTGGCAGCATCGTCAGCGGCCTGCTCGATATTTCTGACCACGGAACGGAACTTCCCAATGGCAGGCTGACCCAGGCGCAGCTGAACAAGCTCATCATGCACGTCAACACGCGAAGCGATGGCCGGCTGAGCGTCGCCGAAATGGCCGAAACGGTTGGTCTTTCCGAAAGCTGGTTTGCCAATGTCTTCAAGCAGACGACCGGCAAAACGCCGCTGCAGTGGCAGCTCGCCAGGCGCATCGACCTTGCACAAAAGCTGCTTGCGGAAAGCGAACTGAGCATAACGGACATCGCCGCCCAGCTCGGCTTCTCCGATCAGGCGCATCTGACGAAAGCCTTCCGGCAGATCGTCGGAGGAACACCCGCCGCGTGGCGGCGGATGCAGCAGTTCGACTAAAGACGTCACGCCCACCCGAAAGGCTTCGGGCGGCGCGCATTCATCACCAGGTCTGGCGTAGCGTCGCGTAGACTGCGCGACCGGGGTTGTAAAAATCGGCGCCAAAACCGCCGTAATCGACATGCTTGCGGTCGAACAGGTTGCTGACATTGAGTTCCAACGCGGTGTTTTCCAAGACCTTGTAGGTAAAGGCCGCATCGACAACGAAGTTGCTGCCCGTCTTTACCGTGTTCGCGTCGTTGAAATAGTAGGCGCCGGTATAGCGTCCGCCGAGCCCGAACGTCATGTCGCCACGCCGGCCATTTCCCTCAAGCGTGTAATTGACCCAAAGCGAGGCGATGTGCTCGGGAACGTGATAGGGGCGATTGCCTCTGTTCGGGTCCTTGGGATCAATGATCTCGGCGTCGAGATAGGAGTAGGCGGCCGTCAGGCTCCAGTTGTTCGTCAGCTCAGCCTTTGCCTCGAGGTCCAGGCCCTTCACTTGCATGCCATCAAGCTTCTCCCAGCTGTTCGTCGCTGCATTGAAGCGCGAAACATCCGTCTTGGTCAGGTCATAGACGGAGGCCGTGAACAGGGCCGGAAAAGCCTCGGGCTGGTATTTAACGCCGAGCTCGATCTGTTCGCCACGCTCCGGGTCTACGCCAAAGGCCGGGGGTGCGACCGATTCGGCATAGGTCACGTAAGGCGCGATCTCATCGGTCAACCGATAGGTCAGGCCGATACGCTTCGTCAATTCGCTGACATCCGCTTCCTTTGTCGTGGACGCCAGATTGTTCGTCTCGCTGAGATCCAGCCAGTCATTACGCAGCCCGGCCGTAACGATGATCTTGTCGGCAAAGGTCAGCTCCTGCTGCATATAGAGGGCCTTGCCTTTCTGGTCATTGCTCGTACTGGCAATCAGCGGAAGCGATGTCGGCCGACCGGTATAGATGGGATTCGTCCAGTCGATACTCGGCGCCGGTCCCCAATAGGTGTCGTTGTCACCGGCAATGCTGTTGTACTCGGCACCGATCAGGGTACGGCTTTCAACATTGTCGAAGCTTGCTTCATATTGCAGATGCGCGTCGATGATGAACTGGCGGCTGGATGCCTCATTGCCGAAGAAGGCACGCGACGCGGTATTCGAGCCATCCGTCGATGTGCCGGAAATGTAGGCGTAGCCGAAATCGGTGTTCGTCTTGCTGTAGCGCGCATTCGTGTTGAAGGTGAAGCCCGAGCCGAAATCATGGTCCAGCATGACGCTGACCGTATTCCTGTTGGTGCCGCGGTAGTTGTAATCGGGCTCGCCGAAGAAGCGGTCGCGATCGAAATCCGTCCCGACCGGATGGCCACCGCTGCCCGGCACGCCATCCTTGTTGAGGTGATCGTAGACGATGGAGAGGTTGGTGGCGTCGGTCGGCCGCCAGGTCAGGCCACCCATGAAAAACTTTTCATCGTCGCGCGAATAGTCGTATTCGGCGTCGGCATCCCTGAGCTTGCCGGTGAAACGGTAGGAAAGTGTGTCGTCGCTGGTCAGGTTGTCGCCGAAATCGAAACCCACTTCCTTGCGGTTGAATGACCCGCCCGTGACGTAGGCTTCGCCGAATTTCTCGCTCTTCGGTCGCTTGGTCACGAAATTCACCGCGCCACCCGGATCGGAAACACCGAAGACCGTGGAGTTGGCGCCCTTCAGCACCTCGACGCGCTCGAAGGCATAGGCCTCTTCGCGCACCCCGCCGAAGGGGCGACCGAGGACCAGCCCGTCGCGATAGGTGTAGGCGTCGAAGCCCCTGATCTTGAAGAAGTCATAGCGATCATCCGACCCGTAGAAGTCCGTGGTGACGCCGGCGGTGTATTGCAGCACCTCCTCGACGGTCTCTGCGCCACGCTGCTGGATTTCCTTGGCGGTGATCACGGAAACCGAGGCGGGCGTATTGAGAATCTCGGTCGCCATCTTGCTGCCGCTCGAGGTCTTCGTCGCCACGATCGATTTCGCATCATTGTCGTAGTTTACGGTGGTGCCGTTGCCCTCGATGACAATCGTTTCCAGAACCGTTGCGGAGCCCGCCTCCGCCTGCTGTGCGCGCAAAGAAGCCGGTGTCAGGGCGACGAGGGCCGTGCAGCCGAGAAGCATCACGTTTCTGCACCGGGTAAGATGCAGCCGCTTGTCGTCGCTAGTTTGCTTGATGTTCATCATCGAATCCAGAATTGAGTTGCGCTCGCTGGCAGCCGGCAAACCGTTGGCATGTCGAGACCAGCCGGAACACAATTGCCCTCACAGCCTCAAGCCCCTCTCAGACCGGTGCAGCGGTGCGATGTTCCTTGGGGGCGTCAATAACTTGAGATATCCAGTCTAGTATTGTAGATTCCCCCGGTTTTGTAGGAAACTACGGAAACTTCGCGGCTCTCCGGGAAAGACATGGGCATTCGCCTTGACGCCGCCCGGTGAACCTGAAACGGAAACTCCACTTTAAGGACCATGGAGGGTTTCGCCAATGCCGCGGCTCTTGCGTTTTTGCGCAGCACTGTTCATCGCATGCCTCTGGGCACTCACCTCCGGCAACGCCCGGGCTTCTGACGACACCACCTATCCCATCGTCATCAAACACGCCTTCGGCACGACGACGATCACGAAAAAGCCTGAGCGGGTGGCGACGGTCGCCTGGGCAAACCACGAGGTCCCGTTCGCGCTCGGCATCGTGCCCGTCGGGTTTGCCGCAGCCAATTTCGGCGATGACAATGGCGACGGACTGCTGCCCTGGGTTGCCGACAAACTGGCGGACTTGAAGGGTGCGACACCCGTACTGTTCGACGAGGGCGACGGCATCGATTTTGAAGCGGTCGCCGCGACGAGGCCGGATGTCATCCTCGCGGCCTATTCCGGACTGAGCCAGTCAGACTACGATACGTTGAGCCAGATCGCCCCGGTCGTGGCCTATCCCGGCTCCGCCTGGTCGACGGACTGGCGCGAGATGATCCGTCTCAACAGCACGGGCCTCGGCCTGGCTGCTGAGGGCGAAGCGCTGATCGGCCGCATTGAGAAAGAGATTGCCGATACGGTCGCGGACTACCCCGTCCTGAAGGGCAAGTCGGCCATCTTCGTTACCCATCTCGACGTGACGAACCTCAGCACGGTCAATTTCTATACGGCCAACGACACACGGGTAAAATTCTTCGCCGATCTCGGGCTGGTATCCCCGAAAAGCGTACTGGAGGCGACGAAGCCGGGCCAGTTTGCAGCCAGTGTCAGTGCCGAACGGGTCGATGCCTTCGGCGATGTCGACATCGTGGTGAGCTATGGCAGCACGCCGCTGCTCGACGCCGTGAAGGGCGACCTGCTTCTTTCGCACATGCCCGCGGTTCGCAAGGATGCCCTCGTCATGCTTGGCCAGAATCCGGTCGGAACCGCCGCCAACCCGACACCGCTTTCGATCTCCTGGGTGCTGAAGGACTATGTCGGGCTTCTTGCCGAAGCCGCCGGGAAGGCGCAATGACGGCGCAGGCTGCCAAGGCACAGGACATGCCGCGGCTTGCCGGGCGCTCGAATCGCCTGCACGCTCTGTGGCTGTTCTCGCTTGCCGCCATGCTCGTGCTGCTCTGTGCGCTCTCCGTCGCGGTCGGCACACGCGACGTCGGCTTTGACGATATTGCCGCCGCGCTCGGTGGACAGGTCGAGACGATCGGCCAGGCAGCGGTGGCCATGCGGATTCCCCGCACGCTGCTCGGTCTTCTGGCGGGCGCCGCACTCGGCCTCGCTGGCGCGATCATGCAGGGTGTCACGCGCAATCCGCTTGCCGATCCCGGTATTCTCGGCGTCAATATGGGGGCATCGCTCGCGGTCGTGGTCGGCGTTGCCTGGTTCAGTATCGATACGATCCATGCCTACATCTTCACGGCAATCCTCGGCGCCGGCGCTGCGGCGGTCTTCGTCTATGTCATCGGCTCGCTCGGGCGCGGCGGCGCGACGCCGCTCAAGCTGGCGCTTGCCGGAGCGGCAACCTCCGTCGCCTTCTCGTCGTTGGTCATCGCGGTCGTGTTGCCGCGCAACGATATCGCCGGCGGCATCCGGGCGTGGCAGATCGGCGGTGTCGGCGGCGCGACCTTCGAGCGCATCTATCCTGTCCTGCCCTTCCTGGCAGTGGGCTTTGTGATCAGCCTGCTTTGTGCGCGCAAGCTGAACGCTCTTGCCCTCGGCGACGACGTCGCTGCCGGCCTCGGCGAGCACGTCGCGCTCACCCGCGCGGTCGCCGCGTTCGGCGCCATCCTTCTTTGCGGAGCGACGACGGCGATCTGCGGTCCGATTGCCTTCCTGGGCCTCATCGTGCCGCATCTCAACCGCCTGCTGGTCGGGGGCGACCATCGATGGTTGCTGCCGTTTTCCGCGCTCGGCGGCGCCGGCCTGCTGCTCGCCGCCGATATTGTCGGCCGCATCATAGCGCGGCCGGGCGAACTCGATGTCGGCATCGTCACCGCGTTCATCGGCGCACCATTCTTCATCTGGATCGTACGCCGCCAGCGGGTACGGGACCTGTGACCATGCTTCTTGCGCCCGTGACCGACATTATCGTTGACAACCGCCGCCGCCGCACCCGCCGGCACAGGCTGGTCGTCGCTGTTCTTCTCGCCCTTCTGGCCGCCGCCTTTGTCATCACCCTGTTGCTTGGGCAATCGTTCACGCCGCCTCGGGATATCCTGCGGGTCCTGATGGGCGAAGACGTGGCGGGCGTTGCGTTCACGGTCGGCCAACTCCGGTTGCCGCGCGCGGTTCTGGCAATCCTCGCAGGCCTCAGTTTCGGGCTGGGAGGCGTCGCCTTCCAGATCATGCTGCGCAATCCGCTGGCCAGCCCCGACATTATCGGCATCACCTGGGGCGCCAGCGCCGCGGCGGTCTTCGCCATTGTCGTCCTCGGCCTGAGGGGACCGATGGTATCGATCCTCGCGGTCGGCGCCGGGCTCGGCGTGGCACTTCTGGTCTACGGACTGTCGTTCCGCAACGGCGTTGCCGGCACGCGCCTCATTCTCGTCGGTATTGGCGTCTCCGCCATGCTGGAAAGCGTCATCGCCTACATCCTGTCCACCGCCCCGGCCTGGAGCCTGCAGGACGCCCTGCGCTGGCTGACCGGCAGCGTCAACGGTGCGCAGCTCGGCCAGACGCTGCCCCTGATAGCATCCCTCGTCGCCTTCGGCGGCCTGCTGCTGAGCCGTACGCGCGACCTCGAAGCCCTGAGACTGGGGGATGACACCGCCGCAGCGCTGGGCGTCCGGGTCTCCCGAACGCGGGTGCTGATCATCATTGCCGCCGTCGGCATGATCGCCAGCGCCACCGCCATATCCGGGCCGATCGCCTTCGTCGCCTTCCTGTCGGGGCCGATCGCCGCCCGGATCGTCGGGAACAACGGATCGCTTCTCGTTCCTGCCGCTCTGGTGGGCGCCGTGCTCGTGCTGGTGGGCGACTATTGCGGTCAGTTCCTGCTGCCTAGCCGTTATCCCGTGGGCGTGGTCACCGGCGCATTGGGTGCCCCCTACCTGATTTTCCTGATCGTGCGCGTCAACCGATCCGGAGGGTCGCTATGAAACCCCACGCCCTTGTCGCAAGCCGGCTCTCCGCCGGCTATGGCGGCACCCGCATTCTGGAGGGGCTGGACCTCGCCATCCCCCCGGGCAGCATCACCGTAATCGTCGGCGCCAATGCCTGCGGCAAGTCCACGCTGCTGCGTACCATGTCACGCCTCTTGTCCCCGCAGCAGGGGCATGTGCTGCTCGATGGCAAATCGATCCACCGCATCCCCTCCCGCGAGTTGGCGCGCACCCTGGGCCTCCTGCCGCAATCGCCCACCGCGCCGGAAGGCATTGCCGTTGCCGATCTCGTCAGCCGCGGGCGGCATCCCCATCAGGGCGTGTTCTCCCGCTGGACGCGCGAGGATGACGAAGCCGTTGCGGCGGCCCTTGCGGCAACCCGCACCGTCGACCTTGCTGAAAGACCGGTCGACGAACTTTCCGGCGGACAACGCCAGCGTGTCTGGATCGCCATGGCGCTGGCGCAGCAGACGGAACTCCTGCTGCTTGACGAGCCAACGACCTTTCTCGACATCAGCCACCAGATCGAAGTGCTGGACCTCCTGACCGATCTCAACCAGACGCGCGGCACCACGATCGTCATGGTGCTACACGACCTCAACCTGGCAGCACGCTATGCGGACCACCTCGTCGCCATGACGGATGGCCGGCTGCATGTCTCCGGCAGGCCGGAGGATGTGTTGACGGAAGAAAACGTGCGGCAGGTCTTCGGCCTGGAAAGCCGCATCATCACCGACCCGACATCCGGGCGTCCGACCATGTTGCCGATCGGACGACATCGGATGATCACAGGACAGGCCGGCGCTGCCGGCAAGAATGATACCGCCCGGATCCGGGCATTCGAGAGCGAGGACCCGTCATGACCGCAGTCGCGGAATTCAAACTTTCCGGCATAGCACTGCCGAAGGATGCCGAACGGATGCTCGATGAGGTCTGCGAGCACTTCATCGAACACGCAGAGGTTCAGCGCACCGCCGGTAACGCGCTGCTCACGAGCGAAACCGGCACCGCGCATATGCGCCTGGAGGATGGCAAGCTTCTGATCGAGCTGGTCTGCCCGACGCAGGATGCGCTCCAGATCAGCCGCACCGTCATCGCCGAGCATCTCTTCTACTTTGCCGGAGACGAGCCGTTCGAACTTGCCTGGTCCGAACCGGCGCCGCGCACGCGGCTCGCCAACCTTCACGAGGTGACGGTCGTGTCGGCAAAGGACGTGACACCGCATATGCGGCGCGTGATCGTCGCCTGTGCGGATGCCACGCCCTTTGTCAGCAGCGACATGCATGTGCGGCTGCTCATTCCGCCGCGGGGGCGGGCGCCGGTCTGGCCGGGTCTGCGCGACGATGGCCGCATCGCCTGGCCGGAAGGCGAGGATACGCTGCTGTCCCGCGTCTATACGATCCGCGCCGTCGATGTGGAACGGCAGGAGCTGTGGATCGACTTCCTGCAACATCCCACACCGGGCATCGCAACCCCGGGCGCCGACTTTGCCCGGGATGCGCAACCGGGCGACCGATTGGCACTGCTCGGGCCGGGCGGCGGCAACCTGCCGGAAGCAGCCTCCATTTTCCTCGTCGGCGACGAAAGCGCCCTGCCCGCCATTGCCCGCATCGCCGCCGAAGCACCGGCGGGCACGCACATGCAAGCCATCATCGAGGTGCAGGACGCGGCGGAAGAGCAGCCGCTTCCCACCGCCGGCACGCTCAACGTGCGCTGGTTGCACCGCGGGGCCTATCCCGCCGGCACGAAAAACATGCTCGCAGAAACGGCGAAGACGGCCTTTGCCGCCGTCGATGGTGAGACCTTCGTCTGGGTGGCCTGCGAGAAAGACGACGTGCGGATAATCCGCGGCTTCCTGAAGAGGCGGCAGCATGACAGGAAGCGGATGTATGTGGCCTGGTATTGGGAGCGCGAAGTGGTGGCGGCTTAGCCCGAGCGCGGGAGCGTGTCGGTCGGCGACGCCTACTTTGAGCGAAATAGCTTTAGAGTTTGTTTACGATTAGGCGCCTACCCTCGATTGCAACGCGATCTGGGGCCAGCTCATGCTGAGAGTGATTTCGTGTATAGCCTACGAGCACGACTATGCTTTTGTCATCGCGGCGGCAATTGTCTGCATCGTGACGTCGGTCATGACGGTGCGCTTGTTTGATAGAGCCGATCGCATCCCCACCGCCCGCCGGCTCTCCTGGATTGTCCTGTCCGGCATGGCTGGTGGTGCAGCCATCTGGACCACACATTTCGTCGCCATGCTGGGCTTTCAGCTTCCGGCGGAACACGCATTCGATGCATTCCTGACGGTCGGCTCGCTCCTCATTGCCATCAGCGTCACGGCCGGCGGTTTCTACATGACGGTGGAGCGGGCGTGGAACCTGCCTCCCGAGATCGGCGGACTGGTTTTCGGCATAGGCATCGTCGCCATGCACTTTACCGGCATGGCGGGCCTGGAAAATGCCGGGCAACTCGAATGGGACCAGACCCTCGTCACCGCGGCCGTGCTGTTTGCGCTGGGTTTCGGCGCTCTGACGGCCCATCTGCTGGCACGATACCATTCGGGCCTCAGCCGGCTTCTGGCGATGCTCACGCTGGTGCTTGCGATCTGCACCATGCATTTCACCGCCATGGGCGCGGCAACATTGTTGCCGGACGCCACCGCCGCCGCCCCGACGCACACGATGTCCAACGAATTCCTGGCCGTGCTGGTGCTCGCAACGATGGCAGTCATCGCCGGGTGGATACTCTACATGATGGACACCCGCTCCCAGCGGGAGTTGATCGACAGCTTCCGGCATGCAGCACGGCACGATCCGCTGACGGGATTGCCAAACCGGGCCTATCTGTCGGAGCATCTGCCCGCCATGCTGGCGCAGGCGCGGGATTGCAGCGCGCAGGCAGCGGTGGTGGTCATCGACCTCGACCGTTTCAAGGAGATCAATGACGTTCACGGGCACCATGCCGGTGACTGCCTTCTGCAGACGCTCGCAAAGCGGTTCGCATTGCAGATGACAGCAGGCGAGATCGTAGCCCGCGTCGGCGGCGACGAGTTTGTCGCCATCAAGCATCCTGTTCATGAACAGGCAGATGTGGACGAATTCGCCCGGCGCCTCGGTGACTGCATTACCGAGCCGGTGCAGCGCGGCACCACGACGCTTACCGCAGGCGCAAGCATCGGGATCAGCCGGTTCCCGGGCGACGCAGACAATGCAGAGGAGTTGATCGGAAGGGCAGACCTCGCCATGTACCGTGCCAAGCGGGCGATTGGCGACGCGGTTTGTTATTATGAGCCGTCCATGGACGAGGGGCGCCGAGAGCGCAGTTCGCTTGCCATGGAACTGCGCCATGCGGTCGAGCGGGATGAGCTTGTACTCCACTACCAACCACAGCTGAACCTGCAATCAGGCGAGGTCATCGGGTACGAGGCGCTGGTGCGCTGGAAGCACCGCACGCGCGGTCTCGTGCCGCCATCCGACTTCATTCCGATCGCCGAGGAAACGGGCCTGATCCTTTCGATCGGCGATTGGGTGCTCAGGACTGCGTGTGAGGAGGCCGCTCGCTGGGCCAAACCGTACAGGATCGCCGTCAACATCGCCTCTGCGCAACTCGCACAGGCCGACCTGCCGAAGTCCGTTCATGAGGTCCTTTTATCTACAGGCCTACCGGCATCGCGTCTGGAACTGGAGATCACCGAAGCAAGCCTCATAGAGGACCGGGAACGGACGCTGCGTGTCATTCGCCAGTTGAAGACGCTGGGCGTGACCATCGCCATGGACGATTTCGGCACGGGATACTCCTCGCTCTCCATGTTGCAGACCTTCCCCTTCGACAAGGTCAAGCTGGATCGCTCCTTCATCGAGGCGGTGACGACCAACGAGGTCTCGATGGCGATCGTCAAGGCGACGATCCTTCTCGCCACCAGTCTCAGAATGTCCGTCGTTGCTGAAGGCGTCGAGCGGCAGGAGCAGGCTGATTTCCTGCAGGCAGAAGGGTGCCGGGAAGCCCAGGGATTCTTCTACGGTCGGCCGGAACCGCTATCGGAAATCGCCGACAAGGTGGGCCGGGTGACATCTATCGGCGTCGGACCCGTCGCAGCTTGAAAGGGCGAGGCCGTCGTTTCAGGCCGCCATACACCCGCGGATAGAAAATCACGGGCGAAGAAAAAATAAAATCGACGGCATACCGCTGATTCCGCGATGTTTTTTCAGTACTTTTTTTGTGAAATCTCGGGCGACGGCGAGAATTTTGTTGCCCAAGCCGGCAAACATACTTATCTTCGTGGTATCGAACTTTGCTTGCGACCTTTGTCTTCCGCCTTCCGGCTCGGTCAGATCTCCTCTCATTGTCGATTTATTTGCGGCCGATTTCGTCGCGTTTTCAACGATTGAAAGGATATCGTTATGAGTTCAGGCACCGTAAAGTGGTTTAACGGCACCAAGGGTTATGGCTTCATTGCACCGGATGACGGCGCGAGTGACATTTTCGTGCACATTTCCGCTGTCGAGCGCGCCGGCCTCCGCTCGCTCGCCGAGGGCCAGAAGGTCAATTACGAAGTGGTTCAGGACCGCAAGTCCGGCAAGCTTTCTGCCGACAACCTGACCGCAGAATAAGAGAATTGTTGCCCCTTTTCGCTGACCACGGATGTACTGGCAGCGAACGGAGAGCGACGGGAAGAGGTCGGGTCGATGCCCGGCCTTTTTATTTTTCGCATTCGGGAAGTCGGAACCTGAAAGGGGCACCTATGAGCCGGAATGTCTACGCAATCGGTGACGCGGTAAAGCTCAAGACTGATCAGCGCCGTCCTGCCGATGGCGGGAGAGCTTGCCGGATCGTCGCTGTGCTGCCTTCTGATCGTGGCGAAGTGCAATACCGCGTTCGTGTCGGCGATGAACCCCATGAACGCCGTATTCTCGCAAGCGACATCGAGGCGCCGGACACTCCGGTGGTGACAAGGCCCAAAACGCCGGCCGCCCATTCCGGAGGAAAAGTGCCCTGGTTCAAGGCCTCCAGCATCCGGACCAAAAAGTAAACAAGCAGCGGGTACTCCCGCCAAGGAAGGACATAATTTGCAAGTTCTCGTCAGGGACAACAACATCGAGCAGGCTATCCGCGTTCTGAAAAAGAAGATGCAGAGAGAAGGGCTTTTTCGGGAAATGAAGGCGCGCAGCGCCTACGAAAAGCCTTCCGAGCGGAGAGTACGAGAAAAAGCCGATGCCATCCGGCGTGCCCGCAAGCTCGCCCGCAAGAAAGCGCAGCGAGAAGGTTTGCTTCCGGCACCCAAGAAGAAACCCATTCGCGCGTGATCGCGTGGCGACCAGTTTCCGGCTCAGGTGAGGAGTGATCGATGACAGCGACTCGACAGCAATTTTTCAAGCCGACAAAGGCGACGGCTGCCACGAAGGCGGCTGAGACCAACTCTGTCGCGAAAGGCATCATCGAGCAGGAAGCCGCCGCCCGCGAAAAGAAGACCGAGAAACTGCGCGCGTTGCGACTGGCCCAGGATGCGGAGACGGTTCAACCGGTTCCTGCTCCGAAGCGAAAGCGCAAATAGCCAGCGATGGCTGTGAGGGGCGCAAACGCCCAAGCATCGAGACAGCTTGCCCGACATTCAAAGGCAAGCCCATTTCGACAAGACCATCGTTAAAGTCTACAAAGGTAAAGCGGCCAAGCCATCGAATTGGCCGCTTGCCTTATTTAGGAAACAGCAAACGCGGAATGCTGAATCCCTCGGTCGGCATAGATAGCAGACCGAAGCGACGGCCCTCCGCTCCCGGGCCGCTACGCCACAGATACCAAACCCACCCTATCCGCACTCAGAAATCCCAGTCGGCATCCTCGGTGGCGACCGCCTTGCCGATGACATAGGACGAGCCGGAGCCGGAAAAGAAGTCGTGGTTCTCGTCGGCATTCGGCGAGAGCGCAGAGAGAATTGCGGGGTTCACCTTGCAGGCCTCTGGCGGGAAAAGCGCCTCATAGCCGAGGTTCATCAGCGCCTTGTTGGCGTTGTAGTGCAGGAACTTCTTCACGTCCTCGGTCAGGCCGACGCCGTCATAGAGCGCTTCGGTGTATTTCGCCTCATTGTCATAGAGCTCGAGCAGCAGGTCGAAGGCGAAATCCTTGATCTCCTGACGCCGTTCCTCCGACAGCCGTTCCAGCGAACGCTGGAACTTGTAGCCGATGTAATAACCGTGCACGGCCTCGTCGCGGATGATCAGGCGGATCATGTCCGCGGTATTGGTGAGCTTTGCGCGGCTAGACCAGTACATCGGCAGGTAGAAGCCGGAATAGAACAGGAAACTTTCGAGGAAGACGCTGGCAACCTTCTTCTTCAAGGGATCGGCGGAAGCGTATTGCTCCATAATCAGCGCCGACTTCCGCTGCAAAAACTCGTTTTCCTCCGACCAGCGATAGGCGTCGTCGACGTCCGGCGTCGAGCAGAGCGTGGAGAAGATCGAGGAATAGGAACGCGCGTGCACGGCCTCCATGAAGGAGATGTTGGAGAGCACCGCCTCCTCGTGCTGGGTCGCTGAATCCTCCATCAACCGCACCGAGCCGACGCCGTTCTGGATTGTGTCAAGCAGGGTGAGGCCGGTGAAGACGCGGATGGTGAGCTGCTGCTCCTCCGGCTTCAAGGTAGCCCAGGACGGAATGTCATTGGAAAGCGGCACCTTTTCCGGCAGCCAGAAGTTTCCGGTCAGGCGGTTCCAGACTTCCAGGTCCTTGTCGTCCTCCATGCGGTTCCAGTTGATGGCGCGCACGGCGGCGGCCGCCTTCGGGGCTTTGGTCTTCACTTGGATATTCATGGTCTTCCCCGATGTCACAGTGCGCACGAGACGCAGCCCTGCACTTCCGTGCCGGACAGCGCCATTTGGCGAAGGCGGATGTAGTAGATGGTCTTGATGCCCTTCTTCCAGGCATAGATCTGCGCCCGGTTGATGTCGCGCGTCGTCGCGGTGTCGCGGAAGAACAAGGTCAGCGACAGGCCCTGGTCGACATGCTGCGTCGCCGCCGCATAGGTGTCGATGATCTTCTCCGGGCCGATCTCGTAGGCGTCCTGGTAGTAGTCGAGATTGTCGTTGGTCATGAAGGCGGCCGGGTAATAGACGCGACCTATCTTGCCCTCCTTGCGAATCTCGATCTTCGAGACGATCGGATGGATCGAGGACGTCGAGTGGTTGATGTAGGAGATCGAGCCCGTCGGTGGCACGGCCTGGAGATTCTGGTTGTAGAGACCACCTGTCATGACTGCCTGCTTCAGCTCAAGCCAGTCTTCCTGCGTCGGAATGTGGATACCCTCCTCTTCGAAGATGCCCCGCACCTTCTCCGTCGCCGGCAGCCACTCCGCTTCCGTGTATTTGTCGAAATATTCGCCGGAAGCGTATTTCGAATTCTCGAAGCCTTTGAAGCTCACGCCCTTCTCGACCGCCAGTCGGTTGGAGGCGCGGATGGCGTGGTACGTCACCGTGTAGAAATAGATATTGGTGAAGTCGATACCCTCTTCCGAGCCATAGAAGATGCGCTCACGGGCGAGGTAGCCGTGCAGGTTCATCTGGCCGAGGCCGATGGCGTGGCTGTCGTCATTGCCCTTCTCGACGGAGGGGACCGAGGAGATGTGGCTCATCTCGGAGACGGCCGTGAGTGCCCGGATCGACGTCTCGATCGTCTGGCCGAAATCGGGGCTATCCATAGCAGCCGCTATGTTGAGCGAGCCGAGATTGCAGGAAATGTCCTTGCCCATCGTCGCATAGGAGAGGTCGTCGTTGAACGCGCTCGGCTCGCTGACCTGCAGGATTTCCGAGCAAAGGTTGCTCATCGAGATGCGCCCGGCGATGGGGTTTGCCCGGTTCACCGTGTCCTCGAACATGATGTAAGGATAGCCGCTTTCGAACTGGATCTCGGCGATGATCTGGAAGAAGTCGCGCGCCTTGATCTTCTTCTTCTTGATGCGGGCGTCCTCGACCATCTCGCGGTACTTTTCCGTCACCGAGATCTCGGAGAAGGCGACACCGTAGACGCGCTCCACGTCATGCGGCGAGAACAGGTACATGTCTTCGTTGTTCTTCGCGAGTTCGAAGGTGATGTCGGGGATGACGACGCCGAGCGACAGCGTCTTGATGCGAATCTTCTCGTCGGCATTCTCGCGCTTAGTATCGAGGAAGCGCATGATATCGGGATGATGGGCGTTGAGATAGACCGCACCCGCGCCCTGCCGCGCACCGAGCTGGTTGGCGTAGGAGAAGGAATCTTCCAAGAGCTTCATCACCGGGATGACGCCGGAGGACTGGTTCTCGATCTGCTTGATCGGCGCTCCCATCTCGCGAAGGTTCGTCAGCGACAACGCCACGCCACCGCCGCGCTTGGAGAGCTGCAAGGCCGAATTGATCGAACGCCCTATGCTCTCCATATTGTCTTCGATGCGGAGCAGAAAACATGAGACGAGTTCACCGCGCTGCTTCTTGCCGGCATTGAGGAACGTCGGCGTCGCCGGCTGGAAGCGGCCGGAAATGATCTCATCGACGAGGTCGCGGGCAAGTGCTTCGTTGCCGCGCGCCAGCGCCAGCGCCACCATGCAGACGCGGTCCTCATAGCGCTCCAGGTAGCGCTTCCCGTCGAAAGTCTTCAGCGTATAGGACGTGTAATATTTGAAGGCGCCGAGAAAGGTCGGGAAACGGAACTTCTTGTCATAGGCGTGGTCGAACAGGTCGCGCACGAAATTGAAGGCATACTGGTCCAGCACCTCCTGCTCGTAGTAGCCCTCCGTCACCAGATAATCGAGTTTTTCCCTGAGGTTATGGAAGAACACGGTGTTCTGGTTGACGTGCTGGAGGAAATACTGCTTAGCGGCCAGCCGGTCCTTGTCGAGCTGGATTTTTCCACCCTCGTCGTAGAGGTTCAGCATGGCGTTCAGCGCGTGGTAGTCCAGCGCCGTAATCTCCGGGGCCTTGATCGGCTTGTCGAGCGTCATCGTGTCCAAAATCGTTCCAATCCATCTTTGACGTTGGCGACGTCTTCCGCGGTGCCCAAAAGCTCGAAGCGGTAGAGATATGGCACCCCGCATTTGGCGGAGATGGCATCGCCGGCGATCCCGAAGGTCGCGCCGAAATTGCTGTTGCCCGCGGCAATCACACCGCGAAGGTTTGCGCGGTTTTCCGCATCGTTGAGGAAGCGGATCACCTGCTTGGGAACGGCGCCTTTCCCGTCCTCACCGCAATAGGTAGGCACGACGAGCACGAAGGGCGCCTCCGCCTTCAGCGCCTCGTCGGCGCGGAGCGGAATGCGGGAGGCCGGAAGGCAGAGCTTTTCGACGAAACGACGGGTGTTTTCCGACCGGGTGGAAAAATAGACGAGCCCGCCCATCACCTGGCTCGCTTCAAGCCAGCGCGCTGATCATATCCGGGCGAAAGCCGGCCCAATGCTGCTCGCCGGCGATGACGACGGGAACCTGCCGGTAGCCGAGCCCCTGCACGAGCGCGAAGGCATCGGCATCCTCGGAAACGTCGACGACGCTGTAGTCGATGCCCTGGCGGTCGAGCGCGCGGGTGGTCGCGGTGCACTGGACGCAGGCAGGCTTGCTGTAGACGGTGATGGACATGGTCTTCCTCGTAATTGGACAATTGGGCGTGACAAATCGTTCAGCCATCCGCCGATGGCCGTTCGAAAAACTGGAGATGGGCAGATGGCCGCCTGAGACGGCCGGACACGAAACGCCGCTTACTCGCGCGGATGCACTGGAAACTGGATCGACATAACTTCACCCCGAAGTGATTATGCGGGACATACGGGGAGACGGGGCGCGACATCATTCCGCAACCCAACGCTCGCCTTCCGGACACCCCGCCCGTGGACATTCATGTACGAGGCAGGTCTCCTGGCTTGCGGGTCGCGGCATCCGTTCACCTTCCCAAGGCATTTGCGCCTCAGTGGCTTCATCGAACGAATGCTCGCCGCTTACAGTTGCGGGGGCAGCTCCGGTTTGACGCGGCCATCATGGCCGCCCCGGATTCCCGTCTTAGCCTTCGATCTTTTCGAATCGAAGGAACCTCGAACACAAGATATAGTAGACGAGGTAAAAAATGCGTCAACAGCTATGACGACTTATCAACGGTTTCGGTGCTGCACCGAAGTAGGCCGACCCCGCCCATCGGGTCTTTCAGCCAGAATTAGCCGCGTTCATCGATTGCGCCAATCCCTAAAACTGGCTTGTTTTGAACCGTCCGCCCGCCCCTACCAGGCATTCCTGCCCAGGCTTGCGCAGGCGCTGCGTGGAATCAGGTGCCATCGCAACACGCGCCTCACTGGCCATCATTGCAGCGTCTGAGACCTGGTCGGGATTGCCCTACGGCTATCTGTCCGTATCCGCCCTTGTTGCCGTCCGGCGAATGATCGTCGGGCCGAGCCAGCCGAGCAGCGGCAGCAAGGCAAGACCGAGCGCAAGGCTATCGTTACGTGGTTGCACCACAACGATATCCCGCCGGAAGGCGGCCGTGCCTTCTCCGCCGGTCCAAACTTCGCCACGCAGCGCGTCGATACTCGAAGGCACGGAGATCGCGAAGGCCGTCAGGTCTTCCTTTTCGCCCGTCTTGGCCGCGCGCACCTGGTAGCCGAACCCGGATCCTTCCGTCTGCACCACCTTCAGGCGGGCGAGCGGCAGGTTTAGCACATCGCCGTCCTGCCCGAAGCGGGCCTCGAGGCTATCAACCTGCGATGCCATGCGCCGAACCCAGATGTTTCGTCCTGCAACCGGATCCTGCTGCGGCGAGACGACCGGCATGTATTCCGTTTCGTCGAAACGATCCGCCTGCGATAGCGTCAAGTAGAAGGTGGAACCGGGTCGGGCGAAGATGCGCATATCCGCGCCGTTCGTGGCGATCGGCCGTGTCCAGCGCTCCTCGGGCACCACGTCGGCGACGGTGACACGGCGGCCGGCGATATCGACGACGTCGAGGCGGCGCAAGGTCTCCGGAACGGGCGTTCCGTTGACTATGAGCGCCATCTCGTACTGCCCTGCATCGAGGGCGAGACGGTAGGCCGTTGCGGGCGCCGTCACGAGCCGCAGGCTCGGCTTTGGCAGCGGGTCGGGCGGCGAGATGATTTCGACCGGCGCACCGCGAAGCCGCGCCGCCCCGGCTTCCAGCAACTTGCGCTCGTAGGCGCGTTGCTGCGCCTCGGCCTCGACATAGCGGCGAGCGAAGGTGCGTTCCTCCTGCTGGTAGGCGGTGTAGGCCGCAATGGCATCAGTGCCCCAGACGAGTTGGCCGCTGCCGTTCAGGACACCCTCGGGATAGAGGACGACATAGGGCGTGGGTTCGAGCTCCGCGGCCACCACACCATCCCGCATGACCCGGAGGGTGCCCGTGACATCCTGACGTTTCCTTTCGAGGTCGACATAGACCTGCCGGGAAAGCGGCCAGTAATATTCCTGCGTCTCGACGAAGGAGATGGCGCTGTCTTCGCCCGACAGAAGGTGTAGCGTCGGCGCATGCGAGGGCAGGAACATGTCCTTGAAGCCAAAACCATCCCAGACGCGACCGGTAATGATGACGGCATCCCGTCGTTCAGGCTCGATCGCTTTTGCAGGGCTGGCGGCTGATAGGCAAAGAAGGAGCAGGACGGCGAGGATTCTGCACATGCCTAGGCTCCCTTCCAGCGGGTAATGAGACAGGAGAGCAGCAGAAGCCCGGCCGTCAAAGCGACAACGCCGAGCGACTGCGCCACCGAAATCGCCTCCTGCGTGGCGAGCCGCTGGGCCAGAAAGGCGATGCCCGCAACGGGCGACAGCGCATGGAAGAGCGGCGCAGCGGCTTCCAGCAACGCCCGGAGATAAAGAGAAAACAGGCTCATGGTTTCCGCAGGCAGCGCCCGCAGCAGCCCGAGCCCCACGTCATAGGCCGCGAGCAACGCCACGAGCGCCAGATAGAGAACGACAGCGACGCGCACTGATCCCGTTGTCGCGGAAACGACAAGCCCCATCGCCATGACCGGCAGCACGAACAGGCCATTCGCAAGGATGGTGGCGAAATCGCCGGCACCCGTCACGCCCGCACCGAGGGGCTGTGCGGCAGCAAGATAGATGCAGTAGACGGCAACAAGTGCTGCAAGCACCACGAGTTCCGCCAGATATTTCGCCAGCACGATCGCGCTCGATGAGACCGGCCCGACCAGCAGTACCTCCAGCGTATGATGCTCGCGCTCCCAACTGAGCGCGCCGGCGAGCCTGAGCCCCAGCACAAGGCCGAGAAACACCACGACGAGAAGGTTCAGCCCCGCCAGCGGATCCGCCGTCACGACGACGGATTCGGTCTCGAACGTCTGAGCGAAACCGAATCCGTAGACATAGGCCATGAGGCAGAGTGCACTGGCGACGAGCCCGAACCACAACGATGCAAACTTGGCGGCCGTTTCGCGGCGGACCATCAGTAAGGCCTGACGGCCCATTCCAGGGGGGCGTAGTCTTGCTGCGACGGATGGGGGGCGGACATGTTCCATGGCGCGGCCGATCACATCACAGTGCGGATCAGGCCGCCGTCGATCCGGAGCGCTGCGCCATTGACGATGCCGGTGCGCGTGCTGCCGAGGAAGGTGACGAAGTCGGCCACCTCCTCCGGCTTCGACAGCCGCTGGATCAGTGAGGTCGGGCGGTTTTCCGCAACAAAGCGACGCTGCGCTTCCGGCGTTGGAACATCGGGATAGAGGCCGGCAATGAGATCCGCGACACCTTCCGTGCTGCATGGGCCGGGCAGAACCGAATTGACGGTGACAGCGGTGCCTTTGGTCGTTTCGGCAAGGTTGCGGGCAAGCGACAGCTGCATGGTCTTGGTGGCGCTGTAGGCGGGCATTTCCGGTGCGGGATTGATGCCGGATTCGCTTGCCATGAACACCACGCGCCCGCTGTTGCGCGCCAGCATCTTCGGCAGATAGTTGCGGGCCAGCCGCACACCACTCATGACGTTCACCTCGATCAGCTCGTACCAGCGATCGTCCCCGGCCTTGTAGATATCGACCGCCTCGTAGATGCCGAGATTGACCACCAGCACGTCGACATCACTGCAATTTGCAATGAGTTCGTCACAGCCCCCCTTCGTGCCGGAATTGCCGACGGCCTGTTCAAGCCGTGCATCCGGAACCTCCGCCCTTAAGCGTGCAACGGCCTTGGAGACACTGTCCGCGCTTCGGCCGTTGATGACAACGGTCGCACCCTCGCGCGCCATGGCTGTTGCAATGGCAAAACCGAGACCGCCGGTGGATGCCGTGATAAGGCAGCGCCTGCCGCTGTAACCGAGATCCATGTTCGTTCCCCTTTCAATGGACGAGCCCTGCGGGCTCTTGGCGGACCGGGAATTCCGGCCGGGTCAAATCGATGAAGATATCCTCCAGCGACGGCGTAGCCGCTTCGACGGAGAGGACCGTGTAACCCGCCCCCGAAAGAAGCCGGACGGCGTGCGCCCGTGCATCCCGCCCATCTTCCGGCGCCCGGCGGAGAAAGATCTCCAGCCGGTGCGGACCAATTTGGCGCACCCGCTCCACTTCCGGCAGGGCGCCAATTCGTTCCAGGCCCTGCGCCGCCGGCTCGTGGAGTTCCACTTGCAGGCTTGCTTGCGGCAGTCCTGCCGGAAGCAGCGCGGCCGGCCGGCCGGTTGCCAGAACACGGCCTTGCCGCATGAAGACGACGCTGTCACAAACCCGCTCCATCTCGGCCAGTTGATGGGAGGAAAACAGCAGCGTCACCCCTTCCGCCTTCATCTCGCGAAAGATCGCGCGCATGTCCGCAACGCCGGTCGGGTCGAGGCCGAGCGTCGGCTCGTCGAGGATGAGAAGTTCCGGCCGGTGCAGCATCACGCGGGCAAGGCAGGCCCGCTGCTGCATGCCGCGAGAGAAGTCGCCAAGCCGTCTCTCCGCTGCCGACGCCAGGCCGACCCGTTCGATGACCTCCTTCACACGGCTGCCCGCATCCGGAATACCGTAGAGATCGGCGAAGAAACGCAGGTATCCCCGCGCAGTCATCTCCGGGTAAACCCGAGGCTTCTCCTGCAAATAGCCGATCAGCGCGCGGAGATCGCGCCGGCGGCTAGTTTGCCGCACGCCGAGCACTTCGATCTCGCCGCCATCCCGTTCGATGAGCCCGACGATCATGTTCATCACCGTGGTCTTGCCCGCACCGTTCGGGCCAAGAAACCCGGTAATGTCCCCGCGCGCCACCGCGAACGTGGCATCCTCCACGGCGCGCTTGGCGCCAAAAGTCTTGGAGAGGGCATGGACAGCAAGGGCGGGGCTGATCACGGGATCGTCCTTCTCAATAGGGCAACGGCGTCACGTAAAGCCGGGCCAGGTTGATGACGATCATCGAGACGCCGGCTGCCAGCAGGAATTCCATCGGCCAGGCGAAAAGTTTGGCCCGGTCGTTCCAGAATTTGAGCGAGACGATCACGATAACGGCGATCACCGAGGCCGGCCAATGCGAGACATCACCGGCCATGACGGTGCAGGATCCGAGCAGCAGGGCAATGATGACGAGAAGGATGACGTTGGATCTGTTCATGTCAGATCTCCTCTCTCGAAACGTCGCTGCCTACGGCCTGGGCGATGGTGCGCCCCGTGAGCGGATCGAACAGGTAGATCCAGTTCGGGTCGAAGCGCGCGGCGCGCCGGCTTCCCTCCGCCTTGGAGAGATGGGCGGTGTCGGTGGTGGACGTGCGGGTCGTCACCATCACGGAACCGCATTGCAGAACGTAGAGATTTTCCGCGCCGGTCGGCTCGAAGGAGTAGAGTTCTGCGACGATGCGGTGCTCCGCATCCGGTGTTTCCCGGATCGCGATATGTTCCGGTCGCACGCCGAGGCGCACCGGCTTGTCGATGAGGTCCACAAGCCCATTGCGCGCCACCCAGTCCGCATCAAGCGGAACCGCAAAATGCTCGGTCATCGCGACGATCTTACCTTCGAGACGCGCGATGCGGGCATCGAGAATGTTCATCTGCGGCTCGCCGACGAAGGTCGCGACGAATTCCGTCGCTGGCCGCTCGAAGATTTCGCGCGGGGTGGCGAATTGCAGCATTTCGCCATCCTTCATCACGATGATGCGGTCCGCCATGGTCATGGCCTCCAGCTGGTCATGCGTGACGAAGATCGTGGTGACGCCGACCGTCTTCTGGATGTGGCGCAGCTCGGCGCGCATCTGTCCGCGTAGCTGCGCATCGAGATGTGACATCGGCTCATCCATCAAGAACACGTCTGCATCGCGCACCAGCATGCGGGCGATCGCCACGCGCTGGAGCTGACCTGCCGAGAGCTGGTCGGGCTTGCGCTGCAGCACCTCGGTGATCTGCATGGTGCGGGCAACCGCCTCGACCTTGCTGGCGATCTCCGCCCGGCCAAGCCGACGCACTTCCAGCGGATAGGCGATGTTGCCGAAGACCGTCAGGTGGCGATAGAGGCCGTAGTCTTGGAAGACCATGCCGACATTGCGGTAGCGTGGCCTGAGGAAGGTAACGTTGCGCCCACCGATGGCAATGCGCCCGCTGCTCGGCATTTCGAGCCCGGCGATCATGCGCAGCGTCGTCGTCTTGCCGCAGCCAGAAGGGCCGAGAAGGAAGACGAACTCCCCGTCATTGACCGTGATGTTGACGTCGTCGACGGCCTTGAACGCGCCAAACTGCTTCATCAGGCTGTTGATCTGTATGTCAGCCATGACCGTGTTCCATTCTGTTGCCTGCGCTGTTGCGGAGAAGGATCATTTGCGCACCACGCCCTGCGACAGGCCGCTTATCAGCTGGCGTTGCAAAAGCAGCACGAAGAGGATGAGTGGTGCCGTGATGAGCACGACGGCAGCGCCCAGCACGTTCCAGCGGATATCGGCGCCGATCGAATAGGCCATGATGGCCGGTGGCATAGTCTTCGCCTGGGTACTGGTGAGGAAGGTCGCGAAGGCGAACTCGTTCCAGGACAGGATCATGACGAAGATCGAGGTGGCCGTGATCGAGGGCATCATCACCGGCAGCGTGACCTTGCGGAAGGCAGCGAACCAGGTATCGCCGTCCACCATGGCGGATTCCTCGTAACGGCGGGGAATGTCACGAAAGTAGCCCGTCAGCATCCACACCACGAAGGGCAGCTGCATCGCCGTATAAAGGATGATCAGGCCCAGCAGTGTGTCGAGCAGGCCGACGGTCTGGAAAGTGACGAAGATCGGGATCAGAACCGCGACCGGTGGCATCATGCGGTTCGTCAGCACCCAGAAGGACACGTCGTCCCGGCCGGTGAAATCGTAACGCGCCAGCGCATAGGCACAGAACATGCCGATCGTCACCGAGAAGAAGGTCGAGGCGAGCGAGACGATGACGCTGTTGAAGAAGTTCTTCAGGATGCCCTTCTCGACGATCAGGTAGTGGAACGCTTCGAGCGAGGGCGTGAAGAACCAGGCGGGCGTGGCGGAAGATGCCGAGGCGCCATCCATGAACCCGGTCATGACCACCCAGAGATAGGGCACAAAATTGACCAGGCAGACGAGGAGGAGCACGAGATAGACCCACCAGTTGCGTTGCACTGCGGGTGCTGCTGGCGATTCCAGGCTATAGGCTAGCTTTTTCATGGCAGCTCTCCTTACTCGGCGACTTCGGTCTTGGACCGGAAGACGCGGATGAACACGAAGCTCATCACGATGATGATCATCATCATGATCAGCGAGAGGGCGGCCGCCTTCGAGGCGTCGAAGAATTCGAGGCCGGTCTTCGTCAGGAAGACATTCATGGTGGTGGTGGCGTTGCCCGGTCCGCCGCGTGTCATGATCACGATCAGCTCATAGGTGCGGAAGGCATCCATGGTGCGGATGACGACGGCGATCAGGATTGCCGGACGCAGCAGCGGCATGGTGATGGTCCAGAACACCCGCCACGAGCTGGCGCCGTCGATTTCCGCCGCCTCGTAGGGCTGGCGCGGAATGGAGGCGAGGCCGGCCGACAGCATCAGGAACATGAACGGCGTCCATTCCCAGACATCGACGAAGACCAGCGTCTGGAAGGCGACAATCGGATCGGACAGGAAGGGGATTTCACCGAAGCCGAGGGCCTTGGTGATGCCGCCGACATAGTAGGTCACGAGGCCTGCGCCGGGGTAGAACATGTAGCGCCAGATCAGGGCGGCGACCAGTGGTGGCAGGATCATCGGGATGAGGATGAAGACACGCATGAAGGCGATGCCGGTCAACTGCCGCTGGAAGAGCAGCGCGAGCCCAAGACCGAGCCAGAACTCGATGAACACCGCCTGCACCGTGAAGAGCAGCGTCTTGCGCATCGCATGCCAGAATTCCGGGTCCTGGATCAGCGCCTGATACTGGTAGAGCCCGACGAAGATGCGCGGCAGATAGGGCTTGGACAGGATGACATTGTGGCTCGCAATGTAGAGCGAATAGAGAAACGGATAGATGCCGATGGCAAACAGGATGATGAGCGTCGGCGCCATCAGAACCCACGGAAAGACCGCCCGGTTCGAAGGGCCGAAACGGGACAGGATGCCCCTCTGCCCGAAGACCATGGCCGGGGCTGTGGTTGTGCGTTCCGAGATCGACATGTCTCAGTCCCTTTGATTTGCGGTTGGAGCATGGTGCCGGCACCCGTCGGCAGGTTTCCGGGGTACCGGCCGGGACCGGGACATGAAGCCATGCCCCGGAGCCGCTAGGATCAGTTCCACTCAGACGGCAGGCGATCGTAGTAGGTCAGGTCGCGCCATTGCTGTTTCGGCAGATCGTTGCGGCCGGGAATGTAGTAGCCGCCCTTGCGCATCGCGTCGGTCATGCGTTTTTCCATGTTGGCGGCGGCCGTCTTGCTGTCGATCTCGCCGATCCAGGCGCGGTTGCCCTCTTCACCCATGATGTCGGAGATCTCGGCCCATTCCGGCACGCGGATACGCTCGTCGGGGTTGGTTTCCTTCAGCATGAAATCGTAGACACCCGGCCACCAGGGCTGATACTTCGCGAGCGTCTCGCTCTTGTAGGTCGAGTGGCGTGACGGACCGGCACCGTACTGGGTGGCGCGCGCCTGAATATCCTTCGAGGTCAGCCACTGGATGAAGGTCCAGGTCGCCTCCTTGTTCTGCGAATCCTTGGACAGGCCGAGCGACCAGGCGCCGAACCAGGGGTCGATCACGCCGTCGGGACCGACCGGCGTATGCAGGTGCACGTTCTTGCTGGCGACCTTCGCCTGCGTCGCAGGATCTTCGAAAAAGCCATTGACGAAGTCCTGGTAGTTCCAGGTACCGAAGGCATTGCCAGCCTGGTAGACTGCGGTCGCTTCACCGATGCCCCAGTTCGCGCTGTCGGACGGCATGAACTCCTTGAAGCTCAGGAAGTAGTCGATCGACGCGACAGTGCGCTCGTTGTTGATCGAGATCTTCCAGTCCTTGTCGACATATTCGTCGCCCTTGGTCTCAGGCGTCTGGAAGGCATAGAGGTACGGCAGGTAGGTGACGCCCCAGAACCAGCGGCCCGGAATGTTGGCGAAACCGATCATGCCGGATTCGGGATTGTTCACCTTCTTGGCCGCGTCATACATGTACTTGGTCGTGAATTCGGGCGAGAAGCGCTCCGGTAGCTTGAAGCCGGCCTTCTCCGCGATATCCGCGCGGAAGGTCGTGCCGACAGGCCCTGCCCCGATCGGCATGGTGTAGAGCGTATCGTTGAAGACACCCGTGCCGCTGATGACGCGTGGCAGGAAGTCATCAATGTCGTAGTCGGCATCCGTCAGGTCGGCGTTCTTGACATAGGGCATCAGCGGTTCCAGGAAACCGGCCGCGGCATATTCGGCAAGCCACATCACATCGACGGCGAAGAAGTCATAGGTGCCGGTGCCCTGCTGCATTTCCACCAGGGATTTCTGCCGGTAGTTCTCGAAGGGCACTTCGTCGACGATCACCTTGATGCCGTACTTTTCCTCGAATTCGGGGAAGAATTTCGACAGCGCCGCGAACTGCGGCATGGATGGCGCGAGGAAGTGGATGGTCTTGCCCGCCAAGGCCTTCTGCGCCTCCGTCTGGGCGTGGGCAGGAAGGGCCAGCAGCAGTAACGACAGCCCGGCCGCCGTGGCGGCACTCAATTTCACGATGCTCATTCTCTCCTCCTCCATTGTTGGTGCATGCGTAGCCATCGCCACGCCGTGTCAGGCGTGAAGTCGTGCCGTCCTTTGTCGGGTGAAGCGCGCCTGCCGCACGGTGCGACCGGTATCGGCGTCGAACAAGTAGACAAAGTCGGGGTCGATGCGGAATGCGATCGGCGCACCGATCGCTCGCGGATATTTCAGTGCGGCATCGAGCGTTGTCATCGCGCGGATCACCTGACCCTCCACCTCGATGTCGAAGATCACCCGTGACCCCAGGGTTTCGACGGCGAAGATCGTGCCCTGCACGCGGCAGGGATGGTCGGCATCCGGCGGGCAGAGGTGAAGCTGCTGCGGCCGCAACCCCAAGAGATAGTTGCCGCCGGGCTTTACCGCCTCGCCCTCCTGCATCCAGTCGTGATCGACCGCGATATACGCGTCGCCGATCCGCAGCAGATGGCAGCCGTTGGAATGTGAAATGGCGGCTCTCATGACATTCATCGGCGGTTCGCCGACGAAGGTGGCGGCAAAGAGCGTTTCCGGCCGGTCGAAGAGGACTTGCGGTGCGGCGATCTGCTCGATCCGGCCCTTGTTGATCAGCACGATCCGGTCGGCCATGGTCATCGCCTCGAGCTGATCGTGCGAGACATAGAGCATCGTCGCCTTGAACTCGCGCTGCAGGCGCTTGAACTCGACGCGCATGCGGGCGCGCAGCTGCGCATCGAGATGGGAGATCGGCTCGTCCAGCAGGAAGACATCCGCATCGCGCACCAATGCCCTGCCGATCGCGACACGCTGCATCTGGCCACCGGAAAGCTGGTTCGGCCGGCGCTCCAGGAGCTTCTCGATCTGCAAGGTTTCGGCGACACCGGCGATATGGCGGCGCATCTCGCCCTCCGCCATCTTCCGGATGCGCAGCGGATAGGCGAGGTTTTCGAAGACGCTGAGATGCGGAAAAAGCGAGTGTTTGTCATAGACCATGGCGAGGTTACGCTCGCGCGGCATCCAGCGCGTCACATCGCGCCCACCGATCATGATGCGACCCGCACTTGCCTCTTCCAGCCCGGCAACGAGGCGCAGCGTCGTGGTCTTGCCAGCACCTGACGGCCCCAGCAGAAACACGGCCTCGCGGTCGGCGACGTCGAGCGAAATGCCGCGCAGTGCTTCAAAGCCGCCCTTGAATGCTTTTGCCAGGTTGTCGATCTGAAGGTCAGCCATTGTCTTTTCCGGTTGAAGATCAAAGAATTGCGCGAATGGTGCCGCCTTCGGCCCGCATCGCCATGCCGTTCAGAGCCGGTGAGGCTGCAAGATGGACGACGCTCGCGGCGACCTCCTCCGGGGCGATCATCCGGCGGATCAGCGAGGTCGGCTCGGTTTCGTCGAAATAGTCGGCGACCACCTGCTCGCGGGTGACACCCTTCTCGCGGGCGATCTGCTCGTGGTAGCGCCGCACGGCGAGCGTGTCGGTCGGTCCGGGCAGGATAGTATTGACGCGCACGCGTGTGCCCTGGGTCAGTTCGGCGAGTGCCCGCGACACACCAAGAAGGCAGGCCTTCATCGCGCCATAGTGCGGCATCCAGGCCTGCGGCTTCACCGCGCTCTCGCTGCTGATGAAGACGATAGACCCCTCCCCGCGCGCCAACATGTCTTGCAACAGCAGCCGGGACATGCGCACGCCCGTCATGACGTTGACATCGAAGAAGCGGAACCAGTCCTCGTCGCGCGTTTCGAAAAACGGCCGCACTTCGAAAATTCCAACGGAGTTGATGAGAAAATCAACCGGGGCGTGGCCTCGCGCGAAATCGGCAAGGCGACGGTCCTCGCCGGTCACCGTCAGATCGCAGGCCATGCCGCGCGCCTGGGTGCCAAGCTGCACGATCGCCGAGGCAACTTCCGCCTCGAGAAGACCGCTTATCGTCGCGCTGGCGCCCTCGGCGACAAAGGCCTCAGCCACCGCAAGGCCGATGCCCGTCGCACCGCCCGTGACCAGCACATGCTTGCCCTTCAGACCATAATCCATTGCCCAAACCTCCCATGGCAATCGGGGATAGCTCCCCGGCAGACCGCCCCTCCAGACGGTCCGTTCGTTTCCTCCGTGCGACCATCTGGTCGCCAGCCCTGTCGGCCGAAGGAACTTGCCTTGGTCGATAGAACTAATTTCTTTTCATAATTTTTGCAAGAAAATAAATTTTACATTATTTCGCGAATGCCACGCACTGAAGGCACCGGGAGCGCGTATCTCCTCTCGGCCGACGGTGCACGGGCATGCGCCTGCGCAAAATCGATGAACTCTGCAGTACGGGCTGGCAGCCGGCGCCGGCTGTCACTGAGCAGGCAGACCGCCTGCGGCTCCGGCTCGAATACCTCCAGCACCGGCACCAGAAGACCGGCCGCCAGTTCCATCTCCACATCCGCCAGCGCCGTGCGCAGGATGCCAAGCCCTTGAACCGCGAAGTTTTTCAATGTTGCCGGATCGCTCGCCCGGAAGCGACCTCCTACAGCCACCTCCCCGTCGGCGCCCCCCTGAAACGCCCAACCATTGCCGGCGAAGGCCGAGCCATCGAGCCGCAGGCATTCATGGCGACAGAGATCGGCCGGCAGAGCGGGCACCCCATACTCCGCCAGATAGGCGGGTGCAGCACAGGTCACCGTTTCCATCGAAAACAATTTCCGGATCGTCAGATTCGAGTCCCGGACGGGGCCAACCCGCAAGGCAACATCGAACGGAATTTCATGAAGGCTGCCCGGCGGATCGAAGCGCAGGGAAAATTGCAGATGCGGATAGGCATGGGCAAAGGCACGCACCAGCGAAAGAAGTTGAACCCGGCTGATATCCGCCGCGCAGGACAGCACGAGGCCACCTGAAACAGCCGTGCGGCGCCCGCCCATGTCGCGCTCGAGATCGGCAAAGCCGGAGAGCACGGGCCTCGCCCGCTCGAGCAGCAGCTTGCCCTCTTCCGTCAACAGCAGCGAGCGCGTCGTGCGCCGTACCAGCGCCACGCCATAGTGATCCTCCAGTGCCTTCAACCGCCCGCTGATCGTCGCCGGCGCCATGCCGAGGCGATTTGCAGCACTCGCCATGCTCTGTGAGCACGCGATTTCGGAAAACATCCTGAGATCGGCCAAACCATTCATGCTGGATCCTCCTGTCGGGCATTCCTGCCCGGCGGCTCCTGTCCCCAACACCCGCAAGGGGCGTCGTCCTTCCGGGCATTCGGAACCTCTGATCCAAGGAGTAGCACCACACCCCGGGAGGGTGCGGTGAAAATTGGTCATTTGATCCTGTACATTTCGTCACAAATCCTAGGCGACGATGTGCCGGGCGAGGTAATCGATGAAAGCACGGATGCGTGGCGCCAGCGGCGACTGGTCGGCATAGATGATCGAGACCGGCTCTCGGTCGCCAGGATTGAAGGTGTCGAGCACCGAGACGAGGCGACCTGTCTTCAGGTCCTGGCCGATGTGGAACTCGGACAGGCGCGCGAGACCCACGCCGTCCAACGCAAACCGTCGCAGGCTCTCGCCGTTGTCGAGGCTGAGACTTCCCTTCACCGCAAGATCGAGCTGGGTGGGGATGCCGTCCTGCTCGATACGGAAGGGCCATTTGCCGTAACTTCGGCTGAAGCCGAGCGTCAGGCAGTTGTGCTCCAGCAAATCGCGTGGTTCGGCCGGAACGCCGTGCTTTTCGAGATAGGCGGGCGAAGCCACCACGCGTCGCGGTGAGGCTACGATCCGCCGGGCACGGATGGTGGAATCCGTCAGCACACCGGTGCGGATCGCAACGTCGATGCCATCTCCTATGAGATCGGTGGTAGTGTCGGAAAGCGAGAATTCCAGGCTGATTTCCGGATAGGCCTCCAGGAAACCGGGTACGAGCGGCGACACGCAGTGCAGGCCGAAAGGCACGTTGCAACTGACACGCAACACCCCGCCGACCTGGCCGGCACTTTCCTTCACGCCGCGTTCCAGGCTGGAAATATCTTTGAGAATCTGCTTGCCGCGGGCGAAATAATCCTCACCCTCTGTCGTCAGTCGCAACTTACGGGTTGAACGCACGGCCAGCGGCAGTCCGAGCCGCGTCTCGATACGGGCGATGATTTTGCTGACCGCGGACGGCGACAGATGCAGCGCATCGGCCGCTGCGGTGAAACTTCCCGTTTCCACCACTTTCACGAAGACCTCGATCTCGGAAATCCTGCCGGACATGACCTACCTCCATTCATGAATGTGCGTCAATTCACTTATGCCAATGCTCCGCTTTCTCGCACAAGCGGGAAATGACAGACACGAGGACTATCATTTATGGAGGAGACATCAGCATGTATCAGAAGCGGGCACTCATCGCCGGCGCCACTGGCATTGTCGGGCTCAATGTGGCCGAACACCTGCACGACAGCGGCGGGTGGGAGATCACCGGTCTCAGCCGTCGTCCGCCAGCCGGCGCATCCTACATGCGCTCGATCGCCGTCGACCTTCTCGATCGCGAAGCGGCGCTCAAAACGCTCGGCGAGCTCCGGCCCACCCATGTCTATTATTGCACATGGACGCTCGGCCGCAACGAGGACGAAAACATTCGCCTGAACGGCGGCATGCTGCGCACCCTACTCGAGGGCGTGACCGCGGCCGGCACCGTCGAACACGTGGCGGTCGTCACCGGAACCAAGCACTATCTCGGCCCCTTCGAGGACTATGGCAAGGTGACGCCCGTCACGCCCTTCCGCGAAGACGCCCCGCGGCTGGAAAAGAAGAATTTCTATTACGAGCTGGAAGACATCGCGATGGATCTTGCCGCGCACCATGGTTTCGGCTGGTCTGTCCATCGCTCGCACACGATCATCGGCTATGCTGTCGGCAACCTCATGAACATCGGCGCGACGCTCGCCACCTACGCCTCGATCTGCAAGGCGACCGGCGCACCCTTCGTCTTCCCCGGCACGCCGACCGCCTATCACGGCATCAACGACATCACCGATGCGCGCCTGCTCGCAAAACACATCGTCTGGGCCTCTACTGAACCCAACGCCCGCAACGAAGCCTTCAACGCCACCAACGGCGACGTCTTCCGCTGGGAACAGCTGTGGCAGCGCATCGCCGATTATTTTGGCGTCGAGGCCGCCTATCCCGGCGAGTACAACTCGCTGACGGAGCGCATGAGCACGCTCGGCTCGCAATGGGACGCGCTTGTCGCGGAACACGGCTTGCAGCCAAACCCACTCGATCGGCTTGCCTCGCCGTGGCACACCGACCTCGACCTCGGGCGCCCGATGGAGTGCCTGCACTCCATGGCGAAAAGCCGCGCACTTGGGTTCTCCGATTTCCAGGACACGGAACAGTCCTTTATCGACGTCTTCGACCGGCTGCGCGCCGAGCGGATTATCCCCTAAACCTAGGAAGCGCAGTCACAAAAGAGCCCGGAGGATCCAATCCTCCGGGCTCTTCCGCATTGATGAATTCGGCCGTCAGGCGATGGGGTAAGGATGCGCGTGTAGCAGGTTCGCCAGCCGCGACAGCGCACGCGGCCCTGCCTTCACCTGCTCACAACGAACTTCCGACACACCGGGAACCGCCATGAGATAACTGCGCACCGGGCCGACGAAGGTCATGGCGAGGTTCGGGCATGCGCGGCAGGCGCCCGAGAGGGCGACATGCACCACCCCCTCTCCCGTCACATCGGTGATCTCGATATCGCCGCCATGGCCAAGAACCAGCGGCCGCGCCCGGTCGAGCGCGGCTTCGAGGGCATGAAGATCGATCATCAGATGAGCCCCAGTTCGCGTTTCTTGGCCTCCAGATCGATGCCCATCCCGCGGGCAAACGCCTTGCCGAGGATGTTCTCCTTCATCTCGCGAGTGATTTCGGGATAGCCGTATTTGTCCTGAAGTTCATCAGGCATGACGAGGTTGGCGAGCGTATCGATATAGGTCTGCACATGTGGCCAGATGAACGCTTCCGAGCCATAGCAGATGCGATCCGAACCGACGTAAAGCAGCGCTTCACCAAGCCGTTGCAGCATCTTGTAAGGCTGAAGATAGTACTGGTTGAACCAGAGCGGCAGGATCAAATAGACGTTCTCGAAGCGGCTGGCGATGGAAATGGTCTCGTCGACATAGGGATCGCCGAGGTGGTGGATGCCGAAATTCAGCTCCGGAAAATCGGCCGCCGCATATTGCAGGTCGTTGGGCTTGAAGGCCTCCACCGGGCCGAGTTCCAGCGGAAACCCCTTGTGGAACTGCACCATCTTGATACCGAGCTCCATCGCCTTCTCCCAGAGCGGATAGGCGATGTCCCGGTCGTCGGCACGCCAGGCGCAGCCGCGCGACTGGTACTGGTAGAACTTGAAGCTGACGGCGCCAAGCTCGTGCACCTGCCGCTCCATCTCTTTCAGCGCCGGGCCGAGGCCGTGATAGACGGGGTCGACGCCACCGGTCAGCACGATGCGGGCCGGGTCCTTCTGGGCAAGCGCATGGCTGAGTTCGACGGGGCCGAGGCCGGCGCGCCAGTGGGAAAACAGCGGCACCGAACAGGCGCAGGCCATGTCCGTGTCGGCCTTGCCGAACAGCATGTCGATGCCCCAGTCGAGGTCCGGGTCGGAAAAGGTTTCCGGTTCCGGCGGCGGCCCGCGGCGACCGGTCAGATTGATGAACCCGGTCAGTTGTTCGCGCAGGATGCGCACTCGCCTGCCATCGCTTCCGTCCTTGATCTGGCCATCGCTGAAATCCTGGCAATGAACCGCCGCATCAAAGACAAACATTCCGTCCTTCATGAAGTCTCTCCCATCGATCCGAAGGCGCGCGAGCGCCGTGGCTGGCTTGAAAAGCCAGCCGGATCAATATCATGGGGAAGAGGGCGCCGGTCTTCGGATTATCGGAAGACTGCCTTCAGGCAATGCCGAAAAGGTCGGAAAGCGCGCCGAACAGGCCCGTCCCACTCGCCAGCACGAGGCCGCCTGCCGCAAGCGATATCTCGCCGGACGGATAGGGCGCGAAGCGTCCGCCGGCCGCCTTGATGAGGGCAAGACCGGCAACCGCATCCCAGGCCCACATATGCCGTTCGAAATAGCCGTCCACCCGCCCGGCCGACACATAGGCCAACATCAGCGCACCCGCACCGACCTGCGAAAAACTGCCGCCGGCAGACAAAAGGCGCTCGGTATCGGCCGCAAAAACCGCCGGCGGAACACGGTGGTTGTGGCCGATGCCAAGCCGCGTCCGGTCGAGACTGTCGATAGTGCTCGCCGCGATGGGCACGCCGTTAATGGTCGCCGCAATGCCCTCGGCGCCGGCGAACAACTCGTCGCGCAGCGGATCGTAGATCACCCCGAGAACCGGCTCACCCTTCGACCAGAGGCCGATGGACACGCACCAGTTATGCGCGCCCTTCAAAAAATTCGTCGTGCCGTCGAGCGGATCGACACACCATACAAACTCGGCGCCCTCAACCGCGGAAGCACCCGTCTCTTCGCCCAGAAAGCCATCCTCAGGAAAGGCCGGCGTGAGGATGGAAGCGATCGCCTCTTCCGCCTCGCGGTCGGCGTTGGATACAAAATCGTTGAGCCCCTTTTGCTCGATGGCCAATCCCTCACGGCGACCGTAATGGGCGAGCAGCAGGCGGCCGGCTTCGCGCGCGGCGCGTTCGGCAATAGCCAAGCGCGGTTGCAGCCGCTCGGTGGACGAGGTGTCGGACATCGGATTTCCTTCAATAGCGCGTCAGGGCGGTGACGTCGGAAGTGCGCTCCAGGCCCTCGATGGCACGGCCGAAGTTGCGCACCGCATAGAGCGAATAGAGCACATCGATGACCTGGAGCTGGGCGATCTTCGACACCATGGATTCGTGGTACTCGCCCGGCCCAACGACGCCGGTGACGGTGGGCGTGAAAAGGCAGATATCAGCGTGCCGGACGATCGGCGAATCCGGGAAGGAGGTGATCGCGAGCGTCGTCGCGCCTCGCAGCTTCGCTTGCTGAAGACTGTCGACCGTCGAGATGGTGCGTCCCGAATTGGAGACGCCGATTGCCAGCGACTTGGGGCCAAGCGTCGAGGTGGAAATCTGCCGTATGCCGAGGTCTCGGAAGAACAGGCAGCGTTTGCCAACCCGCATGAAGCGCAGCAGCGCATTCTCCACGCAGATAAGCGATGCGCCCATAGCGAAAAAGCCGAGAACATCTGCTTCCTCGATGGCCGCGACGGCGCGTTCCAGTTCGCTTTCGGCGAGCCCCGCCCGCGTGTCGGAAACCGTCATCGCATAACGGGCGGCCACCTTGGACAACACCGAGGCAACATCATCCTCGGCGGTGATGTCTTCGTAGACGTGGCGTTCGGAGGACGGGGTTGCGACCGCCGCGCCCTGCGACAGTTCCTCCGCTATAAGAATCTTAAACTGCTGGAAGCTCGGCACTTCGATTTCGCGCACGAAGCGGGTGACGGTCGATTCCGACACCTCGCACTGCACCGCCAGATCCTTGATGGAGATCGATTTGATCTCTTCAGGCGCCTTCAGCACCCTATCCGCGATCCGGCGAAGCGCAGGGTTCATGTATCCCGCCTTCCAGCGAATCCGCATGAGGATGGATTGCCTGTTGTCCTTTGAGCTGTCCATCGGCCCATCACTCCGGTTGCGTCGTCGCAATTCTATAACCGGCAACAAGGGGAAAATGAAATTCCTTTTTGTTACCAGACAGTGCACCCGGCCCGAGCGCTTTCCCGCGCCACGCACAGGACATCATAGGCCGCCTTCGCCGCCACCAGCGAATCCTGCCACGCCTCCCGCCACAGCCGCACGCCACCGACCAGCCCGTCGCTGAGCATTTTCGACGAGAAAGCCTCGACCGTCAGGTCGCCGCGATAGCCGGCCGATTCGAGCGCACGGCAATAGCCGAGCACGTCGAAATGTCCGCCGCCGAGCAGGCCACGGTTGCTGTCGGCGACGTGGGCGTAGCCTAGCAGAGGTGCATTGCGGTGGATCGCCGCTGCGATATCCCCCTCCTCGATGTTCATGTGGAACGTGTCCATATGAATGAACAGGTTGGAGCCGCCGGAGGCACGGATGAGTTCCGCCGCCTCGTCCAGCGTGTTGACGAGGTAGCTCTCATAGCGGTTGACCGGTTCGAGGCCGAGGCGCACACCGAGTTCGCCGGCGCGGCGATCGAGACGGGCAAGGCTTGCCGCGACCTGCGTACGCTGGGCTTTCGTTGCCGGCGCCGCATAGTTGGCGAAAGCGGCATAGGTGATGCCGGAGACGGCCGGCGCCTCCAGCTCCGCAGCGATCTCCAGGCAGCGCGCGACGCTCGCTTCACCGCGCCGCGCCACCTCCTGATCGCCCGAGGTGATATCGGTATCCGACCCGAGCGCCATGCCGAGGCGCAGCTCCAGCCCGGCCTCCCGCGCCACCCGCCTGGTCAGCGGAATGTCGAGCGCGGCCGGGTCGAACAGCAGCACCTCGATCAGTTCGTAGCCGATCTCGGCGGCGGCGCGGCAGCTGGCCTCCGCTGCCGCGGGCGACCAGTCATCGGTGAAGACCAGGCTGTGGACGCCAAGTTTTCCGCTCATGTCGTGTTCCTCAGCCGAAAATCGAGCGGATAGTGCCGCCGTCGGCGCGGTGGCAGACGCCGTTCATCGCGTTGTTCGTCATCAATTGTACAACGCCGCGACCATGCATCGCCGGGTCGATCAGTTTTTGCGTGAGGTTGGACGGCTGGACGTCGCGGTAGAAATGGGCGAGCGCCTGTTCCACCGTCTTGCCCTGCTGGGCGGCGAGATCGGCGAAATAGGTTTCAACCGATTCCGTCGCCGTGCTGCCGGGCATGTAGCTGTTCACCCGGACATTCGTGCCCCGCGTCAATTCGGCCAGCGAGCGGCTGAGGCCGAGCATCGCCGTCTTGGTCGTCGAATAGGGGATCATGTTGCCGATGGAGCGGATCGCCGCTTCCGAGGAGATGAAAACGATGCTGCCGTCGTTGCGCGCCAGCATGTCCTTCAGCACGATGCGCGAGATGCGGATCGCCGTCATCAGGTTGTGCTGGAAATATTCCATCCAGCGCTCGTCGCTGACCTCGAAGAAATCGTTGACGTCGAAGACACCTATATTGTTGACGAGGAAGGAGACCGGGCCAAGCTTGCCGGCGAAGTCCGCGAGCCGTGTCGCACCCTCGGGCGTCAGCAGGTCGGCGACGACGCCGTGGGCGCGCGGGCCGATCGAGGCGCAGGCCTTGTCGAGCTTAGCCTGGTCGCGGCCGTTGATGACGACGACGGCGCCCTCGTCATGAAAGGTCTTGGCGATGGCATAGCCGATGCCTGTGGCGCCGCCGGTGACGATGGCAATCTTGCCGTTGATCCCGAAATCCATTGGGTTACTCCCTCTCCCTGTTTGTCGTGCTGCCCACGCGGGCGAATTGCGCGAGCCGGTCGCAGGCTGTCTTGATCTGATCGAAGACGGCCTCGAAGGTCGCGCGGGGTTCGCCCCACGGGTCGATGATGTTGGTTTCCTCGCCAGGCGCCGCGAAGGCGCCGAGCCGTCCGACCCGCGCCCGGCTCATTGCAGGCCGCAAGGCGTGGATCGCGTCCATGTTGTGATCGTCCATTCCGAGGATCAAGTCGAATTCCTCGAAGTCTGTCTCTCGAATCTGTCGCGCTACGAGCGTATCGAGGCGGATGCCCCGCGCTGCGGCCACCGCCGTGGTTTCGCCGTGCGGCGGCTTGCCGACGTTCCAGTCCATGATGGCGGCGCTGTCGATGCGGTGCTCCGGCAAGGCGGCGCGCAGGATGCCGTCCGCAGTCGGCGATCGGCAGATGTTGCCGCGGCAGACGACCAGCACCGAAAGGGGCGGACGGGCGACCGGTGCAACATTATACGCCGTGCCCACCTCGGCGAGACGCACCTGCGCCTCCGGCGCTCGGGTGGCCAGACGCCGTGCGCCATCGACAGGATCGAGCGTGTTGAAATCGAAAAGTCCAAAATGATGGCCGAGCGTGGCGCGAGCGCCGATTTCGTCGGCAAGCGCCACCGCTTCCTCCAGCGTGAGATTGCCGGGCACGCCGTTCGCGGCTCGCTCCGCATCGCGGCCATTGACCGGCAGCAGCGCGAGATCGACGCGAAACGGCATCAGCCATTCCGCAAGACCGGGAAACGGGATCGTATCGCCGGAATGCCAGAGCGTCACACCGCCGCCGGTGAGCACGTAGCCGAGGAAGATATGGCCGTCCTCGGTCTTGCGCAGGTCCTCGTGCGCCGCGGGCGTGGCGGTGACCAGCACGCCGCCAAGATCGACGCTTTCCCCTGCATCGATCAGCACGAGCCGATCCTCGGGCACGCCGCGTTCGATGGCGCGCGCCCGTTCCGCTCGCGGGGCGAGGACGCGGGCAGCGGGATTTGCCGCCAGCAAGGCGGGGATCGTACCCGGGTCCATATGGTCCGTGTGACCATGGGTACAGAGCAGCCAATCGATGCCGGTGAGGTTTCCGGGCGCGATGACCGGCGGCGTCATGCGTGTATGCGGGAAACGCGTGCCACGGTATTTTTCCGCAAGCGAATCCGAAAGGTACGCATCGATGACGATACGCAATCCGCCCTGAGCGATCAGGAAACCCGCCTGCCCCAGCCAGGCCAGCATTGCGCCCTCGCCCGGTTCAAGGCGATCGACGCTGGCAAGGGGACGGGTCTCCAGAAAGCTCATGGGCACACCAGGTTCTTCAGCAGATTGTCGACGGCGACGCTGGTGGCGCGGTCGACGCTTTCCTCGGTAAAGCCGCCGGCATGGGGCGTCAGGATGACCCGCTCGTGGCTGAGCAGCGCGGAGGCCGAGGGCGGCTCCTGATGGAAGACATCAGTCGCCAGTGTGGAAACCTGCCCGCTTTCCAGCGCCACCAGCATGGCACCGTCATCGATGAGTTCGGCGCGCGCCGTGTTGACGACGATGACGCCCTTGCGCATGCGCGAAAACATCCCGGCATCGAGCATCGGCCTTTCGCCGGGCGGGCAATGGAAGCTCACGGCATCTGCCTCGCAAAGCGCCTCTTCCAGGCCGACATGGCGGAAGCCCGGCCGTACGAAACCCGCATTCGGATAGGGATCGTAGCCGACCACCTCCATGCCGAGGCCGAGCGCCATGTCGGCGACTTCCCGGCCGATCGCGCCGCAGCCGATGACGGCGAGCGTGCGCCCCTTCACCTCGCAGCCGATGCGCCGCCGCCATTCCCCCTTGCTCAAATGCTGGTGCGACCAGGGGATATGACGCGAGGCGGCGAGCAGCAGGCCGATGGCGAGTTCCGCCACGCCGCGGGCGTTCGCCCCGGTCGCCCGCTCCACGGTGATCCCGCGTGCCTCGGCTTCGAAAATGTCGATGTTGTCGACACCCGTGCCGTTACGGCTGATGACCCGGAGGCCGCTCGCCGCATCGAGCACGCGCAGGCTTATCGGCTCGACGCCGGCAAGCCAGCCGACGCAGCCCGGAATGCTGCGCAGCAGGTCCTCCTCCGACGGCATTTTGCCCGGCGCGGGATAGACGATTTCGAACCCCTGCTCCAAGAGCCGCGACAGGACGGGGTGGCCCGCGCCGGAGAGCGAGCGGGGCGTGACGGCGATCTTACCGGTCATCGGCCTCGTCCGCTCAGCCGTTCCAGCGGGGATTGTCGATGACGGTCGGCTTGCCGTCGCGCTCGACCATTAACTTGCGAAAACCCTTGCTCTCGATCGTGCCGTAGTCGTGGCCGGCATTGCCGGGGAAGGCGAAAAAGGTGACGAGCGGTTCGGTCGGGTGCACGTTGATCGAGCGGTGCGCCCAGCGGCCGGGCACATAGACGGCCTTGCCCGGCAGGAGTTCCAGCCATTGCGTTTCGCCCTCCGGCGTCTCCATCATCATGTAGCCGTGGCCGCGCAGGCAGTAGTAGACTTCTGCCGTGTCGATGACGGTGTGAAAATGGCCCTTGGTCATGTGGTACTCGTCGCCCACCTTGCCGGGATAGGTGATCGACGTGCCGTAGGCGACGTCCTTCTCGCTGTCGGGAACACCCATGTCGTAGAATTCGTAGAGCAGGCTGTCGCCCTTGGCGAGTTGCGCCTCGAAGGCCGCCTCGTCGTGGAACATGCCCTTCATCTTGGAGAGCGTGCGGCGGATAGGCTCGCGCGTGGAACTGAGGCCGTTGTTGAGGTTGAATTCATGCAGGCTTGGCAAAACGGTCATGTCCTGTTCCTTTCAGGCGGTGGCGTCGCGGGCGATGCGGCTCAAGTCGTCGAAGGCCGGCCCGGACATGGGGATGTCGATGTCAAAAACTTCCGCGATCACGCGGGTCCAGCCGTGGATGAAGTAGACCCATCCATCGTGGACTGTGAGGTTGCGATCCTTGGCTGCCGCGCGTGCCTGGTCGAGGAAGACGAGGTCGCCGCGATAGTTGAATTCCCAGACGAGCCCGTCTTGTGGGAACTGGACCGTGTCCGTCAGCGGCGAGCCCGGCCCGTCCTTGCCAAGCCCGGTGGCATTGACCACCATCGAACCCGGCGGGAGCGCCGCCACCACTGCGTCGGCCTCCGCCGGCGTCGACGCTAGGCGGTAATCGATGGGGATGGCAAAGCCGATCTCTTCGTGAACGTGGCGCATCTCGGCCAACGAAGCCTCGCGCCGTGCCGTCACCACGGTGCGTTGCGGCGTGTCGCCGCCAGCACGCTTCTTGTTGTGCAGGTAGAGCGACAAGGCGAGCGAGGAGCCGCCCGCGCCGAGTATGCAGAGCGTCGCGCCCGTCCTGGCCCAATGCCCTTCCGGGGCAATGGCTTCGAAGCTGGCGCCGGCGGTGATCGGGTCCTTGGCGTGGCCGGAAAGACGCCCGCCGCGCTTGGAGATCGAGCTGATCTCGTGCAGGGTTTCGGCATAGGGGTCGAGGTCGTCGAAAAGATCGCGCGAGGCCTTGAGCAGGTTGACCTTGTGGGTGGTCACCAGCGCGCCGAGCGACAGCGGATCGTGCTTGATGAAATCGACGGCGCCACGATAGGCCGATGGCTCCGAATTCGGCGCGAAGTCGATGCCCTTCATCTCGGCATCGAGGCCGAGATGGGCCGACCAGGCTGGAAAGACCTTCATGATCGAGGATTTTCCGGTGGTCACGCCGATGAAATACATCGTGCGCCGGCTTGCTGATGTGTAGGTCATGGTAAAAGTCCTAGTCGTGTTCGGCCCAGTCGCGCGACCGGTCCACGGTGCGGCACCAGCCGCGATAGAGCGTGTCGGCGATCGCGCGCTCGACGGTCGGCTCGAATGCCTTATCGAGGGCGAAGGCGGTATGAAGTTCAGCCTGGTCCTTCCAGTAGCCGACGGCGAGACCCGCGAGGAAAGCAGCACCCCGCGCGGTCGTGTCGATGACCTTGGGACGCAGCACGCGCACGCCGAGCTGGTCGGCCTGGAACTGCAGGACGAAATTGTTCATCGCAGCACCGCCGTCCACCTTCAGTTCGGCAAGCGCGATGCCGGAATCGGCCTCCATGCGGTGGATGACGTCGCGGATCTGGTAGGCCATGGATTCCAGCGAGGCGCGGATGAGATGGTTGCGGTTGGCGCCGCGGGTGATGCCGACGATGGTGCCGCGGGCATATTGGTCCCAGAACGGTGCGGAAAGACCGGTGAAGGCCGGCACGATGTAGACGCCGTTGGTGTCCGGCACGTCCATCGCCGCCGCTTCCGTCTCCGACGCGCTGTGGATGATTTTGAGCTCGTCACGCAGCCACTGCACCACCGAGCCAACGGAGAACAGTGTACCCTCCAGCGCATATTCGAGCTTGCCGCCGAGCCGCCAGGCCACCGTGGTCAACAGGCCGTTGTCGGAGGTGCGGATTTGGCTGCCGGTGTTCATCAACAGCGTGCCGCCGGTGCCATAGGTGGCCTTGACCATGCCGGTGTGGAAGCAGGACTGGCCGAACAACGCGCCCTGCTGATCGCCGATCGAGGAGGCGACGGGGATTTCGCCGCCGAAGAGATCCGGATCGGTGAGGCCATAGACGTCGGAAGAATCGCGCACGTCGGGCAGGATCGCACGGGGCACGTTGATTTCGGCAAGCAACCGCTCATCCCAGTCGCCGGTGCGGATGTTGAAGAGCAGCGTGCGGGAGGCGTTGGAGGCGTCCGTGACATGAGCGCGGCCGCCGGTGAGGTTCCAGATCAGCCAGGTATCGATGGTGCCGGCGGCAAGTTCGCCGCGCTCCGCGCGGCGGCGGGCGCCGGGCGTGTTGTCGAGCAGCCAGGCGAGCTTGGTGCCGGAGAAATAGGCGTCGATGACGAGGCCGGTATTCTCTTTCACATAGGGTTCGAGCCCCCGCGCCTTCAGCTGGTCGCAGATGCCGGCGGTGCGCCGGTCCTGCCAGACGAGGGCGTGGTACAGCGGCACGCCGGTCTTGCGATCCCAGATCAGGCAGGTCTCGCGCTGGTTGGTAATGCCAATGGCGGCGATCTCGGCGGCGGAGATGCCGATATTCTGCATCACCTCGCGGGCGACAGAAAGCTGGGTCGCCCAGATCTCGTTGGCATCGTGCTCCACCCAGCCTGGCCGCGGATAGATCTGGCGGAATTCTCGCTGCGCGAGCGAGACGATGTTGCCGCCCCGATCGAAAAGGATGGCCCTTGCACTGGACGTTCCCTCGTCCAGCGCCATGACATAACGCTCAACCATGTCTTCCTCCCCCGCATGCGTCAATCGTTCGGCTTGAACAGGATCTTGTGATACCTGCCGAAGCTGCGGTCCTTCAGTGCCTTGAAAATGGACGGCGCCTCCTCAAGCGTCGCCCGGTGGGTAATCAGCGGCTCGACCGTCAAGCGGCCGTCGCCAAGCAATCCGATGATGTCAAACCATTCCTTGCCAGGGAACGGCAGGGAATAGGAATTCCATGAGCCGACCACCTGCAATTCCTCGCGCACGATCTTCGCAAAAGCCTTTTCCGCGAAGGTGACATCGCCATAGGCGGTGCCATAGAGCATGACCGCGCCCTGCTTGGCCGCGACCATGATGGAAAGATCCCGCCCCGGCGCGGAGCCCGCACATTCCAGTGACACCGCAACCCCGCGCCCGCCGGTCGCCTCGCGCACCCGGGCGATGACGTCATCGCGCGTCGGATTGAGGCAGAGATCGGCGCCGATGCTTTTCGCCAGCTCCAGCTTGTCGTCGTCGACATCGATGGCGATCAGCGGGCGTGCGCCGGAAAGCCGGGCGAACTGCAGGGCAAAATAGCCGAGCGCGCCGCAGCCGGCCACTGCCACCGCATCGCCGAGCTTGAGATCCAGCTTGTGGATACCATGCAGGATGATCGCCGCCGGCTCGATCGTTGCGGCAACCTCGTAGGATACGTTGTCTGGCACCTTCAGCACGTTGGTGGCCGGCGCGCAGAGATATTGCGCAAAGGCCCCGTCACTGCGCGAGCCCATGAAATCGTAGTCGTCGCAGAGGTGGAATTTTCCCGCCTCGCACCATTGGCATTTTCTGCACGGCATCAGCGGCGCCACCGCCACACGGTCGCCAGGCTTGAGATGCGAAACAGCGGCACCGACCCGCTCCACCCTTCCAGCGAATTCGTGGCCGGGAATGGTGGGGAAACGGTAGGTACCGGTTGTCATGACGCGGCCGATATCCGAGCCGCAGATGCCGGCGGCCTTTACCTCGATGAGAACATCGTCCGGGCCGATGTCCGGCACCGGAACATCCTCGACGCGCAGATCCCCCGGCGCATGCAAAACGGCCGCCTTCATCGCAGGCTCTCCTCCTGAGGATAGATGATGGTCTTCATGCCCTTGCCCGAAAGCGCATGCTCGAAGGCGGCGACCGCATCTGCCATGCCGAAGCGATGGGTGACGATATCGGTGACGCGGATCTTGCCGGTTTCCACCAGCTTCAGCGCCCGCGCATAGTCCTCGACGCTCGAGCCGGTCGAGCCAAGCAGTTTCAGGCCCCAGTAGTGCACCTTGTTGGTATCGAGCTCGACCTTGTTGCCCTTGTTGAGGCCTGAGAAGAAGTTCATGCGGCCGAGACGCGCGAGACAGGCCATCGCCTGGACCTGAAGCTCCGGCGCCGGTGCGCAGGTGAGCGCGACATCGACGCCGCGGCCGGCCGTCAGGCGCAGCACTTCCTCCACCACATCGACGCGGCTTGAATCCACCGTATCCGTCGCGCCCTGCGGCACGATCTCTGCGAGGCGTTCCGCCCGCCGCCCGACCACGATGACCTGCCTTGCGCCATAGGCTTTCGCCAGTTGCAGGAACAGGCCGGCGATCGGCCCGGTGCCGAGAATGAGGACCCGGTCCTCGGGCGTCACCACAAGGTCTTTCCAGGCATTGAAGCAGCAGGAGAGCGGCTCGACCAACGAGGCCTCCTCGTAGCTCATGCCGGCGGGGATCTCGAAGAGGTTGCCGCCGTAGAGCGCCTTGGCGGTAACAACCATGTATTGCTGGAAACCGCCGTCGATATCGATGCCGAACGCCTCGTAGTCGGGGCACATATTGTTGAGCCCGCGGCGACACATCTCACAATGGCCGCAGCCAATATTCGGCACCGCCGACACCCGCTGCCCCTTTTTCCAATGCCCGACATGCCGGCCGACCTCGACGATTTCGCCGGCAAGCTCATGACCGAGCACGCGCGTGTCGTTTTCTCCGACCCGAAAATGGCCGCCGCGGATGACCTTCAGGTCCGTGCCGCAGATCGAGGCTGCGAAGACGCGGATCAGAACCTCGTCGTCTTGCGGCGCGGACCGCGGACGCTCTTCTAGAGCGATCCGGCCCTTGCCCTGATACACGGCGGCCTTCATCGGATTACACCTCCATCCCGTAGCGGTGCACCTTATGGGTCGGATAGAGCGAGATGGTCGGGATGGTGACGTCGGGCGTGCGGGTCGCGACGTAGAGGGCGAGCCAGGCGACGTTGTCGACGTCGATACAGGAGGCGTGGATGCCTTCCTTGATTTCCTTTTCGTCGAGCCAGCCATCGACATAGGCTTCGAGGTCTCCATCGTAGAGGCCCGTATCGATGATCTCCGTCATTGGCGTCTTCACATGGCTCGGGTTGAGAACGGTGACACCGATCTTCTTGTCCTTGCCTTCGAGCAGGATGTTCTTGGAAAAGCCAAGCATGCCGTGCTTGGAGGCGCGGTATGGGCTGTGGCCGGGGCCGGAGGCGACGCGGGTCGACGAGGAGCCCATGTTGATGATGCGTCCGCCTTCGGCCTGTTTTTCCATATAGAGGAAGGCTTCGCGGCAGCAGAGGAAGACGGCTGTCAGGTTGGGACCGATCGTCTTGTTCCACTCTTCCAGCGTCACCCGGGTGACCGGCGGGGCAAGGCTGTCACGGCCGGCGGAGTTGACCACCACATCGACGGAGCCAAAGGTGTCGTTGACCTGCTTGAAGAAGGCGCGAACCGTCTCCTCCTCACAGACATCCGCATAGATCGGCAGAACCGTGCCGCCGTCGGCCTCGATCTCGCCGGCGACACGTGCCAGGCGCTCCCGATCAAAATCGATCATGGCGACCTTCGCGCCGTTGTGGGCATAGATGCGGGCGACGGCTTCGCCGATCCCGGATGCTGCACCGGTGATGATGCAGGATTTCCCTTTGAGGGACAGCCCCTCCGACAGGGTGTTGCTGGGCATTGGAACCTCCGTTTTGTGCCCCGATCGAGGCGTGTCCAGATTTTCGATGAAACCGTTCAAGCCGTGCGGGTGAGTGCGACCGCCTCCGCCGTGAGCCGGGAAATCTCGTCAAAGCGCCCTTCCCGGACGAGTTTTGCGTCCACCATCCAGGACCCGCCGCAGGCGAGAACGGCGGGAAGCGCGAGGTAGTTCGCGAGGTTTGCGGCACCGACGCCACCCGTCGGCACAAAGCGCATGGCCGGATAAGGTCCCGTCAGCGCCTTGAGGAAGGGCACGCCGCCGCTCGGCTCGGCGGGGAAGAATTTGACGGTCTCCAGACCGAACGACATGGCTTGCTCGACGCCGGTCGGATTGTTGATGCCCGGCACGATCGGAAGACCCAAGGCCTGCGCCGCAGCAACGATCGCAGGATTGAAGCCAGGCGTGACGATGAACTGCGCGCCGGCTTCCGCAGCCAGATCGAGCTGCTCGCCCGTCAGAACCGTGCCGGCACCCAGCAGCATATCTGGAACTTCGGCGCGGATGCGGCGCAGCGCTTCGGCGGCTGCCGCCGTGCGGAACGTCACTTCGGCGACGGGCAGTCCGCCATCGACCAGTGCGCGGGCCAGCGGAACCGCATCCTCGGCCCGCTCGAGCACGACGACGGGCAAAACCCGCGCCATCGCAATCCGGGCGACAATGTCCGCTCCGGTCAAGTTCATGTGCCCCTCCAATCGAATTTCCTACCGTGACCGACAAATAGAATGAAATTCGTTATTGCGCAATACCAAAAAAAATGATTTTTATTTTGTGTGTCAGCGATCGAGAGAAATCGCGCGCGGACACCCTATGCCGCCACGCAAGGCGGCCTCTCCGGACATCCGGTCCGGCTCGTCTTGGAAAGCGACATCGACATATGATCAAAGCAGTCCTGTGGGACATGGATGGTACGCTGGTCGACAGCGAGGACATCGCCGTCGAGGCCTTGGGGTACGCCATGAAAGAAGCGGGCTTGCTCCCGCCACCAGACCTCAAGGAGCGGGTCGTCGGCCGCTCATCCGATGAAATCTACAACATCATCGTGCGGGATTTCGGGCTCAAAGCCGATCCGCTGGGATGGGAGCGACGCAAGCATCACCACTATTTCCGCGCTTCGGAGCGGCTGAGGGGCTATGAGGACGCCGTCGAGACCTGGAACCGCCTTGCCGCTGCCGGGATAGGCCAGGCCGTTGTCTCCAACAGCGACCGCGCCATCGTCGACGTGAATCTTCGCGCCGCCGGGCTGGTGCGGCCGGGGCTCGTCACCGTCGCGCGCAACGACGTCCGTCTCGGCAAGCCGCATCCGGAGGGTTATTTCCGGGCGGCCTACCTGCTCGGCGTCGAGCCCAGCGAATGCCTGATCGTGGAAGACAGCGGGAGTGGTGCCGCAGCTGCGCTGGCCGCCGGCATCGAAACGGTTTTCGTGCCACACAGTCACAGTGCGCCACCAGATGGCGTGCTGTGGCTCTCCTCGATGACGGAACTGGAAGGCCGCGTTCTCCGCGCGCAATGAAGGCCTATTTCCTATGGCGGCGGATGCCACACCCGCCGCTTCCGCCACCGATTTGATCCGAAAAGTGACCATGCCTCACCCTCGGCACATTGACGGCGCTTCGCAGGAACAATAGATATATGATATATTATCCTATAGACCTGGGAGGAAACAATGGTGGATTATGTCGTGGTCGGCGGCGGCTCGGCGGGCAGCGCACTGGCCGGTCGCCTGGCGCTCGGCAATGCCGGCAAGGTGCTGGTGATCGAAGCGGGCCCGCGTGACAACAACCCGCTGATCCACATCCCGGCCGGCTTCGTGAAGCTGCTCGATTCCGACCTTCTCTACCATTACAAGACGGAGGCGCAGCCGGCGTTGAACGGCCGCGCGCCCGTAATGCCGCAAGGTGCCGTGCTGGGTGGCGGTGGTTCCGTCAATGCGGCGATCTATATCCGCGGCCAGCGCCGCGACTATGACGACTGGGCGCGACTAGGCGCCGACGGCTGGGGCTATAGTGACGTCCTGCCCTATTTCCGCCGGGCGGAAGACAATGACCGACTGTCCGACGCCTATCACGGCACCGACGGCCCGCTCGGCGTCTCCGACCTCCGGCAGGTGAGCGACCTGACGCGCGCCTTCGTGCGCAGCGCCCAGGAGGCCGGTGTTCCCTACACGCCGGACTTCAACGGTACGCGCCAGCGCGGCGTCGGCTTCAATCAGACGACGACCCGCGATGGCCGCCGATGCAGCGCGGCCGTCGGCTATATGCGCCCGGCGATGAAATCGGGAAATCTCGAAATCCGCACGGGTTGCCTCGTCACCCGCATCCTCTTCGACGGCGATCGCGCAACCGGCGTCGAATATGTGCGCAACGGCAAGGTCGAGACTGTCCAGGCAGACAAGGAAGTCATCCTAGCGGGCGGCGCGGTCCAGACGCCAAAACTCCTGATGCTGTCGGGCATCGGCCCGGAAACGGAACTGCACCGGCACGGCATTGCCGTCAAACATCGCCTGGAAGGCGTTGGGCAGAACCTGCAGGATCATCTGGAGTTTCCGGCCATCCGCTTCTGCACGGGGCGATACGGCTATTACGGCGAGGATAGTTTTTTCCGCTCCGTGAAAAACGGACTGCAATACCTGCTCTTCAAGTCTGGGCCGGTCATGTCGAACGTCACGGAGGCCTGCGCCTTCATGAATGTCGACGACATGGAGGCGGAGCCGAACATCCAGATGCATTTCGTGCCCATCGTCTTCATGGATAGCGACCAGGAACAGGTGAAACGCGCTGGCGCGACCGTGAACCCTTGCGTACTCAGGCCGGAGAGCCGCGGCGAGATCCGGCTGAAATCCACCGATCCGGCCGCGCATCCGATCGTCGATCCACGCTATCTGACGGCGCCCGAGGACATGCGGCTTTCCGTGAAGGCGCTGAAGCTCGCCCGCAATATCCTGGCGCAACCCTCCTTCGCGCGCTTCGTGGAGGATAGCGAAGCCTATCCGGGCAAAGCGATCGACGACGATGCGTCACTCGCTGCCTATATCCGGTCGAAGGGCAAGACGGTCTATCATCCGGTCGGCACCTGCCGGATGGGCCGCGACGCGATGTCGGTCGTGGATCCCGAACTGCGGGTGCATGGCCTGCGCAATCTACGCGTTGTGGACAACTCCATCATGCCCACACTGATTTCGGGCAATACGAATGCGACAGCGATAATGATCGGAGAGAAGGCTTCGGATATCATTCGTGGACTGGAGCCGCTTGCGCCATCGAACGCTTGATGCGCTAGTGTCGCATAGGCGCTTACGGGCGTGAATCGGGGAAGTCACAGGTCGTCGCATGAGCCAGCTGCCGAAAATCAACAAGGGAAATCTCTCCGAGCAGGTCTACGGCACCATTCGCGCATCCCTGATGGACGGGCGCTACGAGCCTGGTGAGCGGCTGACGATCGCCAGCCTCGCCGACCAGCTCGGCGTTTCCATCACCCCGGTGCGCGAGGCAATCTTCCGCCTCGTCACGGAGCGTGCACTGGAGATGCGGGCCGCGACCTCCATCCAGGTGCGCAGCCTCACGGCCTCCGAATTGCGCGAAATACAGCTGATCCGCCACCATCTCGAGGGTGAAGCGGCGGCCCAGGCGGCCGTGAAGATATCGGCGAAGGATCTTGCGGCGCTTGAGGCGCTCCACGCCGATTTTGCCAAGACCGCCGCAACGGATCCGTTGCAAGCCTCGCACATCAACCGTGAGTTCCACTTCAAGCTCGCCGGGGCGGCGGAAATGCCGATGCTCTATTCGACCATCGAAGGCATGTGGGCGCAGATGGGTCCGCTTATCCATCTCTACCATCTCCACACCCCTCCCCGCGTGCTCGTCAGCGGCAAGCACGGCCATTATGACGTGCTGCGGGCGCTCGCCGCCCGCGACCCGGAAAGCGCGCGGCGCGCCATCCAGGCTGATATCGGCGTTGGCGTCGTGATGGTCGACTGGCTGGAAGCAAAAGGGGCGGCCGAAGCCGCCCCGTGAGTGTCAGAGCTCGATCCACGTCGTCTTGAGTTCCGTGTATTTATCGAGCGCGTGCAGAGACTTGTCGCGTCCGTTGCCGGATTGCTTGAAGCCGCCGAACGGAACGGTCGCGTCGCCGTGATCGTAGCAATTCACCCAGACCGTGCCGGCCCTGAGCTTGCGGGCGATCTTGTGGGCGCGTGACAGGTCGCGCGTCCAGACGGCGGCGGCAAGGCCATAGGACGTGTCGTTGGCGACGCGTACGGCTTCCTCGTCGTCTTCGACCGTGATCGTTGAAAGCACCGGACCGAAAATTTCCTCCTGCGCAATGGTCATGTCATTGCGCACATCGGCAAAAATCGTCGGGTTGATGTAGTAGCCATCCGGCGTATCGCCCGGTCGGTCGCCGCCGAGCACCAGCCGCGCCCCTTCCGCCTTGCCCTTGGCGATATAGCTCTCGACACGATCGCGATGGCCGCTTTCCACCAGCGCACCTAGCTTCGTTGCGGGGTCAAGCGGGTCGCCAGGGCGGATCGATTTCGCCGTCTCGACGACGATATCGAGGAACTGCTCCTGGATGCGCTTGGAGAGGATCAACCGCGACGGCGCCACGCAGACCTCGCCCTGGTTGAAGCAGATCGCCGTTGCCGCCCGTTCCGCTGCGACCCGCAATTCCGGCACGTCGTCGAGAATGATGTTCGGCGACTTGCCGCCGCATTCGAGGAACACCCGCTTCATGTTCGACTGGCCGGCATATTGCAGGAACAGTTTGCCAACTTCGCCCGAGCCGGTGAAGGCCAGGCAATCGACATCCATATGCAGCCCGAGCGCCTTGCCGGCGGTCGGGCCGAAACCCGGCACGACATTGAAGACGCCATCCGGAATGCCGGCTTCAGCCGCAAGCTCAGCGAGGCGGATCGCGGTCAGCGGCGATTGTTCGGCCGGCTTCAGCACGACGGAATTGCCCATGGCGAGCGCTGGCGCGAATTTCCACGTCGCCATCAGCATCGGGAAATTCCACGGCACGACCGCACCGACGACGCCGATCGGCTCGCGGGTGATCATGGCGAGCTGGCCGGGACCGGTGGGCGCGATCTCGTCATAGAGCTTGTCGGGGCACTCGGCATACCATTGTAGCGTATCGAGCACGACGTTCACGTCGATGTTGCGGCTTTCGGACACCGGCTTGCCCATGTCGAGTGTTTCCAGCACGGCAAGCTCGTCCATGTGCTTTTCGAACAGCACGGCAAAACGCTGGAGCACCTTCTTGCGCTCCTTCGGCGACCGGTCGCGCCAGTCTCCCGCCTCGAACGTCCGGCGCGCCGCCTTGACCGCGCGATCGACATCCTCCGCATCGCCTGCCGCGACACGCGCGATCGCCCTGCCGTCGCGCGGCGAGATGTCGTCGAACGTCGCCCCGGACGCCGCATCAACGAAGCGGCCGTCGATGAAGGCCTGGCCTTTGATGGCAATCCGGCTGCGGATCGCGGCCACATCCGCCTGTGTCAGTGCAAGATTCACGTCATCTCCTCCATTTTTGTCAGTGACATATATCATATATCATGTTATCTCGCCCCATCGCAAGGAGTTGTTGCCGGGATCGGCACAGGAAGGGAGGAGCGTGTGACGCAGCCAGTGAGAAACGATTACCGACCCACGGAGGCCGAGATCGCGCGGCTCAGGGACCGCGCCCAGTTCGTGCGCCTGGAGACCATCCGGCTTATCGAGATCGCCAAGGTGGGACACTACACCTCGGTGTTTTCGGCGGCCGAGATTTTCGCCGCGCTCTACTATGACGTGATGTCGCTTTCGGCGGACCCGAAATGGCCTGACCGCGACCGCTTCCTGATGGGCAAGGGCCACGCGGCCGTCGGCCTGTTCCCGATCCTTGCCGAACACGGCTACATCCCGACCGAGGTGCTGAACGGTTATACCCGCCTCGGCAACCCGCTCGGCGACCATCCCGACATGCGCAAGGTGCCCGGCGTCGACTTCTCGTCCGGCTCGATCGGCCATGCGCTGTCCAACGGCCTCGGCATGGCGCTGGGCGGCCGCATGCAGGGCCGCGACTTCACCACCTTCGTCATGCTCGGCGACGGCGAAATGCAGGAAGGCCAGGTCTGGGAGGCCGCCATCGGCGCCGCCCACCACAAGCTCAACCGCCTCGTCGCGATCATCGACCGTAACGGCTATCAGCTCGACGGCGCGGTGGACGACGTCATGGGCATCGAACCCATTGACGAGAAATGGCGGGCCTTCGGTTGGGAGGTGCATGTCGTCGACGGCCACGACATCGCGGAACTCACCGCGCTGCTGCGCCGCGTCAAGGCCGATGCATCCCGCGAAAAACCCTGCTGCATCATCGCGCGCACGCTGAAGGGCAAGGGCGTCTCCTACATGGAAACCGAGCCCGGCTGGCATCTCGGCTATCTCGACCCCGTCGACGCGGACGCCGCGCGCCAAGAAATTCTGTCCAAGGTGATCTGAGATGACCCAAGCCAATCTGCGACCGACCTCGCCGAATTCCTGGCACTACCGGGAACTGAACATGAAGAATCCCGGCCTCGACCATCTGTCGAACGGCCTGATCACGCTGACCGAGGCCGGCCACCCGATCGTCGCGGGCTCTGCCGACCTGCAATATTCCAACGGTCTCAACCGCTTCGCCGCCCGCTATCCGGACCGCTACGTCAGCTTCGGCATTTCCGAGCAGAACATGGTCTCGGCCGCCGCCGGCGTCGCCACCACGGGCATGATGCCCTACGTCGCGACCTTCGCCTCGTTCCTCGGCCTTCTGACCTGTGAACAGATCCGCATGGACGTCGCCTATTGCGCCCTGCCGGTGCGCCTCATCGGCCACCACACCGGCATCGCCATGGGTTTCTACGGCACCTCGCACCATGCGACGGAAGACATCGGCACGATGCGCTCGATCGCCGACCTGACGATCGTCTCGCCGGCGGACGGCCCGCAGCTCGAAGCGGCGATCCGCGCCTCGGTCGACCATGACCGGCCGATCTATTTCCGCACCGGCCGCGGGCGCGAGCCGGAGCTCTATAACAGTAAGGCCGATTTCGTCTTCGGCAAGGCGGTCGAGCATGCGCAGGGCGAAGAGGTGACGATCATCGCCTGCGGCCTGCCGGTGCATCCATCGGTGCAGGTCGCGAAGAAGCTCGCAGCCGAAGGCCGCAGCGTCGGCGTCATCGACATGGCGACGGTCAAGCCGATCGACCGCGACGCGATCCTCGCTGCCGCCGCGCGCTCCAAGGTCATCCTAACAATCGAGGAACACAACATCCTCGGCGGCCTCGGCTCCGCCGTTGCCGAAGTGCTGGCGGAGGAAGGCGGTCCGGCAAGGCTGGTTCGTCACGGTATTCGCGACGAATACGCGCTGATCGCCCCGCCGACGCACCTCTATGCCCATTACCGGCTCGACCAGGCCGGCATCGAATCCGTCGTCCGCGACATCATCGGCTGACGGAGCGCGCCGGGAGGGCGCGTTATCCCGCTCCGGGCACCCGGAGCGGAGGATCCAACTTCAACTGAGGGAGAGAGACCATGACGTTCTTGAAATCGGCATCGCTGATGCTGTGCACGGCCGCACTGGCCATCATGACCAGCGCGGCCAATGCCGCCGAAAAACACGAGATCTACAAGCTGCTGCCGAATTCCGCCCTGTCCGGCGTCATCGATCCGGAAATGGCCGACCGTTCGGACGTTGCCAAGGCGTTGCCGACGACCCCGCGCGATGCGAGCAAGAAGCTGGTGATCGGCTGGACAGAAATCACGCTCGGCAATCCCTGGTTCGTCAGCGTCATCGACACCGCGAAAGCCAAGGCCGCCGAATACGGCTACGAACTCGACGTGCAGGTCGCCGATGGCGACCCGGCGAAGACGTCGGCGCAGATCGATGCCTTTATCGCCAAGAAGGTCGACGTCATCGTGCTCGACCCGACCGACCTCGCCGCCGCCGCAGCCGATGCACAACGTGCGGTCGATGCCGGCATTCCGGTGATCGCGCTCGGCACCGTGCCGGACGATAGCCCGATCGTCACGACGGTGCTCTTCAATCCCTATGGCAATGGTTTCGAGGCAGGGCGCTTCGTTGCGCAGCATTATGGCGCCGACAAGCCGATCACGGCGGCCGCGATCCTCGGCACTGTCGGCAACTCGACCTCGGAAAGCCGCGTCAACGGCATGATCACCGGCATCATCTACGAGCGTTCCCGGCAGCTCGGCCTCAACCTTTCCAAGGAAGACGCCATGCTCGCCGGCTTCAACAAGTTCCAGGAACTGAAGACCGGCGGTGCTTTCGACTATCCGGACGTTAAATTCAGCGTCGTCTCGATGGGCGTCGGCTTCTGGACGGAAGAGGGCGGCCTCGATGCGGCAGAGGACATCCTGACGGCACATTCTTCCAAGCTCGACATCATCCTCGCCGAAAACGACTTCATGGGCATGGGCGCCCTGCGCGCGCTGGAAAACCAGGACCTCAAGGGAAAGATCCAGGTCGCAAACGCCGCGGACGGCTTTCGCACCGCGCTCGATCTCGTGAAGTCGGGCGACATGCTGGTGACCGGCCTTTGCTCCGGCTCGCATACTGGCGAAGGCGTCGTCACCCTGATCAACCAGATCTTCGACAAGGGGTTCGACGCCAACAACCTGCCGCTCGGCTCCTACTACCCCTCGCAAATCGTGACCAAGGAGAACGCCGACCAGTTCATCGATCCGGACACGGCGAACCCGTTCTTCCGCTACACGGTGCCGACCTTCAAGACGATCGGCGAACTCAAGAGCTGATCTTTACCAATGATGCGGCGGACCTTGCGAGGTCCGCCGCGATGAAAGGGAGGCAGGACATGGATCGCCTGGACATGCGGCAGATCTCGAAGGAATTCGGCGGCATCGCCGCTTTGAGCGGCGCCGGGTTTTCGGCTCGCGCCGGCGAAGTGCACGCCCTGATGGGCGAAAACGGCGCCGGAAAATCGACCCTGATGAAGATCCTCGCCGGCGCCTATAGCCATGACGGCGGTGAGATCCGCATCGGCGGCGCGCCCGTCAGCATAACGAACCCGCAGGATGCGATCCGCAACGGTGTCTCTATCATCTACCAGGAATTTTCGCTCGCAAGCGACCTGACGGTCGCCGAAAACATCCTGATCGAGACCCTGGGACACGGCCTGTTCGTCGACCGGCGGGCCATGCATTCACGCGCAGCGGAACTGCTCGCCCGCATGGGTTTTGATGACATCGATCCCGGCGAGATTGCCGGCGGGCTCACCATCGCACGCCAGCAGGTGGTGGAAATCTGCAAAGCGCTGTCACGCGACTGCTCGATCCTCGTGCTCGATGAACCAACGGCCGTGCTCACCACGCACGAGACGGAAAAGCTGTTCGCCCTGGTGCGACGGCTGCGCGACCAGGGCGTCTGCATCGTCTATATCTCGCATCGGCTCGATGAGATCTTCAGCCTCTGCGACCGGGTAACCGTGCTGAAGGACGGCGCGACGGTCGGGACCTGGGAAACCGGCACGCTCGACCACACATCGCTGGTCAACCTGATGATCGGCCGCGAACTGAAGGACTTCTTCCCTGAACGGCAGATCGCCCCTGGCCCGGTAGCGCTGGAGGTGGCGAGCCTCGCAGCCGGCGGGCTGGTCTCCGACATCAGCTTCACGGTGCGCCGTGGCGAAGTGCTGGGCATCGGTGGCCTTGTCGGCGCCGGACGAACCGAGGTGTTGCGCGCGATTTTTGGTGCAGATCCGATCTCGGGCGGCGAAATCCGCATCGACGGGCGCGCCCGCACCATCCGCTCGCCCGGCGACGCCGTGCGGGCGGGCATCGGCCTCGTACCGGAGGATCGCAAGCAGCAGGGATGCCTGCTCGACCTGCCGATCCTCAACAACGCCATGCTGACGCCGGTCAATCCGCACCTCGGTTTTTGGGGTCTCATCCGCGACGCCCGCGAGCGCGGCGCGACCGAAGCCCTGCGCTCCCGCCTGAACCTGAAGGCCGCGAGCATAGACGCCGAGGCCGGCACGTTATCGGGCGGCAACCAGCAGAAGGTCGCGATCATGAAATGGCTCGTCTCAGGCTGCGGGATCCTGCTGCTCGACGAGCCGACCCGCGGCGTCGATGTCGGCGCGAAGGTCGAGATCTACCGCGTCATCAACGAGCTGGCGGCCAATGGTGCCGCCATCGTCATGGTCTCCTCGGAAATGCTCGAGCTGATCGGCATGTGCGATCGCGTGATCGTCATGCGCGCCGGCCGCCTTGCCGGCGAACTTTCCGACGAGCAACTCACCGAGGAAGGCATCATCGAACTGGCAATGGGGCGCAAGCATGTCCACTAATCCGAAGGCTCCTGGCCTCGTTTCCCTCCTCATCACCTACAATATCTACATCATGCTGGCCGCACTTGTGGTGATCTCCACGCTGCTGTCGGAACACTTCCTGACGCTGCAGAACCTCTTCAACCTGCTGCGGCAACTGGCGCCGCTGGCCCTCGTCTCGATCGGCATGCTGCTCGTCATCCTCACCGGCGGCATCGACCTTTCGGTCGGTTCCATCGCGGCGATCGGTGGCATGGGCGTGGCGATGGCGATGCCGGCTATGCCCTTCGACGGCACGACGGCCTTGCTGATATGTGTCTTCGGCGGCGTTCTTTTTGGCGCGCTGCTTGGCGCCATTAACGGCGCGCTGGTGGCAGGCTTCGGCATGGCCTCCTTCGTCGCGACGCTCGCCATGATGACCATGGCGCGCGGCCTCGCCTACATGCTCTCGAACGGCCAGCCGGTGCGCTTTCCGCGTGACCTGCCGACCGCGCAGATTCTCACCGGCTTCGGCAGCAAGGGACTTCCCGGCATCGGCCTGCCCTGGCCGGTGCTCGCCGTGCTCGCCGTTATCGCGCTCTTCGTCTTCCTGTTGCGGCGGACGAACTGGGGACGGCTGACCGTCGCCACCGGTAGCAACGAGAATGCCGTCCGCCTCGCCGGCCTGCCCGTCTGGCGCTACAAGTTCCTCGCCTTCACGTTGAGCGGCGCGCTCTCGGCACTAGCCGGCATCTTCGTTACCGCACGCACCGCGGTCGGCACCCCGGTCACCGGCATCGGTCTGGAGCTCGATGCAATCGCGGCCTGCGTCATCGGCGGCGCCCTGCTCTCCGGCGGCCGCGGCACCGTGACGAACACGATGATCGGCGTGCTGATCCTCGGCCTGATCGGCAACATCATGAACCTTATGAGCGTGCCGGCCTATCCGCAGCAGATCATCAAGGGCGTCATCATCATCCTCGCCGTGCTGATGCAGGGCATCGGCGCCCGGGCAAAACGCCGCGTGTGAGCCTCCCGCACGCGGGACTGGCCCGCATCACAAAAAGTGATGCGGGCCTTCTTTCATTTCAGAAAGTCGACGAGCAGGCACACCTGCTGTTCGATCATGTGGATGCCCTTGTGAACGACACATCCCCGCGCCTCCGCCTGCGTAAGAAGCGGCGTCATATCCGGTTGCATCACTACCTCGGCAACGACTGTTCCCGCGCCGAGCCGGTCGACATCAACGGGCAGTGCATCGCCCGCGTGCATGCCAAGCGCCGTTCCATTGACAACCATATCGAAGCCGCGCGGATCTGGCGCGCCGACCTCCACCTGGGCATCGCGGAAGAAGCTGCGCAACCGACCTGCCAACACCTCGGCTTTTTCAGGCGAGCGGTTGGCGATCGTCAGGCTCGCCACGCCCGCTTTCAACAGCGCATGCGCGACGCCACCCGCCGCGCCGCCTGCGCCGACGAGCAGCACGCGGCGGCCGGTCGCATCGTGTCCCCGGTGCCGCAGGCCCGCAACGAAACCTTCGCCGTCGAACATGCCGCCGGTGAGGCTGCCATCCTTCTCCCGGCGGACAATGTTGCAGGCGCCGACAAGCTCGGCCGCGCCGGTCAGCCGATCGCAAAGTGCGGCAACCGCGCCCTTGTGCGGAATGGTGATCACCATACCGGCGATGTTTCCGATCGCTCGGAAGCTTTCGACGCTGGTGCGCAACCTCTCCGGCGCGACATCGAGCGGCACCATGACGATGTCCTCGCCTTGGCGTTCACACTCGGCATTGAAAAGCGGCGGCGTACGCACATGACGGGAAGGATGGGCGAGCAAGGGAACGAAGCGGGTGTGCCCGGTAATCATGAGTGGATCCTTAAAACAACAAGAAGGCGCTTGCGCGCCGAACTACATAATATATGATATATGAAATATCTATAGAGGCTTTGACATGAACTCCCCTTTGACGATTTTCGACGCCGATCTCAAGGTCTTCGGAGGACCCGGGCGCTATGTGCAGGGGCGAGAAATCCTCCACCGCGTCGGAGGTTTCGCGCGACAGATCGGCCAAAGCGCCGTGCTGGTGGCTGATGTTCATATCCTGCCGCTTGTAGAACAAACCATCCGCAACTCATGCCAGCAGAACGGCGTCTCCCTCATCGTGCTGCCTTTTCGGGGCCGGCTGGGGCCTGAGACCGGTGGCGAGCTTGCGGCAATGCTCGGGGAAGAAACACCGTCGATCGTCATGGCGGCCGGCGGCGGCCGGGCGATCGACGCCGGCAAGGCGCTGGCCGATACGCGATCCCTACGGCTGATGACCATTCCCACCGTCGCTTCGAACGACGCACCGACCAGCAAGAACTACGTGCTCTACGACGAGCACGAAAGGCTTCTTGAGGTACGGCATCTTCCGCGCAACCCCGATTTCGTGGTGGTTGATACAGCGCTTCTCGCGAGTGCCCCCAAATCGATGTTTGCCGCCGGGCTGGGAGACGCACTTTCCAAGAAGGCCGAAGCGCTCGCCTGCGCCTCTGGAAGGGGTGTCACCATGTTCCGGTCGCGTCCGACGCTGCTTGCGGGCACGGTGGCCGCGGCCTGCTACGACACGCTGATCGCACACGGCCGGGCCGCCTATGACGCCGCCGGGACCGGAGACGTCACCGGACCCTTTGAAGCTGCCGTCGAAGCCATGATCCTGATGGCCGGCCTCGGCTTTGAGAGCGGCGGTCTTTCCGTACCCCATGCGCTGACGCGCGGACTACCGCTGCTGCCGGGCGTCGCCGCACGGGCCCACGGCCTGCTGGTCGCCTATGGGCTCGTCATACACCATCAGCTCCTGGGTGAGCCCATGCCCGCCGCGCTCGTCGAGCTCTACCGTCATGCCGGTCTTCCGCTTTGCCTCTCGGACCTCACGGCAGCCGAAATCGACCGGTCGCACCTGATCCAGGTGGCGCAAGCGTCGATCACGGTGCCGCACATGCTCAATTTTCCAAGATCGCTGACCGCCGACGATCTGGTGGACGCCATGCTCGCCATCGAGGTGCAGGCTAGCCGACACCCCAACGTTGCCAACTGAAGAGGAAGACGAAATGCCCAACAAGGACCAGGGAGCGCCCCTTGCCGTCGTGACCGGAGGCGGCACCGGTATAGGCCGTGCAGTCGCGGAGCTCCTGACCGAAAGCGGCTACGAGGTGATCGCGCTGGGCCTCGATCGCGATGCCGACCTGCCCACGGCGATCACCTTCCACACCGTCGATATCACCGAGACGACGGCAAGTGTCGCCACCTTGCCGGAGGGGCGGCCGGTTTCGGCACTCGTCAACTGTGCGGGCATGCTGCGGCATCAGCAAGAATGGGAGACCGAGGCCTTCGAGCAGGTGATGCGCGTCAACCTAACCGCCGGCTTTGCGCTCGCCAACGCCCTCGTCGATCGGCTCGAGCGGGCCGGTGGCGCCGTCGTCAATGTGGCTTCGATGTGGGCGATCTTCGGCTCGCCCGGCGCACCGGCCTATACAGCCAGCAAGGCGGCCGTCGCGGCGGTCACCCGATCCCAGGCCGTCGCCTGGGCCAAGCGCGGGGTGCGCGTCAATTCCGTCGCTCCGGGCTGGGTGGAAACACGAATTTCCGAAAAGGCCCGCACCGATGCCGAACGGGCCGAGCGCATCAACGCCCGCATTCCCATGGGACGCTGGGCCAAACCCGCCGAAGTGGCGTCCGTCGTCCGGTTCCTGCTGTCGAAGGACGCGGGCTACGTCACCGGCACCATGATCCCCATCGATGGCGGCTATTCGATCTGCTGAGGAGAAACGACATGAAAGCCTGGATACACGAAAAGACCGGTGACCCGGATGTCCTGCGACTTCGCGACCGGCCGAAACCGCAACCTGGCCCGGGCGAGATTCTGATCCGCAACCGGGCGGTCGGACTCAACCCGGTCGACTGGAAGTTCATTCTCTGGGGCCATGATGCCTGGGAATGGCCGCATATTCCGGGCGTCGACGGGGCGGGCGAAGTGGAGGCCCTTGGTGAGGGCGTTGTCAACGTCGCCTTGGGCGCACGGGTCGCCTATCACAACGACCTCCTGAAGCCCGGCTCCTTCGCCGAGTACACCGTGATCCCCGCGCGCGCCGCGATTCCCCTGTCGGATAGCCTGCCGTTTGCTGTCGCTGCGGCAATCCCCTGCCCGGGCCTGACGGCACAGCAGGCCGTGGACAAGGTCCCGCTCCGGCAAGGATCCCATGTGCTGGTCACGGGGGCGTCCGGCGCGGTTGGCGGCGCCTTGCTTCAGCTCGCGCGCGAGCGCGGCTGGATCGTCCATGCCGTCGGTTCGGCCTCACAAACGGAGCGCCTGCGTCGCCTCGGCGCGGCAACCGTCACGGACTATCGCAAGGACGGCTGGAAGGAGGACTGGGCACGCCAGGCAAAACATCAGCCGTTGCACGCAGTCTTCGACATGGTCAGCGGCGCCCATGCAGCAAGCCTTGCGCCACTCCTGACCGCGAACGGTCACCTGGTCTGCATCCAGGACCGCCAGGAAACCACGCCGCTCCCCGCCTTCTCGACGACGATCTCGCTGCACGAGGTGGGCCTCAATGCGATGCATGCCCACGCCTGCGATCGCCAATGGGGTCGCCTCGTCGCCTCCGGCACCGAAATGGCGAAGAAGATCGCCTGCGGCGAGTTTGATCCCCAGATCATCGAAATCGCTGATTTCGATGATCTGCCCAATGCGTTGGCACGCCTGAAGGACGGCCCCAATCCCGGTAATCGTGTTGTGACATTGTAGGTGCTTTGCAGATGGCAACATGTCCACCCAGTCAGAGGAAATGAAGCCGGCCTCTCAGGATGTTGTCACGTCGTCCGAAAATGATTGCTCCTATCCCGGTGGACTTTGCCAATACGGCTTTCCCTTGAAGGGAAAGCCGTATCATCGCAGGAGCAAGAAGCATGCGGGCCTGCTGCGTGGTGAGATTCGGCCGTTATTTTCCGAAGAGTATCTTCGGAATACGCGTACAGTCGTTAATTCTGCCGATCATACTGTCGCGCCATGTCATCAAATTCACCTCACACCGGCTGGTGGCGCACCAACACTGGAGTTCGGTTTACCGCGCAAATAGGTCACACGGCATGATCTGGTCTTATGCGGTAAATTTCAATCGTCTGGAATCGCGTGAAAGCCTGCTGGTAGGGCAAAGCCCGTGTCAGCCGGGGGATCGGGTGGCAAGGCTTCGTGCTTTCGCGGGATCATCGCATGGGCGGCCAGAACCGAGCGGATGGCGACCGGGCGGTAATGCCGGATGAGATCCGGCTTTTCTTCCCGGGTTTTCTTGTCGTCGTTGCCGGACATGGCGCCTCCAGGACTTCAGCTTGCCGGAAATCTTACCATGGATCCGCCGCCGGTCGCCTGGTCGGTCGGGAAAACCTCGACGCGAGCGACGTCGACATAGACGGGCAGCGCAATCACGTCGTTGATGATCTGCGCGATGTTTTCCGGCTGGATCGGACGGTAGCCGTCATAGAGCACGGCGCTCGCCTGATTGTCCGGGATCGAGGTGCGATACAGCGCCGTCTGCACGCGGCCGGGCACGATCTCGCTAACGCGGACCGAGGTTCCGAGCAGATCGCAGCGCAAGTTATCGCAAAAGAGGCTGAGGCCCGCTTTCGAGGGGCCGTAGGCACCCATGCCCGGAAACGCCGCCTGCCCGCCGCTGGAGCCTATATAGATGAGGTGTCCGCGTTTGCGCGAAACCATGCCCGGCAGGACGATGCGCGTCAGGTGCATCGGCGCCTTGAGATTGATATCGACCATTGCGTCGATTTCGGCGGGGTCGATGTCCTGGAAGGCTGCACGGGTCGAGAGGATGCCTGCATTATTGACGAGGATATCGACCTCGACGCCGGCCAGCGCGTCGGCGATACGCGTGCTATCGCGTACATCCGCCTGCACGGGGATCGCGCCGCTTGCCTTCGCGAGTTCGGCAAGCTGCGCCTCGTTGCGCCCGATGGCGTAGACGTCAAGCCCTCGTTTGCGCAGCATCGGAACGATGGCCTTGCCGATGCCGCTGGTCGCACCCGTGACGACGGCGACGCGGTAGACGTCAGACATAGATATACCCCCCGCTGATCACGACATTCTCGCCGGTCGCATAGGTATTGCGGCTCGATGCCATCATGACGATCCATTCAGCCATTTCAACCGGTTCGGCGGCGCGGCCGAGCGCGCTGGCTTTCGCCAGTTCCGGCAGAAAGCCGAGTTCCTTGGCGCGGTCGGTGGCAAAGCCGGCGGGCGCCACGGAGTTCACGAGGATCTGGTCCTTGGCGCATTCCTGCGCAAAGGATTTTGTCAGGCTGACGACCGCGGCCTTGGTCGCAGCATAGTGCGCGTTCTGCGGATGGGCCTTGAACGCATCGACCGAGGTGATGTTGACGATGCGGCCGGTGACATCCGGCGCGTTCACGAACTGGCGCATGTGGCGCACGGCCGCGACCATCATATGGTAGGTGCCTTTGACATTGATCGCATTTTCGAGATCCCAATCTTCATCGGTAATGTCGAGAATGGCCTTGCGCGGGTAGATTGCTGCGCTGTTGACGAGGGCATGGACGCGGCCGAGCTTGGCAGCAACGGCGTCGAAGCCTGCATGCGCCGTTTCGGCGCGGGAGATATCCGCCACCGCGGTCGCCACCTCGACACCGAGCGCCGTCAGTTCCGCTGCAGAGGATGTCAGTAGCGCCCCGTTGCGATCGATGAGGCCGATCTTCGTCGCGCCATGCGCGGCCATCAGCTTCGCCGTCGTGAGCCCAAGGCCCGAAGCGCCACCGACGATGACAACAGACTGGTTTTTCACGTTTCAAACCTCGCGTTTTCCCGGTTGCACCGCCATATTGGTATGTTATCACTTATATGCCAACTTTAACGAAGCGCAAGCCGTTTTTGGAATCCGCCATGATCCCCCACCTCGACACCAACCGGGCCGTTTCGGCAGCAGATAGCGATTTTTTCAAACATCTCGCCTCCACAGGGTTCGAGGGTGACGTGGGCACCGATGCTTCGGAGCGCACTGTCTATTCCACCGACAATTCCATCTACCAGGTGGCGCCTGCAGGTGTGCTGTTTCCGAAAAACATCGACGATCTCAAACGCATTGCCAAGAGCCTCGCGCGACCGGAATTCTCCAGCATCATGATTGCGCCGCGCGGCGGCGGCACGGGTACCAATGGCCAGTCGCTGACAAACGGTATCGTTGTCGACTGCTCGCGCCACATGAACAGGGTCATCGAGATCGATCCGGTGCGTCGAACCGCACGCGTGGAGGCCGGCGTCGTCAAGGACCAGTTGAACAAGGCATTGGAACCTTTCGGCCTGTTCTTCGCGCCGGAGCTGTCCACTTCCGACCGGGCGACGATCGGCGGCATGATCTCGACGGATGCCTGCGGCCAGGGATCCTGCCTCTACGGAAAAACCAGCAACCACGTCCGCGCCCTGCGCGTGGTTTTGATGGACGGCACCGATTTCCTCTCCCGCCCCGTGCGGGAAGAAGAATTGCGGGCGCTTCAGGCCCGGCGCGACCGCATCGGCCATGTCCACAGGACGCTCGCTCGCATCGCGACCGACAACCGCGAGCAGATCGAGGCGATTTTCCCGAAGCTCAACCGCTTCATGACCGGCTATGACCTGGCCCACCTCCAGCGCGGGGATGGTCTTTTCGACCTGAACGCGGTGCTTTGCGGATCCGAAGGCACGCTTGCGATGATCGCCGAAGCGGAACTCGCCTTGTTGCCGATTCCTGCCTGCGCGGCGCTCATCAACATCCGCTACGACAATCTCAATGCCGCGCTCGAAGACGCCCGCACGCTCGTTGCTCTCAACGTCGCCTCGGTCGAGACGATCGACGAGACGGTCCTGCGGCTTGCCAAGGGCGACAGTGTCTGGCCGCGCATTGCCGGTTTTTTTCCGGACAATGCCGACGGGCCGGCGAACGGCATCAACATTGTCGAGGTTCTGGCCGACACCTCGGGGGATCTTACCGAGAAACTCGCCGTCGTCCAAGCGGCGCTCGAAAGCGCCCCCTTCCCCGGCCGGAAAGGCTTTACCATGACGCATGGCAAGGCCGATATCGACGCCATCTGGACGATGCGCAAGCGGGCGGTCGGCCTGCTTGGCAACGTCGACGGCCCGATCCGCCCAGTGCCCTTCGTCGAGGATACCGCCGTTCCGCCAGAACATCTCGCCGCCTATATCCGCGAATTCCGGGCGCTGCTCGATGGAGAAGGGTTGACCTACGGCATGTTCGGCCACGTGGATGCGGGCGTGCTGCATGTGCGCCCTGCGCTCGATCTGACCCGCGCGGATCATGCTGCGCTCGTACGGCGGATCAGTGACGCCGTCGTCGCGCTGACGCAAAAATACGGTGGTGTTCTCTGGGGCGAACACGGCAAGGGGGTACGCTCAGAATATGTGCCGGCCTTCTTCGGCCCCCTCTATCCATGCTTGCAGGACATCAAGCAGGCCTTCGACCCGCTCAACCAGCTAAATCCCGGCAAGATCGTCGCGCCTGCCGGCAGCACCCTGCCGAAGATCGACGACATTCCTTTGCGTGGCAGCCTCGACCGCATCATCGGCAACGACATCCGCGCCGCCTTCGACAATGCGGCCTATTGCAACGGCAACGGCGCCTGTTTCGATTTCGATGCTGATGGGCTGATGTGCCCTTCCTACAAGGCGACGCGTGACAGGCGATTTTCGCCGAAGGGCCGCGCCTCGCTGATGCGGGAGTGGCTTCGCCAGCTTGCTGAAAAGGGCGTTGATCCACGCCGGGAGGCGGAGCGCCTGCGTCGCACAAGCACCGTCTCAGGGCTCGCACGGCGCGTCTGGAACTCACTCAACCCCGCAAACCACGACGACTTCTCCCATGAGGTGCGCGCGTCGATGGACACCTGCCTCGCCTGCAAGGCCTGCGCCGGCCAGTGCCCCGTCAAGGTGAGCGTGCCCGCCTTCCGCTCCAAATTCCTCGAGCTCTATTACGGGCGCTATCTGCGGCCACTGAAGGACCCGGTCGTCGCAGCCATCGAACCCCTGTTGCCAATGATGGCGCGAACACGAGCGCTCTACAATCTCGTCGTCGGCTCCAGGATCGGCCAGGCGGCGATGCGCTTCATGGGACTGACGGCACTTCCTGCCCTCCCCGCCCCTTCGCTCCGCCGCAGCGTTGCCATCGCCACGTCGGAGGTGCTGGCGCGCCTGAGTGCACAGGAACGGGACGAAGCGGTTATCTTCGTGCCTGATGCCTTCACCGAACATTTCGACCCGCAGGTGCTATCCGCTGCCATCGATATCGCGGTCTTTCTGGGGTTTCGGCCTTTCCTCGCGCCGCCGCTCAACAACGGCAAGACTCTGCACGTGCTGGGGTATCTTCGCGCCTTTGAGAGGGTGGCGGAGCGGACGGCGCGGCAGCTCGACCGCTTGGCCGATACCGGCATAGCGCTGGTCGGCATCGACCCGTCGATGACACTCGCCTATCGCAGTGAATATGCCGCGCTGCGGCTGCGTGCCCGCGTCCTGCTGCCGCAGGAATGGCTGACGCACGTGATCGATCGGCTACCCGCGCCCGCTCCCGTGCGCGCGCCTCCACTCTACCGGCTGATGGCGCATTGCACGGAACGCAGCAATGCACCGGCGGCCGTCAGCCAATGGGGTACCGTCTTCGCAAAACTGGGTATCGCGTTTTCCGCCGTCGATGTCGGTTGCTGCGGCATGGCAGGCATGTTTGGTCACGAGGTGCAAAACCGTGTCCTTTCGGAGAACCTCTATGCCATGAGCTGGCAACCCGCCCTCGCAAGTGCGGGAACAGAAGAGGTGATCATGGCGACGGGCTATTCCTGCCGTTCGCAGGTGAAACTGATGTCCCAGCGGCACATTCCACATCCCCTGCAAGTCATCCGCACCCATCTTCAGGCGCAGGCCGCTGCCATTGGAGAAACTCGCCATGTATGATATGTGATAAATGCGAAGTTTCGGGGCGAAGGGCAGACCGCCATGTCGATCATAACACAGCGCGGCAATCTCGCGGAAATCGTCGTCGCCAAACTTGCCGAGCGCATCGATAACGGACTTTATGCGCCCGGCGAGAAGATTCCGTCAAGCGCCCAACTCTGCGAAGAATTCGGCGTTTCCCGCACGGTCATTCGCGAAGCACTCACCTCGCTCAAGGTGGCGGGCCGGGTCATCTCAAGGCAGGGCGCCGGCGTCTATGTCACGGAGAAGGACGCCAAGACGCTGAACTTCGAGATCAGCCGTATCGACGACATCCGCTCGGCCATGCAGATTCTCGAACTGCGCCTCGGCGTCGAAATGCAGTCCGTGGCGCTTGCCGCGCAGCGTCGCACGCCGGAAGCGCTGGCCGAGATCGCCCGCGCCTTCGACTATATCGAGAATCTCGATACGAACGATGCCGAGATCGAGGCGCGCGCCGACTTCGATTTCCACCTGGCCATTGCCAAGGCCACGCGCAACCCGCACTTCCCGAGTTTTCTCGTCGCGGTGATGGGCGAGATCAACTTCGATCTGGTGCTCAAGCACCGCCAGTCCGGCCGCACCTACAACGCCTACCTGAAGAAGATCAACAAGGAGCATGCCGGCATCCTCGCGGCGATCACGCAAGGCGACGCCAAGGCTGCCAAACAGGCGCTTGTCGCGCATCTGGAGGAAAGCCTCAACCGTTACCGCGCCATGCTGGACGAGCCGGCGGGCAGCGAAGCGGACGACTGACCGCGACGCCCCCATCCGTCCATCTCATCTGCCCGCCGCAAACGCCTGTTCGCGGATTTGCGTCAGGCTCATCTTGGGCGTCAGCGCTTCGGGGTCGATGCGGATTTCGATCAATGCCGGCTTGCCGGACGCTTCCGAACGCAGGAAGGCATTGGCAAACACCTCCGTCCTTTCCACCGTCTCCGCGTGCAGGCCATACGACCGGGCGAGATCGGCAAAATCCGGGTTGGTGAGCCTCGTTCCGGAAACGCGACCGGGATAATTGCGCTCCTGATGCATGCGGATGGTGCCGTACATGCCGTTGTTGATGACAAGGAAGATGACGCGGGCGTCATATTGCATCGCCGTCGCCAGTTCCTGCCCGTTCATCAGGAAGCAGCCGTCACCGGCGAAGGCGACCACAGTGCGCTCCGGTGCAGTGATTTTTGCCGCAATTGCCGCCGGCACACCGTACCCCATCGAACCATTGGTCGGACCGAGTTGGGTGCGGAACGTGCGGTACTGGTAGAAGCGATGCGCCCAGGCGGAATAGTTCCCCGCGCCCGTCGTCAGAATGGCATCGGCCGGCAGATGGCCACGCAACCATTCCATGACCTCGCCCATCTGGACGGGGCCCGGGACCAGCGGATGATGGATGTTTTCGAGATAGTCAGCATGAGCCGTCTTCGTCCATTCGCGCCATGCCGGCGCCGCCGCAAGCTTCAGCTTCGCAGCCTGCGATAGAAAGCCAGCAACGCTGGCATTGATCGGCAGCGCGGCATGATAGACGCGACCGAGTTCCTCCGCGCCAGGATGAACATGGACGAATGTCTGCTTGGGAACGGGAATGTCGATCAGCGTATAGGCCCCCGTCGTCATTTCACCGAGCCGGGCACCGATCGCGATCAGCACATCGCAATCCTTCACATGCTGGATCAGCTTCGGCCCGGCCGCAAGGCCGAGATCGCCCGCATAGTTTCCATGCGTGTTGTCGAAAAGATCCTGGCAGCGGAAGGAAGCCGCGACGGGAAGCGAAAAAGCCTCCGAGAAGGCGCGCAGATCGGTAACCGCCTGTTTCGTCCAGCCGCCGCCGCCGGCGACCACCATGGGGCGCGCCGCCTTGGCCAGCAGCGCGATCAACTCGTCAAGCTGCGGCTCGCCGGCATAGGTGTCCACGCGCTTGTAGGCCGGTGTATCGGCGACGGTTACCACATCCGTCAGCATGTCCTCTGGAAGCGCTATCACCACCGGCCCCGGACGGCCGTTGACGGCGCGGTGGAAGGCCTGGCTGACAAGTTCGGGAATGCGGGCCGCATCCTCGATCTCCACCACCCATTTCGCCATCTGGCCAAACATGCGCCGATAGTCGATCTCCTGAAAGGCCTCCCGCTCCATCTGGTCACGCGCCACCTGGCCGATGAAGAGGATCATCGGCGTCGAATCCTGAAAAGCGGTGTGCACGCCGACCGAGGCGTTGGTGGCACCCGGCCCGCGGGTGACGAAGCAGATGCCGGGCTTGCCCGTCAGCTTACCATGGGCTTCTGCCATATAGGCCGCCCCGCCCTCCTGCCGGCAGATGACGAACTCGATCGCATCCTCGGCATCGTGGAAGGCATCGAGTGCTGCCAGATAGCTTTCACCCGGCACGCCGAACACCCGTTCGACACCATGGATCCTCAGTGCGTCGACCAGGATCTGGCCGCCGCTGCGTGTCTCATATTCGGTTGTCATGTTCGTCTCCTGAGCCGTTAAATCACGGCGTCCTCAAGGAAGGGGCGGTTTGCGACGACGCGCTCGTAGCCGAAAGGCGAAAGGTCGAGCGTGCGAAAACCGCCATAGGCGATCAATTCGGACAGGCCGCGTCCCATCGCGGGCGACTGCTGCAGGCCATGGCCGGAAAAGCCGTTGGCGAAGAGAAAATTCTTCACGTCGGTGTGTGGGCCGAGGATGACGTTGTGGTCGAGCGTGCAATAGTCGTAGTGCCCCGCCCAACTGTTCACCACCTTGATCGCCTCGAAAGCCGGCACACGTTCCGCGATCGTGGGCCAGATTTCCTCGTCGAATTCGTCATGCATGACGGAAAAGTCGCTCGGATCGACCTCCGGGTCATGCTTGGGATAGGTCCCCATCAGGTAGAATTTTCCTTCGGGGCGGAAGAAGACGCCGGACGGATCGATGGTGAGACCGACCTTGCCTTCCAAGGGCGTGCGGCAATCCACCACGAAGAGCGAGCGGCGGCGCGGCTCGACCGGAATGTCGAGGCCCGCCATGCGCGCAACCTGCTTGCCATTGGTGCCGGACGTGTTGACCAACGTGCCGCAGGCGATCGTCTGCCCGCTCTTTGTCGTCACCGAAACCACGCGCTCACCGTCGCGGGTCACCGCAACGACTTCGTCTTCGATATACTCGACACCAAGGGTACGCGCCTTCTTGCGGAAGCCCTGCAGCAGGCCGACGCTGTCGAACCAACCTTCACCGCTCTCGCCTGTGCTGCCGAGCGTCAGGCCCTCCACATTGAGCCACGGGAAGCGGGAAGCCAGCCCTTCCGGATCGAGCAAGGACACATCGGCACCGCAAGCGACCTGCGTTTCGTGGTTGCGACGAAGCACATCGGCGCCACGCTCGTCACCGGCAAGGAAAAGGTAGCCGTTTTCATGGAAACCGATTTCCGGCGTATCGTCATCGACCGCGACATTTTTCCGGAAATTGCGGATGAACTCCGTGCCAAACTGCGAGACTTTGACGTTGATTGCGTTGGAGAACTGGTGGCGGATGGAACTGGACGAGAGTGCGGTCGCCGAGCGCTGGTAGGTCCAGTCCTTCTCGATCACCAGTACGGAGCCGGTAAAATCAGGGTTCGTCGCCAGAAAATAGGCCGTCGCGCTCCCGACAACGGCACCGCCGACAATAACGACGTCATAGGATGTCTTCGAAGCCTGCATCGCCGCCCTCACTTGTCTTCGAAGTGGCCGGCTGCGCAGAAGCTGCCGCCCTGGTAACGCACGGCCGGATCGTTCGGGTCGCCCTGTTCCGTCTTGGCGAAAACCTTGTCGGCATAGTCGTCGGCGCTGTCTTCCGGCTTGTAGCCCAGCACGGCGGCTGTGCGATTGTCCCAGAAAGCCTGGGCGTTGTTCGACATGCCATAGGCGACCATGAAGCCGACGCGCGGGGCCGACAGGCTCTTTTCGACAAGCTGGCGGCAATCGCGATAGGACAGCCAGGTGATGAGATGCCGGCGGTCGGTCGGTTCGGGGAAACAGGAACCGATGCGGATACTGACCGTCTCGATCCCGAACTTGTCGAAATAGTAGCGGCCGAGATTTTCCACGAAGGTTTTCGAGACGCCGTAAAGGCTGTCCGGCCGGGTTGGCACGGTGCCATCGATCGTTTCGGTGCGCTCGTAATAGCCGATGGCATGCACGGAACTGGCATAGACGATGCGCTTCACGCCGTGCCGGCGTGCGGCTTCATAGATATTGTAGCCGCCGGAAATGTTGCTATCGAGGATCGTCTTCCATTCGGCTTCCAGCGGCTGGCCGCCGAGATGCACGATGGCGTCGCAGCCCTTCACCGCCTCAGAAACCGCATCGAAATCGGCAAGCTCGAGCGGAAAATCCTCTTCGTGCGAGGCGATGTTTTCGCAGGGCTTGCGGTCGGAGAGCCGCACGATCCTGCCGAGCCGCGTGCCGGACTGGCGGAGCGCGGTGCCGACGCCGCCGGCAGCACCCGTCAGGAGAATTTTCTGGAAGTGGGACATAGGCGGTTCCTCTTAGCGAAGCCGGGCGAGCGCATCGGCGATGCGGTCGATGGCGAGCGTGAGATTATCGCGCGAGGTTGCGAAGGACAGGCGGATATAGGGCTCGACGCCGAAGGCGGCGCCCGGCACGGTCGCGACCTTACCCTCCGCAAGCAGGTAGGCGGCGAGCGCCGTGTCGTTGGCAATGACAGTGCCATCCGGTGCCGTCCTGCCGATATAGGCGGCGCATTTCGGGAAGAGATAGAATGCCCCCTCCGGTGCCCGCACCTCAAGGCCCGGGATGGCGCCAAACCCTTTCGTCACCAGTTCGCCGCGCGCCTTGTATTCCGCAACGGCCGTCGTCACGAAATCCTGCGGCCCGTTGAGCGCGGCTACGGCTGCGACCTGCGTAATCGAGGATGGGCAGGTGGTGCTCTGCGACTGCATCTTGTTCAGCACCTTCGTCAGGCTCTTCGGCCCCGCCGCATAACCAAGCCGCCAGCCGGTCATCGCATAAGCCTTGGAGACGCCGTTGATGAGCAGCGTGCGGTCGCGCAGTTCCGGGCAGGCATTGGCAAAGGAGGTAAAGGGCACGTTGCCGCAGACGATGTGCTCATAAATCTCGTCCGACATGATGGCGACACGGGGATGGCGCGCCAGGACCTCGCCCAGCGCCTTCAATTCGTCGGCGCTGTAAATCGCGCCGGTCGGGTTGGAGGGTGAGTTGAACAGGAACCAGCGGGTCTTCGGCGTGATCGCCGCCTCCAGCCGCTCCGGCGTGATCTTGAAGTCGTCCTCCACGCCGCAGGCGACGATCTTCGGCACGCCACCGTGCAGGATGACGATATCGGTATAGGACACCCAATAGGGTGCCGGCACCACCACCTCGTCGCCGGGCTCCAGCGTGCCGAGGAAGGCATTGAACAGGATCTGCTTGGCGCCGTTGCCGATGGAGATCTCGTCCGGCGCATAGTCGAGGCCGTTCTCGCGTTTGAATTTTCTGACGATCGCCTCGCGCAGTTCGGGCAGGCCATCCGGTGCCGTGTAGCGGGTGATCCCCCGTTTCATCGCATCGACAGCGGCTTCGACGATATGGGCGGGCGTGTCGAAATCCGGTTCGCCCAGCGAAAGGTCGATCACCGGTTCCCCCTTCGCGCGCATGGCCTTCGCCGCCATGGAAACGGCCATGGATGGCGACGACTTGATGGTGGATGCCCGCGCGCTTTCAAACACGAACATGTTCATGCCTTTCCTCCCGCCTTGCCATAGAGCGCGGCCTGTTCCTCTGTGATGTAGCCGTGCTTGACGTCATGGGCGACAGCATCTGCGGGGCGGTCCGCCGGCATGCCATAGCCTCCCCCACCGGGTAGCGAGAGGACCAGGCGTCGGCCTTCGGGCACGAATTGCAGACCCTTGCCCTTCAGGGCGGTGCCGTCGTCGAGCGCCACGCCGCCGGGCGCGCCGTCAAGCCCGCCATCGCGGCCGCGGGCCGGATGATTCAGACGATCGAACATAGCCGAGAAGCGGAAGGAATAGCCTTCGGCCGCCTCGATCTCGATCATCTGGCCGAGACCGCCGCGGTGCGCGCCCGCGCCGCCCGAGCCTTCGCGCAACTCTTTGCGCCAGATGATGACCGGGCCGACATTTTCCGTCGCCTCGATCGGCATGGTGTGCACGCCGCTCGGGAAGGCCGTTGCGTTCAGACCGTCCAGCGCGGTGCGCGCGCCGGAGCCGCCGGAATTGAACATCAGGATTTCCGCGCCCTTGCCGCCGATCTGGTCGGCGACGGGACGCACGCTCATGTGCAGGTTCCAGAGTGCGCTCGCGCCCTCCGCCGGCACCTGGCCTGGCAGCGCCTGGTGCAGCGCGCCGAGCACGAGGTCCGGCACGAAATGGCCGAGCACATGGCGAACGGCGACGGGCGCTGGCCGCTTGGCATTCAGAATGCAGCCTTCGGGCGCCGCGATGTCGAAGGGCGCAAGCGAAGCGGCATTGTTGGGAATTTCCGGCGCGACGACACATTTGATGCCGTAGCAGGCATAGGCCTTGGCATAGACGAGCGGCACGTTGATGCCGAACTTGCTCATACCCGAGGTGCCGTCGAAATCGACCAGCACGCCCTCCGGCCCGATGGTGAGTTTTGCGGCAAGATGCACCGGCTCGTCGTAACCATCGAGATCGAGGCTGTAGGACCAGCTGCCGTGCGGCAGATTCCTCAAGCGCTCCAGCGTTGCCTCGCGGCTGTGCTTGAGGATGAAGCCACCGATCATCGCGAGGTCTTCGAGGTTGAATTCCGTCAGCATGTCGACGAGGCGGCGGTGGCCGGTCTCGTTGCAGGCGGCAAGCGCATGGAAGTCGCCGACCACCTTGTCGTTCTCGCGCACATTGTTGCGCACGATATGAATGAGCGTACGGTTTAGTTCGCCACGCTCGAAGAACTTCATGATCGGGATGAAGAGGCCTTCTTCATAGACCTCGCGCGCATCCGGCCCGAAGCCGCGCCCGCCGACATCCACCACATGGGCGGTGGAGGCGAAGTAGCCGACCAGTTTTCCGTGGTGGAAAGACGGCGTGACGACGGTGATGTCGTGCAGGTGGCCAGTGCCCTTCCACGGATCGTTGGTGATGTAGACATCGCCTTCAAAGATGTTGTCCGGGCCGATATCGCGGATGAAGTGCGCGACGGATTCGGCCATGGCGTTGACATGACCGGGTGTGCCGGTGACGGCCTGCGCCAGCATGCGGCCTTCCAGATCGAAGACGCCGGCAGACAGGTCGCCCGCCTCGCGGACGGAGGTGGAAAAGGCCGTGCGGATCAGCGTTTGCGCCTGTTCCTCCACGACGGAGATCAGGCGGTTCCACATGACCTGCATATGGATATCGATCATCGACTGGTTCATCGGTTCTATCCTTACAGTCGGGTGACGAGCAGGCAGCCGTCGTTCTGCACGATGGCCTTGAAGGCGGCGGTGAGCATGGTGGAGGTTTCGCGCTCGACGACGATGGCGGGGCCTTTCACGACATCGCCGGGTTTCAGGCCGTCACGCTCATGGATGCCGGCATCGAGGAATGCGCCCTGCGCAGCCTCGAACAGGCGGCGGGTCTTGGCCGGCGTCACGACGCTGCCTTCATCGACGGCGGCGACGCGGGCGACAGGCGGCAGTGGCGAACTCGCCTTGACCGACCAGCTGACGATCTCGATATCAAGGCCTTCGATGGCGCGGCCGAAGAAGCGCTCGTATTCCGTTTCGAACTTCGCAGCGAGTGCCTGAGCACTGCCGGCTTCGAACTTTTCCGCATCGAGCGGCACCGGAATGTCCCAGCCCTGTCCGGCATAACGCATGAAGAGCGTGCGTTCGATCACCGGCGCGCCGCTATCGAGCCCACCTTCGACGAAGCCGAGGGCCTCGGCCTGCATGGAGCAGACCAGTTTGTTCGCCTCGGCAAAGTCGAAGCTGGAGAGATTGAAGACGGCGCTGCGGACCGATTCATAACCGAAGGGCGCGCGCAGGAACCCGATGGCCGAGCCGACACCGGCGCCCGCCGGCACGAGGAAGGTGGAAATGCCCATCTTCTCGCAAAGTCTTGCCGCATGCAGTGGGCCGGCACCGCCGAAGGTGATCATGGTGAAATCGGCGATGTTCTTGCCGTTCTCAACGGTGTGCACGCGGCCGGCATTGGCCATGTTCTCGTCCACCATCTCGCAGGTGCCGTAGGCGGCGCCATCCGGATCGAGGCCGATCACCGTGCCGATATCGTCGGCCATCGCCTGACGACTGGCCGCGACGGAAAGCGGAATGGCGCCACCGGCGAAATTGTCGGGATCAAGCTTCCCGAGAATAAGATCGGCGTCCGTCACTGTCGGGTTCTTGCCGCCGCGCTGGTAGCAGGCGGGACCTGGCTCGGAGGCTGCCGAATGCGGCCCGACGCGGATCTGGCGCATACCATCCACGGAGGCGATGGAACCGCCGCCGGCGCCGATTTCCACCATCTCGACCACCGGAATGGAGATCGGCATGCCGGAGCCCTTGCGAAAACGGTAGGTGCGCGCGACCTCGAAGGTCTTTGCGGTCTTCGGCACCTGGTTTTCGATCAGGCAGATCTTTGCCGTCGTGCCGCCCATGTCGAAGGAGAGCACGGTGTCCAGCCCGTGGCGTCGCGCGATGTCGGCGGCGAAGATCGCGCCGCCCGCGGGGCCGGATTCGACGAGGCGCACCGGGAATTCGGAGGCGCTTTCGACGGAGACGATGCCGCCGCCGGAGTGGATCATGAACACCGGGCAGCGGACGCCGATTTCCTTCAGCGAGACGACGAGCCGGTCGAGATAGGATTTGATCGCCGGCTTCACATAGGCATTGGCGCAGACCGTGTTGAAGCGCTCGAATTCGCGCATTTGCGGCGAGACTTCAGACGAAACCGACACGGAGACATGCGGCAGGCGCTTGAGGATCGCGTCGCGCACGGCGGCCTCGTGAGCGCCATTGGCATAGGCGTGGATGAAGCCGATGGCGACGCTCTCGTAGCCGCCCGCCGCAATGGCCGAGACGACGGTATCGACGGAGGCGTCGTCCAGTGCCAGCAGCACCTTGCCAGCCGCGTTCATGCGCTCGCGCACGACGAAACGGTCGGCGCGAGCAATGAGCGCCGGCGGCAGGACGATGTTGAGATCATACTGCTCGAAGCGGTTTTCCGTGCGCATTTCCAGGGTGTCACGAAACCCTTCAGTCGTGACGAAGGCGGTCCTGGCGCCGCGCCGCTCGATCAGCGCATTGGTGGCGAGCGTCGTGCCATGAATCAGAAGATTGATCTCGGAGAGCGAAATGCTCGCCATCTCGGCGACGGCGACGACCCCCTTCAGGATGGCCCGCTCGGGACCGGTATAATCGGTCAGCACCTTTGTCGAATACAGCACGCCATCCAGATCGAGGGCGATGTCCGTAAACGTACCGCCGATATCGACACCCACCCGGCAGTTCCGCGGCGCATTGCTCACCATGTCATTCCCCACATTCAGGCACCTTTCGGCATCGAATCCATCCGGCACGACCGCCGGCCGAACCTCAGGCGCATCAGGTTTTCATGCCCGGCGCACCGACGCAAGATTTCCGCTTGACGGATTTTGAATATATCACTTATCATACATGTGTCAACTGAATTTGAAGCCTGATCACGACACAAAAGCCGTCGCAATCAAGACATTATGCCGGCTGCCGCACGCCCGGGAAAGGCGAATGGCTCGGCCGCCACAAGAAGACCGAACGCGGGAAAACACGCGTCGAAACGAATAACATCAACGGCTTAACCAGAGGGAAGCCTTTCATGACATCCATTTCGAAACTCTTCGCTGCCACCGCCATCGCATCCGCGCTCCTGCTTGCGCCGGCCTTTGCCGCCGACACGATCAAGATCGGCGTTGCCGGCCCCTATACCGGCGCCAACGCCACGTTTGGCGAGCAGGTCTTCGATGGCGTATCGGCCTATGTGAACGGCGTGAACGCGAGCGGCGGCATCAACGGCAAGCAGATCGAGCTGGTGAAGGGCGACGACGCCTGCGAGCCGAAGCAGGCTGTCGCCGTCGCCAACCGCTTCGTCGATCAGGATAAGGTCCAAGCTGTGATCGGACACTTCTGCTCTTCGAGCACGATCCCGGCTTCGGAAATCTACAACGACGCCGGCATCCTCGAAATGACGCCGTCGTCGACCAACCCGACCGTGACGGATCGCGGCTTTGACAACCTGTTCCGCGGCTGCGGGCGTGACGACCAGCAGGCCGTCGTTGCCGGCGGCTTCATCCTCGACACGCTGAAGCGGGACAAGATCGCGCTGATCCACGACAAGGACACCTACGGCCAGGGCCTGGTCGACGCCGTGAAGAAGACAATCGAAGCGCGTGGCATCACGCCGGTGCTCTATGAAGGCCTGACGCGCGGCGAACGCGACTTCAACGCGCTCGTCACCAAGATCAAGAGCACGGGCGCGAACGCCGTCTATTTCGGCGGCCTCATTCCGGAAGGCGGCCCGCTTATCCGCCAGCTCAAGGAACAGGGCGTCGACGTCGTCTTCGTCAGCGGTGATTCCTTCGCACAGGCGGAACTCGTGGCTGCGGCCGGCGGCGGGGCCTACCTCAAGGACGTCTACTATTCGGCAACACCCGATCCGCTGGCCGACCCGTCGACCAAGGACGTGCAGGACGCCCTGACCAAGGCCAACGTCACACCGGCGAACTACGTGCTCTACGGCTACGCCAATGCGCAGGCGGTCGTGGCGGCGCTGAAGGCCGGCGAAGACCTGAAGGCGCAGACCGACTGGCTGCGTGCCAACACGGTCGATTCCGCCATCGGCAAGATCACCTGGGATGAAAAGGGCGACATCAAGGACTTCAAGTTCGTCTTCTACACCTTCGACGACAAGGGAACCCCGGCTCTCGTGAACTAAGGCAGGCCCGCCCGAACCAGCCGGACATGGGCGTCCGGCTGGTTTCGCCATGCCCGCAAGATTTGAAGAGAAGGGTTTGCCGTGGACGTCTACATCCTGGTCCAGCAATTGTTCAACGGCATCACGCTCGGCACGATCTACGGGCTGATCGCCGTCGGATACACCATGGTCTACGGTGTCATCCGCATGATCAACTTCGCCCATGGCGACGTCTACATGGTTTCGGCCTACATCGCTGCGATAACCCTTGCCGTGCTCACCTTCTTCGGCATCCAGTCCGTGCCCTTCGCGCTGATTTCCGTACTGGTGATCACCTGCGCCGTCACGGCCGTCTACGGCTGGGCGATCGAGCGCGTCGCCTACCGTCCTTTGCGGGGCTCCACCAAGCTTGCCCCGCTGATTTCCGCCATCGGCATTTCACTGATGCTGCAAAGCTACGTGCAGATCTCGCAGGGCGCACGCGACCAGGGTGTTCCGACCCTGATCAGCGGGGCCTTCCGCTTCGGCGACGGCGTGCATTTCGCGCAGATAACCTATATGCAGACAGTCATCCTCTTCGCCTCGCTGATCGCCATGGGTATCCTCACCTATGTGATCAACTACACCCGCATCGGCCGGGAATGCCGGGCAACGCAGCAGAACATCCGCATGTCCGCCGTGCTCGGCGTCAACACCGACCGCATCATCTCGACTGTCTTCGTCATCGGCGCCGCGACGGCTGCAGTCGGCGGCGTGCTCGTCACCTTCAACTACGGCTCGTTCAACTTCTTCATCGGCTTCGTCATGGGCATCAAGGCCTTTACCGCGGCCGTGCTTGGAGGCATCGGCTCGCTGCCCGGTGCCGTGCTCGGCGGCATCCTGCTTGGCCTGACGGAAGCGCTGTTCGCCGGTTATGTCAGCACCGACTACAAGGACGTCTTCGCCTTCGCGCTGCTCATCACCCTACTGTTCTTCCGCCCCTATGGCCTGCTCGGCCGGCCGGAAATCCAGAAAGTGTGAGGAGAACGACCATGCAAACCAACCGCCTCCGCACGCTCTTCAAGCAGACACTTCTTACCTTTACCGTCTCGCTCATCCTGTTTGGCCCGATCTCCGGCCTCGTGCTCGAGGGTTTCTCGTTCCGCAATGAGCTGACGCGCGCCGTCCTGCTCGCCGCCATCGTCACCGCCGGGCGTGTCGCGATCTCTCTCATCCAGATGACCGGCCTTGGCCAGGCGCTGACCCGCAAGCTGGCCGACAGCGGTGTCGGCGTTACGGTGATGACCGGCACGGAAAAGTCGCCCTTGCTGATCCTCGCCCTCCTGTTCCTCGCAGGGCTCAGCCTGCCCTTCTTCGCGGACAAGTATTTTCTCGGCATCGCGATCCTCGCGCTGATCTACTGCCTGCTCGGCCTGGGGCTGAACATCGTCGTCGGCCTCGCCGGTTTGCTCGATCTCGGCTTCGTCGCCTTCTATGCGGTCGGCGCCTATCTCCTGGCACTCGGCTATCAGTATCTCGGGCTCGGCTTCTGGAGCGCGCTGGTCATCGCCCCCTTCCTCGCCGGCCTCTTCGGCATGGTCCTCGCCTTTCCGGTCCTCAAGATGCACGGCGACTATCTCGCGATCGTCACGCTCGGCTTCGGCGAGATCATCCGTCTCGTCCTCAACAACTGGCTGGAATTCACCGGCGGCCCCAATGGCGCGCCCGTGCCCGCGCCGACGCTTTTCGGCCTGGAATTCACCCGCACGGCCAAGCAGGGCGGCATACCGATCCATGACTATCTCGGCATCCCCTACAGCGCCGACTACAAATTCTGGTTCATCTACCTCGTGCTGTTCCTCGTCGTCTGCCTCGTCATCTATGCCGTGGAGCGCCTGCGCGTCATGCCGCTCGGCCGCATGTGGGAGGCGCTGCGCGAGGACGAGATCGCCTGCCGCTCGCTCGGCGTGAACCACGTCTTCACGAAACTCACCGCCTTCATGCTCGGCGCCTCGACGGGCGGTCTTGCCGGCGTGTTCTTTGCCGTCCACCAGGGCTTCGTGAACCCGACATCCTTCACTTTCTTCGAATCCGCCCTCATCCTCGCCATTGTGGTTCTCGGTGGCCTCGGCTCGACGGTCGGCGTTATCGCCGCCGCCCTTGTCCTCACCATCCTGCCGGAACTCTTGCGTGACTTTGCCGAATACCGCGTGCTGATCTTCGGCGTCTTGATGGTCGTCATGATGATCTGGAAACCCCGCGGCCTCGTGCACATCAAGCGCCCGGCCTTCTTTCCGAGCACGGCGACGGATGCCGGGACGCTCCCGCTCGCAGCCAAGGTGGAGGCAGCCCGATGACCACACCTCTCCTCGACATCCGCAACGTCACCATGCGCTTCGGCGGCATCGTCGCGAACCGCAATGTCAGCTTCTCGGTGGAGCGCGGCGCGGTGACGGCGCTGATCGGCCCGAACGGCGCCGGCAAGACGACCATGTTCAACTGCATCACCGGCTTCTATCGGGCAAGCGAAGGCGAAATCGTGCTGAACGGCCGCGACGGGTCGCTGGATATCGGCACGCTGATCACAAAACCCATCACCGGCGGTTCGCATCTCGTGACACGCGCCGGCATCGCCCGGACCTTCCAGAACATCCGCCTGTTCAAGGAAATGTCCGTCGTCGAGAACCTGCTTGTCGCCCAGCATCTGGTGACCGCCAACAATCTGCTGAGCGGCGTTTTCCGCACGCCGGGCTTCCGCCGCGCCGAGCGCGAGGCGGTCGATCGCGCCTACCACTGGCTGCGCGAGATGAACCTTGTCGACGACGCCAATCGCCTCGCCGGCGAATTGCCCTACGGCCGGCAGCGGCGTCTCGAAATCGCGCGCGCCATGTGCACCGGCCCGGAGCTCATCTGCCTCGACGAGCCGGCGGCCGGCCTCAACCCGTCGGAAACCCGCGAACTCTCCGAGGTCATCCAGCGGCTCTGCATCGAGCATGGCCAGTCCGTCCTCGTCATCGAACACGACATGGCACTCGTCATGCGCATTTCCCAGCATATCGTCGTACTCGACCATGGCGAGGTGATTTCCGACGGAACGCCCGAGCATGTGGCGAACGATCCCGCCGTGGTCGCCGCCTATCTCGGCGTCAGTGAAGAAGAGGTTGAGGCATGAGCGTTCCGCTGCTCGAATTTACCGGCGTGCGCGCCCATTACGGCCCGGTCGAGGCGCTGAAGGATGTGAACGTCCATGTTTCCAAGGGTGAGATTGTCAGCCTGATCGGCGCGAACGGTGCCGGCAAGACGACACTGCTCTCCTCGATTTTTGGCGCGCCGCGGGCCTCTGCCGGAAAGATCCTGCACAAGGGCGAGGACATTTCCAGCCTTGCGACCAACAGGATTTCCCGCCGCGGCATCGCGCTCGTCCCGGAAGGCCGGCAGATCTACCAGGACATGACGGTGGAGGAGAACATGATGATGGGCACGACACCGATCGGCATGGATCACTTCGACGAGGATCGTTCGACCATGTTCGATCTTTTCCCGCGCCTCAAGGAACGCCGCAGCCAGACCGCCGGCACCATGTCCGGCGGCGAGCAGCAGATGCTGGCGATCGCCCGTGCCATGATGGCGCGGCCGGAACTCATCCTGTTCGACGAACCGTCGCTCGGCCTCGCACCCCTCGTCGTCAAGCGCGTCTTCGAGGTGTTGAAGGAGATCGCCCAGATGGGCAAGACCATCTTCCTCGTCGAGCAGAACGCCAACCACGCGCTGAAACTCTCACAGCGCGCCTACGTCATGGTCAACGGCCGCATCCACCTCTCCGGTGAAAGTGCTGCCCTGCTCGACAACGAAGACGTCCGCAAGGCCTATCTCGGCCTGCACTGAACGGAGAATGCCGCACAAGAGCCTGATGCCGTCGAAATATCCCCGTCGCCCCCCCAATTCTAGGTGTCTGATCCAGGTTATTGAACGAGGGCGCCGGAAAGCCGCCGTCTCACGATACCGGCATGAAAATCCGCGCCGTGGAGAAGCCCTTCGTCGTTGAAGTCGTAGCCGGGGTTGTGCAGCGGCGCAGACTCCATGCCGTTGCCAAGGAAGACGAAGCAGCCCGGCACATGGGCGAGGAAATGGGCGAAGTCCTCAGACCCGGTCATCGGCTCGGCGGCGAGTCTCGCATTCTCCGGCGGCAGAATGGCACGTGCAACGGCAAAGGCCTCGTCGACGAGGGCCGGGTCGTTCAGTAGCGGCACGAATTCCCGCGTATAGGTGACGCTCGCGGTGACATTATGCGCCAGCGCGGTGCCCTCGGCGATGATGCGCATCTGCCTTTCGATCGCCGCACTCACCTCCGGCCGGAAACTACGGGCATCCCCCAAGATCCGCGCCAGACCCGGAAGCGCATTGCGCGTGCCGTCGGTGATGAGTTCCGTCACCGAGACCACGCCCACATCCGTCGGGCTTAGCCGGCGTGCCACAATGGTCTGGAGGCTGGTCACAAGCGCACAGGCGGCGACCAGCACCTCGTTGCCCCAATGCGGCCGCGCCGCGTGGCCGCCGACACCCTGGAGCACGATCTCGAAATTGTCTTCCGCCGACATGATGGCGCCAGGGCGTGTTTCGAAATGCCCGACCGGCAGGCCCGGCATGTTGTGGATGCCGTAGATCTCCTCGAAGGCGAAACGCTGCATCAGCCCGTCGTCGAGCATGGCCAGTGCGCCCTTACCCCATTCCTCCGCCGGCTGGAAGACGAAGCGCACTGTGCCGTCGAAACCGCCCTCCTGCGCCAGTACTTTTGCGGCACCGAGCAGCATGGTCGTGTGTCCGTCATGGCCGCAAGCGTGCATGACGCCCGGATTGCGTGAGCGATAGGCTCTCTCCTCCTGCTCGGTGATCCGCAACGCATCCATATCCGCCCGAAGCGCAATGGAACGGTTGCCCTGCCCTCGCCGCAACGTTCCGACAACACCCGTTCCGCCGACGCCTTCCACGACCTCATCGAGGCCGAACTCGCGCAGCTTTTTCGCAACGAAAGCCGCGGTTCGCGTCTCCTCGAAGCCGAATTCGGGATGGGCGTGCAGGTCACGCCGCCAGGCTGTCATTTCGGCTTGAAGGGCGTTTCCGTCGATTGTCATGCCGGTTCTCCCTTCCCGTTCCGCGTAGCTACGAGCGCGGGCGAAAGCCCGACGATTTCCTCGTATTTTCCGGGATCCGTCGCTCCTTCCGTATTGATCAGGAGGATCCGCGATTGACCATCGATACCAAGATCTGCCTTCACGGCCGGATCGGCGATGGCACGCATCAGGCCAGCAAGGCCGACACCGCCGCTTTCCCCGGCAACCACGACCGGGTCGCCGGCGACAGGATTGGCGAGCTGTTTCATCGCCGCGATGGCATCCTCCTCGTCGACGGTCATGAAGGCATCAGCGGTACGCGACAGGATGCGCCAGGCGACAAGCGAGGGCGTATAACATTCGAGCATGGCCATGACGGTCGGCGCGCCATGGGCGATCGTCACCGCATGGCCAGCGCGCGCCGTCTCGAACAGGCAGGCCGCCCGTGCCGGATCAACAACCGTGAAGACCGGCCGCACCGCCTCTGGTTCCAGCGCCAGATGGCCGGCCACTGCGGCGGCGATGCCGCCGACGCCAGACTGCACGAAGACATGGGACGGCGGCGCCGGCAATGCTCGCAGCGCCTCGCGCACCAGCGCGGTGTAGCCTTGCATCACCAGCCCCGGAATACGCTCGTAGCCGGGCCAGGACGTGTCGGAAACGATCGTCCAGCCCTTCTCCTCCGCCACCCGCGCAGCCTCCAGCACAGAATCGTCATAGGTGCCGTCGACACGGATCATCTCCGCGCCAAACCGGGCGATGGCGGCGACGCGCTCGGCCGAGACGCCGGCATGGACGAAGATCGCCGCCTGCGCGCCCACAAGTTGGGCACCCTGCGCCACCGACCGGCCATGGTTGCCGTCCGTGGCGCAGGCAAACGTCATGGTCCGCGCGACGGCTGCCACCTCCGGTGCCCGCAACGCGGCGACGTCCACCGTTCGTCCGAGCCTCTCGCCGGCCTCCTCCAGCACGAGGCGGATCACCGCATAGGCCCCGCCCAGTGCTTTGAAACTGCCGAGACCGAGACGATGGCCTTCGTCCTTGATGTGGATCGCCGCGACCCCGTGTCGTTTCGCCAGGCCGGGCAGCGCGACGAGCGGTGTTTCCGCGTGATTGTCCCGGAAGGAAAGATGGCGCTCCACTTCGGCGGCGGCTTCAAGGCCGAGCGTTTCGGCATCGCGCGGGTCGAGCGCCGTACGATAGTCGGCATGGGTATTCTTCAGGAACATGGTGGCCTCCTCGGTTGGAAGCTAAACGATATTGCATCACGACTGAAATGAGCGCTGATATTTGCCGTGTCCTTTGCAAGTTTGTTTCATCTGGAGCTGTCTAATGCACCATCCGCCGCGCCTCGATGCCTTCGACCGGAAAATCCTCGCCATCTTGCAACAGGACAACACCACGCCGCAACGCACGATTGGCGAGGCGGTCAATCTCTCGGCACCCGCCGTCCAGAGGCGGATCAAGCGCATGACGGAAGACGGCGTCATCCGGGCGAATGTCGCCATTGTCGATCCCGCCGCGGTTGGCCAGTCCATCACGCTCTTCGTCGAGGTGGAGGTGATCAGCGAGACGGCCGAGCACATCGAGGCCGCCAAACGCGCCTTCGCCGCCACGCCGGAAATCCAGCAATGTTACTACGTCACCGGCGAGGCGGACTTCATCCTCGTCGTCACCGTGCCCGCCATGGCCGACTACGAAGCTCTGACGCGGCGCCTCTTCTTCGGCAACAACAATGTCAAGCGGTTCCGCACGTTCGTCGCGATGGACCGCGTGAAGGTGGGCCTAGGCGTTGTGGTGGAGGCGTGAGAGCCGAACCGCAACTTGCGAAGCAACGGAAATCCGTCGCTTATGTCGCCTGCAAAGGTGAGGATACGCCCGATGGGATGGAAGACATCTGCTTCTTCAGGCGGCTGGCGGCCATCGCGTAGCCGCCGGCGGCGCCGTCGATGAAGTGCATGTGATCACGGCTGAGCGCCGTCGGCACGATGCAGGTCATCAGCGCCGAATCCTGCCGGTGCAGGCCGAAGCGGCAAATGCCGGCGCGCATGGCGTCCTCGAGCCGGGTTTCGATCTGGCGCAGCCTTTCCGGATCGATGTCGATGGTCATTTTCAGGCCATCGTCGAATTTGCGGAAATCGGTGTTGCGGGCAACATCCTGCCGATACACTTTCGGATCGAAACGACCGAGCGTCAGGCCGAGACGATAGAGACCAACAGTCAGCAGATATTGCCCCAGAATGAACAGCCGGTGCCGGAAGCGCCTTCCCTTCGGAGCCGTCTTGGTTTCCGCCGATAGACCCGCAACCGACAATCCCATCTGCGGTCCTTCCGGCGCAATCGGATGGCCCTCCCGCTCTTCGCCGGCGGCCAGTGCGACGATATCAAGGACCAGCGCCTGAAAGGCCTCCACGGCGCCTGAACCGGCAGGAACCGCGAAGACCGAGACGATGTCGCCGTGCCGGGATTTGATCGGGTTCCATCGGCAGGACAGGCCGGCCAGATCCGGACGGGCGCCTGGCGGCGCCGGCGGAACGGTGAAAAGGCCCTCCTTCATGCGCGCTTCGGCCCAGCTCGATCCGCCGCCGGCAAACATCGCATAGGAAAGATCCGGGGTAACCTGGAAGCGCGCAACGCGGACTTCCAGGCCGGCCGCAATGACATCGGCAACGGGCACGAGAGCGGCACGCAGCGTCAGGTGCAGTTCCTCGCCCACCCAGCTTTGCACTGCCGAAAGTGCAGCCAACGCCTTCTCCACCCCCGAGGGCGGCACGGCAACCAGGGCGCCATCGCCGCCGAACACAAAGGGAAGGTCGTTGTTGCCGAGCGCGTTGAGGATGGCCGAGATGACGCTGGCGCCGGCCATGTTGACCGCCTTGTAGCGGCCGGCCTCGATCGCCCCGGTGGAATCGACGATATCGGCCGTCGCCAAAGCCCAGTCGGATGGCAGCGTCCGGTAATTCCGGCTGTCGGCAACGCCTGCGAAATCGACGAAGGCGGAAAGCGTGCTGAAAAATGTTTCGCTGGAAGGCTCGCTCATGCCGCAAGGCTACCATATTCGCGCAGGACAGGCGACGTGGTTCGGCGGCCAATCAACCGGCTTCCTCATGATATCCGAGACGGGGGATGGCGCTCTTGATTTCGCGGCGGCGCGCCCCCATCTACCGATCACTGCCCGTTATGATGATTGCCTGCAGCGACAGATTTGTCGCGCGTTCGCAGCTGTCCGGGTCCGAAGGGCGCTCCCCGAAAGGGTCGAGCGCCCTTCGTCATTTGGCGAGCCGCAAGCATCGGCCCCCTTGGCCAACTTTGTTTTGAAGCGCCGCGTCAAGCTGGCGGCAAGTTGTCATGCCGATATCTGCTTCATGCCCGATTTTCGCGGCGAAAGAAGCACTGCAAACAGCAGTGTGAAGACCAAGGCCATCCCGACATAGAGGATGCGGGTCGCGAAGGATTCGGCCGCACTTCCCGGCAGCGGCGACACCCCCAGCCCGAACAGGATCAGGAAGATCGTCAGGGCGCCCGCGAAAACCGGTGCGTCCTTCGACGGGGCGGCTGCGCGCCCGCCAAGCAGAAGCGCGGCCACCAGGACGATGATGAAGATCGTAAAAAGACTGGGCCGCAGGTCCAGGATCGCATAGGCGAGCGAGGCGAGAACGCCGCCGAAGAGATTGACAATCACAAGCCCGACCGCTGCACGACCGCTTGCCGCGAGGTCGAGTTGTCCGAGCAGCGATGCCACGGTTATGGGAATGACCGCAGCGGCGTTGAGATTATCGTTCGTCAGGCAGATCGCGACCGATGCGAGGAGGATTGCGGTGTTGGCCAGTGCGCGCGCCAGAGCCGGGGGGCGCTCTTCGGGTGGCGGAACATCGGCGCTCTGCGCAGGCGGCTCGGGAAAGATCGCATGGGCGATCCACGCGAGAACCGTTGCGGACAACACGCCGCTGACGAGGATGAAGAGGATGGAGCTGGCAAGCTCCTTGTTCAGGATTCCGAGCAGCGGCACGATGATCGCAACGACGAGGACGAGAAAGACCGCAGGACCGCCCTTGCCCGTCGATTGCGCGACGAAGCACGAAAAATAGACCAGTCCCAACATCGGGAGGAGCACCAGGGGATGCTCAGCTGTCAGGATCGTCAACCCCATCATGGCGATCCCCGTGAGCAGGATCACCAGCGCTGCTCCGATAGTCTTTCGCAGCGGCATGGGCTGCGCGCTTCCCAACAGGAACTGCGCGGCGAACAGCGGTCCGAGAAACGGAACGATGGCGCCCGAAAACACCGCGAACGTGAAGCCGACGGAGACCGCGAAAGCGACCCGCAGCCCCTTGCGCTTCTGCTCGGCGACGGCGGCGCTGTCAGTTGACATAGGTCAGCACCGAAATGATGCGCATCCGCAACGATCCCCATGCATTGGTTATCGGGTTGTCTCCGGTATAGATGACGACATTTGCCTGCGAGCCGTAGCGCACGCCGCCCTTTGGCCTGTCCGCCTCCTCGATGGTGAGCCGAACGGGAAAGCGCTGTGCCTCGCGAACCCAGCCGCTGTCGTTCTTGATCGTCGGCAGCCCGGTGCTTGGGTCCGTTCCGCCCTGCGACACGCCAAACCCGACGCTTTCCACCGTCGCCGGGAAAAGCCGTCCCGGCAGGGCATCGAACAGCACCTCCGCCCGGTTGCCGACAGCAACCTTCTCGAGGCTGTTCTCCTTGAAGGCCGCGTTGATCCAAATCGTGCCGGCGTCGATGAAGGTCATGGCGGGCTGGCCGGCCGAGACGACCTTGCCGATGGTGAGCTGAAGATTGGTGACGACGCCCGCCGACGGCGCCTTAACGACCGTGTGGAGAAGATCGAGCCGGGCTTTTTCAAGCGCGGCGAGCGCTGCCCTGAGCTGCGGATTGTCCTTGCCCGTCGGGCCGAGCTGCTCTCTCGCCTTGGCAAGATCGGCCTGTGCCCCCGAAACCGCCGCCTCCGCCTGATCATAGGCAGACTTGGCCGCATCGAACCGCGCCTTGGAATAGACGCCGCGCTGCACCAGTTCGGAGGCGCGGGCATATTGGTCGCGCAGATTGTCCCGGTCCACCTGGATCTGCACGAGCTTGGCCTGGGCGGCGTCTACTGTCGCCGTCGACGCACCGATCGACTGGCCGGCACTGGCAAGCGCCGCCTCGGCCTCGCTGACGGCAAGCTCGTAGCGCGTGGGATCGATGCGGAAAAGAACCTGATCGGCCTCGACCTGGGCATTGTCGGCAACGCCGACCGCCACAACCCGGCCTGTGACTTCGGACGCGATCCCTACGATATAGGCCTGCACCTGGGCTTGCGACGTCGAAGGCGTGCGCCGTTCCATGAAGATCGACAGCACGAAGAAGGCCAGCGCCAATGCCACGACGACCAAGGCGATCCTGCGCAACGGATTGCGCGGGGGCGGTGGCGGGACGGGCTCGTCAGAAATCTCGGAAACCACTTTGTCATCCTTCAAATGCACGGGGTCGATGGGCTGCCGTCCAACGACGATTTCGGGTCACACTCTCATCAGCAAGGCCATGCCACACCCGCACAGCGGGCAGTGATGCTGCGATGTTTGCTGATGAACGCGAACGTCGTGGAATAAGTTACCGTAGCCAACAGCTGCACGATCGCCTGCTTTGCCTGCTATCGCAGCCCCCCACAGGACGTGTTTATGGCGGCGTGTCTCTTTCAACGGCCGGGCAGGCTTTGCCGTCGAATGCGCACATCTTTGCGGTTTTCCGCGACTGCACGCCTGTAAACGGCCGGCCACCAACGACGCCTATCTTAGCAAATCAATGATAGCCCCCAACCCGATTTCCGCAAATCCTCATCCGCAACACGGCGTGCAATTTCTCCCAGAAACGGACGTAACTTACCCGAAGTTACGGGCAAGCGCGCACGCCATCGCGTAGATTTCCCTTGGCGTCTATCGATCACTGCAACCGCCGGGGGGCGACAGTGAGCAATGGCAGGACGCCCGCGGGGAATATCGGTGATCAAAGCGGGTTGCGTTGCCTACCAGAAGCCCGGGGTTCTTCCCCGTCGCCTGAAATCGATCCTTGTCTGCGCCATGCTGATCGTGCTCGGCGGTTGCGGCGGCCATGCCCGGAACGTGCTCGTTCCCGTAGCGGACAGCGAACAAAAATCCACCAAAGTGAACATGCTCGTGACAACGACGCGCAGCCGCTCCGTGGTTCAGGGCGAAATGTTCACGGGCGAACGCGCCCGCGACGCCGCCTTTGCGGATATCACCGTCTCCATCCCGCCCAGCGACGCCCGGAAAGTGGGGGAAGTCGCCTGGCCAAAGAAGCTCCCCTCCAATCCGGCAACCGATTTCGCAACACTCAAGGCGGAGGAGATCAACCGCGAAGGCGCGCAGAAATGGCTGAACGCTTCACTGAAAAAAAGCGGAGACGGCAGCGTGCTGGTCTTTATCCATGGCTTCAACAACCGCTTTGAAGATTCCGTCTATCGCTTCGCACAGATCGTCCAGGATTCCGGCGTCCACAGCGCTCCGGTGCTGGTGACGTGGCCGTCACGCGGGAGCCTGCTTGCATACGGCTATGATCGGGAAAGCACGAACTACTCGCGCAACGCGCTGGAGATGCTTTTCCAGCATCTCGCCAAGGAACAGAATGTGAAGGAGGTCTCCATCCTCGCGCATTCCATGGGAAACTGGCTTGCTCTGGAAGCGCTGCGCCAGATGGCCATCCGCAATGGCCGGCTTCCGGCGAAATTCCAGAACGTGATGCTGGCTTCGCCGGACGTCGACGTCGACGTCTTCCGCCAGCAGATCGCCGACATGGGCGAACATCATCCCAATTTCACATTGTTCGTCTCGCGAGACGACCGCGCGCTTGCGGTATCGCGCAGGGTATGGGGCGACGTAGCAAGGCTTGGCGCCATCGATCCCGAGCAGGCGCCGTTCAAGCAGGAGTTGGCGGACAGCCAGATCACGGTGATCGACCTCACCAAGGTCAAGGCGGGCGACAAGCTCAACCACGGCAAGTTCGCGGAATCGCCGGAAGTCGTGCGCCTCATCGGGGCACGGATCTCCGACGGGCAGACGTTGACCGACAGCAAGGTGGGGCTGGGCGACACGCTTCTTGCCGCAACGACGAGCACGGCGGCGGCTGCCGGCAGCGTGGCAGGCCTGATCCTTGCCGCTCCGGTCGCCGTCATCGATGCAGATACGAGAGACAACTATGCGGGCCATGTCAGCAGCCTTACCGGCTCGGCCGATACGAAAGGGCGGCCGTCGAAATGCGTGGCTGGCGACAACGGACAAAGGACGTGTGCACGCCAATAGCGGCAAGCAGCGGGACTTCGAGCGACGTCATTCAAGCAAGGGCAAGTGATGGCAGCATTTTCGAAAATGGTCTCCATCGGCACGATGCTCACCGCGTTCGCGCTGGCGGTCGTCGTTCTCCTCGGCGTTTCCGTAAGCGCAGCGCAGGAGAACACCGAAGCGAAGGCACAGCCCGAGAGCGTTCAGCATTTCATCGGCCTGCTTGCAAATCCGGACGTACAGGCGTGGCTTTTAGAGCAACAGAAAAGCGCCACGCCAGCCAAGACGGAAACGGAACCGGCGCAACCAGCGTTGGGCGACGCGGTTTCCTTTGCCGACGTTACGACGAAATTTCGCAGCCATGTCGCTGACCTTCTCGCCGCCGCGCATTCCCTCCCTTCGGAGACTTTGCGCGCGGGCGCGCTGCTCGAGCGCGACATTCGGACAAATGGCGGAACACGCCCGGTTTTCCTGGTCGCGGCGTTCGTTGCAGCAGGGCTCGGCGCCCAATGGCTGTTCCGTCGGGCCAGCGCTGGCTGGCGAGCCCGCATGGCGACCGCATCCTTTGCAACGGTGCGGGAGAAGTTGATCGCCATCGCTGCCCGCCTGCTGTGGGTGGCCTGCTACGTACTCTCCTTCGGGCTCGGCAGTATCGGATTTTTTCTCCTGTTCGAGTGGCCGACGCTCATCCGCGAAGTGGTTGTGGCGTACCTGTTCGCGATCGTCGTCTTCCGCCTCGCAACGGCACTGCTCGACGTCTTTCTGGCGCCGGTCCGGGAAAACGAGAACCAGTTTCGCCTCGTGCCGGTTTCCAATGAAACGGCACAGTTCTGGGCAGAGCGTCTGGGCTACGCCATCGGCTGGTACGCCTTCGGCTCGGTCACCATCCGCCTGCTTGGCACGCTCGGTTTTTCCGATGCCACCCGCCAACTCGTCGCCTATTCCCTCGGCCTCGTGCTCTTCGCAATCGGCATCGAAGCTGTCTGGTGCGCGCCGCGTGAAGCGCCCGCTGGCCGCGCCGGCCTGCGGCTTCGAAAGATCCTTTGGACGGCCTATCTGGTTGGTGTCTGGCTGCTGTGGGTCATCGGCGCGATAAAGCTGTTCTGGATCGCCGTCGTCTGCGCAGCACTACCGGCCGCCATCGCCCTCACCAGGGCGTCCGTCAGCAACATCCTGCGTGCGCCCGGGGCGGAGGACAGCCAGGAGAAGGGTACCGTCCTCTCGGTGATCATCGAACGCGGCATAAGGGCGGCGCTGATCGTCGGAGCGATCGTTTTTCTCGCCAATGTGCTGGGCGTCCGCCTCACCGAAATGACGATGCAGGATTCGCCAGCACTCCGCCTTGGCAGGGGCCTGTTGAGCGCGGGTATCATTCTCCTCGTCGTCGATCTCGCCTGGAACATCGTCAAGGTGCTCATCGACCACAAGATCGGCGACAGCCAGGAGGCGTTCGAGATCGGCAGCGAGCAGGAGCGCCGACGCTCTCGGATACGGACGCTGCTGCCCATCCTGCGCAATCTCCTGATGATCCTGTTTGCGGCGGTCGCCGTCATGATGGCCTTGTCCTCGCTCGGCATCGAGATTGGCCCGCTGATCGCTGGGGCCGGTGTGGTCGGCGTTGCCATCGGCTTTGGCGCGCAGACGGTGGTCAAGGACATCATCAGCGGCATGTTCTACCTGCTCGATGATGCCTTCCGGGTCGGCGAGTATATCCAGAGCGGCAGCTACAAGGGCACCGTCGAGGCTTTCAGCCTGCGCTCCGTCAAGCTCAGGCATCATCGCGGCCCGATCTACATCGTCCCGTTCAGCGAACTGGGCGCGGTGCAGAACATGAGCCGTGACTGGTCTGTCGTTAAGTTCTTCCTGTCCGTCGCCCACGATTCCGACGTGCCGCAAGTCAAGAGCATCACGAAAGCCGTTGGCAAGGCCCTGCGCGAGGATCCCGAATTCAACCCGCTGATCATCGAGAACCTGAAGATGAAGGGTGTCGAGGAGATCAACGACTACGGCATCAAGCTCAGCTTCGGGATGACCATGAAACCCACGTCCTTGCAGTCGGCCATCCGCCGCCGGGCCTATGCCATGCTTCGGGAAGCCTTCAACAAGAACGGCATCAAGATCGCCGTACCGACCGTGCAGGTTTCGGGGGGCAAGGACGAGGACAGCGTCGCTGCGGCGCAGAAGACGCTGGCAACGCAGAAAGCGGCGCTGATGCCCGCCCCGACGTGAGAAGGCCGCCCTTTCGGTGAAACCAAACAGACGAGGAGGTTGGAGGACATGAAGGCCCCGGAAAGCGCATCATCCTTACTCGCCCCATGGGTCCGCGCGCCCGTCATCACCCGCTCTCCCCGCTAGGGACTGCCAAGCGTCACAAAGCCAAGAGGAACCGTTCCATGGATTTCACAGTCATCGATGCCGCGCTCGTCGGAAACCTGCTCCTCCTGCTTCTCATCGGCATGGGGCCGAAAATCGCCCTGGTGCCGTTTCTGGAAAAGACCCATGCCTTCGATGCCGAAACCAAGGCGCGCATCGGTCGCCAGATGGTCATAGCCGCGCTGATTACGGCTCTGCTGCTTTTCGCGACCGGCGCTCTGTTGATGCGGCTTCTCCACATTACGGGCGGTGCCGTCGCCGTGGCCGGCGGCATCATCCTGGCACTTCTCGCGATCAAGATGGCGGCCGGGCCGATCGAAAAGCCGCATGACGAAATCGGACTGCCCGTCGATCCGGCAAAGATCGCCATCTTTCCGCTCGCCGTGCCCTATTTGCTCAACCCCGTCGGCATCACGGTGATCATTCTCGTCTCGGCGGAAGTCTCATCGATTGCCGGCGTCGCCATGGTCATCGGCTTGATCCTGCTGGTTGCCGCGTTCGACTATCTCATCTTCACCAACATCGATGTGCTGGCAAAGCGCATGAAGCCTGCCAGCCTGGTCGTCTCCGAAATCGTCTTCGGGATCCTGCTCACTGCAGTCGCCGTACAATTGTTCGTAACCGGGCTGGGTAAACTCGGGATCATTTCCGCGGTCGCGGTTCACTGAGCGTTGCATGATCTGCTTGTGGCACGCCGGGCAACTTGGCCCGGCGTGCCCAACCGACGAGAAAGACCGGCCCGGCCTTTCGTTCAAGGCATTTGTTGGTGATCACCTTCACCTCTCTCCGGCAGCCTTCGCTCTTCCCCGAGCTTCGGCGACCTCGTCATTCGCCGCCATGGCCTCCCCTCGCAAACACGCAGCCTTCAGTGATTGTGCCTCGGCGGCGTCTCCGCGATCTTGCGAAAATCGGCAGCACCTTCGATAACCGCGCCGTCCGCAAGCTGGGTCACGGTCTGGCGGTAGAGCCGCTGCCAGGGCGTTGCATCAGCAGGAACCGGCGGAATGCCGTCTTCCTTTCGCCTCTCGATCTCGGCAGCGTCCACCATCATGTCGCAGCTGCCCTTCTCGAGGTCGATGCAGATCGTGTCGCCGGTCCGTAGCCAGGCGAGGCCGCCGCCGGCCGCACTTTCCGGCGATGCATTGAGGATAGAGGGGCTGTCCGCCGTGCCGGACTGGCGCCCGTCGCCGATCGTCGGCAGGCTGGTGATGCCGCGCTTCAGCAGATGATCCGGCGGCTGCATGTTGACGACCTCCGCCGAGCCCGGCCAGCCGAGTGGCCCGGCACCCCGAATGACGAGGATGGTGCGCTCGTCAATGTCGAGCGCCGGATCGTTGATGCGCTTGTGATAGTCCTCCGAGCCATCAAAGACGACGGCCCTTCCTTCGAAAACGCCTTCGCGGCCAGGCTCGCTCAAATAGCGCGCCCGAAACTCCGGCGAAATCACCGAGGTCTTCATGATCGCGAAATCGAACAGATTGCCCTTCAGCACGAGGAAGCCCGCGCGTTCTTTCAGCGGTTCGCCATAGGGTCGGATGACCTCGCGATCGGTCGCCGCGCGGCCTTCGAGGTTCTCCACCATGGTCCGCCCCGTCACGGTGGGACAGCCTCCGTCCAGTTTTCCCGCATCGAGCAGTTCGCGCATGATCGCCGGCACGCCACCGGCGCGGTGGAAGCGCTCGCCAAGGAATCGTCCGGCCGGCTGCACATTGGCAAGCAGCGGAATGTCGTAGCCATGCACCTGCCAGTCCTCGGGCTTCAGGTCCACGCCGGCATGTTTCGCCATGGCCATCAGGTGCGGCTGGGCGTTGGTCGAGCCGCCGATCGCGGAATTCACTCGGATAGCATTGAGGAAGGCCTCACGGCTCAGGACGTGCGAGGGGCGGATGTCCTCCAACACCAGTTCCACGGCGCGGCGGCCGGTGCGGTAAGCCATCTGGCCGCGTTCGCGGTAGGCGGCGGGGATGGCTGCGCAGCCGGTCAGCGACATGCCGAGCGCTTCGGCGAGCGCATTCATGGTCGAGGCTGTCCCCATCGTATTGCAGTGGCCGATGGAAGGCGCTGAATCCATGGCCGCCTGCAGGAACTGTTCATCATCGATCGTGCCCGCCGCCAGCTTGCGGCGCGAGCGCCAGATCACCGTACCGGAACCAACGAGATCACCCTCATTCCAGCCGTCGAGCATCGGCCCGCCGGACAGCACGATCGCCGGGATATCGACCGTGGACGCGGCCATCAGCGCAGACGGCGTGGTCTTGTCGCAGCCTGTCGTCAGCACGACGCCGTCAAGCGGATAGCCGTAGAGGATCTCGACGAGGCCGAGATAGGCGAGGTTGCGGTCAAGCGCTGCCGTCGGTCGCTTGCAATTTTCGAAGATAGGATGCGTCGGGAACTCGATCGGGATGCCGCCCGCATCACGGATGCCGTCGCGCACGCGTTTTGCCAGATCGACATGATGGCGGTTGCAGGGTGTCAGGTCGCTGCCGCTTTGCGCAATGCCGATCACCGGCTTGCCGGAACGCAGTTCCTCCGGCGTGATGCCATAGTTCATGAAGCGCTCGAGATAGATCGCGGCCATATCGATGTGATCGCGGTTATCGAACCAGTCCTGCGAGCGCAGCCGGCGTTTGCCTGTCGTTTCGTCCGTCATGAAATCTGCCTTGTGAAAATATCCGTTCGCACTGTTCCACCGCTTCCCTTCGCGATCAACCGGCCGGCGATGCAGTGTTCCGCTTTATGCAGCTATCAAAATTGCTGACTGGATCGGCTGGAGGGAATGTGTCACAGCCCTCGCATCCCGAGACCCGAGTTCCCGCCATGACAGACATGACCGCCGCCTCCCCTGCTTCAGGCACCGCCCGCCTTGGTGTGATCCTGATGCTGCTCGGCATGGTCATGTTCTCGCTGAACGACGTGCTCGGCAAATGGCTGGTGGCGACCTACTCCGTCGGCCAGCTCATGCTGATCCGCAGCATCGCCGCAATCGTCGTGCTCGCGCCGTTCTTCTGGCGCGTCGGCTGGCGCCGCCTCATCGATGTCGACCGGCCGAAACTGCACCTGCTGCGCTCCGCCCTCTTCGCCTTCGAGGCCTCCGGCTTCTACTTCGCCGTCGCCTATATGCCGCTTGCCGACGCCATGACCTACTGGCTTGCAGCCCCCATCTACGTCGCGGCCATGTCGCCGCTGCTGCTCGGCGAAAAGGTCGGCTGGCGGCGCTGGTCGGCCATCATCGTCGGCTTCATCGGCGTGGTCATCGCACTGGAACCATCGAAGGACAGTTTCACCCTGCCCGCCCTGATCGCGGTCGCCGGCAGCCTCGCCTTCAGCCTTGCCATGGTGCTTGGCCGATCGCTGCGCGCCGCACCCGATACGACGCTGGTCTTCTGGCAGGTGGCGGGTGCCGCGATCTTCGCGGGCGTCTGGTGCCTTGTCGATCCGGCAGGCTGGGCGCCGGTCAGCAGTGTCGATTTCGGCCTGCTGAGCCTGCTCGGCATCGTGGCGATGGGCGCGCATATGCTGGTCAACCGCTCGCTGAAGCTGGCGGACGCCTCGACCGTCGTACCGCTGCAATACACGCTGCTGATCTGGGCCGTGCTCTTCGGCTGGATGTTCTTCGGCGATGCGCCGCGCCCGGCCATGCTGATCGGCGCCGCCGTCATCGTTGCCTCCGGCCTCTTCATCTTCTTCCGCGAGCAGCAGCTGAAACGCCGCGCCCGCGGATAAGAAGCCGACGCGCAAACCGCTACTTGCCGAACGTGTAGGTCGCGATCGACTCCGGCTTCATCTCGATGGAAAAACCCGGCAGCGAGGGCGGCATGTAGGCGGCATTCTCGATGCGGCAGGGGTCGATGAAATGTTCGTGCAGATGGTCGACGAACTCGATCACCCGGCCTTCCTTGGTGCCTGAAACCGCGATGTAGTCGATCATCGACAGGTGCTGCACATACTCGCACAGGCCGACGCCGCCGGCATGCGGCCAGACCGGCAGGTCGAATTTGGCCGCCATCAGCAGCACGGCGAGCACTTCGTTGAGGCCACCCATGCGGCAGGAATCGATCTGCACGATGTCGATCGCGCCCTCGGCGATGAACTGCTTGAACATGATGCGATTCTGGCACATCTCGCCTGTCGCGACCTTGACGGGATGGATCGCCTCGCGGATCGCCTTGTGGCCTGCAACGTCGTCCGGGCTCGTCGGCTCCTCGATGAAGAACGGCTTGTAGGGTTTCAGTTCCTTCACCCAATCGATCGCCTGCCCGACCTCCCAGACCTGGTTGGCATCGATCATCATGTAGCGATCATCGCCGATGACCTCGCGGGCAATGCGCAGGCGCCGTTTGTCGTCTTCAAGATCGCGGCCGACCTTCATCTTGATATGGGTAAAGCCCTGGTCGACGGCTTCCTGGCAAAGCCGACGCAGCTTCTCGTCGCCATAGCCGAGCCAGCCGGCCGAGGTCGTGTAGCAGGGATAACCTTCCGTCTCGAGCTTCACAATGCGCTCCGCCTTGCCCACTTCTGCCGTTTTCAGGATCGCGAGCGCCTCGTCCGGCGTCAGGGCGTCGGTAAGGTAGCGGAAATCGACGATATCAAGGATTTCCTCCGGGCTCATTTCGGCGACGAGGCGCCAGACCGGCTTGCCGGCCTCCTTGGCCAGGAGATCCCACACCGCGTTGACCACCGCACCGGTTGCGAGATGCATGGCACCCTTGTCCGGCCCGATCCAGCGGAGCTGGCTGTCGCTCGTGACATGGCGCCAGAAGCGGCCGGGGTTTTCGCGCACCCAGTCAAGATCGAGGCCAATTACCAGGTGCTTCATTGCATCGATCGCGGCACAGCAGATCTCGTTGCCACGGCCGATGGTGAAGGTCAGACCGTGCCCTTCCAGACCGGCATTTTCGGTGCCCAGCACGACATAGGCGGCGGAGTAGTCCGGATCCGGGTTCATCGCATCCGAACCGTCGAGGCTCTGGGAGGTGGGAAAGCGCAGGTCGATCGAGCGAAGGCTGGTGATCTTGGTCATGGGAGCGGCCCTTGGCGTGGTCGAGTTGGCCGCCGGCGTCCTGCCGACGGTCGGAGGTGTCTTAGATGGTCCAGCCGCCATCGATGGCGTAGGCCTGACCGGTCGTGTAGGTGGCGCCGGCGAGATAGACGGCGAGATCGGCGATCTCCTCCGGCGTGCCGATGCGGCCGATCGGCTGGCGGGCGATGAAGGCGGCGCGCGCCGTCTCGTAGTCGCCCTGCGCCTTCAGGCGATCCTGCAGCGACGGGCTTTCGACGGTGCCGGGGCAGATCGCGTTGCAGCGGATGCCCTGCGCCACATAGTCGGCCGCGACCGACTTGGTGAGCCCCACGACCGCGGCCTTGGTAATGGTATAGGCAGCGCGGTTCGGCACACCCTTCATGCTGGAAGCGACGGAGGCCATGTTGATGATGGCGCCATCCTTGCGCTCCAACATCGCCGGCAGGACCGCCCGGATGGTGCGCACCATGGCCCTCACGTTAAGATCGAAGGCAAAGTCGAGGTCCTTGTCCGCCATGTCGAGGATCGATCCCGCATGCACGAAACCGGCGCAGTTGAAGAGCACGTCGAACGGGCCGGTGGCGGAAACGACGCGATTGACGGCCTCTTCGCTCAAGACGTCTAGAACATAGGTTTCGATATTAGCCTCGCCGGCAAGGCTCTTCAGGGCGTCGGCATTGATATCGGTGGCGATCACCGTGGCGCCTGCGGCAGCAAAGGCGAGCGCGCTCGCCCGGCCGATCCCCTGCCCGGCGGCGGTGATGAGGACGCGCTTGTTTTCAAGTGACTGGGACATGTGGACTCCTCGATAGAATGTCAGGTGTTCGGGCGACGCTCGACAACATAGATGTGATCGGCGGCAAGTACGACCTCACCCTTTTGATTGATGACTTCCGTGCGCTCGACGATGCGGCCGGAACCGGCGCGCTTGGGGTCGTCCTCCTTGCCCGTTATCGTCACGCGGGTGTGGATGGTGTCGCCGATGAAGACGGGTTTGATGAAGCGCATGCGATCGTAGCCGTAGGAGAAGGCGGCCGGATTGATGACGCTGGCGGTCAGCCCGACGCCGATGGAAAAGACCATGGTGCCATGGGCGATGCGCTGGCCGAAGGGCTGCGTCTTCATGAATTCCGCATCCATGTGATGCGGGAAGAAGTCGCCCGTATGGCCGGCATGCACCACGAAATCCGTTTCCGTGATCGTTCGGCCGTAGGTCGTGCGGCCCTCGCCGATCGCATAGTCCTCGAAATACTTGACCTGTTCCATGTCCTGTTCCTGTCTAGGGCCGGGCGGCAAGCGGCGTGGCGGGCGCGGCGCTGGAGGCGTAGGCCGCCTCGACGAGCGCCATAGTCATCCAGGCATCCTCGACCGAGGAGACCAGTTCCTTGTCTTCGCCCGAAACGAAACGCTGGAGGTTCGCCATGCGGCCGACGAAGGCATCCGGAAACCAGGTCCCTTGCAGCGGCACGGCGACCCAGCCATCGCCGCCATTCGGATAGATTTCGAGAATGTCCGGCTCGCCGCGCGGATAGTCGAGATTGACGCCGAGTTGGAGATAGGCCGCGCCTTCCGTACCGGAAACACGAAACTCACAAGCCTGGTGCTTACGACCGAATTTGTGGTCGTGGTTGATCGACAGCGCGCAGCGCACGCGATCGCCATAGTCCAGGATCGCGGTGGTGCGGGTCTGCGCCATCCTATGGTTCGGATGGCCGATCGACTTGGCGTGCACACCCTTGGGATCGCCCAACACCTGACGGATCACGTCGAGATAGTGGATCGAATGCATGGCGATCTCGATGCGCGGCAGGCCTTCGAGGAAGGACCACAGCTGCCATGGCGTATCCAGCGCCAGATAGACGTCGAAATCGACGACCTCGCCGAGCAAACCCCTGGCGATGGCATCCTTCAGCGCCAGCATCATCGGCGCGAAGCGGAGCTGGAAGTTGACGGCCGCCTTGAGCTTCTTGTCGCGGCAGATATGCAGGATTTCAGTCGCCGCGGCGAGATCGGCGCCCATCGGCTTCTGGATCAGCGCTGCCGCGCCATTGGGAAGTGCTGCAAGCACCTTGGCATGCGCGGCTGGTGGTGTGGCGAGATCGAAGATAGCATTCTCGACGGAGGCTGCTTCCTCGACGGTCCGGTAGGCTGTGACACCCCACTTTTCAGCGAGCGCCTTCGCCTTGTCATGATCCGGATCGTAGAGCCCGGCAATCGGGAAGCCGCCCTTGCGATAGGCCGGATAATGCGCGTCGCCGACGATCGAGCCCGCGCCGAAGGTGACGATCGGGCGTGGTTTCGACGGCAGAGGCCAGGACTGTACAAGCGATTTGGGATCGAAGTCAGGCATGAAAGAACACCTCTTCCATGCCCGCCCACCATTCACCTTCCTTGCGCGTTTCCAGCGGCGCCTGGCAGGGCATGCAGACGGCCCACCATTCCTGCGTCTTCGGGTCTGCCGCCATCTTCGCCATGTCGGCGGCGTAATCCGTGCCGTAGTATTCGAAGAAGGAGAAGAGCAGGTTTTCCGGCTCCTTCAGGAAGATCGAATAGTTTTTGATGTTGCAGGCCGAAATCCTCGCCAGCACCTCCGGCCAGACGGCGGCGTGCAGGCGCTTGTATTCTTCGATCTGCTCAGGCTTCACGCCGATCACCATGCCGATGCGCTGCATGTCTCAGGCTCCCTTGCGGATCTCGCGCTCGAATTCGGAAATCGAGCGGCTGCGGATCGCGTCCCAATCCCAGTCGATGCCGAGACCGGCGGTCATGGGCGCGAGCGCCATGCCATTCTCGATCTTCAGACGCGAGGTGGTAATGTCGTCGAGCTGCGGGATGTACTCGACATATTTGCCGTTCTGCACCGCGCAGGTGAGGCTGACATGCAACTCCATCAGGAAGTGCGGGCAGACCGGCATGTCGAAGGCTTCCGCCGCATGCGCCACCTTCAGCCAGGGCGTGATACCGCCGATACGGCCGGCGTCGACCTGGACGATCGAGCACGCGCCCTTCTGCATGTATTCGCGGAAGTGGCGGATCGAGTAGAGCGATTCACCGATGGCGATCGGCGTCGAGGTCGATTGGTTGAGACGGACATGACCGTCGATATCGTCGGCCGGCAGCGGTTCTTCGATCCAGCCGAGATCGAGCTCGCGCAGGCGTTCTGCCCGACGGATCGCCTCGTCGACGCTAAAACCCTGATTGGCGTCCGTCAGGATCTCGTAGCCATCGCCCACAGCCTTGCGCACCGCCGAAAGCCGCGCAAAATCCTCGGACCCGTGCGGCTTGCCGATCTTCACCTTGGAGCCGGAAAAGCCCTTCGCCTTGGCGTCCAGCGCATCCTCGACCAGCGCTTCCACCGGAATATGCAACCAGCCGCCTTCCGTCGTATAGAGCGGGCAACGGTCTTTTGCACCGCCGGCGAGCTTCCAGAGCGGCAGGTTCTGTTTTCGGGCGCGCAGGTCCCAGAGCGCGGTGTCGATGGCGGCGAGCGCAATCGAGGTGATCGCGCCGATCGTCGTGGCGTGGGTGGCGAATTCCAGTTCGTGCCAGATCGCCTCGATCTGGTCGGCATCCCGTCCCAGCAGACGAGGCGCAAGGTGATCGGCGAGAAGCCGCATGACGGACGAGCCGCCGGTGCCGATCGTATAGCTGTAGCCGGTGCCGACCGCGCCGTCGCTGTCGGTGATGGTGACGAGCGGCGTTTCCTGGGAAACGAAACTCTGGATGGCATCCGTGCGCTCGACCTTCGGGCGAAGGTCGACCATTTTCAGTTCGACGCGTTCGATCGTCGCCATGTCAGCCTCGCAGGGTGCGGCCGCTGTCGCGGTCGAAAAGATGAGCCTGCGATAGGTCGAAGCAGAACGGCAGCGCCTCACCGGGCGAAAGCCGCCGCGGGTTCAGCATGCGGCCGACCCATTCCGCGCCGGCATAGTCCGAGAAGACCAGAGTCTCGTTGCCGAGTGGTTCCGTCAGGATGACGCGCAGATCCTGCTTGTGCACGTCGGCATCCTCGCCGGAATGGATACCGTGGCCGGCAGGGTAGAGATCATCCGGGCGGAGACCAAATGTCACCTTCTGCCCGGCCGTCACGCGTTCCTTGAACCGCGCCGGCAGCGGCAGGCGGTCGCCGTTTTCAAAGACCACCTGGCCGTCAGCCACTTCGGCATCCTTGAGGTTCATCGGCGGCGAACCGATGAAGCCCGCGACGAATTTAGACTGCGGGCGCTGGAAGACATCCTCCGGCGTGCCGACCTGCTCGATATAGCCATCGCGCATGATGACGATGCGGTCGGCCAGCGTCATCGCCTCGACCTGGTCGTGCGTGACGTAGATGACGGTCGACTGGACCTTGGCATGCAGCTTCTTGATCTCGACGCGCATCTGCGTACGCAGCTTCGCATCAAGGTTTGAGAGCGGTTCGTCGAAGAGAAAAACCTCCGGATTGCGCACGATGGCGCGGCCCATGGCAACACGCTGGCGCTGGCCGCCGGAGAGTTGCGAAGGGCGGCGGTCGAGCAGGTGAGTGAGGTCGAGTGTCCTGGCCGCCTCTTCCACCTGCGGCGCAATCTCCTCCGGCTTCTGGCCGGCGATCTTCAGCGAAAAACCCATGTTCTCGCGCACCGTCATATGCGGATAGAGCGCGTAGGACTGGAACACCATGGCAAGGTTGCGCGAGCGCGGCGGCAGGTCGTTGACGATGCGGCCGCCAATCTTGAGGTTGCCCGCAGAAATCGGCTCCAGCCCGGCGATCATGCGCAGCGTCGTGGACTTGCCGCAGCCGGAGGGGCCGACAAGCGCGATGAATTCGCGGTCGGCGACCTCGAGATCGATACCATGCACCACTTCGACGGCGCCGTAGCGCTTGACCAGCTTTTCAAGGGAAACGGTTGCCATGGATTATCCTTTGACTGCGCCGGAGGTGAGGCCGGAAACCAGATGCTTCTGCACGATGAAGGTCAGCACGAGGGCGGGAATGATCATGATCACCGCCAGCGCGCACATGCCGCGCCAGTCGATGGTGAACTCCGCCGTATAGTCGAGCAGGCCGACGGGCAGCGTCTTGGAATTGACGGAACGGGTCAGCTGCGAGGCAAGCGCAAACTCGTTCCACGAGGTGAGGAAGGCGAAGATGCCGGCGGATGCGATGCCGGGGCCAGCGAGCGGAAACTCCACCTGCCAGAACGCCTGCCAGCGCGTGCAGCCGTCGATCTGCGCGGCTTCTGCCAGATCCTTCGGCACCTGCCGGAAGAAGCCGTCGATCAGCCAGATGGTGAAGGGCACATTGAGCGCCACATAGGCGATGATCAGCCCGAAATGCGTGTCGATGATGCCGAGCTTGGAATAGACGAAGAACAGCGGCAGCGAGAGCGCGATGCCGGGCACCGTGCGCGTCAGCATCAGGCCGAGGAAGATCGAGGATTTTGCCCGAAAACGGAAGCGGGCGAAGGCGTAACCGCCGGCCATGCCGAGCGCCAGCGCGATCGCCGTAGAGGTCACGGAGATGATCAGCGAATTGCGGAAATATTCGATGACGGGAATACCACCCTGCCCCACGCCGGAAAACATCGCGACATAGGCATCGAAGGAGAGGTCCTGCGGGATCCAGACCGGCGGCTTCGCCATAATCTCGACCGTAGGACGGAAGGAGGCCAGTACGATCCACAGGCCGGGCAGGCAGATGACGGCCATCGCCAGGAACAGACCGATCTTGTGCGCGATCGACAGAAGGATGCCGTTGATGCGGGCTTTTGCGTTCTCGTTCATCTCACCACTCCCCCTACCATTCGGCTGCAATCTGGGTCCGCGCGGCCGAGAGCTTGCGGAAGAAATAGACGGTGAAGACGATGGACAGCAGGATCGCGACATAGGCCATGGCATTAGCAAGGCCCATGCGGGCATCGGCGTAAGCCGTGCGCGAGACCAGCGTCCAGAGCAGTTCAGTGCGCTTGGCCGGGCCGCCATCCGTCATGATCTTCACGATGTCATAGGCGCGCGCGACGTCGAGCGAACGGATCGTCATGGCGATATAGGCGAAGGGCATGATGAACGGCCAGGTGACATAGCGGAAGGTCTGCCAGGGGGTGCAGCCATCGACGCGCGCCGCCTCGATCGGCTCCTTCGGCATGGCGAGCAGACCGGCGAGGATGAGGATCGCGAAGACCGAGGTGGACGACCAGACTTCGGCGATGAGGATCGCCGTGAAGGCGAGCGTGCCATCGATCAGCCACGGGACCGCCTGGTCCGTCAGGCCGAGCGACTGGAGCGCATTGTTCACGAGGCCGATATTGTCGTTGAACATGAACTTGAACTGGAAGCCGACGAGGATCGGCGAGAACATCATCGGGAACATCATGATGGTGCGCAGCAAGCGCTGGCCGCGCGTGGCCTTCTCGACCAGCATGGCCAGCCCCAGGCCGAGCAGCATTTCGACATTGAGCGCGACGGTGAGCAACAGCACGGTCCGGCCGAATGCCGTCCAGAACTCCAGGTCCGTCAGGATGCGAACATAGTTGCGAAAGCCGATGAAGGTGTAGAGCGACGCCGGCTGCGTCAGCCGGAACGGCGTGAAGCTCGAATAGAGCGACAGGATCAACGGGATGATGACGACGGCTGCCAGCACCAGGACGGCGGGCAGCAGAAGCAGAAACGGTGCCGGTGGCCTCCAGCCTTTCATGTCGGCTTCTCCTGTCTTCACGAATGCAGGAAAGACACCGCTTGCCGAAGCCGGCAGACGGTCCTGTCTTTCAGAATGTCACTAAAGGTGGCGCGTGGCGCCGGGCGAACCGGCGCCACGCTTGGCAATCAGAGTGCGCCGGCGTCTTCGAGGATCTGCGTCGCCTTTTCAGCGGCCGCATCCAGCGCTTCCTTGGAGGTCTTGTCGCCAAGGATGGCGGCCTGGAGCTCCGGATAGACGGCGTTGGAAATCTCGATCCACGACGGCGTCTGCGGAACCGCGAAGGCGTGTTTTGCCGCCTCCTGGAAGGCAGTCAGGACTTCCTTGCGGTACGGATCGCTTTCGGCCTGCTGGATGTTGTATTCCCAGACGGCGGTGCGCGTCGGCAGCGGACCGGCAGACGATTCGAGCTTCTGGCTGTCCTCGTTGGTGAGGAACCAGGCGAGCGAAGCGGCCGCTTCCTTGTTGGCGCAGCTTTCCGTGACCGAGAAGCCGTGGTGGCCGGACCAGCCGGTACGCTTGCCGGAAGAACCGGCCGGCTGCACCTTCACGCCGACATTGCCGGCAACCTTGGACGACTTCGGGTCGTTGAAGAAGCTCGCCCAGCCAGGCCAGTCGAGGTTGACCGCAATCGTGCCCGACGCAAAGCCCTGGCCGAGATCATCCCACAGATAGTTCGTCGTGCCGACCGGCACGGCCTTCGCCTTGTAGAGATTGACGAACCAGTCGAGCGCGCGCACGCCGGCTTCCGAGTTGAAGGTCGGCTTGCCATCGGCATCGAGATACTCGCCGCCTTCGGCGACCAGCATTTCATAGAAGCGGCCGTTGATCGCCTCTTCCTTGCCGGCATATTGCGTGCCGTAGAAATCCGGCGGATTGGAGAAGAACGTCGCCTGATCGGTGACTTGCTGCCAAGTGTCCGGCGGGGTCAGGTCATAGCCGTATTTCTCCTTGAACGCCGCCTTCTTGGCGTCGTCCTGGTAGAGGCTCTTCTGGTAGTAGAGGGCCGAGACGTCGAACTGCGCGCGCGGCAGCATCACCAGCTTGCCGCCGAGCGTGGAGGCCGCGATGTTGGCCGGCACGAAGGCAGCGATCTCTTCCTTCGGCAGCAAAGCCGCAAGATCGGTATAGATATCCGGATACTGCGGGGCGAAGGACGAGTGGTTCGAGCCGACGCACCAGGTGATGTTGCCGGTCGCGATGTCCGACTTGATCTCCTTGTCCAGCTCGAAGTGGTTCTTCTTCGAAAGAACGTTCACCTTCGCGCCGGTCGCCTTCTCCCATTCGGCGATGCGCGCATAGAGCGCTTCATATTGCTGACCGCCGATGAGCTTTGCATCGACGGTAACGCCTTCGAATTTTCCGGGCAGATCGGCGGCGAGCGCAGAGCCTGCGCACATCAACGCACCGACAGCGACGCCGGTTAGAAATCTCGACATGTTCTCCTCCCATGTGGCTTTCGCCAGCCCTCACCAATAAGAGCTTCATTCATATACAAACCAATTATTCATTCTTCGTCAAGCAGAAAACCGGTTTACCGCATTGCCACGCCTTATTTCTGCGTATATGAATTTACTCATTCACTGGAGGATCTCAGGTGTCGGAAGAGGAAAACGATCGCTACCGGGCGCCGGCGCTCGACAAGGGTCTCGACATTCTGGAGCTCCTGGCGGCCGTCGATGGCGGGCTGACCCAGGCGGAAATCGCCAAGCGGCTCGATCGCAGCCCGAACGAATTCTACCGCATGCTCGACCGGCTGGTGAAGCGCGGCTACGTCACGCGCATTGATGGCGACCGCTTCTCGCTGACCCTGAAACTCTTCGGTCTGGCACAACTCCATGCGCCGGTGCGCCGCCTTGTTTCCTTCGCCGTACCGCTAATGCGCGAGCTTGCGGAAGCCTCGCGCCAGGCCAACCAGCTCGTCGTCTTCGACCGCGGCAATCCGGTGGTCATCGCCCAGCAGGAGGCGCCGGGCTACTGGGGTATTTCTATCCGCGTCGGCTCGCGCATCGGCCTGTTCGACACAGGCTCCGGCCATGTTCTGCTCGCCTTCCGCTCGACGGAGGAGCGCGAACGCATGATTGCCGAGCATATCGGCGACAGCGGCACGGACGGGCGCGTAACGCCGGAATTTTTGGCGCGGCTCGACCTCATCCGCACGCGCGGCTATGAGATGATGCCGAGCGCCCAGACTGCAGGCGTCATCAACCTTTCCGCCCCGGTGCTCGGTGCCGACGGCACCGCGATCGCCGCGCTCACCGTGCCCTATATCACGCTGATCAACACACCCGCCCCCGACATTTCCACGACGATCCAGCTGATCAGCGAGACGACCAGCAAGCTTTCCGAGATGGCAGGCGCCGGCTTCACTACCGAAACATAAATTCGTATTTGAATAATCCATTCCCATGTGGCAGCTTCCTCTCGTTCAGAGGAGGCCCGCATGACATCGACCGTTGGAATCGAGAGCACCCACCCGAGGACCATGCCGGAGGCCCATGCGGCGCTGCCGGTCTGGAACGCGGAAAACTGGTTCTACGAGGATTTCGAGATCGGCCACAAAATCCGCTCGCTGCGCCGCACCATCTCGGAAGGCGAATCGATGCAGTTCAACGCGCTGGTGCTCGACATGCACCCCTATGTCGGCGACCAGATTTTTGCCGAGACCGAAGGCCTGTTCGGCCGCCGCCTCGTTGCGGGCGCCTTCGTATTTTCGGCCGGGCTCGGGCTGGTGGCGACCAATTGCGTCAACGCCTTCTCCTACGGCTACGACCGCCTGCGCTTCATCAAGCCCGTCTTCATTGGCGATACGATCTACACGATCCGCACCAATCTCGACAAACAGCCGAAGTACGACGACCTCGGCCTCATCCGCGCATCCTATGAAGTTTTCAAGGGCGAAGGCGAGTTGGTGCTCTATTGCGAGCACATCCAGACCGTACGATACCGGGACGGCAAACCTCCGGCTTGAGGGACGCGCAAGCGTGCAGGGTGTTGGCAAATATCGCCCTACCCTCGACGCCATCCTCGGCCTCGAGCCGAGACCCAGATTTCTCAAAAGCTCATGGATGGTCGGGTCAGGCCCGACCATGACGAAGGAGAGGTTTGGCGGCTCTTTAGGAATCTGGGTGCATCAGCGCGCCTTCTTTAGCGGAAACTCTTCACGAAGAGCGCATTGAGATCGGCAATTGCCGTCGCCGCCGGTTCCCGGCTCGTCACCGCCTGGTTGATGCGTTGGGAAGCGGCCTCCTGGAACGGCATATAGCCATCGTGCCGTGGCCGCAGCCAGGCACCCTCCAGTGTTCGGCGCGTATTGCGGTGGAAGCCAAGCGTCGCGGCGTTGACTGCGTCATCCTCCCAACCCGCTGCATGGCCGGGCTGGCCACCGGATCGCCAGTAGCGATCGGCCTGCACCGCCCCACCGGCAATCCAATAGGCAAAGTCGATAGCCGCCTTGTGGTTCGCAGAAAAAGCTGAAACGGCAATGCCCGTGCCCCCTAGCGCTGACCCTCTGGGTCCGCTGGTGCCGGCAACCGGCATGTCGGCGAAGGCGATGCGGTTCGCCCGGAAGCCTTCCAGTGAATAGCTGACATAGCCGTAGATCAATGGCGCCAGACTGTAGCGCGACCCCTCCTCGCCCATGCGGTCCAGCACGGCGATCGGATCCATGCCGGTACAGGCGGGATCGGTGAGCACTGCCAGTTCCCGGATCATCTCGATCGCTTGCACGCCGATTTCCGCGTCGACGAAAGGATGGCCTTGCTCCACCGAACAGGGTCGACCGAGATTGCCGCACAGCGTGAACAGACACATCAACGAATGCGGCGGCCGCAGGGGAAGCAACACCTCCCCGCCCCGCGCAAGGTCGACAACATCTGCCCATGCCGTCGGCGCCGTGCCCAATCGATCCGGCCGAAAGGCGAGCACTTGTGTGGCGGCATCGATCGGGAAAGCCCACTGATGGCCCTGCCAATGATAGCTTGGGAACGATGCCCCGACCGATCCTTCCGCCAGAGTAGCGAAAGCCGCCTCGTAGCCTGGCACATCCAGCGGAGCGAGGCAGTTTTCCGCGGTGATCTGGCCGACATGCGGGTGGTCGATCACGATGAGATCGTAGCGGCGCGCAAGCTCCTCGACCGGAAAGCTCTCGAAATCCTGAAGCGAACGCTTGTCCCATTCGACGACAACGCCCGTCTTCTGCAACCAATCGTCCGAGCAGGCCACCATCGGGTCGTAACCCCGCGGATGGCTCCAGGTCATACCCTTGAGAGTAACCGTGCTCATCGGGCGAACTCCGCGCGGATGCGATCGGTGTGCTCGCCGACCCGCGGCGCGGCGCGGCCACCGGATGGCCGGCGACCATCAACGCGGACCGGGCAGCGGGTCGTGCCGATCGACACGTCATCCTCGCGCGTCACCGTCTGCAACATGTCGAGGATGCGGAAACCGTCACTCGAAAGCAGTTCCGGCCATTCCAGCACCTTGGAGCACCAGATATCGGCGGGCTCAAGGATGGAAAGCCAATGGTCGACCGTTTCCGTCGCGATGTGGTCGGCGATGATCTGCTTGATGGCGTCGCGCGCCGTGAACCACGCCCTGCTGTCATCGCGGAAGGGAGCGAGCGCCTCTATTTGCAACAGGTCCTGCAAGCGGCCGATCGGCGTCATGGCGATGGCCAGATACCCATCCTTCGCCGGATAGACGCCGTAGGGTGCGGAGAGATAGGCATGCGCGCTGCGGAAACCAGCCCGCTTCGGCCGGCGACCGCCGTCATTCAGATGGGTTGTCAAAACCTCGAACTGGAAATCGACCAGGCTTTCGAGTAGGCTCGTCTGGATAAAGGCACCCTTGCCGGAAATCCCGCGCCGCACGAGAGCCGCCAGAATGCCCTGGCAGGCGTTGGCCCCGGCCAACATGTCGGCAACCGCAAGGCCGAAGGGCACCGGCCCCTGCTCATCGTCGCCGTTCAGCCACATCAGGCCGGACCGCGCCTGCGCCAGCAGATCCTGCCCCGGCCGCATCACCCAGGGGCCATCCTCGCCGTAGCCGCTGATCGAGGCATAGACGATGGCAGGATTGATCGCCTTCACCGCTTCGTAATCGAGACCAAGGCGTTCGATGACGCCCGGCCGGAAATTCTGGATCAGCACATCGGCCTTCGCAATGAGCGAGCGCAGAAAGGCAAGATCGTCCGGGTTCTTGAGGTCGACGCCGAGGCTTTCCTTGCCGCGATTGATGGCATGGAACAGCGTCGAGTCGCCACCGACCTCCGTGTCGCTGAGATAGAGCCGGCGCGAAAGGTCGCCGCCATCCGGACGCTCGATCTTGATGACCCGCGCACCCAGATCGAGCAATCGCAGCGAACAATAGGGGCCGGAGAGAAACTGGCTCATATCGAGCACGGTCAGGCCGGCCAGCAGCTCGGTATCATCCTGCATTCACATATCCTCCAGCCGTGATGACAGCCGATCATGATTTCATTCTTATTTGAATTATTATTTCATATGTGAGTTTTCGTTTCAAGCCTTGTGGCGAGCTCATCGCTCGATGGCTTCGGATACGCTAAGCTTGGAGCATCCGAGGTCAGGCTCGCGGACAATCAACGGAAAAGCCGAATTATTATTTTGTTTCGCGCCGGATTATACGCGCTGCGCGCAAAGTGTATTGCCAAGCTAAGAGGGGAACCACACATGCAACTCGACAATGCCACGATGAGATCACGCGACATTCCCTTCATGAACGGTAGCGTCGTCGACATCGAAGGCAGCGCCCGCGCCATCTGACCCTTTTAAACGCCAATCAGGAGCTTCACCATGCGAGCCATCGGCTACCAGAACCCGCAACCCATCGACGCCGCAACCGCCCTTGTCGATTTCGATCTGCCGAGGCCGGAGCCGGCCGGGCGCGACATCCTCGTCGCCGTGAAGGCCGTTTCGGTCAACCCGGTCGACACCAAGATCCGTGCCTCGGCAAAGCCTGCGGATGAGGAATGGAAGGTCCTCGGCTGGGATGCCGCCGGTGTGGTCACCGCGGTCGGGCCGGATGCAACATTGTTCAAGCCGGGTGACGCAGTCTTCTATGCCGGCGCCATCAATCGCTCGGGTACGAATGCCGAATTCCATCTCGTCGATGAGCGCATCGTCGGGAAAAAGCCGGAAACCCTCGATTTCCCATCTGCCGCTGCCCTGCCGCTGACCTCGATCACCGCCTGGGAAATGCTGTTTGACCGGCTGGACGTCACCCGGCCCGTGCCCGGCGCCGCAAACGCCATCGTCATCATCGGCGGTGCCGGCGGCGTCGGCTCGATCGCGATCCAGATCGCTCGGGCGCTGACGGACCTGACGGTCATCGCCACGGCCTCCCGGCCGGAGACGCAGGAGTGGGTGAAGTCGCTCGGCGCGCACCATGTGATCGATCACCGCAAGCCGCTGGCTGCGCAGGTCGAGGCGCTCGGCCTCGGTGAGCCCGCTTTCGTCTTCTCCACCACCAACACCCAAGATCATCTCGGCGAGATCGTCGAACTGATCGCGCCGCAGGGTCGGTTCGGCCTGATCGACGACCCGAAGGAGCTCAGCGCCTTGCCACTGAAGCGCAAATCGATCTCGCTGCATTGGGAGTTGATGTTCACCCGCTCGCTCTTTGCCACCGCCGATATCGAGAAGCAGCACGACCTGCTGAACCGCATCAGTGACCTCGTCGATACCGGCAAGATCAAGTCAACACTCAACGAGAATTTTGGCGCCATCAATGCGGCCAATCTCAAGCGCGCCCATGCCCTCATCGAGTCCGGCAGGGCCAAGGGCAAGATCGTGCTCGCCGGTTTCTGAGCGCATGAGAGGAGACATCATGACGATATCGACCGAAAAGCTCATCGCCCTTGCGGTTTTGAAGGCGAAGCCCGGCAAGCGGGAAGCGCTACGGCAAGGATTGCTCGCTCTCATCGAACCGACGCGGGCGGAGGCCGGCAATCTCGACTACGTGCTGTTTGAACTCCGCGACGACCCTGGCACCTTCTACATGCGCGAGGCCTTTACCAACCAGGCCGCGCTCGACGAGCATATTGCCGCGCCGTATTTCCAGGCGTTCGCCGCCACGATCGACGATCTGCTCGAAGAACCGCTGCGCCTGATCTACATGGATCAGGTATCGCCCTGACCGAACACCGCGCCGCGGCCTGGAGACAGCGCCGCGGCGATGCGATCGATCAACAGCCGCACCCGCCGCGGCTGCACCGCGCTCGGTGGATAGACGATCTGCAGCGCCGTGCTGCCGGCGGAAAAATCCTTGAGCAGCTCGACCAGCGCACCGGAGGCCAGGTCCGCATCCACGTCGCGGATCGATTTGAGCGCGATACCGCGGCCCTCGCGGCACCAGTGCCGCACAAGCCCGCCGTCATTCGCCACGCGCCGGCCACGCACGGCGACCTTGCGTACCATGCCATCGATGACGAAGGACCATTCACGATCGATGTTCTGTCCGAAGCGCATGACGATGCAGTCGTGTCGCGCTAGGTCGTCCGGATGCTGCGGCACGCCGTGGGCGCCGAGATAGGCGGGTGATGCGCAGACGATGCGGCGGTTCTCGCCCAGCGGTTTTGCCCGCAGGCTGCTATCCGCCAGAACGCCATGCCGGATCGCGAAATCCATGCCCTGCCCGACAAGGTCGACATTCCCGTCCGTGAGGTTGATATCGACCGTGACGGCGGGATGCTCCTCCAGGAAAGCATCGATCACCGGAACGAGCAGGCGCCGGCCAAGGTCTTCCGGCGCGCTCAGCCGGATCGGCCCGGAAATAACATTCGCCCCGTGCCGCACGCGGCTTTCCATCTCCTCCGCCTCCGCCAGCAGGCGCCGCGCGCCTTCGACGAGCGCCCGCCCTTCGTCGGTCAGGCTGATGGCACGCGTGGTGCGGGTCAGCAGCGCCGCGCCGTAATAGGCCTCCAGCGCGGCCAGCCGTTCGGAAACGGTGGCGGGCGAAAGTCCAACCTCACGCCCCGCCACGGCAAGCCCGCCCTTTTCGACGATGCGCAGGAAGAGCGAGAGGTTTTCAAGCAGCATTGATCGATTATCCCGAATTATGTCCAGCGGACCAAAGCAATTATCGGGTGTTACCGCAAGCGGGCAAGGCTGCATGATCTCCTCACAGCGTCCAATGTGGACCGGCCGGAGGCGAAGACGATTCAGCCTTCATCGGCGACGGCATAGACGCGCAGCCGGTGCCCATCACGATCCGTCGCGACGAAGCTGGGACCGAACTCCAGATCCGTCGGCGGCATGAGGATATCGGCCCCCTTGCCAGACCAATCCCGGTAGTGCGTATCGACTGCGGCCGCATCGGCCACCCGGAAGGCAATTTCGCAGCCACCGCCTGCTGCAATGGGCGCTGGTTCCACACCGACCCGGCCCCAGAGACCAAGCCCAAGCCCCGAGGAAAGCCGGAACATCGCAAAGGTTGGGCTGGCCTCCACGGGCTCCAGGCCAAGCAGGCGGGTGAAGTAACGGGCGCTTGCCTCGGCGTCCGCTACGTAGAGAAGAATGCTGTTATTGCCGGTCATGAAAACCTCCTGTGTTTGAAGACAGGGTGGTTCTAACCGTTCATGCTGTCAGTTTTTGGCAGCATCATACATCGCGGGTGGGAACGCCCTCCGCGTCCCGCCAGGCGCGCAGCAGTGCCTGCCGTCGTTTCGGGTACCGGTCTTCCAGCACTTCAGCCGTTTCAATACGATCGGTGCGAAAGTGACGAAATCCGTTTCGCAATTCGCACCAAGTGATGACGACGCGGGCATGATCGAAAAACGAGAGTGCAAAGGGCCACACAACCCGTGCCGAAGGCTCTCCTCCGCCAGTGCGATAGATGATTGACACTTTGCGTTCCGCCCGGATCGCACGGCGCAGAATGGAAAGATCGACGCGGCCGGTTGGGAGCCTATCGCCGGGACCTATGAGCAGGGGCGACGTTTCCAGTTCGGTGCGCAGTTCTGGTGGCAGGACGGCGGAAATGCGAGCGAGAGCGTTGCGGGCGGCACCTTGAAGGTGGCTGTCGGCGCGCTGCGCAACCCAACGCGTGCCGAGAACCAGTGCCTCGATCTCTTCCGGCGTGAACATCAGCGGCGGCAGCAGAAATCCCGGTTTTAGGACGTATCCCAGACCCGGTTCGCCTTCGATATCGGCGCCCTGCGCCTGAAGACTGGCAATGTCGCGGTAAAGCGTGCGCAAACTCACGCCGGTCTCTTCCGCCAACGCCCTGCCGCTCACGGGCCGGCGATGGCGACGCAAGACTTGCAGCAGATCAAACAGGCGTTGGGAGCGAGACATGGCACAATGTCTAGCGCATATCCGTTGCCAGACAATGGCAGCAGCCGGATATGATGGGAGCATGAAACACGATCATGCTCGGCCTAAAAAAGCGGGGGAGAAAATTCAGCCGACGAGGCCGAAAACCACTGCACTGACGAAGAGGAAAGCACCGGCGACGATGATGTTGTTCAAGAGAACCTGCCGCTCTGCGCGGCGGGCACGGCGATCATTGATCGCGCTGTAGGAACCAAACGTAGAACCGCCGCCGAGTTTCGTACTGCTCATGCCATCATCCCTTGCTGTGGAGGCCGAATTTCCGGTCTCTCCTGGACGGCCACCCATGCCCGCCCGTTCTCTGGGACTATTTATATATTATCCCTATAAGATTGGTAGGGTATTTTTTCTCAATTTCGCCACACTCGTAAACAGGCATTTCACACGCCCGTTACGTGACGGTCTTGGCGATATGGAATTTCCGCTTTTCCAGCTCCGGGAAATAGCTAGCGATGTCGAAATAGCTTTCCGGTGCATGGACACCCGGTTTCCTCGGCATGGACAGGATGAGCTGGGCGGCGATGGATGCATTCATCGAGGTGCAGGCATCGACATAGAGTGCATACATCGGGTCCGGTGATACCGTGACCTCGACGCGCACGGTGCGTTCCACCCCATCCTTTCGGCCGCGGCCGATCGCGAAATGGATCTCATGGCTGTCCTGTGTCGGGATTTTTTCCGCGTTTTTGCGGATGTTGCGCTCGATCACCTTGTTCAGCACGTCAAGGGGCTTGACCTTGACTCCGCCGATTTCCACCGGCTCGTCAAAATCGCCGAAGCCAGCCTTCACCAGGCCGACCCAGGCCTCATGCTCGCGGTGCGGCAGATGGAGCTTCCAGGAAAACTCCTTGATGCCCTTCTCGCGGATGCCATTGGCAAGCGGCACCGTCAGCTGCTCGGAATGCGGGGAATGCATGAATTCGCAGCGGCCCCATGGTTCCGGCAGATCGAGGAACTCGCTGCCGCTCATCGGCGCGCATTCGACATGTTTACCGCCGTAAAACTGCGTGCTCGCATGGGCGTATTCGGCAAGCACGGTCGACACGCTGTAGGGCGGCACAAGCACCGGGTTCTCGTCTCCGACCAGTTCCGCCGCCCAGTAGAGATTGATCTTGTCGATCTCGTCCAGTTCATCGGCCACTGCCCGGCAGATGACGTTCGACATGCCGGGATCCGCACCACAGCCGATGACCGCCGGCACGCCGGCCGCCTTGAAGCGCTCATGCTGGGCAATTTGCTTGACCGTGTAGGTGCCGAGGCCGCCGAGGTCCATATAGGCCACCTTGAGCGCGAGTGCGGCGTCGAAGATCGTCATCTGGAAACCGAGCAGGGTCGGCACGCAGTTGATGCAGATATCTGCGCCGGCGATCGCCGCATTCAGCGCTTCCGGATTTGACACATCGAGATCGACGAGCGTAATGCGCGGGTCGCCGAGTTCGCTCGCCAGCGCCTCCATCTTTTCCCGTGCGGCATCGCAGAGGCGGATGGTCGTGATGTCGATGATGGCGCGGTCAGAAACGAGATCGCGCACGATGCCGGCGCCCATGAAGCCCGCACCGCCGAGAAGAGTGATGATCATTGTCTTTTCCTCAAAGAATTGCCGGTTTCAGACGTGCTTGCGCCCGCCCTCCTCGTAGAACCAGTCGTCCGGATAGGGGTACCACCAGCTCTGGATCACTGGCTTGTGGTCGATGATGACCATCTTGGAGCGGCGGAAGGCATCGAGGCCGAGTTTGGAAAGCTCGCGGCCCAGGCCGGATTTCTTCCAGCCACCGAAGGGCAGCGCGTCGTTGTCGATCAGCGGGTTGTTGACCCAGACCATGCCCGCCTCCAGCCGGTCCGCCGCCTCCATCGCCTCCTCCAGCGAGGTGGTGAAGACGGAAGCGCCTAGGCCGAACTCGCTGTCGTTCGCCCGCTCGACCGCCTCGTCGAAATCGGCGACCCGCATGACGGCGGCAACCGGACCGAAACACTCCTCGCGCAGGATCGCCATGTCCGGCGTGCAGTTCGTCAGGATCGTCGGCTCGTAGAACCAGCCGACCGGCTCGCTCTCCGGAATTTTCCCACCGATCACGACGGTCGCGCCTTTCGCCTTTGCATCCTCGACCAGCCGGATGACCTTCGCCCGCGCCGCCTCGCTGACGAGCGGGCCGATCTCGGCACGGGTGAGTCCGTTGCCGATGCGCAGGCGCTTCGTTTCCGTAATGAATTTTTCGACGAATTCGTCATGCACCGAATCAACGACGAAGAAGCGCTCCGCCGAGGTACAAACCTGACCGGACATGTGGAAGGCAGCGGTGACGGCACCGGCGGCCGCCACATCGAGCGGCGCATGTGCGGTGATGATCATCGGGTCCGACCCGCCGGCCTCGATGACGGCCGGTTTCATCTGAGCCGCGGCGGCCATGGCCACGGCCTTGCCGGCGGCAACCGAACCGGTGAAGGCCACCGCATGGGTCTTCGGTGAAGCGATCAGCGCGCTGCCGAGTTCGACCCCGCCCGGCAGGCAGGCGATCAAACCCTCCGGCAATGCCTCGAAGACAGCCATGAACTCCAGCGTCGACAGCGTCGTCGCCGGCGCCGGCTTGATGATGCAGGCATTGCCGGAGGCCAGCGACGCGGCAACCGTCCAGCACATCAACAGGATTGGGAAATTGAACGGCATGATGTGCACGCTGGTGCCGAGTGCCTCGTAACGCGCGTGCTGGAAGGAGCCCGCCTGCGTCGTGCCCGCCACCTTGCCCGCCTCGTCGCGCGCCATTTCCGCGAAATAGCGGAAGGCGCCGGCGCAGTTCGCCACCTCGCCGATCGCCTCCGGATAAGGCTTGCCCATCTCGCGCGACATCAATTCCGCGCAGCGCCGCATGTCCGTCGCCTCGATACGGTTGGCGATACGGTGGAGAATGGTCGCGCGTGTCTTGGCGTCGAGCCGCTTCCAGTCGCGCTGCGCCGTCGCGGCGGCATCGAGCACCGTTTCCATCTCCGCCAGTGTTGTGTCGGCGATGGAGCCGACGGTCACGAGCGTCGCCGGGTCGATCACGGTGTGGCGCGTACCTTCACTCGGGACGTAGACCGGATGCCGATAGAAGACGGGGGCGGCGGGGTTGAACATGGAATTTTCCTTGAGGTTCCAGAACGCGGAGAGCTTGCTCGCCCCTAACTCAGCCCTCTCCCCGCAAGCGGGGCGAGGGAGACGAGATGGTGCGGCAAGTCCCTTCGCCCCGCTTGCGGGGAGAAGGTGCCGGCAGGCGGATGAGGGGCTGCTCCCTCAGCGGATCATGTAGACTTTCTTCACCGTCTCATGCACGGTGCACTCGCCCTTCCAGTCCTTCGGGAAGAAGGCGGCGGTATCCGGCGTGATCTCGATCACCTCGCCGCTTTCGTGCACATAGGTGCAGCGGCCTTCGAGGAAGTGGCAGAACTCGTCGCTGGTGACGTGGCAGAACCATTTGCCGGGGGTGCAGATCCACAGGCCGCTTTCGGACTCGCCGTTCGGCCCCTTGTAGATGACCTTGCCGGAGGTGCGGCTTTCGCCCTCGATCATCGTGGGGATCACGCCCCAGTCCTTGAGGTCGGTTTCTTCGAGCGGTTTGCGCATCAGGGGTGTCGCGGTCATTGGGAGTTTCCTTTCATTTTCTGTTCGCGTCAGACCAGCATGTAGATGTTGCGCATGGTCTCGATGACAGTGCATTCGCCGGTCCAGCCGCCGGGAAACATCACGACGGTGCCGGCCTCGACCTCGATGACCTCACCATCATCCGAGCGATAGACCGCTCGCCCAGCGACGAAATGGCAGAATTCGTCGCGGGGGATCGACAGTCGCCAGCGGCCGGGCGTGCAGACCCAGATGCCGGATTCCGGCTGGTTGTTCGGTCCCTTGAAGACGAGCCGGCCGGAGGAATGGGATTGACCCTCCAGGCTATCCGGCTGGCCGCCCCAGTCGACGAGGTCGGAGAACGTCGTGGCCTCGTAAATATGTGGCGCCGAGGATTTTGTCGTCTCAACCATTGTAGGCCCCCGTCTTCACCAGTTCGTCGAGAATGCCGGCGGCCTTCTTCGGGCCGTTGCGCGCCCGCATATGCGCGCTGGTGGCGGCAAGGCGTGTCTTCATGGTCGGGTTGTTGACGCAGGCGTCGAGTTTTGCCGCAAGGTCCGGATCCGCCCAATCGTAGCGCGGCATCTTGAAGCCGTGGCCGGTCTCGTCGACGCGCGTCGCATTGTCGTGGCCGTCCCAGACGTAGGGCATGATGATCGCCGGTTTGCCGAAATAGAGGCACTCCGTGAACGAGTTGTTGCCACCGTGATGGATGACCGCATCGACCTGCGGAATGAGAGACGGCTGCGGGAACCAGCTGTCGACGATGATGTTGCCCGGCAGGTCCTCATACTGATCCTTGTAGTCGCCGACATTGACCAGCGCGCGATAGGGCAGCTTGCCGATCGTCGTAATCAGGCGCTTCAGGAGATCGGTGTCCCCCGCTCCGAGCGAGCCAAAGGAAATGTAAAGCAGCGGCTTGTCGTTGTTTTCCTTGAAAGCCGGAACCTCATAGGACTTTTCCTTGCGCACGCATCCTTCGAGATACTGGAACTGTTTTGGATCAAGCGCATGTTCGCGGTCGAACTTCACCGCCTCCGGATAGAGCAGCAGGTTCATGAAGGGCGAGGCTTCGAAGAACTGGCCGATCGGATAGGCCGCCTCGCCGTTCTCGCCGAGGAAGCCGTTGAAATCGTCGTGGATCGGCTTGATCACCGTGTTGAAGTGATCGCGATAGGCGGTATGGCCGGCAAAATCCTTCTCGCCGCAGCCGGAGAGATGCGGTGGAATCTCTGGGTCTTCGATCTCGTTTTCCGAGCAGGAGATAATGCGCACCCAGGGCTTGCCGAACTGCTTGATTGCCGGGAAGAGAATGACGTTGTCGACGCAGATGAGATCCGGCTTGATCCTTGCCAACACGCCCGGCAGGTCTTTTTGGGCCCATTTGGCGCTGTCGACGATTGCCGTCCAGCAATCCTTTACGTAGTTGTCGACCTGGTCGTAGGGGGATTTCCGAAAATTCGGGATGTGGCCGTTGATGAAATCCTCCCAGAATTTCGCCATCTGCTCCGGCGGCATGGGCTCGGAGAGGTTCACCGCATGCGCCTCGAAACCATACCCTTCATAGACGGAGACGAAGCCGGGATCGGACAGGAAGACCGCCTTGTGACCGAGCGCCTCGACGGCCTGGGCGATGCCGACCGAGTTCAGCGCCGGCCCGAAGGCCGCTTCCGGGAAGAATGCTATCGTCTTGGACATGATGTTTCCCTCTTTATCCATGGAAGAGCCGGCATTTCGCGGGGTCGATCTTGAGGCTCAGCACATCGCCGATCTTCCAGTTCCCCACCCCGCTCGCGGGAATGCGGACCTGAAGTGGCACCTCGCTAGCCGCCGTTTTGACATGCAGCACCCGGTCGAGCCCGTGGTAGGCGATATCGGTGATCGTGCCCGCGACCGGATGATCACCGGGCGGGCCGATGACGATGTTTTCCGGGCGGATGGCAAGCGTCGCCGCTCCGGGTTTTCCACCCGCAGCCTTCACCTGGAGACCTTCTGCACCGAAAAGGCCATCGGGGCCTACCTTGCCGTCGATGAAGTTCATCACGCCGATGAAGTTCGCGACGAACCGGTCGGCCGGCCGCTCGTAAACCTCTTCCGGCGCGCCGACCTGCAACAGGCGCCCGTCCTTGAGGATCGCCATGCGGTCGGCCATCACCAGCGCCTCTTCCTGGTCGTGCGTCACGATGATGAAGGTGATGCCGGCCTCGTTCTGCATGCGCTTCAGCTCAAGCTGCATGCGCTCGCGCAGCTTCTTGTCGAGCGCGCCGAGCGGCTCGTCGAGCAGGAGCACCTTCGGCCGTTTCACCAGCGCGCGGGCGAGCGCCACGCGCTGCTTCTGGCCGCCGGAGAGTTGCTCCGGCTTGCGGTCGGCAAACGGCGTCAGGTCGGTCATCGCCATGGTCTCGTCGACCCGGCGGCGGATCTCCGCCTTGGCGAGACGCTCCATTTCGAGGCCGTAGGACAGGTTCTGCCGCACCGTCATATGGGGAAACAGCGCATAGGACTGGAACATCAGGTTGAGCGGCCGCTTTTCCGGCGGCAGCGGCGAGATATCCTTGCCTTCGAGCAGGATGCGGCCGGTATTCAGGCTTTCGAAGCCGGCGAGCATGCGCAGCAGCGTGGTCTTGCCGCAGCCCGATGGACCGAGCAGCGCGAAGAATTCGTTCTCGCGGATGTCGAGCGAAACATTGTCGACCGCCGTCACCGGCCCGAATGACTTGCCGACGCCCTCGATACGCAGGATCGGGTTGTTCGATGACGTCATGGGACCTGCTGTTCTCTGTTGAGCCATTGCGAGATCAGGAGCGCCGTCGCGCTGACGCCCATCACGACGGTGGCGAGCGCGTTGACCTCCGGCGTGATGCCGAAGCGGATCATCGAATAGATCTGCATGGGAAGGGTGATCGACGAGCGCCCGGCGCCCGCCGTGAAGAAGGCGATGATGAACTCGTCGACCGAGAGCGTGAAGGCGAGCAGCGCCCCAGCGACAATCGACGGCAGCAGCACCGGGAAGGTGACACGCCAGAAGGTCGTCCAGCCGGAGGCGCCGAGATCGCGCGAGGCCTCGACGATGGAAAAGTCGAAATGTTTGAGCCGCGCACGCACCACCGAGCAGACGAAGGCAAGGTCGAAGATGACGTGGCTGATGATGATGGTGTGCAGGCCCATCGCCAGGCCGAGGCGCGAGAAGAAGGTGAGAAGCGCCACCGCAAGCACGATATCGGGGATGACCATCGGCGCGAAGGCGAGCGCTTCCAGCCCGTTGCTCTTGCGCCGCCGCGTTTCCATGCCGAGCGCCAGCAGGGTGCCGAGCACCGTCGAGATGACGGTCGCGAAGACGGCGACGATCAGCGTGTTCCAGGCGGCGCGCAGGATATCGGTATTGTCTAGCAGCGCGCCGTACCAGCGGGTGGAAAAGCCGGACCAGGAGGTCGGCAGGCCGCTGTCGTTGAAGGAGAGCAACACCAGCACGGCTATCGGCAGGTAGAGGAAGCCGAAGACCAGCAAGAGAACGATGCGGCCCGGCAGCTTGCGGGAAAGCGCGGTACTCATCGCTCCGCCTCCCCTTTCCGCTCGCCGGAAGCATGCGCCGTGGCGCGGGCTTGCAGGAGAAGCAGCACGATCATGGTCAGGATCAACGCCGCACCCAGCGCTGCTCCGAAGGGCCAGTCATTGGCGGTCAGGAACTGGTCGTAGACGAGGTTGCCGACCATCTGGAACCGCCCGCCGCCGAGCAGCGCCGGCGTCACGAAATTGCCGATGGACAGCACGAAGACGAAGACACCACCGGCCGCGACGCCCGGCAGAGTGAGTGGCAGCGTGACACGCAGGAAGGTACGAATTGGGCCGGCGCCGAGATCGCGCGAGGCTTCCATCAGTTCCGGGTTCAGCCGCGAGAGTGTGGAATAGATCGCGAGGATGACGAAGGGCAGATAATTGTAGACGAGGCCAACGATGACGGCACTCTCGGTATAGAGCATCGAGAGCGGCTCGCCGGTATAGCCGAGCGTGCGCAGCAGATTGTTGATCAGGCCTTCGCGGTTGAGCAGCACGATCCAGGCGTATGTGCGGATCAGGTAGTTGCTCCAGAAGGGTAGAACCGCGAAGAACAGCAGGATCGGCTGAGTCATTCTTGGCGCGCGCGAAATCGCGTAGGCGGCGGGATAGGCGATGAGGATTGCGACGACTGTCGCCGTCAGCGCGATGCGGGCGGAATTGAGAAAGATCTTTGCGTAGAGCGGGTCGACGACGCGAGCAAAATTTTCCAGTGTGAACGTATATTCCACCCCACCCCAGACGCCGCGCTGGAAGAAGGCATAGCTCAGCACCAGCAGGCACGGCACCACCATGAAGGCGACGAGCCAGGCGACGCCGGGCGCGGCGAGCAGGGTCGGTCTGGTGGCGTTGAAGGACAATATTCTGCTCCCGCGGGGCCGCAACCGGCGCCCGCGCATCGATGGATTCAGGATTGGAATGCTCCGTGGCGGCGCGAGCCACCACAGAAGTGGCGTGCGATCAGTTCGCGGCCTTGATCTCGCTCACGATGCGCGAATAGTCTTTCTGCGCGGTGCCTAGGTCGCGCAGCAGCTCGTATTTCACGAGGTCGGCCGGGGCCATCGCCATGTTCGGATATTGCTCGGTCAGCGCCTTGTCGAGGCTCTCCATCGCCGCCTTGTTCGGCACCTTGTAGAGGATGTTCTGCGCGGCCCAGGCGTGGTTCTTGGCGTCGAGGATGAAGTTGATGAACTTCATCGCCGCTTCCTTGTTCTCAGAACTCTTCATCACGACGATCGTGTCGATCCAGAGGTCGGAGCCTTCCTTCGGCACGACGAACTTGATGGCCTTGTTTTCGGTGATGCCGTAGTTGCACCAGCCATCCCACGCCTGCACCAGCGAGGCTTCCGCCGAAACAAGCTTCGAATAAAAGGTCGTGTCGTCATAGGCGAGCAAGGTTTTCTTCGCCTCGATGAGGAGGTTCTTCACCTCCTCCAGCTTGGCCGGGTCCTTCTCGTTGACCGAATATCCCTTGGCCAGCTCGCCGGCCGCCATCAGCCAGCGGTCGGTGGCGAGCATTGTGGTCTTGCCCTTCAGCTTGTCGGTCGGCTGGAGCAGGTTCATCCAGCTGTCCGGCGTGCCCTCCACGAGGTCGGAGCGGTAGCACAGACCCGTCGAGCCCCAGGTATAGGGCACAGAGAAGGTGTTGCCGGGGTCATAGGCAAGCGTGGTCGCTTCGGGATAAAGATTGGCGAGGTTCGGTACGGCGGCCTTGTCGATCGGTTCGGCGAGCCCCTGCCCGTTCAGGATTTCGGCAAACGGCGAGGAGACGAAGACGACGTCGTAGCCCTTGCCACCGCTCGCCATCAACTTGCCCATGACCTCTTCGTTGGTGGCATGGTTGACCACCTCTATCTCCAGCCCCGTCGCGGCCTTGAAGGCATCGGCGATATCAGGCGCCATGTAGCCATCCCAATTCGAGATGACGAGATCGGCGGCGGAGGCCGCGCCCGCCGAAAGGCATGCGGCAAGAAGCGCCGCGGCCGCTGCGGACGCAGTCAGTCGGTTCTTCGCGTTCACGGAAGACTCCCTTGTTTCGATTGTTCCAACCTCTTTGAGGGGCGCGCCGGTTCTCCGGTCTCATTCCCGTCGCATGGCAGTATTATTTAGAAAAAAAATACGTCAATAGGCTTTCGCCATTTTTGTGCAGCGAGCGCAAATCCGCTTTTCCGGACTTGCGAAACAACGCCTCAAAGGGCAGCATGCGCGGTGATAGAGGGCAGAAACCGCAGATGACCCCGGAGCCGAAGCGCACCAACTTTCGCCATGTCGAACTGGCGCAAAAAATACTGGACGTCGCAGGCGAGCGCGGCATGACGCCGGGCGAGCGGCTGGCCGAGCAGGCGCTAGCCTCGCTCTGCAATGTGTCGAGAACACCGATCCGCAAGGCTTTGCAGATCCTTGCCGAACGGGACCTGGTGACGGCCGATGCCGAGGGCGGCTATCTTCTTGCGGTCGACCCGGTCGCCACGGCACGGCTCGAAGACACGACGGATGGGGACGGCGAGAACGAGATTTATGCGGCGATCCTGCGTGACCTCGCGGCCGGACGCATAACCGAGAGCCAGACAGTTGCCGCGCTTCAGCGTCGCTATGATGTGTCGCGCCAGGCGGTACAAAATGCGCTGATGAAACTGTCGGAGGAAAACCTGGCGGAGCGCGGCGCCGGCCAGCAATGGCTGCTAAAACAGTTTGCGATCAGTGGTGATGCGGCTGCGAAGAGCTACGAATTTCGTCTTACGACCGAGCCGCTTGCACTGACGTTGCCGGACTTCAAGCGAGACATCCCCGCGATGACGGCGCTGCGCCAATCCATGCTCATCCTGCGCGGCATGAACGAGACGGCGTTCGACCGCAAACTCTTCGACCGCACGGACGTCGATTTCCATCTCTTGATCGCGCGTTCCTGCGGCAACCCCTTCATGGCCGAGGCGCTGACCAACCACCATCGCCGCCGCCGCGCAAGCCCGCCGGCCGGCCATGTCAACGCGTTCCGGCTGATGCAGTCGAACCTCGAACATATTCAGATCCTTGAGCAGATCGAGCGCGGCCAGATGGAGCTTGCCGCCGATCTGATGCGTGTGCATATACAGCTCTCCCAATCACAGCGCCCCCGGCTTGCCGGCCGTGGTGTCCCTCCCGCCTTCAAGCTTGTCGTGCGTTAATCTCCCATGGCACCAGCAAAGACCATCGCCCTCTTTCCGGAAGCGAGCTACGGCGCGGCGCTGAACTGCGTCGGCATCGCTCAGGAACTGAGACGGTTGGGCCACCGGGCCGTCTTCATCTGCCATCCGGGCTTCAGCGGGGTTTTTGCAGAGTACGGTTTTGCCGAATATCAACTGACCGATGCCGATGCAACGCCAACGGACTGGAACGATTTCATCGCACGCCACCAAGACGCCTTTCGTCAGGCGCCGCTCGATCAACTCGAGAGCTATGTCGGCCCGACCTGGGAGGCGATCGTCGACACGGCGATGCGGGTGGAAGAGCCGCTGCGCCAGCTTCTCGGACGGCTGAAGCCGGATGCCATCGTGCTCGACAACGTCGTGATGTTCCCGGCCATCGTCAATGCCGGTGTTCCGTGGATTCGCGTCGTTTCCTGCGCCGAGACGGAAATTCCCGATGAGAATGTCCCGCCTTATCTTTCCGGCTGCGGCCACGACGAGCGCGCGGCATGGTCGACCTTTGCTACAGGATACGAAAAGACGGTGGCCCCAGCGCACAGGCGCTTCGCCGGCTTCCTCGCCGAGTGCGGCCTCAAGGCACCGACATCACCGAATTTCCTCGATCCGTCACCCTGGCTGAACCTGCTGCTTGCACCGGACATCATCCGACATGAGCGCCGCACGCAGCTCGATCCGGAAAACTTCGTTTTCCTCGACGGCTGTGTACGCCATGAAGCGCCTTATACGCCGCCGCGCTTTGCCAGCCACAACGAGGCGCCGCTGGTGCTGACGAGTTTTGGCTCGCTCGGCGCGATGGACGTTGCCATGATGAAGCGCATGATCGGCGTCTTCGCGACACTTCCCTATCGCTTCCTCGTCAATGCCGGGCACTGGCGGGAGGAATACCGCGAGGTGCCGGACAATGTCTTCATCGACAGCTGGTTTCCCCAGCCCTCGGTGGTCGAGCAGGCGAGCCTGTTCATCCACCACGGCGGCAACAATTCCTTCTGCGAAGCGCTCTACTACGGCGCCCCGTCTCTCATCATGCCCTATTGCTGGGACGGCCACGACAACGCTGCCCGCGCCGCCGAGACCGCAGTCGGACGGCGGCTTGGCCGCTATGACTGGAGCGATGCCGAACTGGCAAACGCGATAGAAGGCCTGCTCGGCGACGAGGCGATGCGTGTGCGGCTGAAGGCCAATGCAGCGAAGATGCACAAGGCGGCCGGAGCAACACGCGCCGCGGAAGAAATCGCGCGGATCGCAACCGGTGCGGCCGGGGTTGCGCGCGCTTCCGTCTGACGACCTCGACGAGAAACAGATCACATCCTTCGGTAGTGGGGCCTCTGAGCCGGCATGGCACGCCTGCTTGAGACGTCCCGTTCGCGGGTTGCAGCACTTTCCTTTCTGGGCCATAACTCCCCTCCCCACCTGTCGAGGCCAGCCGTCATTGCGAGCGTTGCGGGCCGTGCGTGATCCCCACGCCACGGCAACTCCCCCCGCGCTCCGGCGAGGCTTCGGCTGAGGGCACAACAATGCGGACCGATCAAAAAGGAGAACGCATCATGGGCGCAACGGGACATCTCGGTACGGCGTGGCGCAAGCGCGACTATCACCGTCAATGGCTCTGGCGGGAAGCAAACCGCCTCTTCGACTTCTTCCAGAACCGGGCCTTCAATCCGGTCGGCGGCTTCCACGAACTGGATGCCGAAGGCCGCCCCCTCAACGCCGGAAATCCGGTGCGCGGCATCCACTCGACCGCCCGTATGGTGCATTGCTTTTCCATCGGCAGCCTGCTCGGCCGCCCGGGTTCCGACGATCTCGTCGATCACGGCATGAAATACCTCTGGGAAAAGCATCGTGACCAGGAGCGTGGCGGCTACCATTGGTCGCTCGACAATTCCGGCCTGCTGGATTCCAGCAAGCAGGGCTATGGCCATGCCTTCGTGCTGCTCGCCGCGTCAAGCGCCAAGCTTGCCGGCCATCCCGATGCCGATCGCATGATCGCCGATGTCACAGACGTGCTGGAAAAGCGCTTCTGGGAAGACAAGCACGGCGCGATTGCCGAAGAGTTCGACGCGGACTGGACGCCGGTTCCCGGCTATCGCGGCCAGAATTCCAATATGCACCTGACGGAAGCGCTGATGGCGGCGTTCGAGGCGACGGGCGAAAAGGCCTATCTCGACAAGGCTGAACGCGTGGCCGACCTCGTCATTCGCCGCCGCGCAGGGGAAAACGGTTTTCGCGTGCCCGAGCATTTTGACGAGAACTGGGTACTCGACAAGGAATATCGCGGCCACGAGATGTTCCGCCCCTCCGGCACCACGCCCGGCCATTGGCTGGAATGGGCTCGTCTCATCCTCCAGCTCTATGCCCTCGGCGGCAAGAAACACGCCTGGATGCCGGAAGCCGCCAAGGCGCTGTTCGCGCAGTCCATCGCGTTGGGCTGGGATAAAGAAAAGGGCGGCTTCTTCTATACGCTCGACTGGAACGACGAACCGGCAAAGCGCAACAAGCTGTGGTGGCCGATGGCCGAGGGTGTCGGTGCGGCGGCCTTCCTTGCCGAACATCTGCCGAGCGATTTCCACGAGACCTGGTATCGCAAGATCTGGGATTCCATTGCCCGCCATTTCCTCGATCAGGACCGCGGTGGCTGGCATGAAGAACTCACCGAAGACCTTGTGCCGAGTTACACCCTTTTCGCCGGCAAGGGTGACATCTATCATGCGCTCCAGGCCTGCCTGATCCCGCTCTATCCGGCGACAGGCAGTCTGACCAAGGGCATCATCGAGGCCGGCGGCCACTAGGCCGCCTGCTCCTGCCGCCAGGCAGACGGGAGTGGAATGATCGACATACCAGACCAGATCTCGACCGCGTGGATCGCCGCCGCCTTGGTGGCGTTCCTCGCCAAACACTTCCTGGCGGATTTTCTGCTCCAGACGGACTGGATGGTGGCGGGCAAGGAACAGCCGGACGGCTGGTTCCTGCCGCTTGCAGCCCATGCGGGCCTGCACGGGGCATTGACCGCCGCCCTTTTCCTCTTCGTGTCACCACCGCTGGCCTGGCTCGGCCTTGCCGACGCCCTGGTTCATGGCACGATAGACCGGCTGAAAAGCATCGCTACGCGTCACCAGAAGCTGACGCCCCGGCAATCGGCCTTCTGGTGGCTTCTCGGCGTGGACCAGACCCTGCATCACCTGACGCATGTTGGTCTGGCGATCCTTCTCGCCGCCGCGGGTTCTGCTTCTTAACCGTCAGTCGGCCGCGGCCGGAGGGCGGACCGTTGCTTCGCGCAGCAGCAGGTCGGTCAGGGCCATATTGTCTGCAAACCAGCGATTGGCGGCATGCCACATCGACGGCGTCAGGCATATATCGTGACCACCGCGCGTCGCCGTCGTCAGCAGACCGGCGTCACGCGCGGCCTCGATGATGCGACGGACATGGGTGCGTGAAACACCGGTTTGCGTGGCAAGCCTCTGATATCCGGTGGGAACCATGCTATCGCCGTTTTCCCGCGCGTCGCGCAGGAGAAGCAGCAGGATCATATAGCCGCAGTCGTGCGCGAAGAACGGGGCAAGCGGCAAATGCCGACGGATGAGCCGGCTAAGGCCCGACAGATGCGCCAATGTCACGCGCCGCATGGCACGATGTAGATCCGGGGGAAGCGGACCGCTGTGTTTTGCGATAGGGGACAGGCCGAAATCCGATAGGGCCGTCACGAGAAGCCCGAGAATGCCGGCATCGCGGGCCAGAAGCGTAGCGCTCGGCACGAGCAGCCGAACGCGCCGATCCGAGGCATGCGGTTGCTGTGTCAGAAAGCCATATTTGCGCAGGCAGGAGACCTGCGCCTCGACGCGGTTGCGGCTCGCGACACCCAGTTGGGTCACTTCGCGTTGCAGGCGCCCCAGCGTCAGCCATGTGGACGGCTGCGCCATGTCCTGACCGGCATGAAGCGACAAGGCCGCGAGATAACAGAGAAAACGGCCCTCCTCCAGGATCATCCGGTTGAACAGATGATTGCCTTCATAGAGGGCGAGCTTGCCGGCAATCAGCCGGTCCCGGGTCTGCCCAAATCCGGGCGCGCTCAGAAATTCGAACGGTGGTACGCGAAACGCCACCGCACTGTCTTCAAACGTATGCTGATCCATGTATGCACTTCCCCAATCCGGAGCGGCGCGATTTGTCTTTTTCTTGTCACAACACCGCAGGTCCAAATGGACCCATATTTTTCCATGGGGTTGCAGCCCGTTGAAACTGTCAATTGTAATACTAACCCGAATGCGCAATATGAGACGGGAAGCCAAAAGAATGAGACACCGTGCCAAAACGGCAAACCCGACACCGTGACGAATTTTCAGGAACCTTCGCCCGTACCTATTCCTTGATAGGTCATGCACCTGTTGTCCGACTGTCGTGAGATGCAATGACTCCCGCCGCCAAGTTGCCGACCAATTCCGTATCTGCTGCGCCCGGAGCCGATTGTCGCCGGGATAGCCAGCTCTTTGCCGAGACGCTCGATCCGGTCTTCCGCACGACCATTGCAACACCGGAACGGATTGACGATTTTCGCGCCGAGCTCTCCACCTACTTCATGGGACCGGCCCTGTTTTTCGTCGCCGACATGCTGGGCACCACCTACACTTTTTCCCGTGACCCTTCCCGCATCGCCCGCAGTGGGCTCGACCTCATCCTCGTGCAGGTGACCCTTGCCGGCAGCGATCTGCGAACCGTCAACGGTGAAACGATGCTGGTCGAAGCGGGCGATGTGTCCATCTTCGATTTGACACGGCCCATGCATTCCGAAACGCAGCACTGCCACAACCTGACGCTGGTGCTGCCGCGCCACCTGCTGTTCAGCAAGGATGTGCAGAACGATGGCCTGCACGGTCTGCTTTTCAAGCGATCGACGAGCACCGCCCGGCTGATCGGCAGCCATCTGCGCGCCCTTTTCGAGGACCTTCCGGACATCACGCAGGCCGATGCGCCGACGATCGTCTCCGCCACAGCGAATCTCGTCACGAACCTCGTCGGACCCAAGATAACCGAGCGTCAGCAGTCCGGCCCCACCGTGCGGGGCGCCGTCATCATGCAGATCCGCCGCTATATCGAGCAGCACACTGCCATGGCGGATCTCGGCCCGGACCATCTCTGCAAGATGTTCGGCCTGTCGCGTGCCTCGCTGTACCGCCTGTTCGAACCGATTGGCGGTGTGACCGATTACATTCGCACCCGCCGGCTTCGTGCAGCCTTCGACATGCTGACGAACGATCGCAAGCGCGGCGTCGGAGAGATCGCCTATGCCTGCGGTTTCGCTGACATTTCCGCGTTCTCGCGCGCCTTCCGCAACCAGTTCGGCATGAGCCCGAGCGAAGTGCGCGACATGGGCGATCGCGGCCCCCTCTCCCTTGGTCCGGCCGAAAAACAATCGGCCACCTCCGTGCATGACTGGTTGCGCATCGTCAGCACGCTGTAACCATCTTGTCGTTTGACACTTGAAATCACATCAACCAATATGTGATCACATTTATTAAATGACCTGCTGGAGAACGGGATGGAGAGGGCGAACCTGGAGGCGCGTGCCCACGCGCTTGTCGAGGCGGAATCGGAGATTTTTCGCGCAAAACGGCCGCGCTGCGCTGCAGCCCATGACGAGAGCACATCGGGCTTCTTCGACGGCGTGCCGCAGCATTGGATGCTCGACTGGCCAACCCCCTTTCCCGTCGTGATCGACCAGGCGAGCGGCGCTGACCTCGTCGATATCGACGGCAACCGCATTGTCGACGTCTGCCTCGGCGACACGGGCGCGATGTTCGGCCATGGTCCAGCCCCCGTTCTCGAAGCCCTGAAGAATGCAGGCACACGCGGCCTCACCACCATGCTGCCCTCCTCCGACGCACAGATCGTCGGCCGCCTTCTCGTGAAGCATTTCGGCCTGCCGCGCTGGCAGCTCGGCGCCACCGCAAGCGACGCCAACCGTTTTGCCATCCGCGTGGCGCGCGCCGTCACCGGCCGGGCAAAGCTGCTCGTCTTCGACGGCTGCTATCATGGCGCTGTGGATGACACGCTGGTCGATCTCGTCGATGGCAAGACGATTTCGCGCCGCAACCTGCTTGGCCAGGTGCGTGATCTCGGCGAATTGACCGTTTCCATTCCGTTCAACGACGAAGCCGCGCTGGAAAAGGCGCTTGCCGCGCATGACATTGCCTGCGTGCTCGCCGAGCCCGTCATGACGAATTGCGGCATGATCCCACCCGACCCCGGCTTCCACGATGCGCTGCGCCGTCTGACGCGCGAGGCCGGCACGCTGCTGCTCATCGACGAGACGCACACCATCTCCACCGGCCTTGGCGGCTACACGAAGGTGCATGGCCTCGAACCGGACCTCATCGTCATGGGCAAGCCGATCGGCGGGGGCGTTCCGGTCAGTGTCTGGGGCATGACGCAGGCGATTTCGGACAAGTTGCACGTCATCCGGCGCGAACAGAGCGGCCATGGCCATTCCGGCATCGGCACGACGCTTTCAGGCAGTGCGCTGCAACTGGCCTGCCTGCGCGCCTGCCTGGAGCACGTGATGACCGACGAAGCCTACCGCACCATGCAGTCCCGCGCGGATCGCATCGAGGCGGGCTTCAAGGCCGCAATCGCCGCCGCCGGCCTCGACTGGACGGTTTCACGCGTTGGCGCCCGGCTGGAAGTCGTCTTCTCAGCCGTGCCGGTGCGCAACGCGGCAGAAGCCCGCGCTGCCGCTTCCGACACGATCGAGGCTGCGTTGCATCTGTCCATGTTGAACCTCGGCTACCTGCTGACGCCCTTCCACAACATGGTTCTCGTCAGCCCAGCGCTTTCGGAAAAGCAGGCGGATGGTCTTGTCGAGGCCTTCGCCACTGTTCTCGGCCGCCTTGCCGAGCGGAGGGCAGCCGCGTGAGCCGAGATCTCGCCGCCCGCCCGCTTGAAGCCGCTGATCCTTCCGAAGCGGAGGCGTTTCTTGCCGCCCACCCGGAGATCACAGCCTTCGATCTCGTTCTGATCGACCTCAACGGCATTGCGCGCGGAAAAATCATCCGGCGGCACGAACTGTTGCCGATCTTCCGCTCCGGCCGTCACCTGCCCGGCTCGATCCTCGGCCTCGACGTCACCGGCGAGGATGTCGAGGAAACCGGCCTCGTCTGGTCGGATGGCGATGCCGACCGGCGCGCCTGGCCGATTGCCGGCTCGCTGGTGCCGCTGCCCTGGACCTCGCCGCCACGCGGCGAACTGCGCCTAGCCCTCTTCGAACTGGACGGTGCACCGATGGCTGCCGATCCGCGGCACGCCCTTGCCCGTCAGGTCAAGCTGCTCGAAGCCGATGGCTACCATCCCGTGCTCGCCTATGAGCTGGAATTCTATCTGCTCGACCGCGAGCGCACCGCGGACGGTAACTTCCAACCGCTCCGCCTGCCGCTCTCCGGCGAACGACCGGACGGCATCCAGGTCTACGGTGTGACCGAACTCGACCGGTTGGAGCCTTTCATCGATGCCGTCTATCGCGGCGCTGAGGCGCAGGGCCTGCCCGTCGAAACCATGATATCGGAATATGCCCAGGGCCAGTTCGAGCTGACATTACGCCATGGCAGCGCGCTCAGGGCCGCCGACGATATCACCATGCTGAAGCGCCTCATCCGCAGCCTTGCCGTGCGCCACGGCATGATGGCCTGCTTCATGGCGAAACCGTTTGCCGGCCGCGCCGGTTCCGGCATGCATGTGCATGCCAGCCTTGCCGATGCGGCGGGCAACAACCTCTTCGCCGATCGCGACGAGACGCTGGCGCCCCTCCTGAAACAGGCCGTCGCCGGGCTGCTGGAGACGATGGAGGAATCCATGCTCGTCTTCGCCCCGCATTTCAATTCCTGGCGCCGTTTTTCGGCCCAGAGCTATGCCCCGACCACGCCGACCTGGGGCACCAACAACCGCAGCGTCGCCGTGCGTATTCCGGCCGGCGCGCCGGCTGGCCGTCACCTCGAGCAGCGCGCAGCCGGCATCGATTCCAACCCCTATCTCGTCGGCGCCACGGTGCTTGCCGGCATGCGCAAGGGTATTTTGGAGAAAGCCGACCCCGGCCCGGAAACCACCACCTACGCCGAGAGCACAGGCGATGAATTGCCGCCGGATTGGCGTGGCGCCATCGAAACGGCAACCCGATCCGCCTTCCTCAAGGAGGCACTCGGCGAGCGGCTGCACCACGTCTACCTCGCGCTCAAACGCGCCGAGTATCGACGGTTTGCCAGCGAAGTGACGGCACTCGAACGCTCGCTCTACGGCGAAGTCGTATGATCGGGCGGATGCAATGAAGACATTCTATACTGCCGACCATCACCTGCATCACAGTGGCATGGAGCTTTCCTTCGGCCGCATCGTCGAAACCTTCGAGAAGCCGGAGCGCGCCGAAATCGTGCTTCGGCGGGTGAAGGAGGCCGGGCTCGGCCCGGTTATCGAGCCGACGTCCTATCCGCGCGCCGCAATCGAACGCATCCACACGCCCGACTATCTCGATTTTCTGGAAACGGTGTTCCCCGAATGGCGCGCCGCCGGCCGCGATGGCGAGGTCTGGCCCTATAGCTGGCGCCATCGCTCGATGCCGATGATCGACGCCCCGCCCGCCGGGCTGGACGCCCGCCTCTCTTATTATTCCTTCGACATGGCCGGCTCGATCACCGAGACGACATGGCAGGCCGCCAAACGCGCCGCCGATACCGCACTTGCCGGCGCCGATGCCGTGCTGGCGGGCGAAAAGGCTGCCTTCTCGCTCTGCCGCCCGCCCGGTCACCATGCCGGCCGCGACTTCTTCGGGGGCTATTGCTACCTCAACAACGCGGCCATCGCAGCCCAGCGCTTCCGTGACAACGGGCACAGCCGTGTCGCGATCTTCGACGTGGACTACCACCACGGCAATGGCACGCAGGAAATCTTCTACGACCGTGACGATGTGCTGCTCGCCAGCCTGCACGGCGACCCGGATTTCGAATTCCCCTTCCACCTCGGCTATTCCCGCGAACGCGGCGTCGGCAAGGGCGAAGGCTACAATCTCAACTATCCGCTTCCTGCCGGCACCGCCTGGCCGGAATGGCTTGCAGCCTTCGAAGACGCGCATGCCAGGATCGGCTCCTACGCGCCCAGCGCTCTCGTCATCTCGCTCGGCGTCGATACCTTCAAGGATGACCCGATCTCACAGTTCAAACTGGAGAGCGAGCATTTCCTGACGATCGGCCGCCGCATCGCCGACTTCGGCCTGCCGACGCTGTTCGTCATGGAGGGCGGCTATGCGGTCGATGCGCTCGGCGTCAACGCGGTGAATGTCCTGCAGGGTTTCGAAGGCGCCTGACGCGCCTTCAGATATCCTTGAGCAGGTTGTTGCGCGACAGGTTCTTCACGTCGCGCTCGCCGCAGAGCGCCATGGTGATGTCGAGCTCCTTGCGGATGATTTCCAGCGTGCGGCGCACGCCGGCCTTGCCGCCCGCGCCGAGGCCATAGAGGAAGGGGCGACCTATATAGGTACCCTTGGCGCCATAGCACAGCGCCTTCAGGACGTCCTGGCCGGAGCGGATGCCGCCATCGAGATGGACTTCCATCCTGTCGCCGACCGCATCGACGATGCGCGGCAGCATGCTGATCGAGGAGGCTGCACCATCGAGCTGGCGACCGCCGTGATTGGAAACGATAATCGCATCCGCGCCGCTATCGAGCGACATGCGCGCATCTTCCTCGTCGAGAATACCCTTGAGGATGAGCTTGCCGCCCCAGCGGTCGCGGATCCACTCGATATCCTTCCAGGAAAGCTGCGGGTCGAACTGCTCCGATGTCCAGGAGGAGAGCGACGAAAGGTCCCCAACGCCCTTGGCATGGCCGACGATGTTGCCGAAGGTGCGGCGCTTGGTACCGAGCATATCCATGCACCAGAAAGGCCGTGTCGCCATCTGCCACAGATGCTTCGGGGTGAAGCGCGGCGGGGCGGAAAGACCGTTGCGCAAATCCTTGTGGCGCTGGCCGAGGATTTGCAGGTCGAGCGTCAGCACCAGCGCCGAGCAGCCTGCGGCCTTCGCGCGGTCGATCAGGTTATAGACGAAGTCCTTGTCCTGCATCACATAGAGCTGGAACCAGAAGGGCTTTGAGGTGACGGAGCGCACGTCCTCGATGGAGCAGATGCTCATTGTCGAAAGCGTGAAGGGCACACCGAACTCTTCCGCCGCCTGGGCCGCCAGCATTTCGCCGTCTGCGTGCTGCATGCCGGTGAAGCCGGTGGGGGCAAGCGCCACGGGCATGGAAACCTTCTCGCCGATCATTTCGCTTTCGAGCAGCCGGTTGCTCATGTCGACGAGCACGCGCTGGCGCAGCTTGATCTTGTGGAAGTCCTCTTCGTTCGCCCGGTAAGTGCCCTCGGTCCACGCGCCCGAATCCGCATATTCGAAGAACATTTTCGGCACGCGGCGGCGGGCCCGTTCCTTGAGGTCTGCAATCGTCAGGTCCTGGCTCACACTCATGCTGTCTGTCCTCGCAACATCCGGCGCCACCGCCGGGGGTCTCCGCTCATTCCGGGCAGCAACCTTTTACGAGGCACTTTCGTCGCTCGCAACGGATTCCTCGGCGCAACCGCGGGAAATTCGGTGACATTCCGGGCGCCCTGCCTGCTGATGAAGTTCGATCTTCGCCCTTGAAAAATCATGCCCTTTGTCGCGATGGCCGCCGGCTTCACGGAGCTTTTCGGCCGAAATCTTTCCCCGATCACGGAGATTCGCATTGAGCGAGAACGGAGAGCACCCTTTTGATTAAATCAAATTGATTGACTACAAATGCCGAAGCAAGAGGGAGGACGCGCGCTCGTGCCCCTAGCGGTCGGCACCGAAAGGGATCGAGCAGGTCGCCCGAACCACGTCCGCGATTGCAGCACAAACCAGGGAATTTCAGCTTGGACTATCTCGTCAACCTTTCGCTCCTCGCCCCCAATCCGGACCTCGACGCCAGAATGGCCAAGGCTGGCGTGACGATCCGCCGACCGTTGGCGCCGGAAGCCCAACTGGTGGCGGAATGGGTCTCGCAACGGTTCGGCAAAGGCTGGGCGAGCGAGACGTCCATTGCCCTGACGCGCCAACCGCCCACCTGCTTCATCGCAACGCGCGCAAAACGGCTGGTCGGTTTCGCCTGTCATGAATCGATTGCTCGTGGCTTTTTCGGCCCGACGGGTGTGGACGAGGAAGCGCGGGGGCTCGGCATCGGCCATGCCCTGCTGCTAGCCTCGCTCCTCGATCTCAGGACCATGGGCTACGGCTACGCCATCATCGGCGATGTCGGCCCTTCGGCCTTCTACGAAAAAACGGTCGGCGCCATGCCGATCCCCAACTCCGCGCCCGGCGTCTATGCCGGAATGCTCGACGTTCAGTGACCCCAGGCCAGAGATTACCATGCCTTTGCAGAACCGATCCGCCTTTGAGCTCGAAACCGCGTGGACGCCGGCGACCGATGACCGGGAGATGGCCTACACGCTGCGCCTGAAGAACAATTCTGAAGCGACGCTTCGCGATTTTCGCCTGTGCGTCAGCGGACCCGGGCGGGTCGACCCGACGTCGGATGTCGAGGGCGGCGCAGTCGGCATGCGGCTTTCCAACTTCACGGAACTGCTGCCACCCGATGGTTTCGAGCTGGAACCGGGGGAAAGCTGGGCCATCACCATTCATGGGCTGAGTTGGGCGTTCAAACACTGGACGGACGGCGCGCGAGGCGCCTACCTCGCCTTCCACGACGGACGCACGCTCGCCGTCACTGCCGCCCCCACCAAGCTCACGGGCAGCAATGCGCCGCTCAAGCGCGGGGTGGAGGCTTATCCCGTCCCGACGACTCCTCCTGCGCCGGTTTCCATCATCCCCTGGCCAAACCACGTTTCAGTCTCCGGCCGCCGCTCCGTTCCAGCCGGCTTTACGCTTGTCGCAGCGGGCACGGAGGCAGAAGAAGCGGCCCAGGCGTTCACCACTTTGACCGAGGCCCTCTTCGCCGTCGAAGGCATCGTCCGCCCCGTTTCGGAAGGTGGCCTTCCGGTTCATCTTCAACTGAAGGACGGCCTTGCACCGGAAGCCTATGAGATCGCCTTCTCTCCCGCCTCTGTCTCCATTTCCGCCTCAACGCGTAACGGGCTCTTCTACGGCCTCGTCACGCTCGGGCAGATCTGGCGCGGCGCACGTCACTTCCCGGATGCCTACAACTTCCCGAGCGAAGGACAGATTTCCGACGCGCCATCCATGGCCTGGCGCGGCCTCCATCTCGACGTCGCGCGCCAGTTCTACGGCGAGGCCGAAATCCGCAAGCTGCTGGCCATTCTCGCCTGGAATAAGCTCAACCGTTTCCACTGGCATCTCTCCGACGACGAGGCCTGGCGCGTCGAGATCGACGCCTATCCCGTCCTCACCGAGATCGGTGCCTGGCGCGGCGAGGGCATGGCGATCCCGCCCCTTCTCGGCACGGGACCGGAGAAAAGCGGCGGCTACTACACCAAGGCAACTATTCGCGGGATCGTCGCCCATGCCAAAATCCTTGGCATCGAGATCGTGCCGGAGATCGACGTGCCCGGCCATTGTTTTGCCATGCAGCAGGCCATTCCCGGCCTGCGCGACCCGCAGGAAGAGGGCAGCTACTATTCCGTCCAGGGTTTTCCGGACAATTGCCTCAACCCGGTCCGGGAAGAGACCTATACGGTGCTTGAGACGATCTTCAAGGAGTTGATCGAACTCTTCCCCTTCAAGACGATCCATGTCGGCGCCGACGAGGTGCCGATCGGCGCCTGGTCCGGCTCTCCGCAGGCGCTTGCGAAACTGCGTGACATCGGCGGCGATGCGGTGGCGCAGGCCCATGCCCGTCGGTTGAACGTAATCACCAACACGCATGGCGCCGACGTCATCGACGGCTCGGGTGCTGCGGTGCTGCAGGCGATCTTCCTCGAGCGCGTGCAGAAATTCCTCGCCTCACAGGGCTGCGTGACCGGCGGTTGGGAGGAGGCGGCGCACGGCAACATCATCGATAAGGAAAAAGTCTATCTTTGCGGCTGGCGCGACATGCAGGTTTCCGCGGCGCTCGCCGACGAAGGCTATTCCATGGTCGTCTGCCCCGGCCAGGCCTACTATCTCGATATGGCCAACAGCCCCGACTGGGACGAGCCGGGCGCAAGCTGGGCAGGCTGGTCGGCGCCCGAGATGACCTATGCCTTCGACCCCATCGCGGGGTGGAGCGATGCGCAAAAGGCCAATCTTCGGGGCGTCCAGGCCTGCATCTGGTCGGAGCCGATGACCGACCGCGCCGTGTTCGATCGCCTCGTCTTCCCGCGGCTTTCGGCTATCGCCGAGACGGGCTGGACGAAGAAGGAGCGAAAATCCTGGGACCGCTTCAAGGCATCGGCCGGGCTCATGCCCGTGCTCTACGGCTATCCCCTGGCCTAGGGCCGAACATCGGTTTGTAGCCGACGCCGGGCAAGCCGGCATCGGCCGGGGACGATTACAGCGCAGCCGTTCCGTTCGCGAGATACGGCATGACTTCGAGTGCCCCGCGATAGATCATGTCGAGCGAGACATAGAGAATGATCGCGAGACCCACATAGGCAATCCAGCGGTGCCGCGTCAGCAGGCGCGCGATAAGGTTTGCGGCAATACCCATCAGGGCGATGGACAGTGCGAGACCGACGACAAGGACGCTCGGGTGTTCGCGCGCCGCACCGGCAACGGCCAGAACGTTGTCGAGCGACATGGAGACGTCGGCGATGACGATTTGTGTTGCCGCCTGGAAGAACGTCTTCCGGGAAGCGCCTTCGGCGAGGGCGGCGTCGTCATCACCGTGAGCGGTGCGCAGTTCGCGCCACATCTTCCAGCACACCCAGAGCAGCAACAGGCCGCCCGCCAGCAAAAGACCGATGATCGCCAACAGGTGAACCGCAACCGTCGCAAAGGCGATGCGCAGGATGGTGGCCGCCAGAATGCCGACGAGGATGGCCTTCTTGCGCTGCTCCGTCGGAAGACCTGCGGCTGCAAGGCCGATGACCACGGCATTGTCGCCCGCAAGAACGAGGTCGATCGCGATGACCTGCAGAAGCGCCGTCAAACCGGCCGCCGTTAGAATGTCCATTTTTCTCCCCATCTGGTCTTGGCAAGCCGCTCGATCGGAACACCGCAGGCGGCCAACAGGCACGTTTGTCTCGGATGGACGTCACGCATCGGACGGGACGGCACCGCGAGACTGCAAGCCTCCGCGGTAGCCGCCATCAGAAGCGATCCAGCCACCCGGAAGCCTTCACGGATTCACACGGGATTTTCAACAAAATTTGATCAGCCGTGAACGTTTATGCAGCGCTCTATGACCAACGCGTTCAACGTTTCCACTTGGGCTCCTGCCGCGATCCGTATCCGCCCATGACGCACCGTCTCGTGGGAAGCGATTATCGGCATGGCGCGAGGCGGCAATCGCATCAAACCGCTTCGGCCGATGGCTCGGTGGCTACATGTCCACACCAGGTGGCCACCTTCCGGCAGGAAGGTTCATAGTTCGGATAGCCGGATATTTGGTCGTCAATCCGTGGCGAAGCGATTGACGCCGCCTCTCCTGTCAAAAATTGCTTTGGAGCCGATAGCGCGAGCCCGGGTAAAGCAGGCGCACCGTCGTCACCACGCGATCTTGCGACCAGGTTCGGCGGCGGATGAGGATGCAGGGCTCCGACCGGGCAATCGCCAGCAGCTTGCATTCCCAAGGCTGCGGCAGCACCGCTTCGATGAACTGTTCCGTCTTGGCGATGGGCGCGATGCTGGTCAGGAAGGCGTTCGGCGTCGTGCTCGAAAAATCCTGCTCCAGATAATCCGGCGCGACGGCGGGATTGACGAAGCGATCCTCCAGCTGGATCGGCACGTCATCCTCGTTGTGCACGATGACGGAGTGAAAGGACTGGGCGCCGATATCGAGTTCCAGCGCGGCGGCAAGCTCATGTCCGCAGGTCTCGGCCTGGGCAAGGATGAGTTCCATGCGGTGAACCGCGCCGCGCTCCAGAATCTCATCGGCGATATTGCGCACACCGAGCGCCAGGGCGCTGCGCTTCTTCGGCGCGACGAAGGAGCCCTTGCCCTGCACGCGGGTGATCACACCCTCGTTGGCAAGTTCGCGAAGCGCCCGGTTCGCCGTCATGCGGCTGACGCCGAGTGTATCCACCAGCTCGTTTTCAGATGGAATGCGGTGGTTGACCGGCCATTCGCCGGTTTCGATGCGCGCCCGGATCTCAGTCTTCATACGCTCGTAGATCGGCGCAGCGCGGTCCTTCGCGTCCCTTGCCAAAAGGCCGGTTTCTTCGTTCAGCATCGCCACGGCTCCCCGCATTCCAATCAGCATCCGCCTATAGGTTCTATACGACCAAGGTAAGCATGCTTTTTGATTCACGTCACTTTCTTGTCTGGTCGGAGCCATCAAGTCACATATACAACTTAGGCATCTTCTGCCGACTATCCTATACAGCTTCCGACAAATAGTCGACTTGCGCAAGCATGACGTAAAGATCAGCCGGCTAGCCGTCGCAGGCAATCTGGCGAGACGCATCGGGTCAGAAAATTGCCCGCTGCCCGCGAATTTCGCAACATAGAACCCCGCTGGCATCGAGTGACGCAACAACACGCTCGCCACCCTTACGAGTCACTTTGAAAGCGACATAAAATGTCGCGCGCAGACACGCGCCATCGCGTGCGGAACAGGATAGTTGTCTACTAAGTTGTATAGTGAACTTCACGAAAGGTCCTGCATGCATGACGCCGCCCCGGCGGCCTTTCAAAATCGCTGGTTTTCAACGTTACCATCATCAAAAAAGGGGAACTGACATGCTGAATTCCAACCTGAAATACGCACTTCTCACCGCCGTCGCCTTCATCGGCGTCTCCTCCGGCACGGCGCAGGCCTCCTATTGCGGCGACGGCAAGACCGTCACCTTTGCCGGCATCGACTGGGAAAGCGGCGCCTTCATCACAGAGGTCATGAAGGAAATCCTTGCCAAGGGTTACGACTGCAAGGTCGATTCCATCCCCGGCAACTCGGTGACGCTGGAACAGGCGACCGCCAACAACGACGTGCAGATCTTCGCCGAAGAATGGATCGGCCGCTCGGACATCTGGAACAAGGCGGCTGCCGCCGGCCAGGTGAAGTCGGTCGGCAAGACCTTCGTTGGCGCCGCCGAAGGCTGGTTCGTGCCGGAATATCTGGTGAAGGGCGATGCCGAGAAGGGCATCGAAGCCAAGGCCCCGGACCTGAAGAGCGTCGAGCAGCTCTCCGACCCGAAGATCGTCGAACTGTTCAAGGACCCGGAAGAGCCGTCGAAGGGCCGCTTCCTGAATTGCCCGTCGGGCTGGACCTGCGAAGGCGTCAACACGGCCAAGCTTGAAGCTTATAAGCTCGGCGAGACCTACGTGAATTTCCGCCCGGGCACCGGCACGGCGCTCGACGCGGCGATCGCTTCGGCCTATCTCCAGGGCGAGCCGATGCTGTTCTACTACTGGAGCCCGACGGCGATCATGGGCAAGTACAAGCTCATCCAGCTGGAAGAGCCGGCCTACAACGACGCCTGCTGGAAGGAACTGACCAGCGCCGATGGCAAGCGTGACGCCGGTTGCGCCTTCCCTTCCGTGGAAGTGGCTTACGGCGTCAACAGCACCTTTGCCGGCGAAGCGCCTGAAATCATGGAAATCCTCGAAAAGGCGACTTTCCCGCTGGACGAAGTCAATGCCAGCCTCGCCTACATGACCGACCAGAAGGTCGATGCCGTCGCAGCCGCCAAGAACTTCCTCCAGACCAAGTCCGACGTCTGGGGCGGCTGGGTCTCGGCGGATGCCAAGGCGCGCATCGAAGCGGCCGTCAAGTAATCGCAGGGCTGTGCGCCGGTCTTCCGGCGCGCAGCCTTTTCCCGTCAGGACAGGGGCCGGTCGCCGGATGGCGGGCAGGCGCGCGCGAGGATCTCACCGATGTTTCCTGAAGCTTTTCACATTTCCATTCGAGGCCCCATCAACGACTTTGTGCAGTCGCTGGTGGTGAACTACGGTTTCGTCTTCAAGGCGATCTCGCAAACCCTCCTTCAGGCGATCCTCTTCGTGGAGTGGATCCTGCGCGGCCTGCCCTGGTGGGCCGTCTTCATCGTCTTCCTGGCGCTTGCCTGGTTCGCCTCGAAAAAAATCTCGCTGGTCATCATCGTCGCGGTGATGCTGTTTGCCGTCGGCGCGCTCGGGCTCTGGGACCTGACGATGCAGACGCTGGCGCTGATGCTGATCGCCAGCCTCATCTCCGTCGCCATCGGCGTTCCGATGGGTATCTGGCTTGCGAAAAGCGAGCTGATGCGCCGCATCACGCTGCCGGTGCTCGACGTCATGCAGACCATGCCGAGCTTCGTCTATCTCATTCCGGCGATCATGCTCTTCGGCCTCGGCAAGGTGCCGGCGGTGCTCGCCACCATCATCTACGCCGTGCCGCCGCTCATCCGCCTCACCGATCTTGGCATCCGCCAAGTGGATGGCGAAGTCGTTGAAGCGGCGACGGCCTTCGGCGGCAGCCCGCCGCAGATCCTCTTTGGCGTCGAACTGCCGCTTGCCACCCCCACCATCATGGCCGGCCTCAACCAGACGATCATGATGGCGCTCTCCATGGTCGTCGTCGCCTCGATGATCGGCGCGCGCGGCCTCGGCGAGCAGGTGCTGAACGGCATCCAGACGCTCGACGTCGGCAAGGGGCTGGAAGCCGGCCTTGGCATCGTCATTCTCGCCATCGTGCTCGATCGCATTACGCAAGGTTTTGGCCAATCCAGCCGGAAGGAACGCGGCAATGACTGACATCGCAATCCGCAACGTTTCCAAGATCTTCGGTGGCAACTGGAAGACCGCGCTGGCGATGACCAAGGATGGCGCCGACAAGACGGCAATCCTCGCCAAGACCGGGTGCAGCGTCGGCCTCGACAATGTCAGCCTCGACATTCCGGGCGGCCGCGTCTTCGTCATCATGGGGCTCTCGGGCTCCGGCAAGTCGACGCTGGTGCGCCACATCAACCGCCTGATCGAGCCGACAAGCGGCGAGATCCTCGTCGACGGCAGCAATGTGCTCGACCTCAAGCCCAAGGACCTGCGCGACTTCCGTAACCGCCGGGTCAGCATGGTGTTCCAGAATTTCGGGCTGATGCCGCATCGCACCGTGTTGCAGAATGTCGTCTACGGCCAGCGCGTGCGTGGGCTCACCAAGGACGATGCCAAGCCGATCGGCATGAAATGGATCGAGACGGTCGGTCTTGCCGGCTACGAGAACAAGTTTCCGCACCAGCTTTCCGGCGGCATGAAGCAGCGCGTCGGCCTGGCGCGGGCGCTGGCGGCCGACACCGACGTCATCCTGATGGACGAGGCCTTTTCCGCGCTCGATCCGCTGATCCGCGCCGACATGCAGGACCAGCTTCTCCAGCTCGAAAAGAACCTGCACAAGACCATCGTTTTCATCACGCACGATCTCGACGAGGCCTTGCGCATCGGTGCGCAGATCGCGATCCTGAAAGACGGCAAGCTGGTGCAGGTCGGAACGCCGAGCGAAATCCTCAACAGCCCCGCCAACGACTATGTCGCCCGCTTCGTGCAGCGCCGCGCCGGCGCAGGAGAAAGCCAGCATGCCTGAGACGATCGTCCTCGATCGCCCCCTCACCTGGCAGGAGATCGCCGCTGTCGCGAAAGGCGCGGCGCTCTCCCTGTCGGGCAAGACATGGCAGCGCATCGCCGATGCGCGTGCCATTGTCGATGCGCTCGTGGCCAGGCGCGTGCGCGGCTACGGCATCAATACCGGCGTCGGCGCGCTTTGCGACGTGATCGTGGACATCCCCGAGCAGCAGGCGCTGTCGCGAAACATCCTGCTCAGCCACGCCTGCGGCGTCGGCGAGCCGCTCGGCCGGGAAGAGACCCGCGCCGTGATGGCCGCCCAGATCGCCAATTTTTCCCACGGCTATTCCGGCGTGCGCGTCGAGACGGTTGAGACGCTGCTGGCGCTGCTCAATGCCGATATCCTGCCGGTCATCCCGTCGAAAGGATCGGTCGGCTACCTCACGCACGCCGCCGCTATCGGCCTCCTGCTGATCGGCGAAGGCGAAGCGCGCCACAAGGGCGAGACGGTCTCCGGCATGCAGGCCATGAAGATGCTCGGTCACGCACCGCTGGTGCTTGGCGCCAAGGAAGGCCTCAGCCTCGTCAACGGCACGCCCTGCGCGACCGGTCTTGCAAGCCTCGCCGTTGCCCGCACGGTGCATCTGCTCGATTGGGCCGATGCCGCCGCTGCGATGAGCTACGAAAATCTTGGCGCACAGGCGGACCCGTTTGCCGCAGCGCCGCTTGCATTGCGCACCTCGCCCGGTCTACAGACGGTCGGCGACAATCTTCGCCGCCTGCTGGCCGGCAGCCCGTTGCTCGCGCAATCGGCAGGGTCGCGCACGCAGGACCCGCTCAGCCTTCGTGGCGTACCCCAGGTGCATGGCGCGGTGCGCGACAGCATTGCGCAGATTGCCGACGTGGTGAACCGCGAGCTTGCGAGCGTCACGGACAATCCGGTCGTGGCCGGCTCGCCCGAAGCACCCGAAGTGCATTCGCAGGCGCATGCCATCGGCGCCGCGCTCGGACTGGCCATGGATGGGCTCGCCGTCGCGGCTGCTGAGCTGGCTGCCATCTCCGAGCGCCGCCTCGACCGCCTCGTCAACCCGCTCGTCAGCAACCTGCCCGCCTTTCTGGCGGAAGGCAGCGGCGTTGCCTCCGGCTTCATGATCATCCAGTACACGGCGGCAGGCCTCGTTGCCGAAAACCGCCGCCTCGCCGCCCCCGCCAGTCTCGACGGCGGCATTACCTCTGCCCTGCAGGAAGACATTCTGACACACGCCACCCCGGCGGCAGACAAGGCACTCGCGATCATCGCCAATCTGGAAACCGTTCTGGCAATTGAGGTGATGAGCGCGACGCAGGCCTATGACATGCAGCCGAGCCAGAGCGGCAAGGCGACGGGCACCGGAGCCCTTTACGAGCGCGTCCGCACTGTGGTCCCGATCTATCGCGACGACCGGCCGCTCAATGGCCTGCTTGCGAGCGTGCGGAACCTTCTCCGTACGACCACCGCATAGTGAAAACCCCTCCCGGCAAAACCGGGAGGGGCAAAAGCCTACTTCGTCGCGTAGAACTTCGCCATGTCAGGCAGGCGCTTGACGCGGATGCTGGAGGCCTTGCCGGCGGTGCGGAAGGCTTCGAAGCGCTCCTTGCAGACTTCCGCCATCAGGGCGGTTGCCGGCTTCAGGTAGGTGCGCGGGTCGAAATTATCCGGCTTTTCCTTGAAGTTCTTGCGGATCGTGCCGGTCATGGCGAGGCGCAGGTCCGTGTCGATATTGACCTTGCGCACGCCGAGCGGAATGGCCTTCTGGATTTCCGCGACCGGAACGCCCCAGGTCTGCTTCATCTCGCCGCCATAGGTGGTGAAGAGATCCTGCAGCTCCTGCGGAACCGACGAGGAACCGTGCATGACGAGATGCGTGTTCGGCAGTTTCTTGTTGATCTTCGCGATCGTCTCGATCGACAGGATGTCACCATCCGGCGCGCGGGTGAATTTGTAGGCGCCGTGGCTGGTGCCGATGGCGACAGCGAGTGCATCGACGCCGGTCTTCGAGACGAAGTCGAGTGCCTGGTCCGGATCGGTCAGAAGCTCTTCGCGGGTCAGCTTGCCCTCGAAACCGTGGCCGTCTTCCTTCTCGCCCGCGCCCGTTTCCAGGTTACCGAGACAGCCAAGTTCACCTTCCACCGAAACACCGGCCGCATGCGCGATCTTCACGACTTCCGCCGTGACGTCGACATTGTATTCGTAGCTGGCGATCGACTTGCCGTCGGCGAGCAGCGAACCGTCCATCATGACCGAGGTGAAGCCGTTGGTGATGGCCGAAATACAGGTCGACGGCTGGTCGCCGTGGTCGAGATGCAGGCAGACCGGGATATGCGGGTATTCTTCGGCCGCCCCGAGAATGAGATGGCGCAAGAAAGCGTCGCCGGCATAGGCACGCGCACCGCGGCTCGCCTGCAGGATCACCGGAGAATCCGTCGCATCCGCCGCGCGCATGACCGCCTGGATATATTCCAGGTTGTTAACGTTGAATGCCGGCAGTGCGTAGTCGTTTTCCGCTGCGTGATCGAGCAATTGCCGCATGGTGATCAATGCCATTCCTGTCCTCCTTGGATGCAGTTTCACGGGTCGGCGGCACTATTCACAGATCGTCCGCCATATGCAACAGGCCTGAAAGACCGCGATACAAGCCAAATCGATTAAATGCGGGGCTTGGAATAAATTTCCCGTGGACATGGCAAAAATCCGGCCCGCAAACGCGAGCCGGATCCGGAAAATCCATCCAATTCAAATAAGTAGGACAAATGCCCGGCGGCGGGGCAATCTCCGCCGGAGCAAATCTTATTCGTCGTCGCTTGGCTCCGGCGCCTGGAAGCTGTTGCGTTCGCCGCTGATGATCTCGCGCTTGCCGACATGGTTGGCAGGACCAACGAGACCCTCCTTCTCCATGCGCTCGACGAGCGAGGCAGCACGGTTGTAGCCGACGGCGAGACGCCGCTGGATATAGGAGGTCGAGCACTTGCGGTCGCGCATGACAACCTTGACGGCCTTTTCGTAAAGATCGTCGCCATCTTCGGCTGCAATGTCGCCCTTGTCGAACACCGCACCACTCGCCGGCTTCTCGTCCTCTTCGTCCTCTTCTTCGGCGGTGACCGTTTCGAGATATTCCGGACGGCCCTGCGCCTTCAGGTGCAGCACGACCTTTTCGACTTCCTCGTCGGACACGAACGGACCATGCACGCGCGAAATGCGCCCGCCGCCGGCCATGTGCAGCATGTCGCCCTGGCCAAGAAGCTGCTCGGCACCCTGCTCGCCAAGGATGGTACGGCTGTCGATCTTCGAGGTCACCTGGAAGGAGATGCGCGTCGGGAAGTTCGCCTTGATCGTGCCGGTGATGACATCGACCGAGGGGCGCTGCGTCGCCATGATCAGGTGGATGCCGGCAGCACGCGCCATCTGGGCGAGTCGCTGGATCGCGCCTTCGATCTCCTTGCCGGCGACCATCATCAGGTCGGCCATCTCGTCGACGATGACGACGATGTAGGGCATCGGATCGAGGGCGAGTTCCTGATCCTCGTTGATCGCCTCGCCGGTTCCCTTGTCGAAGCCGGTCTGCACGCTGATGGTGATCGTCTCACCCTTGTCGCGCGCCGTGGCCACGCGGCTGTTGTAGCCATCGATATTGCGCACGCCGAGGCGCGACATCTTGCGATAGCGGTCCTCCATCTCGCGCACGGCCCATTTCAGCGCCATGACGGCCTTCTTGGGGTCGGTGACGACGGGCGTCAACAGGTGCGGAATGCCGTCATAGATCGACAGTTCCAGCATCTTCGGATCGACCATGATCAGGCGGCACTCTTCCGGGCGGAACCGGTAGAGCAGCGACAGGATCATCGTGTTGATGGCGACCGACTTGCCCGAGCCGGTGGTGCCGGCAACAAGCAGGTGCGGCATCTTGGCGAGTTCGGCAACCACCGGCTCGCCGCCGATGGTCTTGCCGAGGCAGATCGGCAGCTTGTAGCCGGACTTGGTGAAATCGGCCGAGTCGATCATCTCGCGGAAGTAGACGGTTTCGCGCGTTGCATTCGGCAGTTCGATGCCTATGACGTTGCGGCCGGGTACGACGGCAACGCGGGCCGACAGCGCCGACATGGAGCGGGCGATATCGTCGGCGAGGCCGATGACGCGGGAGGATTTGACGCCGGGTGCCGGCTCGAACTCATAAAGCGTGACGACCGGGCCGGGGCGGACATGGATGATCTCGCCGCGAACGCCGAAATCTTCCAGAACGCTTTCGAGAAGGCCGGCATTCTGCTCGAGTTGCTCCTGCGTCAGCACAAAGCCGACGGTGCGCGGCGGCTCCTGCAACAGTTCGCGCGGCGGGTATTCGTAGGTATCGCCGGCGGGTGTCGCCAAGGTGACCTGAAACGGCTTGGCGCGGGAGAGCACCGAGGACGGGGCTTCGCGGACAGGCTCGATGACGGCGGCCGGGGTGATGGTTACCGGCACGGGCTTGATTTCGACTGCCACCGGCACGGCAACAGGGACCGCCTCGATGACCGGCGTTGCAGCAGCGACGACCGGCTCCGGCTTCACCTCAGAAACGGCGACGACGGTCTGCCGCGTTGCGGCCGGGCGGCATTCGACGACGCGGAACAGCGAGGCGATGGCATCTGGCTCTTCACGCTTTTTCTCGATGACTGCGGGTGCAGGCGTCGCAATGGCAACGGGAGCCGGTGCGGGCGCAGGCATGGGCATGCGCACGACGGTGGCGGCCCGTCGTACCGGTGCCTCGGAAGGTTCTTCGTCCGGAACAAACGTTTCCCAGAATGCATGGTCGGAGAGATGGGCGAAACGGCTGATCGCGGCGCGCACGTCCGGCTTGACGACGGGCTTCGCGATCGGGGCAGCCTGCACGATGGGCGCAGGCGCCGGCAGCGGGGTCGCCGGCTTGAACACGACGGCGGCATCGGCGGGTGTACCCGTCGTGCCGGCGGCAACAACGGCCTGGACCAGCGGCGGCGTGGGTTCGACAGAAAGTGCCGCGGCCGCAGCCTGCTGTTCCTCGGAACGGCGGCGACGATCTTCAAGCGCCTCGCGCAGACGCTGGAGCAGTTCCGACTGCGAGAGCTGTGCCGCCTCGGAAAGCTTTGTTGCCGGGGCTGCCTGTTCGACGACCGACTGGGCGTGCTGCGCCTCTTCGGCCGCCGCCTCCTCGATCTTCGCGGCCACCTTGTCGGGGGTGCGCGTGAAGCGGACATTCGGGGCCATGTAGAAATGGCTTTCCCAGCTTCCGTCCGTATATTGACCCGGGTCGTAGCTCCTCAGCGCGGGTGAGCGGAACCGCGGACGATAGTCCTCGTCGTTGGCAATCGGCTCTCCGGCCGCATGCCAATCCTCGACCTGCGGAATCTCTTCCGGCAAAGCGTTGTTTTCGTGAGAATAATGTGGCGCTTGCGCGTCACTTTCCACGTCGGCTTCAAGGATGGGATAGAAGTTTGTTCTGGAAATACGCATGAACCTGCAAACTCGACGATCATTGCCGATAGGGATGCGTAGATGGTTAGGAAATGAAGGTTAACATTGTCTTTGGAACGGACCGAAATCCTCTTCACAATCCCGTTTCAATCCAGCCGCATCCCCTCCGATCCGAAGAGGTGAAGCCGCTCCAACGGCAGGTTCACGCGGACTTTCGGGCCGGGATTGAGCATGCTGCGATCGAGCGTAAAAATTTTCAGCGGAATGTTGTGGATGGTCACATGCATGATGATGCCGAACCCGGTCGGCTCGATAAGGTCGACCGACGCTTCCAAAACGCCCTGATCGCTCAGCACCACATGTTCGGGACGGATGCCGAGCGTCGCCACCGAGCCTGATTCGATGCCGGCACGCGGACCGACGGGCAGCGCCACACCGTTTTCGAGCCGAAGCACAGCCTCGCCGCCCGAAGCGATATAGCGCCCCTCGAAGAAGTTCATGCCCGGCGAACCGATGAATCCGGCAACAAAAAGGTTCGCCGGCCGGTCGTAGAGATCGAGCGGCGTGCCGACCTGTTGCACGATGCCGGCATGCATGGCGACGATCCGGTCGGCGAGCGTCATCGCCTCGATCTGGTCGTGCGTGACGTAAATGGAGGTCGCGCGCAGATCAGCATGCAACTTCTTGATTTCCGCCCGCATCTGCTCGCGCAGGCGCGCATCGAGATTGGAGAGCGGTTCGTCGAACAGAAAGGCCTTTGGCTGGCGCACGATGGCGCGGCCCATGGCGACACGCTGGCGCTGGCCGCCGGAGAGCGCGCGGGGACGGCGCTCCAGCAGGGGATCGAGGCCGAGCTTCGACGCGGCATTACCAACCGCGCTGGCGATCTTCTCCTTGGCGGTGCGGCGCAGCCGCAGGCTGTAGCTCATGTTGTCGGCGACGCTCATATGGGGATAGAGCGCGTAGGACTGGAACACCATGGCGATGTCGCGGTCCTTCGGGGCGAGGTCGTTGACCCGCTTGCCGTCGATGCGGATTTCGCCCGATGTCACGCCCTCGAGGCCCGCGATCATGCGCAGCAGCGTTGATTTCCCGCAGCCGGAGGGGCCGACCAGCACGATGAATTCGCCGTCGCGAATGGTGAGATCGACGCCGTGCAGGACGGGAAAGGTGCCGAAACTCTTGCGGATGCCGTGGATATCGATGGAAGCCATGAGAAACCCTTTCAGCCTTTGACCGCGCCGGCCGTCAGGCCCTGCACGAGATAGCGCTGGATGAGGAGGAAGAAGAGGCAGGCCGGGATGAGCGCGAGGATGCCCGCCGCCATCATCTGCCCGAAATCGACCGAAAATTTCGAGACGAAGGTGAGCAGGCCGACCGGGAAGGTCGCCGCGTCGTTGCCAGAGATCAGCATCAGCGCGAAGAGCAACTCACTCCACGCCGCGGTGAAGACGAAGCCGAGCGTCGCGGCGATGCCGGGAAGCGTCAGTGGCAGGATGATCTGGCGGAAAGCGATGAACTGCGTCGCCCCATCGATCATCGCCGCCTCTTCGAGATCCTTCGGAATGCCGTCGAAGAAGGACTGCATGAGGAAGGTGGCGAAGGGCACGTTGAAGGCGGTGTAGACGATGACGAGGCCGGTGAGGCTGTTGGTGAGACCAAGCGGCGAGAGCATCTTGAAGATCGGCGCGACCAGCATGACCAGCGGGAACATCTGGGTGATCAGCATCAGCGCGACGATCCAGTATTTCGCCCGGAAATTGAAGCGCGACAGCGCGTAGCCGGCGAGCGAGGCAAGGATGGTAACCGCGATGGCCGTGGAGCCGGCGACGATCAGGCTGTTCTTGAAGAAGGTCGGGAAGGCGCTGTGGGCGATGACGAATTCGTAATGCTCGAAGGTCGCGCGCGACGGCCACATGCGCACGCCCTCGCTGTAGAGCAGGTCGTTCGGGGTCACCGACACCTTCAGCAGCCAGAACAGCGGGAAGAGCGCCACGATAATATAGGCGAGAATGGCAAGGCGGTGCGCGACGGTGAGGAGGAGCTTGCTGGTGCGCATGGTTTCAACCCTTGTTCAGCAGCGTCTGGCGCAGCACGACGATCAGCATCGAATAGGCGAGCAGCAACACCAGCAGCACCAGTGCGATCGCCGAGGCGTAGCCGAAATCGAGCCGCTTGAAGGCCTGGGTGAAAATGTAGCTCGCGACGATCTGCGTGCGGTCCGCCGGCCCGCCATCGGTCATCACCACGATGAGGTCGGCAAAGTTGGAGATCCAGACGGTGCGCAACAGGATGGTGATGGCGATGGTCGGTGCGAGGAACGGCAGCGTGATCGACAGGAAGCGCTGGACCGGCCCTGCCCCATCGATGCTTGCGGCTTCATAGAGATCGCGTGGGATCGCCTGAAGTGCGGCGAGCAAGGTGATGGCGAAGAACGGAATGCCCCACCAGACATTGGCAACGATCGGCCCCCACATGGCGAGATGCGGATCGGAGAGGATGTTGTTCGGCGCATCCATGATGCCGAGCGCATACATCCAGTGCGGCAGCGGGCCGATGACCGGATTGAACAGCCACGCCCAGTTGAGGCCGGCCAGAAAACTCGGCACCGCCCAGGGCAGGAAGACCAGCGCTTGCGCAAGGCCTCGACCCGCAAAGGGCTTGTCCAGCAACAACGCGAGGATGAGGCCGAAGATGAATTGCAGGAAGACCGAAGCGCCCGTCCACCAGAGCGTGTTGCGCAGCGCCCGGAAAAAGGCCTGGTCCTCGGAGAGCGCGCGAAAATGATCGAGCCCGATGAAACCGCCGGAAAGCGGGTTCAACAGCTGGATATCGCGGAAGGCATAGGAAATGCCGAGCACCAGCGGCACCAGCATGACGGTGACGATGAGGATCAGCGCCGGGGCACTGTAGAGATAGGGCTCCGAAGCGTCGGCGATCCGCTTCCTGAGCGGTTTGGTGGCTTGTGAATAGGCGGCAACGGTCATCGTCTCGCTTCCGTTCTCGGGTTGCGCGGCGTTTCGAAAGATGGTTCCGGGCGGAGCCTCGTGTTCTCCGCCCGGAGGTTCCCCGGCCTATTTCTTGGCGAGGAACTTTTGCTGTGCCTTGGTGAGGTAATCGGCCCACTGGTTGGCGAGGTCTTCCGGTGTGATGTCGCCGAGGAGCGCTTCCTGCGAGGTCTTGATGACCAGCGAATCCTTGAAGAAGGCGAACTCTTCGAGATGCGTCGGCATCACGGTCGGCACGGCGTCCTTGTCCTCAAGCTCGGCGAACCAGCCCTTGAACTGTTCGCTGGCATAGAAGGGGTCCTTTTCAGCCGAGGTGTGGACCGGTAGCGCGCCCGTGCGCTTGTTCCATTCGATATTGCCTTCCGGCCCTTCGAGCGTCTCGATCAGCTTCCAGGAAAGATCCTTGTTGGCGCTGGAGGAGAACATCGACCAGCCAGCGAAGCCGATCGTCGGGAAGGTCTTGCCGCCCGGTCCCTTCGGCATGGTCATGATGCCGTAGTCTTCCGCCTTCATGCGCTCGGCAATGGCGATGAGCGCGTCCGGGTCCTGATCGAGGAAGGCGCAGGTGCCGCTATAGAAACCGGCGACGATCTCGTTGAAGCCCCAGTTGACGCTGTCCTTCGGGGCATAGCCGTTCTTGTAGAGATCGACGACCCAGGTGAGGCCCTTGACCCAGCCTTCGCTGTTGAAGGTGGAGGTGCCGTCCTCGTTGAAGAACTTGTTGTCGCCGGCCATGGAGGCGCCGAACATCACCCAGCCGTTGAGACCGCCCGGGCCGCCGCGCAGGCAATAGCCGTATTTGCCGGGCAGCGCCGAAATCTTCTTCGAAGCCTCCGCGAACTCGTCCATGGTCTTCGGCGGCTCGGAAACGCCGGCTTCGGCGAGCAGCTTCTTGTTGTAGAACATGGCGCGCAAATAGAAGCCGTAGGGCAACATATAGGCCGTGTCCTTGATGTCGCGGCCGAGTTCCAGCGCGCGCGGCGTCAGGCCGGGCGTATGCTCCCATTTTGCAAGATAGGGCTCGAGGCTTTCGAGCATGCCGTTATTGGCATAGAGCGACAACCAGGTGTCCGGCATTTCCATGACGTCGGGCACTTCTCCGGCCGAAACCATGGTGGCGAATTTCTGGAACGCCTCACCCCAGGGCAGCGAGATGATCTCGACCTTGGTGCCTGGGTTTTCCGCCTCGAATTTACCCACAATGGATTTCAGCGTTTCCGTGCGCTCGGGGCTGGTAATCACCTCGACGAGTTTTAGCGTCGTATCGGCCAGCGCGCTCGTCGCCATGAGCGTGGTGAGCAGGGCTGCGGTCAAAAGTCTCTTCATGGTCGTTCCCTCTTTTCTGGTTGAATCTGATTTCTGACGTCAGGCTTCGGATGCGGCTGTTATCGCCGCTTCCAGATCACTCCACAGGGCCTCGGTTCCCTCCAGGCCCACATGAAGACGCACGGACCGCGCATCGATGCCGAATGTATGCGCGGAATTCGGTTGGGCCTTCTGCTGCAACACCACCTCGCCCGGCACGATCAGGCTCTCGTGGCCGCCCCACGAGACGCCGAGCTTGAAGAGCTTGAGGTGGTCGGCGAAGGCGCGGATATCGATGCCCTCGCGGAAGGTGAAGGAGAACAGGCCGGATGTGCCGGTCAGCCCCGGCGGCAGGCGATTGGCGAGCGCCGGGTGGAAGACCGTGTCGACGATATCCAGCGCCTGCAGCCGCTTGGCGATGTCGAGCGCGGACGCCTCATGCGCCCTCATGCGGATCGGCAGGGTGCGCAGCCCCCGCACCAGCAGCCAGGCATCGAAGGGCGACAGCTTGCCGCCGAGATACGGATAGGCCTCAGAGCGGATGCGGCCGATCAGATCCTTCGAGCCGGTGACGATGCCGGCGACGACATCGCTGTGACCGCCGAGATATTTCGAGGCCGAATGCAGCACGAGATCGACGCCCAGCGTCAGCGGCCGCTGGAAGATCGGGCTTGCCCAGCTGTTGTCGATGACGCTGACGACGCCCTGCTGCTTGGCAAGGGCGGCGAGCGCACCCACGTCATGCGCCTCCATCACCCAGCTCGTCGGGCTTTCGAGATAGAGCAGCTTGGCGCCCGGCAGCGCTTTCGCGACCGCCTCCTCGTCGCGACCATCGACATAGGTCACCTCGATCTTCATGCGCTTCAGATGCGTGCCGAACAGACGGAAGGCGTCCGGATAGCAGTGGCGCACCGCGACGATGCGATCGCCCGGCTCGACGAAGGAGAGCACCGTCGAGGAAATCGCGGCCATGCCGCTGGCAAACCCTAGCGCATCCCCCCCGCCTTCGAGCTTCGCCAGCATTTCTTCGAAAGCACGCACCGTCGGGTTGAGGCCGCGCGTATAGATCGGCCGCACAATCTCGCCACGATAGGCGGCCACCATCTCGTCATAGCTGCCGAAGGTGAAGAGCGAGGTCTGCACGATCGGAGGAACCACAGCCTCAAAGGCATTCGCCTCGTCATGGGCGACGATAAGAGAGGCAAAGTCGAACGGATCGGCTCCGTTGATCATTGGGACATGTCCTTGATGTCTTCCTCGACAACGGCGAGGATTTTTAGGGTTTCGGCGCGGGCGGATTCTGGGTCCTGCGCGGCGATCGCGTTGAAGAGCGTGCGGTGAAACGGAAAGGAACGGCGGGCGAAATCGGGCCGGTTGAACGGCTTTTCCCAGAAGCGCTCGAAGGCGCCGCGCATCTGCTCGAGAAGTTGCTTGAACAGCGGGTTGTGCGTGGCGTCGTAGATGGCGAGGTGGAACGCAAGATCTTCAGGGCCGGACGTGCCCTTGGCGAGATGCACCCGCTCCATCTCGTCGAGCTTTACCTCGATCGTGACGACGTCTTCCGCAGTGCGCCGCCGCGCGGCCACCATGCCGGCCTCGCATTCGATGCCGCGGCGAACCTCCAGCGTCTGGAGCAGCACATCGCGCAGGTGTATCGCGTCGAAGGAGAGCGGCATGTGCACGGTGGCGCTCGTCACCGGCTTCAGGAGATAGGTGCCGCTGCCCTTGCGGCTTTCCATGACGCCGAGCGCCTGGAAATGCCGGATCGCCTCGCGGATCGTCGACCGGCCGACCGCCAGTGCCGCCATCAGCTCGCGCTCGGCCGGCAGCCGGTCGCCGGCCTGCAAGTTCGCACGATCGATATAGGAGGCCATAGCCTCCGTTACCTGTCGCGCCCTGTCGATGGGCGGCAACGGCTCGATTCGCGGCCTGTCGCTCGGATCAGCTGGCATGACGCCAAGTTCCCTGTTTGATGTCAGCTTCTCAAATTGGTCTGACATCTTAGCATTATGCGGGGAAGCCTGCCTGTCAAGCGGCAATCATTGGCGAGCAGATCGATCACAAATAAAAAACGGGCCGATCCAAAGATCGGCCCGTTACCGGGAGAAAGCCGCTTAGCTTAACGGCATGGAGCGTGGAAAATTGGTCCGGCGATCTGTGTTGTACGCCTAAAGGCGCGGGCGAGACGCCGCGTCGCCATACCAGCCGCCAACCGCCTCCTCGAAGGCTAGGCCGGCGCGGAAGACATCCGCATCGCAATAGGTGCGGCCGACGATCTGGAGACCGGTCGGCACGCCATTGCCGGCATGACCAGTCGGCACCGACAGCACAGGGCAACGGCTCATCATGTTGAACGGCGTCGTCATGACCCAGCCGAGCGAGGGGTTGACCACCTTGCCGTTGATCTCGACCGTGCCTGTCGAATGGTCGAAATCAGCCGGCACGGCTGGCAGTGCATTGGTCGGGCAGACGAGCACGTCGTAACGCTCGAGGATCGGCCCGAGCGTCTTGTACATCTCGCCGACGACCTCCAGGCTCGCGACGAAATCCGTGGATTTCGAGGCCCGGCCATGTTCGGCGAACTGGCGGGCATAGGTGGTCATCTCGTCGCCATGCGTGTCGAGAAGGGTCGAGAGATAGCCGCCGAAAAGGTGTTCGAGATACCCCATGCCGGCGGCGAGAACGTGCTTCGGCCAGCCGAGATCGACCTCCTCGACCGTCGCGCCCAGCGAGCGGAAGACATCGAGCGCCGCGAGCGTGTTCTTCTGCACCTCCGGATCGACCTCGAAAATGCCGAGATCCATGGAAAATGCGATCTTCCAGCCCTTGATGGGCTTGTATTCCAGCGGCAGGTGCAGTTTCGGGCGAAGCGAGACGATGTCGTCCGGGCTCGGGCCGCACATGACGTTCTGCAGCAGGATCGCGTCCTTGACGGTGCGGGCCATCGGGCCGGTATGGCAGAAGAAATCGAGGTTGAACGGCGTGTCGTCCGGGTTGCGGCCATAGGGCGGCTTGTAGCCGACGACACCGCAGGCCGACGCCGGAATGCGGATCGAGCCGCCGATATCCGAGCCCGTCGCAAGCGACGATGTACCGGACGCGAGCGAGGCGCCTGCTCCGCCGGATGAACCGCCGCAGGTGAAATCCTGGTTCCACGGATTGCGGGTAACGCCCCACAGGCGCGACCAGGTGGTGCCGGCACAGCAGAATTCCGGCGTCGCCGTGCGTGCGTGCACGATGCCGCCCGCCGCCATGACGCGGGCATTCATCGTCGAGGTCCGATCCGCGATATGATCCTTGTGGATCAGCGAGCCGATCGACGTCGGCTTGCCCTTGATCTCGCTTTCGTCCTTGATGCCGACCGGCAGGCCCTCAAGCACGCCGGTGCGTGCGCCCCTGGCGTATTTGGCTTCGGCCTTGCGGGCGAGGTCCATCGCCTCGTCGAAATGCGTATAGGTCAGTGCGTTGACCGAGGCCTTCAGCGTCTCAGCCCGGCGGATCGTCGCCTCCATCAGCTCCACGGGCGAGAGTTCCCGGCTCTTGAAGCGGCGGAGCGCTTCGTGGGCGGGCAGGTAACACAGGTCGATATCGGTCATGCTTGGCTCCAGTGGGATAGTCTTGTCGAAAGGGCGCATCACTTCAGCACCTCGGTCCAGATTTTCGTGTAGAGGTCGGTAACGTGCTGCGGACAGGCCGGCGAGAAATGCCCGTTGTCGACGAATTCGGCCGGCACGACGATTTCCGGCGCATTGCGCATCTCTTCCGGCATGTATTTCTCCGAGCCGACGATGCCGTTCGCGTAACGCGCATAGGCGGAAATCAGCGCGGCATTTTCCGGATCCATGATGAAGTTCTGGAAGAGTTTTGCGTTCTCGACGTTCGGCGCGGTCTTCAAAACCGCGACACTGTCCATCCAGATCGGATAACCCTCCTTCGGATAGCCATAGACATAGCGGGAGCTGACCAGGCGTACCCGCATGGCGGCACCGCCCCAGTTGACACCCGCAGCATAATCGCCGTCGACGAATTTTTCGGTGCTTGGATAATCGAGCGCCACCCACTTGTCGCGCGCAGCCGCGAGGCGGTCGCGAACCTTGCGCAGGATGGCGAGGTCGTCGGTGCACGCCGTGCCGCCTTCGTAATAGATGGCAAGCGCGAGCACGTCGCCCATTTCCGGCAGCACGTTGATCTTGCCGACGAGTTCCGGCGGTGGATCGAGGAAGATCGCCGAGGTGTTCGGGTCGCCCGAATAGACCGCGGTATCCACCAGCACGCCGGTCGTTCCCCATTGCCAGGGCACGGTATAGCGGCGGCCGGGATCGAACGCGACATTCACCCAGCGCGGGTCCATGTTCTTGAAATTCTCCATCTGGTCGGGGCGGGATGCGAGCAACAATCCCTCATCGATCCAGATCTTCACGAAGGTCGAGGACGGCACGACGATATCGAACTGGTTGCCGCCCTGCCGGGCCTTGGCAAGCGCCGTATCGTTGGAATCGAAGTCGGTGACCGTCACCTTGACCTTGTAGGTTTCCTCGAATTTCTGGATCAATTTTGGATTGGTGTATTCCCCCCAATTGTAGATGTTCAGAACGCCCTCGGCATGGGCCTGCCCGAAGGCAAGAAGGGCGACGATCGATGTGGCGGCAGTCACAAGCATGCGCATGAAAAACCCCCTTGGATTCGACGAAACGAGGCACACCGTCCGCGAATAAACGCCGGGTTGCTGCGCGCGGGATTTTCATGGATAGCGAACCCTCCGTTGCCATCCCGCCTTCTGGGCAAATCTCCCCGCGCCCGCCCCCCGCGGTTGCCTCGCGGCGCAGTAAGAAACAAACTGAATGTTTAGTCAAATAGTTTTATGGCGAGAAAGATGCACTTCGCAGCGACATGTTCAGAGATGCATAGGATCAGGACGCCGGGGCCGATGGAAGCAATGCGAGAAGACGCCCGGCTCCCGGCCCCGGCGTAAAAGCGGTGCGCATCGTCCGCGTATCGCGATTTTCGATGCGGAGTAAGGCGCCTTGCTCCGCAAGGGCGTTCAATTCGCGTAGCACGAGGGCATGGGCGAGGCCGAGCTTGCGGGCAAAGGTGCGGCTGTCATATGCGGCGCCGAGATGGGCGGCGACAAGAAGACCGGCCTGTATCGCCGTCAGGCGCGGAGCCTCCGCTTGAAGACGTGCGACGCAGGCCAGGAAACGGTCGATATCCGGCGCGCCGCCGCTCACGCCGCCTCGCGCTTGCGGAAAGTCACCATGACGGACTTGGAGGTCGGTGTGTCACTCTCCTCCCCGGCGCTGCCGAGCGGCACCAGCACGTTCAGTTCCGGATAGTAGCCGGCAATGCTGCCGCGCGGGATATCATAAGGCACGAAACGGAAGTCCGCCGCCAGGCGCTCGACACCGTCGTCATGGTCCCCGACGACATCCACCCGCTCTCCCGCCTCGGCCCCCATGGCTTTCAGGTCTTCCGGATGAATGAAAATGACCTGCCGCTCGCCGTAAACCCCGCGATAGCGGTCGTCGAGGCCGTAGACGGTCGTGTTGTACTGGTCGTGCGAGCGGAACGTTTGCAAGGCGAAACGCCCGCCGCCACGCTTTGCCCGCTGATGCACGGTCTCCAGAGGCAGCGTCCCGGAGAAGAAGGTTGCCTTGCCTGCCGGCGTTTCCCATTCCCGATGCGCGGCCGTGTTGCGCAGCAGAAAGCCGCGCGGCTTGCGCAGGCGTGTGTTGAAATTCTCGAAACCCGGAATGGTCGCCTCGATATGATCGCGGATGCGGTCATAGTCGTCGGCAAGCGCCACCCATCCGACGACGCCGTCGCCGACGGTTGCCGCCGCTATACCGGCAATGATCGCCACTTCCGACAGGAGATGCGGCGAGGCAGGCCGGTTTATGCCGGCCGAGCCGTGCACCATGCTCATCGAATCCTCGACGCTGATGAGCTGCGACTGGCCCGCGGAATTGAGATCCATCTCGGTCCGGCCGAGGCACGGCAGGATGTAGGAGACCTCGCCCGGCATCAGATGCGAATGGTTGGGCTTCGTGGCGATATTCACCGTCAGCTTGAGGTTGCGAAGCGCCTTTTCGACCAGCGCACTATCCGGCGTCGCGCGGGCAAAATTGCCGCCAAGACCGATGAAGGCCTGCGCGGAACCATCCAGCATCGCGCCGATCGCCGACAGCACATTGTGCCCGTGTTTGCGCGGCACGGCGAAGCCGAAATGCTGCTCCAGCGCATCGAGAAAAGCTTCCGGCGGCTTCTCGTTGATACCGACGGTACGGTCGCCCTGCACGTTGGAATGGCCGCGCACCGGGCACAGGCCTGCACCCGGCCTGCCGATATTGCCACGCAGCAACATGAAGTTGGCGATCTCGCGGATTGTCGCGACGGAGTGCAGGTGCTGCGTGACCCCCATCGCCCAGGTGCAGATGACGCGCTCGGCATTGATGTAGACGTCCGCCGCCCGTTCGATCTCGGCGCGGGTCAGGCCGGACTGGTCCTCGATCTCGCCCCAGCCCGTCGCCTCGACGGCGGCACGATAGTCTGCAAGACCGGCGCAATGCTCGGCAAGGAAGGCATGGTCGAGTACGGCGGGAAGGCCGGCGGCGACTGCCGCATCCTCGGCCGCGAACACGGCTTTGGCCATGCCGCGCACGGCCGCCATGTCGCCGCCAAGCTGCGGCTGGAAATAGTGGCTGGCAATGTCGGTCGAACCGCCGCGCAGCATCTCGATCTTGTCCTGCGGATCGGAGAATCGCTCGAGGCCGCGTTCGCGGATGGGGTTGAAGACGACGATGCGGGCGCCGCGGATGGCCGCCCGGCGCAGATCCCCCAGCATGCGGGGGTGGTTCGTGCCGGGATTCTGGCCGATCACGAAGATCGCATCGGCCTTCTCGAAATCCTCCAGAAGCACCGTGCCCTTGCCGACGCCGATCGCCTGGCGCAGGCCCACGCCGCTCGCTTCGTGGCACATGTTCGAGCAGTCGGGAAAATTGTTCGTTCCATAGACGCGCACGAAGAGCTGGTAGAGGTAGGCCGCCTCGTTGCTGGCGCGACCGGACGTGTAGAACTCCGCACGATCCGGGTTTTCCAGGCTTTTGAGGATGGCGCCGATCTCGGCAAAGGCGTCGTCCCACGCGACCGGCAGATAGGTGTCGCTTGCCGCGTCGTAGCGCATCGGATGCGTCAACCGGCCGTGGAGCTCCAGTTCATAGTCCGTCAGCTTGCGGAGGTCCGAAACGGTGTGTGCGGCGAAAAAGGCCGGCGTGGCCCGCTTTTCCGTTGCTTCCCACGCCACCGCCTTCACGCCGTTCTCGCAGAATTCGAAGGAGGAGCCGTGCTCCGGGTCGCCCCAGGCACAGCCGGGGCAATCGAAGCCGTCCGGCTGGTTGGCCTTCAAGAGGGTGCGGGCACCGGAGATCGGCATGCCGCTCTCGAGCAACCGCTTGCCGCAACTCTTCAACGCTCCCCAGCCGCCGGCTGCGGAGGACTTTTTGCCGATAAAGGTAGTAGCCATTCCTCCTGTATTTGCGATCCGTCAGGAATGATCAAGGGGACGGTTCGTATGGCTTGATAGGGAATTCCTATCGCCTGCAGCCACCGAACGGCATCGCCGCACCTATCGGACGACAGAAGAGGGGCGGCCGGGAGCCACCCCTCTCCTTTCAACCGCGACGGGAGGAGATACGACGCGGTTACCGTCAGGGCGCCAACAGGTCGTTGCCCTCATCCCTTATGTGGAAGGCGGTTACCCCGTCGCGTTCCACAGATCGCGCACCATCTGTCGCAGCGTGAGCGCCTCCGCCCAGCGGTCCGTCGTGTCATTGCCGTCCCTGCCGGTGATCGCATAGGGCTTGGGACCGAGTTCGCAGGTGAAGACGAGTTCGGCATCATCGGCTGCGCGCGATCGCCAGTTGCGAAATCCGTAGTCCCACCATTCGAGGAAGAGATCGATCCAGGGACGATGATGCGGAAAGGAAATTTCGATCTGCACCTGCTCGCGTGACGCGATGCGTCCGTGAAAGGCCTGCGCATTGTGCAGGATGCGCCGGATCAGCGCGTGGTTCTCCTCCTCGACCGGAAAGGCAAATTCCCGGCCGACAAGGAAATGCGACAGGTCGGCGAGAAGCGGCAGCTCTGGCCGCTGGTCCAAAAGGTCCAGCGTGAAGAACAGGTCCGTCGTCATCCGGTCGCGGTGCGTTTCGATGAACACGGGAATGCCCGCGTCCTCGGCAAGCCGCATCCAGCCGTCGAGCAGCGGCAGGCAATCCTCCACCCGGCGCAGTCGGATATCCGGCTGCAGGTTGATGTGGCTGACGGGATACTCGGCTGCAAGCTCCAGCGGCAGGCGCAGGTCATCCACCGTACGCGGAAAGCAGACGCCCTCGATCTTCAGGCCAGTCTCCACGATGGCCTTGTTGAGGCGCGTGACGTCAGCGCGGTTGGTATAGTGCGCGCTGATACCGTCGAAACCGGCATCGGCGATCATCGCAACGTTTTCCGCAAGACTGCGTTCGTGGCCGTCCGTGTGCCGGCGCTCCATGGCCCAGAGGGATTGGAAGAAGAGCAGGGTCTGCATCAGGCTGCCCGCGCGCTTTTCAAAAGCGATTTGAGGTTCACACCGGGATCTTCAAGCGTTGCAGTATCGGGGTTTATTCCGGCGGCGATCAGCATCTCGGCCAGTTTGATGTCCTTGGCGAGGCTGTTTCCGGGCCCAAGGCCCGCCGCCGCCACAAGGCATCCATTGTCGAGGAAGAATTCCAGTTCCCCTTCGCCGATGGACCGCACCACACTCTGATGCGACGGCAATGGCAAGCCCGCGACCTGCAAACCGAGATCATATTGATCCGACCAGAACCACGGGGCGGAGGCAAACGTCTCGTTTGCTCCGGCCATATTCCGGCCGGCCGTCTCAGCCTGGCTGCGGGCATTTCGCCAGCTCTCGAACCGGGTATGCCCGCCACCGGCGTGGGATACCGCGGCGCAGTCTCCGGCCGCGAAGACGTGCGGATCGCTGGTACGAAGGGAAACATCCGTCAGGATGCCGTTGCCGGTGGCGAGCCCCGCCGCTTCGGCCAGCGCCATATCCGGCAAAACGCCGATTGCGGCGACAACGATATCCGCGCGCACTTGACTGCCGTCAGCAAGCAGGACCGAGCCCGCCGTGATTTCCGCAATGCCTTGCCCCAGATGAAACTGGACGCCTTCTTCCACGTGCCGGGCATGCAATTTCGCAGCAAAGCGCGGGGGAACGGCCCGTCCAAGCGGTTTTGGTGTCGCCTCGACAATGCTGACGGCAACACCTTTGGCGCGCAGCACGGCTGCAAGCTCCATGCCGATCAGACCACCGCCGATGATCGCGACACGCCCGCAGGCTTGCGCGCGGGAGAAGATCGCCGCCGCATCTGCATAGGTTCGGAAGCCGAGCGCGTGGTGTGCCCCGGGGCAGCTCAATTGTCTGGGCCGCGCACCCGTGGCGAGGAGCAGTTTTTCATAGTGCAGGGAACGACCATCACTCAGCGTCACGCTCCGCAGACCTGCATCAAGACCCGATGCCGAGACGCCCTGAAGATAGTCGATGCCCACAGCTTCCAGTGCCTCGGCCCCGCAGATCGCCTTCATCTGTACGGTGCCTTCGAGCGGCTTAGACAGCGGCGGGCGTTCGTAGGGCAGGTGCGGTTCCGAGCCAACCAGCGTGACGGCGCCGGCAAACCCTGCTTCGCGTACGGCGAAAGCCGCCCTTGTGCCGGCCTCGCCTGCGCCGATGATGACGATACCGTCCATGGTGTCTCCATGTGAAAGGGACCGACACATCCGCAAGATGCGCCGGCCCAGAGGGAGGATCAGTTCTTGTTGGCGTAGTCGGCCATGTTCTTCGGTGTGACGAGCTCGAATGGCACCCACACCTGCTTTTCGACCGGCTCGCCGCGCACCAGCGCGACCGCGGCATTCACCGCGCTTGCTGACTGGCCCTTGGCGTTCTGGAACACGGTTGCGTCGAGATCGCCGGCCGCCATGGCGGCAAGGCCGTCCTGCGTGGCGTCGATGCCAACGACGATCACGTCCTGCATCGAGACACCCGCCGCCTTGAGTGCCTGGATGGCGCCGATCGCCATTTCGTCATTGTTGGCGAAGACCACGTCGATCGGCTGGCCGGCGGTGATCCAGTTGGTCGTCAGGTCCATCGCATTGGTGCGCGTCCAGGCGCCGGACTGCTCATCGGCAAATGTCACGCCCTTGCAGTCGCTTGCCGCCAGCGTTTCCTTGAACGAGGAGGTGCGGTCGCGAGAGGCCTGGTGCGCGAGATCGCCCATCAGGATATAGACCTGCGCATCGCTGGCCTTGCCCTTTTCCTTCAGGATCGAACAGGCGGCTTCCGCGCCCAGTTTTCCGGAATCCGTTTCCTTCGATCCGACATAGGCCTGCTTTTCCGGTAGCTTGCCGACATTGTCGGGCTCAAGGTTGAGATAGACCAGCGGAATGCCCGCCTTCTCGGCCGCTTCGCTGATGCCGGGTGCGGCGGACGTGTCCGTCAGCGTCATCACGATAGCGTCCACGCCAGCCGCGATGAAGTTGTTCACCTGGTTGAGCTGCTTGGAAATGTCGGTCTGCGCATCCTCGATCTGCACGTTGACGCCTTCCACCGCCGAAGCCCGTGCGCTGATGCCTTCGCGCAGAAGCGTCTGGAAGTTGTTGTCGAAGCTCTGCATGGAGACGCCGATCGTCTCCGCCGAGGCAGCACTTCCCATCAAGGCGGCCAAGGCGGCCGCCAGGTACATCGATTTCATCGTATCCTCCCAATGGGTGCCGGCTCACCCGATCGCATTCCGGAGGCCCGGTCGGGCCCGGTCTCTAAAGGCGCGCCCCTAGGTCAGGGCCACGCGAACCTCTCCGTCGACGACCTCCGCTGGATAGGTTTTCAGGTTCTCGCAGGCGGGAAGCCGGATGGCCTCGCCGGTGCGATAGTCGAAGACGCCGGAATGCTTGGGACATTCCACCTCGAAATCCATGACCAGCCCATCCGCGAGATGGATCGCCTCGTGGGTGCAGAGACCGGCCGTGCAATAGACCTGGTCATCGGGGGCGCGGTAGATCGCGTAGGTGCGGCCGCCATGATCGAAGCGAATGGCGCTTTCCTGTTCGATATCGTCGAGCTTGCAGGCGGGAACCCAGATCATTCTGCTGCTCCCTGGATTTCGGCGCGGGCCTTGCGGGCGGCGAGCTTTTCCTTGCGCCTGCGGTAGCGCTCCTGCATCTGCGCCTCGCCCTCAGTCGAGCCGTCGTGCCAGGTGCCGAACCACTTATCGAGCGGGATCAGCGCGTCGCCGTAGTTCACCTCGAAATACTTGTGGTGCAGGTAGTGCGCATAGGCGTGGCTATCGACCAGCTTGTCCTCGCCCACCTCGACCTTGTCAAAGCCGACATGGCCGGGGATGGCGCCGAAACCCGCATAGTGCAGCTGGTAGAGCATGAGGATCGGGTTGGACGGCAGGATGAGGTGATAGAACGCCGTGCCGAGATAGAGCAGATGCTCGACCGGATGCATTGACAGCGACGACCACGGCGACGGGTTCACGGAATTGTGGTGGACCGAATGCACCCACTTGTAGAGGAACGGCGTGTGGATGAGCCGGTGGATGCAAAAGAAGTGGAATTCGTGAATGATCGGCACCACGAGGGCCACGAGCGCCAGTGTCCACGGATTCTCCGAAAAGCTCAGCCAGGGTGCATAGCCGTTGGCATAGGCCCAGAGCATGGCCACTTCGATGGCCGTCCAGATAGTGACGCCCGAAAGGAACGTGCGCAGGATGTTGTCGAGGTTCTGGCTTTCGAACCAGAAGGCCTTGTTCTTCTGGTCTGAGGGGAATTTTCCATTGTACTTGAAGCGGTTTTCCTGCCGCTTCAGCAGATAGAGGTGAACCTCGAAGGCGCCGTAGAAGAGGAGAACGCAGACCGCATTCACGGCATAAAGCCAGGCGGCCCAACCGATGCTCAATGTCTGCATGGTTTCGACGGACGGAATGACCCAGGCCCAATAGGCGACCGCCGACAGGGCAAAGATCGCATTCCACGGGAAGAAGTAATGCGGCAGCCATTTCAGGACCGCCATCAGTTTCGGCGGAAAGACGAAGAGCGGCGCGGTTTCAACCGGCTCGTTCGGCGCCCAGTCGCCGCGCTTGTTGCGCTTGCCATATTTCAGATCGTCCATTGCGCTCTCCTTCGGGTTTTGGCCCGCACAATTCGTGAAAGGAGAGCGCGTGATGCGCCTTACCCGTACGTTCTGGTTGGAACGCCGGCTCTCCTCCTGACTTGAAAATTATCAGGAGTGCTGTGAAACGGCGAAGGCTTCCTTGATCAAATCAGATCAAAGCCCTTCGGCGGTTATGGTGATGAAACGAATGGGATTCCGGTCCGGTTCGATCTCGGTCAGGCCGATGCGGCGCAGGATGAGATCAAGCGCGCGCTGCGCCTGTGCCTCGGGTGCCTGGTCGAGCACGACATCCATGATGCCCTCGCCCAGCGCCGTGCGGGTATAGTCGGTCAGTTCGTGCCCGACGAACAGGATGTCGCGGCCCCGTGGATGGCGCCGCAGCACGCTGATGAGCGCGGAATTCGCTCCGCCCGCGTTATAGAGGCCGACGAGGTTCGGGTATTTTTCAAGCGCAATGGAGAGTGTTTCCGCGCTGAAACTCTCCTCATCCCGACTGTAACCGAGCCATTCGAAGGCGATCGGGCCGGCGTGGTCCAGGAAATAGTCCGAGAAGCCGCGAATACGGTCGCGGTGCACCTGGTAGATCGGATGGCAGAGCGCCACGACCGGCCCATCCACCTTGGCCATTCGCGCGATGAAATAGGCCGCCGTACGGCCGGCGGCATAATTATCGATGCCGACGAATTCCGCGCTGTTGCCGGACGCTCGGGTCACGACATGGACGACGGGCACGCCGCGGGCGATGACCGCCTCCACAGCCGCGCTGATCAACGGACTGTTGGGAACGGCGAGGATCAGGCCGGCGCGGGGCGTCTCGGTGGAAAGAATGCGTTTGGCGATCTCCTCCGGCTTCATCTCCTCCGTGAAGCTGCGGTGGACGACGGCGAGCGGATCGAGCGTCGCAGCAATGCGTTCGAACGCCTTGGAAAGCCGTCGATAGAAGGTGGTCTCGGGGCGCACCATCAGCACCTCGATGCGCAGCAAGCCGCGATGGGTATCGGGCAGCGTGCGCGGGTATTTCAGGCTGCGCGCGGCGATCACCACCTTCGCGACCATATCGGGCCGCACCCCGCCGCGGCCGTTCAGCACGCGCTCGACCGTGGCGGTCCCGACACCGGCATGCCGGGCGATGTCCCCGTAGTTCGGCTTGCTCACGTCGCGAAGGCCTTGGATTGAGTAACGCTGCGATGAGATGCCAAACTACCGCAAGACGTTGGCCTATGCGCGCGCCAAAATGGCCTCCGCCGCCTTTTCCGCAATCATGATGACCGGCGAATTCGTATTGCCGGAGACGATCGTCGGCATGATCGAGGCATCGACGACGCGCAGATTGCCGATCCCGTGCACGCGAAGCTTCGAATCCACCACAGCCATCGGATCGTCGCCCATCTTGCAGGTGCCGACGGGGTGGAAGATCGTCGTGGCGATATCGCCAGCGCGCTGGATCAGTTCTTCGTCACTCTGGTATTCGCGGCCCGGCAGCATTTCCTGCGGACGGAAGCGATCGATCGCCTTGGTCTGCATGAGGCTGCGAGCGTGGCGAATGGATTTGGCCGCAAGCAGACGGTCGCCAATGGTCGAAAGGTAGTTGGGGCGGATTTCCGGCGGCAAGGCCGCATTACGCGCCGTGACATGGACCGTACCACGACTTTCAGGCCTCAGATTGCAGACGGAAACCGTGACGGCTGGATAGCGGTGCAGCGGCTCGCCGAGCCGATCGGTGCTGAGCGGCTGGACATGGTATTCGAGATCGGCCGTGGCGACGGCGGGATCGCTTTTCGCAAAGATGCCGAGCTGGCTCGGTGCCATGGAGAGCGGGCCGGAACGGTTGAAGGCATATTGCAGACCCATGCCGGCGCGGCTGAACAGGTTGTGGTAGAGTTGGTTCAGCGTGCGTGCGCCCTCGATCTTGAAGACCGTGCGGATCTGCAGGTGATCCTGAAGGTTTTCACCGACGCCCTGAAGCGCGTGCCGCACGGGAAGATCGAGCGCCGAGAGCACGTCCGGCCGGCCAATGCCGGACAGTTCCAGGATCTTCGGCGAGTTGATGGCTCCGGCCGACAGCACGACTTCGCGGGAAGCCCGCGCGATGCAGAGCCGTCCACCAAGACGGAAGCGGACGCCGGAAATCGCCTTGCCCTCGAATTCCAGCCGCTCAGTCTCGGCACCAGTCAGGACGCGGAGGTTCTTTCGTTTCATGGCAGGCCGCAGGAAGGCCTTCGTCGTGTTCCAGCGCAGGCCGCCGCGCTGGTTCACCTCGAAATAGCCGGAGCCCTCATTGTCGCCGTCGTTGAAGTCGTCGGTCTTCGGAACCCCGAGTTCCTCCGCCGCATCGCGGAACGCATCGAGGATCGGCCAGGACAGGCGCTGGCGTTCGACCCGCCATTCACCACCCGCACCATGCATGGCGGATTTACCGCGATAATTGTCTTCCGACTTCAGGAAATAGGGCAGTACATCGTCCCAGCCCCAACCGGCATTGCCCGCCTGCCGCCAGCCGTCATAGTCGGCCGCCTGCCCGCGCATATAGATCATGCCGTTGATCGACGAGCAGCCGCCCAGCAATTTCCCGCGCGGATAGTTCAGCGCGCGACCGTTGAGCCCGGCTTCCGCGGCCGTCTTCATCATCCAGTCGGTGCGCGGATTGCCCATGCAGAAGAGATAACCGATCGGCACATGCACCCAGTGATAGCGGTCCGTGCCGCCGGCCTCGAGCAGCAGCACCCGGTTCTTCGGATCGGCCGAGAGCCGGTTTGCCAGGACGCAGCCAGCCGAGCCGGCGCCGACGATAATGAAATCGTAGGTGCCCTCGTCGACCGGCGTTTCAGTATCATGCAAAGTCACGCCGCAACTCCGGTTGCTCTGGGTTCGGTTGCCGAAAGCCGACGCCAGAGCGGTGTCATGGCTTCCGTGATATCCTTGTAGAGGGCGTACCGCCGGTCATAGTGCGCGGCAAGGGCACTATTTGGCCTATAGTGCCGGTCGGTGCGCACCATGGCATTTGCGCCATCGGTGAAATCCGCAAAGAGGCCAACGCCGGTGCCCGCCGCGATTGCCGCACCAAGAGCGCCCGTCTCGCGCGACACGGCGACGGTCACGGGCACGCGCAGCGCATCCGCAAAAATCTGCGGCCAGAGCCGGCTGCGCGAACCGCCGCCGGACAGCACCGCCTCCTCGAAGGTCGCGCCCGCCTTGCGGATCGTCTCGACATGCTGACGATGGCCGAAGGCGACGCCTTCGAGCAACGCACGGATCAGATGCCCCTTCGTATGCCAGCCGGCTATGCCGTAGAAGCCGGCGCGCGCATGACCGTCCTGTTGCGCGCCGTAGAGATAGGGGTGATAGAGCGGATCATCCGCCGCAGGCTCGACGGCCGCGGCCAGCGCGCAAGCTGCATCGAACGGCGAAACGCCCTCCGCATGCTCGCCTTCGAAGAATTCACGCACCAGCCATTCGAGATTTGCCGCCGAGGTGGCGCTGTTTTCCATCGCCATGTAGCGCGTGCGGTCGAAGGTCGAGGACATGAAAACCGGACCGTCGAGATCGGGACTGTCGATGATGACCTGATTGATGCTCCAGGTACCGGCGATGATCGAGGCGCTGCCGGTGCGCGAGACGCCCGAGCCGAGCGCGGAGGCGACAACGTCGAACAACCCGCCGATGACAGGCGTGCCGACGGCTAGCCCCGTCTCCTTGGCCACCGCTTCCGTCACCCGCCCGGCAATGTCGGCGCTTTCGATCAGTCGCGGCAGCAGATCCAGGCAGTCACCAAGGTCATAGGCCTCCATCAGCGCCTCGTCGTAGCGACGGGCGGAGAGATCGAGCAGGCCGGCGCCGGACATGTCCGACATCTCGCTGACGCGCTCGCCGGTCAGGCGGTTGACGACGAAATCCTTGGAGTAGAATACCGTGCCGATACGCTTGAAGACGTCCGGCCTGTAGCGCTTCAGCCAGGCAAGCAGCGTCGGAGTCTGGGACGGCCAGGGGCGTTGGCGGGCGATGGGATAGGTGCGATCGCCCACGCCTTCCGCCAGCCATTCCTCGACGAGGCCGGTGGCACGCGTGTCGATCGACTGGATGCCGATCAGCGGTTCGCCGTCCCGGTCGAGCGCATAAAGCCCGTTGCCGTGGCCGGCGCAGCCGATGGCGGCAATGTCGCTCGCCAAGATGCCCGCCTTGTCGAGGCAGGTGCGGATGACGCGTTTTGCATTGGCCCAGAGTTCGCCGAGGTCGCGCTCTACATGGCCTGGGCATGGCATGCGGCTATGCCCCTCCTCCCCCGCATGCGCCACTTCCTGGCCGGCGAGGTCAAAGATCACCGCCTTGATGACCGTGTTGCCGGCGTCGAGCCCCAACAGATATTTCTGCATTCTGAACCCCTCCCAAGGCTCCAGCTTCCGCAATTCCAGGAAAACCGCCTTGCGGTTTCCCGGAACTGCTCCAGCACCTCAACCCTGCTGATACTGCGCGAAGGCTTCCTCGCCGCTCGCATCGTCATGGATAATCGCCATCAGTCCGCGCACCACGGCATTCGGGTTGGCATGCTGGTAGATGTTGCGCCCATAGACCATGCCCATTGCGCCCTGCCGCATCAAGGCGGCAGATTTGGCGAAGACGGCACCGAGATCCTCCTTGCCGCCGCCGCGCACCAGAACCGGGCAGCGCGCCGCCTCGACCACGCGGTGGAAATCTTCCGCATTGGTCGTCGGATCCGCCTTGACGATATCGGCGCCCATCTCGCGCGCAAGGCGCGTCAGGGTGACGATCTTTTCCGCGTCGCCATCGACCATATAGCCGCCGCGCTCCGTAACGGGTTGCATGACGAGCGGCTCGATCATCAGCGGCATGCCGTATTTTTCGCAATCGGCGCGCACGCGAGAAATGTTCTGCACGCATTGACGGAAGAGGTCGGGCTCGTCCGGCAGCATGAAGAGGTTGACCACCACGCAGGCGGCATCCATCTGCAACGCGCCGATCAGCGGCTCCGCATCGTTCTGCAGCACGGCCCACATGTCGCGATGGCGGATGCGGTTATAGGGGTTGCCCATGTCGATGCGCATGACCAGCGCCGGCTTGTCCTTACCGGGAATGTCCTGCAACAGGTCGGCCTGGCCGTAGTTCATCTGGATCGCATCGGGCCTGGCATCGACCAGCGCCTTCACGACAGCAGGCACGTCTTCCAGCCCGTCGAGGAAGGACGGTTCATTGCACACGCCGTGATCGATCGCCACGTCCAGGCAACGGCCGTTGCCGAACAGCCGGTTCATCCGGACCTTGCGGTAGTCTCGCATAGTTCACTCCTTTGTTCATTCCTTGCGGAAAGGGTTTCCTCGGCGACGCCGTGGCGCTCGCGCATGAGGGTTAGAAAACGGGTGCGCTCTTCGATTTTGCGCGGTGTCGGCCAGCCTTTTTCGGCGGCCAGCACGTCGAGAGCGGCGTCAGCCATGGCGAGCGAAAGTTCGCCGGCGATGGCAAGCGTCGTGCGCCGCGTGAGCAGGTCATCCAAATGTTCGACCGCTTCCGAGCGGATGAGATGGACAAGCTCCCGGACGCTGTAGCCTTCATGCGGCAGCGAATGATCCGGTGCAGCGGCGATGAAGCGCGCGACATCGCCGGCATCCGTGCCGTAGCGCTCGAACAGCAATGCCGCGCGCTTCGCAGAAATCCCCGTCGAGGCAGCGAGGTCGCGAACCCAGCCGCTGCGATCGTTGGGAAACGCCCGGCCGCCACCGATGGTGCGTTCTGCCGTATCGACGCGACGCGACAGACCGAGCCGTTCGAGTGCCATATCGGCAGCCATCTCGCCGAAGGAGCGGAAGGTCGTCCACTTGCCGCCGATCATGCAAAGCACGGGTGGACCGCCATTCTGGCCCTCGAGCACTGTACAGAAATGATCGCGCGGGATGCGGCCGGTAAAACTGTCCTTGCTGGCCGGCAGCGGGCGCACGCCGGCGAACTGGAAGACGATTTCTTCCGGCCGGATCGTTACGCCCGGCAACACGAAGGCGAGTGATTGCAGAATATAGTCGCGCTCGTCCGACTCGCAACGCACGGTACCGGGATCGTCGACGCGGATATCCGTCGAGCCGACCAGCACCTTACCGAGATAGGGGAACAGGATGCAGATGCGTCCGTCCTCGTTCTCGTAATAGATCATGTGCCCGTCAAGCATGTCGCGCAGCGCGGCGTTGTCGATGATGAGGTGTGACCCCTTGGTGCCCCCCATCAGCGGTGCGGGCCTTGCGTCCTCGGGGAACAGCGCGCCATTCGCGATATCGATCCAGCCGCCGGTGGCATTGATGACCAGCCTTGGCTGGATAGACAACGTCTCGCCGGATACGCCATCGCGCAGCAAAAACTCTCCCGCACCCCTCTGCTCGACCGCCGCATAGTTCAGGGCCTTGGCATTCGAACTGGCGGACAGGCCATCGCGCAGAAGCTCGATGCCGATGCGCTCCGGATGGCTCACCCAGGCATCGTAGTAGGTCGCGGAGTTGCGGATCGCCGGATTGAGCGCCGGCCACTTTTCCAGCGTCGCCTTGCGGCCGCGGAACTGGTGTTTTGGCATCAGGGCGCGTTTGCGCGTCAGGAAATCGTAGATGCCGAGACCCGTCTTGATGGCAATGGCGCCGCGGCGGCTGGGGCGGCGGGTGAGGCCGAGGAAGCGCACGATACCGTTACCGAGGCCTGAGAAGATATCGAAGATCGGCACCGTCGTCGGCAGCGGCGCCACATAATGAGGGGCGTTGCGGAGCAAGCGGTCGCGCTCGACGAGCGATTCCTGCACCAGGCTGAATTCGCCGTTCTCCAGATAGCGCAGACCACCGTGAACCATGCGCGAGAGAGCGGCACTGGCGCCGGAGCAATAGTCGTCCTTCTCGACGAGGAGTACGTTGACGCCCTGCAACGCCAACTCGCGAAAGACGCTGAGCCCGTTGATGCCGCCGCCGAGGACGCACACGTCCACCTTCGGGCTCCGGCGAAGCCCGTCCATTGTCTCTGCACGGTTCATGATGGCAGCCTGTTATCCGTCCATGGTGACGAGTTGCGCCGATATGGCGGCATTGATCGCCGCGAGATCGTCTGTCGAAAGCCTGAGCGTGCCCGCCCGCGCATTGTCGAGCGCCTGTGCCGGGTTGCGCGCGCCGCAGAGCCCGAAGGTCACACCCGGCTGCGCCAGCGTCCAGGCGATCACCACCTGTGCGATGCTGGCGCCGTGGCCTTCCGCGACAGGCCGGATCGCCTCGGAAAAATCCTTGGCCTTCTGCCGGTTGGCGACCGAGAAGCGCGGGTTATCCTTGCGCTGGTCGTCGCCAGCGAAGACCCGATCCGGTCCGATCGTGCCGGAAAGCAGGCCGAGTGCCAGCGAGGAGTAGCTCAGCGTCGAAACGCCGTTGGCAAGAGTGAGCGGCAGCAGGTCCGCCTCGATCTCGCGATCGATCATGCTGAACCGCTCCTGGATCGCATCGAGCGACCCGGTAGCAATATACTGTTCGAGTTCCGAGCGGTTGACATTGCTCGCGCCGATCGCGCGGATCTTGCCGGCCTTTTTCAGCTCTTCGAGCGCCGCGACCGTCTCCTCGATGGGTGTCGTCGGGTCCTGCCAGTGCGTGATGTAGAGGTCGATATAGTCCGTGCCGAGCCGGCGCAGGCTTTCCTCGACTTCATGGATGATCGAGTCGCGGCCCAGGTAACGGTGGACCGGCTTGCAGTCCTGATCGAAGAAGTGGTTGCCCTTCTGCGTATGCCAGACGAGCCCGCATTTCGTTGCGATCACCGCCTTGTCGCGACGGCCGACAAGCGCCTTGCCGACGATTTCTTCCGACCGGCCGAGGCCATAGGCCGGCGCTGTGTCGATGAGCGACACGCCGGCATCGAGCGAGGCCTGGATGGCGGCAATCGATTCCGCCTCGTCCGTGCCGCCCCACATCCAGCCACCGATCGCCCAGGTGCCGAGGCCGACGGCGGAGGCCTTGACGCCGGAGCGTCCGATGTCACGGATCAATTGTTCGCCGCTCATGCGGAAAATCCTTCCTGGGATGCAATGTCGAGAATACGAGCACCCGTCGCCTCGTCGGTGACGAGCGTATCGAGGTGGTTGCCGCGCAGCACGCTGAGAATGGAGCCCGCCTTGTTGAGGCCGCTCGCAACGCCGATTTTCGTCGGGATCGAGGCAAACTCCTCGAGCGTCAGCGAAACCAGCGAGCGATTGAGACTGTAGTCGCAAACCCGGCCCTCGCCATCCAGCAGGTGGGCGAGGAGTTCGGCGCTCGCACCGGAATGCTCGATCGCGCTGCGGTCTTCGCTTGAGGAGGGGTGGAGGTCGTAATAGGTCGAGTCCGTGCTCAGGATCGAGCCGATGCCGACCACCGCCACCTTCGCCTCGCGGCCGCGCTGAAACACATCGGCGACGGAGCGCATGTTCATCAGCATCGCGCGCTGCGCGGCGTCGTCGGCGAAAAGCGGTGCGTGGATCTGGTAGGAGCGCCCGCCAAGCCGGTCGGCCATCAGCGTCGAGACATGGTTCACGTCCGTATAGTGTTTGCCCTGCACGCAGCCCGTTGCCGGGATGACCTCGACATCGAAGCGGCGCGCGGCCTGCAGGCCGGCCACGACGGCGCTGACGCCCTTGCCGCCGGTGATGCAGATCGTGTCGCCATCGGCGATCTCTTCGAGCAGCAGCCGGGCTGCCGCTTCGCCGACCGCTTGCAACGCGGTCTGCGGATTGTCGGAGACCGTCGGCACCACGACGGCGCGGCTGATGCCGCCGAGCGCCAGAAGCCGCTCCTCCAGATCGACCAACGGTTCCATCGGCGACTTGATCTTGATCTCGACGAGGCCAAGCTGGCGGCCGCGCTTGATGAGGCGGTTGACGGTGGCGTGCGAGAGACCGAGCTGGTCGGCAATCTGCGCCTGCGTCAGGCCTTCGAGGAAGTGCAGCACGAGCGCCTGGTGCATCTGGCGGGCGATGACGATCTCCTCGCGCGGCGCCGTGGTCTTGGGTTTCAGCTTGGCGATCGGCATGTCAGGCGGCCTTCCGCTTGTGCATGAAATGGTCGATGGAGACGGCGGCGAGCAGGATGCAGCCCTTGATCATGTCCTGCCAGTAGACCGAGACATTGAGCAGGATCAGCGACGAGGTGACGACCGAGAGTAGCGCGATGCCGAGGATGGCGCCGAGAATGGTGCCCGAGCCGCCGTTGAGCGAGGCCCCGCCGATGACGGCCGCAGCGATGATGTTCAGCTCCATGCCGGCGCCGAAGGTGGGGGTCGCGGCCCCGAAGCGGGACATGTAGATGACCCCTGCGACACCGGCGAGCGTCGAGCACAGTACCGTCACCCAGAACTTCACTTGGTTGGTCTTGATGCCGGAATAGAGCGCGGCCTTCTCGTTGCTGCCGGTGTAGAAGACCTTGCGGAAGGCGGTCGCCCGGCGCAGCAGGAAATCGAATAGGACGACGACGGCGACGAAGATCAGGATGACATAGGGCACACCGTAGAACGTGCCCTGCCCCACTGCCTTGAAGCCGGCCGGCAGCGTGAAGAGCGAGAGCGGCGTGCCCTTGGTGATGATGAGGCAGAGGCCGCGCACGATCACCATGGCTGCCAGAGACGTGATGAAGTGGTTGAGGCCGACGACAGTCACGAAGAAGCCCATGGCGCCGCCAATGGCGCTGCTGGCCAAAATGCCGATCAGCGAGGCCGTCCATGGGTCGAGGCCTGCGAGGAACAGCGAGCCCGAGAGCACCATCGCGAAGCAGACGACGGAGCCGACCGCAAGGTCGATGCCACCGACGATCAACAGGATTGTCATACCGACAACGACGATGCCTTCGACGGAGAAACTCATCAGCATGGCGCGGAAATTGCCGAGCGTCAGGAAGTGCGGCGAGGCGAAGCTCATGATCACGCAGAGTGCGAGGATGATCGCGATCAGCCCGGCTTCGCGCATCGTGCCGAGGCGTTTGAAAGACGATGTCTTCGGCGCTCCGGCCGTCATCGTGTCGATTGCCATTCCCGTCTCTCCCAGTTTCTTCTCACGCGGCATGGTTTGCCGCCTTTGCCGTACCCATGCCTGATGCAAGGCGGATCACGGCCTCTTCCGTCATCTCGTTCGCCCCGAGTTCGCCCGCAATGCGTCCTTCACGCACCACAAGCACGCGGTCGCAGAGCCCGAGCAGCTCCGGCATTTCCGAGGATATGACGATGATGCCGATGCCCGAGCGCGCAAGATCGCGCAGCAGGCGGTGAATTTCTGTCTTCGCGCCGACATCGATGCCGCGCGTCGGTTCATCCATCAGGATGACCTTCGGCGTGACCGCCAGCTGCTTGGCGATCGCCACTTTCTGCTGGTTGCCGCCGGAGAGCGATTTGACCGGCGCATCGACGCCGCTCATGCGCACCCCGAGCCGCTTCGCAAAATCCTCGGCCAGCGCGGTCTCCGCCCGGCGTTTCAGCAGGCCGGCTGGATTGGTCAGCGCCTTCAGGTCCAGCACGGAGATGTTTTGTGCGATGGACAGTTCGAGAAAGACGCCGGAGCCCTTGCGGTCCTCGGACAGGTAGACGATGCCCGCCTTCACGGCATCCGAATAGGATTTGATCTTCTGCGTATCGCCATGCAGGTGCACCGTGCCTGAGGTGTGTGGCCGCAGCCCGCAGATGCCCTCGGCGATTTCCGTGCGGCCGGAGCCGATGAGGCCGCCGATACCAAGGATTTCGCCCTTGCGCAGCTTGAAGCTGACATCCTGGAAACGCACATCGTCGCCGATGCGGTCTACCTCAAGGATCGTGGCGCCGGACGCCTCGTCCGCACCGAGTTTGTCCGGATAGAGCTGCGTGATCTCACGGCCGACCATGCGGCGCACCACGTCGTCCGGCGTCACATCGGCGATACGCTCGGTGCAGACATAGCGGCCATCGCGGAACACCGTGACCCGGTCGCACAGGCTGAAAATCTCGGCCATGCGATGGCTGATATAAATGATCGATATGCCGTTCGCCTTGAGGTCACGAATGATCGAGAACAGCTGCTGCGCCTCGGTTTCGGTGAGTGCTGCGGTCGGTTCGTCCAGAATGAGCACGCGGCAGTCGAGCGTCAGCGCCTTGGCGATCTCGACGAGCTGCTGGCTGGAAATCGGCAGGTCTGCGACCTTGCGGCGGACGTCGATGGCGGCAAGCCGGTTCATCACGGCCTGCGCGTCGCGTTCCAGCGCGCGATAATTCATGAAGGGTGTCCGGCGGCGGTTGGTCGCTGCCATGAACATGTTTTCGGCCACCGTCGCATCCGGGCAGAGCGCGATTTCCTGATGCACAAGGCCGATGCCAAGCGACTGGGCGGCGGCGGGCGAAGCGATGCGCACGGCCTTGCCGTCAACGCGGATCTCGCCTTCGGTTGGCTGCAGCACGCCGGCAATGATGTTCATCAGCGTCGACTTGCCAGCGCCGTTTTCGCCGCAAAGCGCATGGACCTCGCCGCGTTCGAGCGTGAAGTCGACATCCGTCAACGCCTTCACTGCCCCGAAATGCTTGGTCACGCCATGAATGGTGAGCACCGGCTCGGCCATCGTCTTCCTCCCTCTCCTCCCGAGACCATCCGCGCCGCAAGGCGCGGATGGCGTTCTCTTGGGAGATTACTCCTCGATGCCCTTGGTGCCGCGACGCTTCAGGTACTTGTCCCAGTAGAAGTCGTCGGCATTTTCGGCCGTCACGATGGAAAGACCGTTGTCGACGAAGGGGATGCTCATCGGGTTGAAGCCGGAGCGCTTGGCGTCGTTCATCGGGTCGATCAGCTCGGGATGCTTGGCGAGCCACAGCAGCATGAAGCCCATGTAGCCCTGCATGCCCTGGTTCGGGTTGATCGAGCCGAACACTTCGCCAGCCTTGATCATGTCGAGGATGTTGGCGTTGACGTCCGCGCACATGACGAGGACCTTGCCGCCCGCTTCCTTGTTGGCCTGTGCCGCGCCGATGGCGGAGTTGGCTTCCGGCATGAAGACAGCGCCGAGGTTCGGATTGGCCTGGATGAGGCTCGACAGGCCCTGGTAGGCCTTCGTCGGATCCTGGTTGGAGGCGGCGCGACCGACGAGCTTCATGTCCGGCCACTTTTCTTCCATGCGGGCGACGAAGGCCGTGATGCGCTTGTCGTGGTTGTCCTGGCCCGGATTTTCCAGAACCGCATATTCGCCCTTACCGCCCAGCTTCTCGGCGATCGCGTCGGCGGCATAGGTGCCTTCGCGGGTGTTGTCCGAGGTGATGAAGGAAATACGCTTGGAGAGCGGAGAGTCAGCCGCAAAGGTCACGACCGCCGTGCCCTGGTCGATGGCGCGGTTGATCGGCTCGATGAACGGGTCGGAGTTCATCGGATGCACGAGAATGCCGGCGGGGTTCTGGGCGAGCGCCTGGTCGAAGGTGGCGATCTGCTTGTTGACGTCATATTCCGGCGTGCCGGTATATTCCGTCTCGCAGCCGAGCTGCTGGCCGGCCTGCTTGAACATTTCATAGACCGGGAACCAGTATTCGACGCCCGACACCATGACGTTCATGACGTATTTTTCGCCCGGCTTGCAGCGGAACGGGTTTTCCGTCTCGGCGGCGGCGGAACCGGCAAAAAGCGTTGTTGCAAGGACCGCCATCGCGGTCGTCGTCAGAAAAGTGCGCAAAAGTCCTCCTCGAGGCCGAAGCCCCTCCCAAAAAGCCCGAGGGCGTCGAAACGACGCCGCTGATCGCGTTGAACCCGAACTTCCTCCTCGAAGTCCGGTATGGGCAGGTAACCGCAAAGGAGATTGCCTGTCAATATAATTCACGATCCGAAATATATTTCATGGGCATCGGATGAAATCAAGTCCGCTGGCTGAAATATCTTTCACGGCGCGCCAAACCGCAAGAGGGATGGAGCAGACAGACGGTGCGCATAGCCGCCTGTCTGCTCCATCCCGTCGATATCGTTTGCGGGAAGCGGCAGCCCGATACCGCAGCCGCCGTCGACACCCTCAGCTCAGGCTTTCACCCGAGCGGCCGTCGGATCGTACAGTGGGTCGAGGTGGATTTTTGCCGGCGTGCGCTCCATAGCGACGACCAGCTCGTAGGTGCCCCCTGCGAGAAAAGCGTCGTCCACACCCTCGGCGCGGCGCACATAGCCGTAGCCGACATTCTTGCCGAGCGTGTAGCCGTAACCACCGCTGGTGAGATAACCGACGGGCGCGCCGTTCCGGAGAATCGTCTCGCGTCCGACGAGCACGACATTCGGGTCGTCGACCGTGAAGCCGGCGAATGCTTTTTTGCGCAGTTCGCCCTGCGCCGTTTCCAGCGCTCGGCGGCCGAGGAAGTCGGTGTCCTTGCGCAGCTTCACCGCCCAGCCGAGGTCGGCGTCGAAGGGCGTGTCGTTCGGCGTGATGTCCGAACCCCAAGCGCGATAGCCCTTTTCAAGGCGCAACGATTCCAGCGCCCGGTAGCCGACAGGGCGGATGTTGGAGGCAGCACCCGCCGCCATCAGCGTGTCGAAGACGCTTCCGATGGCGCCGATCGGCACATGCAGCTCCCAGCCGAGTTCGCCGACATAGGTAACGCGCAGCGCCCGAACCGCGTGTCCTGCAATCGAAATCTCCCGCACATGACCGAACGGGAAGCCGGCATTGGACACATCTGCGTCGGTCACCGCCGAAAGCACGGCGCGTGCCTTGGGTCCCATCAGTGAGAGCGTGCCGAACTCTTCCGTCACGTCGCGAAGCGTCACGTCGTGGCCCGCCGGGATGTGATCTTCGATCCAGCCGAGATCATGCGTGCGGAAACCGGTGCCCGTGACGATGTAGAATTTGTCCTCGGACAGTCGCGCGACCGTCAGGTCCGCCTCGATGCCGCCGCGGCTGTTGAGAAGCTGGGTATAGGTGAGCCGACCGGCTGGCTTGCCGACATCGTTGGCGCAGATCCAGTCGAGCGCCTTCAACGCGTCCGGCCCCGTCATTTCATACTTGGCGAAGGACGACTGGTCGAAGATGCCGACGGCTTCGCGCACATGGCGATGTTCCTCGCCGACGTTGGAGAACCAGTTCTGCCGGCCCATCGAATAGACGTCCTTCGGCTCCATGCCGTCAGGCGCGAACCAGTTCGGGCGCTCCCAGCCGAGTTTCGAGCCGAAGACCGCACCATGTGCCTTCAGGCGCTCATAAAGCGGCGAGACGACATGCGGGCGGCCGCTTTCGTATTCCTCATGCGGGAAGCCGATCGTGTAGTGTTTGCCGTAAGCCTCCAGCGTGCGGTCGAGCACCCATTGGCGATCCCGGTGCATGCCGGCGAAGCGGCGGATATCGACGACCCAGAGGTCGAGCGGCGCTTCGCCATCGACCACCCATTGCGCCAGCACCCAGCCGGCCCCACCGCCCGACGCGATGCCGAACGCATTGAAGCCTGCGCCGACGAACATGTTCTTGCACTCCGGCGCGACGCCGAGAATGAAGTTGCCGTCCGGCGTAAAGCTCTCCGGCCCGTTGATCATCTGTTTCACGCCTACCGTTTCCAGCGCCGGCACGCGGGCAATCGCCTCTGCCATATGCTGCTCGAAATGGTCGAAGTCGTCATCGAACAGCCGATAGGCCCAGTCTTCCGGCACGTCGCCGGTCGTCCAGGGTTGCGGGTTTGGCTCATAGCCCCCCATGACAAGCCCGCCGACTTCCTCCTTGAAGTAGGTGCGGCGGTCGGGATCGCGGATGGTCGGGGCGTCGGTCGAAAGGCCGGGGACCTTTTCGGTGATGATATACTGATGCTTGACCGGCTGGAGCGGCACGTTGATGCCCGCTATGGCGCCCACCTGCCGTGCCCACTGACCGGCGCAGTTGACGACCTTGTCGCAGGCAATATCGCCGAGCGTGGTGCGCACGTGCGTGATGCGGCCATCCCTCATCTCGAAGCCCGTGACACGCACGTTCTCGACGATCTTCGCACCGTGCATGCGCGCGCCCCTGGCGAGCGAATGGGTGATGTCGGAGGGGCTCGCCTGCCCGTCCGTCGGCAGCCAGCTCGCGCCGACGAGATCGCCGACCTCCATCAAGGGCCACATGGCCTTCACCTCCTGCGGCGTCAGCAGGTGCATGTCCATGCCGAAACTCTTGGCGGTCGTGGCGAGGCGACGGAATTCGGTCCAGCGGTTCTGGTTGGTGGCAAGGCGCAGGCAGCCGGTCATCTTCCAGCCGGTGGCAAGGCCCGTTTCCGCCTCCAGACCCTTGTAGAGATCGACGGAATATTTGAGCACCCGGGTGATCGAGGCCGAGGAGCGCAGCTGGCCGACAAGGCCTGCCGCATGCCAGGTCGAGCCGGAGGTAAGCGTGCCCTGCTCGAGGAGGACCACATTCGCCTTGTGATCACGCGTGAGGTGATAGGCCGTCGAGCAGCCGATGATGCCGCCGCCGATGACAACGATCTCGGCATGGGATGGCAGGGTCATTTGATTCGTTTCCCGTATGTGGATCTGTAATGGTCGAGCGCCTGGTCGAGACGGTCGAGATTTTCGCTCGTGTAGCCGACATAGTCGGCGCCGGGTGCAGTGAGGTGCAGTTCGGAAACCATGCTCCACATCGCCTCGCGCAACAGGGAGGCGCATTGCATGGCAGCGTGGGAGTGGAGGAGCGCAGCGTCGGGCGCGCCGCCGAAATAGGCCGCGAGAAAGTCGTCCGCTTGCTCGGGCGAAAGACCAGCATTCGACGTGGCCCCAGCCAGATCGAACATCGCGGTCGAAAAGCCGGCATATTCGAAGTCGATCAGCCAAAGCCGTTCGCCGTCATCGAGAATATTAGCCGGCAGGAGATCGTTGTGGCCGAAGACGATCGGCAGCGGTGCCTGCGCGGCCTCCAGTTCGTCGGCAAGGGCGAGATAGCCGGGCAGATGCCGCGTCATGCGGCTGTTGCCGGCCTTTAGGGTGCGGGCGTAGTCGCGCACGACATGGAAGGGCCAGAACAGGAAGGCCGCGCCGCTGATTTCCGCGGGCATTTCTGTGTGGAAACGACGCAGCACCTCCGCCACCCGCCGCCGCTCAGCAACGACGTCTGCCGCGCCAAAGGTTTTTGCGCCGAGATAGGCGGAGACCATGACGCCGGGTTCGGCATAGTGCACCGCCGGCCCGAAGCCCGCCGCATGCGCTGCCCGTGCGGTCATCAGTTCGCGATCGCGGAAGACGTGATGGAACGGATAGTCCCTGCCGAAGCGCACGACATGACGCCCCACGCCGTCACGGACAAGATAGCTTTCATTGCTGATGCCGCCCTTCAGGGGCGCAATCTCGATGTGGCCACTCCAGCACGGCATGGCCCGGATGCGATCTTCGACCGTGCGGCTGAGCTCGGCATGCCCATCCATTCATTTCCTCCCGCGCTCCCCATAAAGTGGAGCCGCCCTCGCACGCCGTTCCCCGGTTGTTTTCTCTCGACGACGCGCACCGTCAATGTCATGCGGGAGGAAAGCGGCTGTCAATCCTCAAATGTGGCTTTTTCTGCCTTTGTGACCGTTTTTGAAGCTTTCTTGCCAGTCGGCTCGCGAAGGATTATGAAGTGGAAGAACGCATTGCGGGCCCGAAGATCATGAATCACTCCAAACGCCACAACGACATTCTCCGGCTCCTCCAGCAGGACGGCACCGTGACGATCGCAGACCTCGCGCAAAGGCTCGACGTTTCGCTGGAAACCGTGCGGCGCGACATCAAGCCGCTGACGACGAACGGCACCGTCGTGAAGATGCATGGTGCCGTGGCCCTGCCCTCCATCGTCGGCGAGGCGCCTTTCGAAAAGCGCATGCGGGAGAACAGCGAGGCCAAGAAGGCGATTGCGGTTGCGCTGGCTGCGACCATTCGCGACGGCGATTCGATCATGCTCGATACGGGCACGACGACAAGCTATCTCGCCCGCGAGCTTCTCGGCCACCGCCGCCTGACGGTCGTCACCAATTCCTCCGACATCGCGCGCACGCTGTCGACGGTCAACGACAACCGCGTCTATATGGCGGGCGGCGAGCTGCGCAGCGACAATGGTGCTGCCTTCGGCATATCGGCCATCGAGTTCATCAGCCACTTCACGGTGGGCCACGCCGTCATCTCGACAGGGGCGATCGATGCCGCGATCGGGATTATGGACTATGATCTGGAGGAAGCGGAGTTCGCCCGTGCCGTCGTCGCACAAGGCCGTCGTGCGATCGTCGTCACCGACCATACGAAATTCGGACGGCAAGGCCTCGTACGGGTTTGCGACTTCAGCACGCTCACGGACCTCTTCACCGACAAGGCGCCTCCGCGCGACGTTTCGGCGGCACTGAAGACGGCCGGGGTCACTGTAACGCTTGCATGACGCCAGGCGAAAAACGGCCCGGCGAGGTCCGCCGAGCCGTTTGCATGGAGAGGAATATCAGTTCATTGCCGACCACTGGCGACGAACTTCATCCGCATCCTTGTTGAGATGGACATGGGCGTCGACATGGTCGACCCAGTCGAGCGGGATGAGATGATGCTGCCCATCCTCGGAGTCTTTCCGAGTAAGCTTGATGCGGCTGTCACCTTCCATGTGGTCGACAGTGCCGACATGGCGGCCATCGGCGGCACGGACTTCCATATGTTCGCGAATTTCGTTTGCAGCGACCATGGATGTTCTCCTTTTCGGTAATGGTTTGCAAAGAGGAAACGCAGGCGGTCGGCCCGCGGTTCCTTTCTGATCCATTGCCGCAGCCCACAGATGGCCCTGGGGCTACCTCCGGTGATGGACGGCCTGCAGGCCATAGACCGGTGTCGGAAGCCCCTCCATGCGCGCCTTCAGTTGCAGCGAAAGATACTGCGAATAGTGGCGGGACTGGTGCAGGTTGCCGCCGTGGAACCACAACGCTTCCTGCTGCGTCGGCTTCCACATGTTGCGCTGCTCGCCCTCCCACGGCCCCGGATCCTTGGGCGTATCGGAGCCCAGGCCCCAGACCTTGCCGACCGTGTCGGCGGTTTGCTGATCGATGAGATCGGCGACCCAGCCGTTCATCGAGCCATAGCCTGTCGCATAAACGATGACGTCTGCCGGGATTTCCGCCCCGTTCGAGAGCTTTATGGCGTTCTTCGTGATCTCCTCGACCTGTCCCGCGGCAAGCTTGACCTTGCCGTCGATGATGAGCTGCGAGGCGCCGATATCGATATAGTAGCCGGACCCGCGACGGAGGTACTTCATGAAGAGGCCCGACCCATCCGCGCCCCAGTCAAGCTGGAAGCCGGCCTTTTCCAGCGCCGCATAGAAATCCGCGTCGCGCTCGCGCATCTTGTCGTAGAGCGGAATCTGGAACGTGTGCATGATACGGTATGGAAGCGAGGCGAAGATGAGGTCGGCTTTGGCCGTCGTCATGCCGTTCGCCAATGCCTGTTCGGAGTAGAGCGAGCCGAGGCCGATATCCATCAGCGTGTCGGACCGTACGATATGGGTGGTCGAGCGCTGGATCATGGTGACATCGACGCCCGCTTCGTGAAGGGCCGCGCAGATGTCGTGGGCCGAGTTGTTCGAGCCAACGACCACCACCTTTTTGCCCTTGTAGCCATCCGGCCCCGGATGCTGGGACGAGTGATGCTGTTCCCCCTCGAAGCTGGCGCGACCGTTGAAGTCCGGAATGTTCGCCTTGCCGGACATGCCGGTCGCGAAGACCAGTTGTTTTGGCCGGAGCACGACCTCCTCGCCGTCGCGATCGACGACGATCGTCCACTCCTTCGCCGCCTCGTTCCATTTCGCCGATTTGGCAGTCGAGCGGGTCCAGTAATTCAGCTCCATGACCTTGGTGTAGAATTCCAGCCAGTCGCCGATCTTGTCTTTCGGTGCGAAGACCGGCCAGTTCTTCGGAAAATCGATGTAGGGCAGGTGATCGTACCAGACGGGATCGTGCAGGCAGAGCGACTTGTAGCGCTTGCGCCAGCTATCGCCCGGCCGGTCGTTCTTTTCGAGAATGATCGTCGGCACGCCAAGCTGGCGCAGCCGCGCACCGAGCGCAATGCCGCCCTGCCCGCCACCGATGATGACGGTATAGGGCTGCTTCTCGTAGCCGAGCGTACGCTCTTCGTCCTCGCGCTCTTCCTTCCAGGTCTTGGCGCCGATGTTCTGGCCATGCCGGGCGCCGAGCGGGCGGGTGAAGCCGGTCTTTTCCTCGTGGCCCTTGAGTTCCCCAAGCGCCGTCAGCAGCGTCCAGATGAGGCCGTTCTTGAAGCGTACCAGCCCATAGCCGCGCCCGGTCGCCGTCTCGAACGAGATCCAGCTTTCCAGCACGCCGTCACTTTCGGTCGCCTCCTCGCCGGACGCCACGCGCCAGTTCGAGGGTTTTGCCGTGGCAAGCTGGGCTTGCAGCATGTCACGGACCTGGTCACGGCCCTCGACGGTCTTGAGGTTCCAGGTGAAGGCGACGAGGTCGCGCCAGTAGCATTCCTCGGCGAACAGATTGACGGCGTCATCGATACGGCCGGCTTCAAGCGCTGCGCCGAATGTGTCGAGAAGCGCCTGGACGCGGGTGGTTGGGGTTTTGTCGAGCATGGTTTCTCCTCCTGCTATCTCCCGCACAGAGAGCAGCAAGCGGCGTGCCAAATTCCGTTTCCACTGATTTATGAGCAGGTTAAAGGAAAGCACAGGCTGCGAAGCGGCGGAATGCAACACGTGACGTGCAACAGGTGTTGCAGCGGCTGCATCAGTTGAGGCGCTTCAGGCGGCGATGGATCGTCGAGCGGTTGACGCCGAGCTTTCGGGCAAGCGCTGAAATGTTGTTGTCGCAGTCGTCGAGCGCCCGGCGCAAGGCATCGTCATCTCCGGCGGCGGTGGCGGCCGGCGCGGCGAAAAGATGATCCGGCAGGCAATCAGGATCGATGACGCCGCCCTCCGACAGGGCGGCGGCCACACGGAGCGCGTTGGAAAGCTCGCGCAGATTGCCCGGCCAGCCATGAGCGAGAAGGGCTGCCCGCGCCGCCTTGTCGATCCGGTAGGTCGCGCCGTCGTCCTTTTCGATGCGGCTGAGAAGCTGGTCGATCAGCCAGCCGAGATCCTCCCGCTCGCGCAAGGGGGGCAAAGCGAGTGTCGCGGCGTTCAGGCGGTAATAAAGGTCCTGCCGGAAGCGCCCCTCCTTCACCAGTTCCGCCAGATCGCAGTGGGATGCCGAGAGCACCCGCAGGCGGACCGGCCGCGCCTTCAGCGCACCGACCGGCTGCACTTCATTTTCCGAGAGAACGCGCAGCAGCCGGCTTTGCAGGGCAAGCGGCATGTCGCCGATCTCGTCGAGGAACAGCGTGCCGCCGTTCGCTTCCTCGATCAGGCCACGTTTGCCTTTCTGGCTGGCGCCTGTGAAGGCGCCGGGCGTGTAGCCGAAGAGTTCGGATTCGATGAGGTGTTCCGGGATCGCCGCGCAATTGACGGCGACGAAATTGCCGTCGCCGCCACAACCATCATGGATCGCCCGCGCCAGATATTCCTTGCCGCTGCCCGTTTCCCCCTGGATGAGGATCGGGATACTGCGCACTGCCAGTTTCGCCGCACGGGCCTGCATTCTTTCCATCGCCGCATCGCCGCGGCTGAGGTCGCGCAGCGCCCGCGGCAGGCGCGGCTCCGATGGTACGGTCGAACGCAGGTTGACGGCGGGCGCGATGGCACTGGCAAAGAGCACCAGGCCGTTGCGCGCCCGAAGTAGTCTTTCGCCATTCGGCCGGCCGCGCATGAAGCGTGGCAGGTCGTCGACGTCGATATCGAAAACCTGCGAAATCGGCTGGCCGAGAACGTCGCGCGTCGAAAGCCCGCCGAGATCCATCGCGCGGGCGAGCGCACCAAACCCGCCATGGGTCATGCCGGTGATGCGGCCGCTGCCATCGAGCGCGATGGCGGCATCCGGATCGACATCAAGGAATTCCGGTGAGCGGGCAAGGCGCAGCACCCAGTCGTTGCGGGTGCGGGTCATGAGATTGGCAAGCTCGATACGCCGCGTCGTGGAGGCGACGAGATGCAGCGCGAGCTGCTGGCTGGCCTTGGCCGTCGGCGAGCGGAGCTGGGAAATATCGAGCACGGCGGTGAGGCCGCCCAGCGTATCGAAGATGGGCGCTGCGGTGCAGGTCAGCCCGATATGGCTGGTGTCGAAATGATCGTCCTGGTGGATGATCACCGGTTCACCGGAAACGAGGCAGGCGCCGACGGCGCAGGTGCCTGCCCGGTTTTCCGACCATTCAGAACCAAGATAGAGTCCCGCCCGGCGCAACTGGTTATCGAAGGTTGGGTCGCCCATGAAGTCGACGGTGACGCCACGGGCATCCGACAGGAGAAGCACGTAATTCTGCTCGGCAATCTGGTTGAACAGCGTTTCGAGGCCGGAGCGGCCGATGCGGATGAGTTCTTCCGCCTGCTCGCGGTGCTCGCGCAGCTTCAGTTCCGGAACGATATAGGCTTCCTGTGCGATCGTCGGATCAAGCTTGTAGTCGTTGAGACAGCGCAGCCAGGACTGGACGACGGGCGCATCGCGCGGGCTGACCGCGCCCATGCCGACGCGTTCGATCTCCCGTATGTGCGACAATGTCGACACCATCCAGATATCCTCCCGCACCTATGGTGGCACAGGAGGCGATCTGCGACAATCCACTCAATCAGCCCATTCAATCAGCGCCGAGCGCGACGGCCGGTTGAAGCCGCGAGGCGTTGCGGGCGGGCAGGTAACCGAAGACGAGGCCGGTGAGGAACGAGCAGGCGAAGGCGAGTGCTACGGGGCCGACCGTAAAGCTCACCGGCAGACCGAAGACCTGCGCAAGCCCACCGACGGACAAGCCTAGCACGACGCCGATGGCGCCACCGATCGCCGAGACGACGAGCGCCTCGATGAGGAATTGCAGCAGGATGTCCCGCTGGCGCGCGCCCGTCGCCATGCGCACGCCGATCTCGCGCGTTCGCTCGCGCACGCTCACCAGCATGATGTTCATCACCCCGATGCCGCCGACGAGAAGCGAGATGGCGGCGACCGAACCGAGGAAGAGCTTCATCGTGTTCGAGGTTTCGGTGAAAGCCTCGCGCACGGAGGACATGTTGGTGATCTGCGTGTCCTCGGCCTTGTGGCGCTCGTTGAGCAAGGTCTGAATGGCTTCCTGCGTCAGGTCGATCGCCGAGGCGTCCTCGACCTGCACGGTGATGGTGCGCACGTTGCGCTGGCCGAAGAGCCGCATGCTGCCGGTCGAGAGCGGCACGAGGATCACGTCGTCCTGGTCGTTGCCGCCGGCGCTCGCCCCCATCTCGCTCATCACGCCGATCACCTGGAAGGGGATCTTGTTGACCAGCACATATTGGCCGAGCGGATTGCCGCCGTCCGGAAACAGCGTCTTGGCCACCGTCTGGCCTAGCACGGCGACCGGCGCATAGGTGTCCATGTCGTCTGCATTGATGAATTCACCCGAGGCAACCGTCCAGCTCTTGGCGCGCGGAAACTGCGGCACCGTGCCGTTCGCCGTCGTCTGGTAGTCGATATTGCCGTGGCGCAGCGTCACGGTACTCGTCATTTCCGGCACGGCGAAGGTAACATTCGGCACATCGAGGATGGCATCGGCATCCGCGGGAATGAGCGTCACCGGGATGCCGCCGCTGGCGCCGCGGAAATTCGCCATGCTCGGCCGCACAAGCAGCAGGTCGGACCCCATCGAGGAGATGCGGTCGAGCACGGAATTCTGCGCACCCGTGCCGATCGCCAGCATGGCGACCACCGAGCCGACGCCGATGACGATGCCGAGAAGGGTCAGCACGGTGCGGAACAGGTTGGCGTGCAAGGCCCGGATCGCCATCTTGACCGCTTCGGAAACATCGGCGATCGCGGCAGAACCTTCCTTGACGGCCTTTTGCAGGCCGGCTGCCGCAACCGGGGACGGGCGTGGCTTGCGGGCGCGGTCGGAGGTGATGCGGCCGTCGCGGATCTCGATCAGCCGGTCAGCGGCTTCCGCCACCTCACGCGAATGGGTGATGAGGATGATCGTATGGCCATCCTGGTGCATCCTGTGCAGCAGGGCCATCACCTCTTCGCCGCTCTGGCTGTCAAGCGCGCCGGTCGGTTCGTCGGCAAGGATGACGCGGCCGCCGTTCATCAGCGCGCGGGCGATCGAGACGCGCTGCTGCTGGCCGCCGGAAAGCTGGTTCGGCCGGTGGTCGAGCCGGTCGCCGAGCTTCAGCGAGGAAAGCAGCATGTCCGCCCGCTCCTGCCGGTCGCGCGCCGAAATACCGGCATAGATCGCCGGCACCTCGACATTTTCGCGGGCACTGGCCGTCGGGATGAGGTTGTAGCTCTGGAACACGAAGCCGAAGGTGCGGCGGCGCAGGGCCGCCAGATCGTCGGTCTCGAAATCGGAAACCGGCTCGCCATCGATCAGATAGGTGCCGGTGGTCGGCTGGTCGAGACAGCCGAGAATGTTCATCAGCGTCGACTTGCCGGAGCCGGACTGGCCGATGATCGCGACGAATTCCCCCGCCTCGATGTCGAGAGAGACGCCGTGCAGCACCTCCACGGCGAAACCGTCGTTGAAATAGGTCTTCGTGACGTCCTTGAGCGATATGAGCGCCGTCATGGCAACCTCCTCAGAACATCGGTGGCATGCGCATGTTGCGCCGCGAACCCCGATTGCTCGCGGCACCGCCATCGGCAGAACCGGAGCCAACGATGACCCGGTCGCCTTCTGCAAGGCCGCTTTTCACTTCGACGCTCACACGGTTGCGAATGCCGGTTTCGACGTCGCGCACGTCGTTGCCGCCGGACGCCGTGACGACCGTCACCTGCGCCCGGGGCTTGCCGTCGCCGCGCTTCATCGTCACGGCCCCGCTCGGCACGACCAACACGTCGCGCGCGGCAGCCTGCACGAAGAACACCTGCGCGCTCATCGATATCATCAGTTCGCCATCCGCATTCGGCACGTCGAACAGCGCATTGTAGAGCACGACGTTGTTTTCGACCGTCGGCGACGGTTCGACCTGCCGGAGCGTGCCGGTGAAGCGTTTTCCCGGCTGGCCGAGCAGTGTGAAATAGGCCTCCATGCCCACCTTGAGGCGGCCGACATCCGCTTCCGAGACTTCGGCGCGCACCGTCATGGTCGAGAGGTCGCCGATCGTGACGATGGTCGGCGCCGTCTGGCTGGCGTTCAGCGTCTGGCCTTCCTTCACCGGATTGGCGACGATGGTGCCGGCCATGGGCGCATAGATCTTGGTATAGCCGAGATCGACCTCGTCGCCGGCGAGCGTCGCCTGCTGCTTGCGGATCTGGGCCTCGGTCGCGTTGACATCCGCCTCGGCGGCGGCGAGGTCGGCGACAGCCTGGTCGAGCGCCTGTTGGGCGGCGGCATTGCCGGCGACCAGATTACGCTGGCGGGCGATGTTTGCCTGCTTGAAGACGAGCTGTGCTTTCTTGGATTCGAGCTGTGCCTGGAGATTGGCCAGTTCCGCACGGTTGATCTCGATACGGTTCTCGATTGTTGCCGGGTCGATCTCGGCAATCAGCTGGTCCTTCGTGACCGCATCACCGATCTCGACATGCATCGCCTTGAGCTGGCCGGAAACCTGCGCACCGGCATCGACCGACTTCACGGCCTCCAGCGTGCCGACCGCCGTCACCGCGTTTTCGATGTCGCCGCGCACGACGGGCTGCGTGATGATCGCCGTCGTCGTCTCGGCCGGCGCGTAGGCGCGCCAGCCATAATAGCCGGCACCGGCGATGAGTGCGATCACAGGAAGCCAGATCCAGGCGCGCGACCGTCGCTTGCGCCGGACGGGCGGGGTCGCGCCCGGCATGAAGGTCACATTGGCGTGGCCACCCTCTTCGCCGGGCGTATCATCTTTCTTCGGTCGTGCGGTCTTGGTCATCAGCGTTCCACGGATCGAGGTCATGCCTCTGCCGTCCCTTTGATAGACATGTGACACCGCCTATCCCGAAGTTGAAGCCCTTGGGATCATTATATTTTCGTAATGTTTCCTCATTGGGACGCTGGCAGGAGGCGCCTGATGACCGCGCCGCCCCTCCGCGAGGGCGGCGGAAGGTCGTCTGCCTCACGCCGCTTTTTCCACCCGGTTTCGCAGGCTCATGCCGACCATGACCATGCGGGCGGCGTCCTCCGCTGCGTGCGCGAGCAGCTTCGGCGCGGATGAAATCGCGTCCTCCAGCGAGCAAGGCCGCGTCAGAATGGAGGCGAAGGCATCGATACCCTGCTCGAAATTCAGCCGCACACCCTTTCCGATCGTGCCGGCCAGCGCAATGACGGGGACGCCCGCACGCTTTGCACGCTGCGCCACCTCTGCCGGTACCTTGCCGAATGGTGTCTGGCCGTCGAGGCTCCCTTCCGCGGTGATGACGAGGTCCGCCACGGCAATGAAGCGGTCAAGCTCCAGATATTGCATGACGATATCGTAGCGGGGATGCAGCTTGCCGCCGAGCAGACCGAGAACGGCAGCGCCAAGCCCGCCCGACGCCCCCGAACCGGGTGCCGTGCCCACCTCGATGCCCGTCGTGTGCCGGATGCTTGCGGCGTAGGTTTCCATCGCGGCAGCGAGTACCTCCACCTGCTCGGGTGCGGCACCCTTCTGGGGGCCGAAAACCCGGGCAACACCGCGCGCGCCGAGCAGCACATTGTGCCAGTTGACGGCGGCATCGATACGGACAGTGTCCAGGCGCGGATCGCGGCCGGACAGATCGATCGCGGCGAGATCGGCGAGCGCTGCACCACCACGCGGCAGAAGATCGCCTTCGTTGTCGAGAAGCCGGATACCCAGCGCCTCGGCCATGCCGGCGCCACCATCGTTGATACCGCTGTCGCCGCAGCCAAGCAGGATGCGGCGGGCACCGCGGTCAAGCGCAGCGCGCACGAGTTCGCCGACGCCGTAGCTCGTCGTCAGGCAGGGATTGCGGCGGTCGCGGGGAACAAGGCTGAGCCCGGCAGCAGCCGCCATCTCGATGACCGCCGTCGGCTCGCTGCATCCGCCGAGAAAACCGAAATGCGCCTCGACCGGATCGTTGACGGGACCGGTTACCGTCAGGTGACGAAGCGTGCCGCCTGTTGCCTTGACGAGGGCCTTGGTGAAGCCCTCCCCGCCATCGGCCATCGGTGCCTTCAGCACAATGGCCTCGGGGAACGCCCGGAGTACGCCCTTTTCGATGCAATCGGCGGCTTCGTCCGCCGAGAGGCTTTCCTTGAAACCGGAGGGGGCGACAAGAACCGTGAAAGACATGGATCGTTCCTTTTCTATTGTGACAATGCTGTGACAGGAGAGGAACGACGCGCTTCGATTTCTATTCCACCAACGGCGAAAAAAACTTAGCCGGCTCAATAAAAAAAAAGGCCGCCACTGGCGACCTTTTTGTCTCGTTCTCTGGCGCTTCAGCGCAGAGGCAGGCCTTGCTGGGGCCAGACGAGCGTGGCGAAGATGAGAAGCAACGCGATGAACGGCACGATCAGGAAGCTGGCGAGCCGAAGCAGATCGCTCTGCCCAAAGGGTGGAGGATCCATGGCGCCGAACAGGGCGACCGGCTTGGCGGAGACCATCAGCGTCTGGCAGAAGCCGCTCGCCAAGGTCACCACCATCACGAGATTGAGCGGATCGACCCCGAGACCCGCCAACGGCAAGGCAAAGGCCGGGATGAGCACCGTCGCCCGCGCCGTGCGGGATGTGATGACGAGATGGGAGAGCGTTGCCACGACGGCGGCAAAACCGATGACGACCACGGGCCAAGCGGCCACACCTTGCCCCAGCAGCCCGACCAGGCGGTCAGCCAGCACCTTCGCCGTGCCGGTTTCAAGCAGCGCTTCGCCGATGACGAGGGTGCCGGCGAGAAAGAGCAAAAGGTTCCATTCGACACCTTTCAGCGCTGTCTTGAGCGAAAGGCCGGAAACCCGCTCGGTCGCCAGCACGAGAGCGGCGGCAATGGCTGTCAACGCCATGCCGATACCGTGGAGCGGCTGGGTCGCGAAGAGCAGGATCATCACGCCGGCAACAGCAAGCACCGTCCATTGCTGCCGTGTGACCGGTACTGGGCCTCCGTCTTGCTGGCGTTGCGCGAGCACGAGTGTCCGTTCCTCGCGCGTCAGGAAGGCATGCAGGAGGACGCCGCAAGCGAACAGGCAGCAAAGCAGCGAAAACGGGCCGGCAAGCGCTATCCAGGCCAGAAAGCCTGGCCCCTCGCCCCGCACGCGCTCCATCATGTCGGCAGCGACGAGATGGGCGCCGGCGCCGATAAGCGAGGCACCGGCAGACAACAGAATGATCGACGGGAAGAGCAGCGCCAATGCCCGGTTTACCCGCGCATTGGCGATTGCTGCCGAAAGGCCGAGATAGATCGGCGCCAAGATGGCCGCGCGCGCGGAGGTGGAAGGGATGATGAAGGCGGTGGCGAAAATCAGGAGCGTGAGTGCCCAGAACAGGCTCTGCACGGTGTTGATACGGTCGAGCAGACGGCCGATGACCTGCTCGACCACGCCGACCTGCCGCAGTACAGCCGCCACGACGAACGCCGCCAGCATCAGCCAGACGATCTCGTTGCCGAGCGAGCGGTAAAGCACGTCCTCGTCAATGGCGCCGACGACCGGCAGGATCGCCGCACCGGCAAGCGCTACGGGCGTATCCGGCAATTCCAGAATGGTCCAGGCGGTGATCGCCGCGACGAAGACCGCGAGTGTGAGCCGCATCGGCATGGTGAGGCCATCGATCGCCAGAAAGATCAGCATGGCGCTGAAGGCGAGGACGATCATCGCGACGATCTGCCGGACACGGGCAAGCGGCATGGTTGGCACGGCCGCGGCGGACGGTACCCCGCGCCGGTCGGCGCGGGGCTCGGGAGGGGCAATTGCGTAAAGGGTCACGATGCCCTCCTTTCAGTTTTCTGCCGGGGTCTCAGTCGTCGTCCGAGGAGGAGTTGGAGGACGAGTTCGAGCTCGAATTGCTCGAGGAGTTGGACGAACTGTTCGAATTGGAGTTGCTCGACGAATTCGAACTGCGGTTCGAGTTCGAATTCGAGCTGGAATTCCGCGAGGAATTCGATGACGAATTGGAGTTGCGGTTGGAACTCCAGCCGCCACGACGGTCGTCGTCCCGGTCACGTTTGTAGCGCGCCTGGCTCTTGCTGCTGTGCGTCATCTTCTTGAGAAAACGAAAAACCGGATCGTCGGCGACGGCAGGCGTCGGTGCGGCGGCACCGACCACCAGGAATGCACTCAGGATGGCGATGACCTTCTTCATGGCGTTTCTCCTTTGAAAGACAGCCTCGTTGGCTGCAAGGGAGAAACGGCCGCGAGAGGTACCTATTCCACAAAACTGAAAATATTTTCAATGGGATGGACGAATTTTCCGGCGCACGCGGCATCACCGCCGTGGCGACGTGCAACGGCGGTGAAAAATGGTTGATGCAGGTTCCAGACTACCGCTGAGCGCGGGCGAATTTCCGGTACCAGCCATCCGAGGCGAGGGTCTTGCGAAGGATCGTCTGGCGAACGCTGCTCTCGCCCTCACTTTCGGCGCGGATATCCGCATCGAGGTCGGATGTGTCGCGGCGGAAGGGAATGACCTGCACGATCGGCGTGCCGCGCTCCAGTACGTGCAGGCCATCCTCTCCGGTGGCGAAGAACGGAAAGTGGATTTCCGACTGGTAGGTATCGGTGTCGACCACGCCCGCAACAATCTCGAAAATGCCATTCGGCCGATTGAGCGGCGGCACGAAGAGGCAGCTCCAGCCGGGCGGCGTGCGTATGGTCCAGTAGTTGTGGAACTTGCACGGCGGCAGCGGTTCGCGCGGATTGCCGGCGACCTGATGGCTGGCATGGTTGCTCACGATCGTGCGGTCGAAATCCCAGCCGCAATCGACCTGCCTGCCGCCGTCGGAGATTTCCATGCGCACGCTCGCCGCAAGCCCGATCACCCAGCCCGCAGCCATGGCATCGAGGAAAGGCATGCAACGCTTGACGGTGATGCCGCTGTTGTTCGGCGAGACATGCGCCTCGTCGACGGGCGGCAGCTTGCGGAACCATTCGGGCAAGGCGGTCTTGGCGCGGATCGGGGCCGGGATGACACCCTCGTCTTCCTTGCGGCAGAGAAAGATCAGCCGGGGCCGCGGTTTCTTCAGAAGGGCAAGTGCCATCGCTGTTCTCCTCGTCATTGGATGCGAGAAGAACGGCGGTGGCGAAGTCCTATTCCCGGTTGGTCGAAAAATTTCTGCCGGGAGCGGATGGGCGTCAGGTGAGCCGGTAGAGTTGCACCGGCCGCTTCGGCGCGCGCTTGATGACGCCCTTTGCCTCAAGGTCGAGCTGCACGGCCTTCATCCACCAGCCGGCCTTGTGTCGTTCGGGAAAGTCCGTCTCCGACAGGAACGGCATCAACGCATCCTGTGCCTGCGCAACAGTCAGGCCGGGGGCCTTGTCCGGCAGGGCGGCGATAAGAGCCGCCCGCATCGCCATGTATTTCGTCCGGTCGACCCGTTCGGTACGGCCCGGAACATTGATGTTCTCGATTTCGATTTTCTCAGGTTTTTCAGGCATCGATTGTTCCCCCGATAGCGATTTTCGGATTGCGGAAACCCATGGCAATCCATGCCGCCAGAAGTTTTGCATAGAAGGTGACGGTGTGGGTCTTGAGGTTCGGCATGTCGGACGGCAGGCCGGACGGATCGGCGAGATCGCCAACCATGCTCCGCAACTCGGCCTTCGGCCGCGTCTCTACCGGCCAGAGATGCAGGTAGAGGCTGAGCCAGTGGGCGCCCTTCATCTCCAGGAAGACTGGCGTGTTGCAGCAGGTGGCGACAATGCGGCGCGAGCCGGCTGTCGGTGACAAGCGGAATTCCTTGAGATTCTCTTCGCCCGACAGGATGCGGATCCGGTCCTTGCGGTATTCCGCGGCGGGCGTCGCATGGTAGGCGGTCAGGGTGTTGCGGGCGCCGGGAAGTGTCGCCAGGCGTCCGGCCGCCGCTCGGCAGCTGCTGCACAGGCATTCGGAAACGAGGATCGGGTTTCCCGCTACTTCAAGGCGTGTCTGCCCGCAGGCGCATCCGATATGGGTCAATCTGCTCATCTGCGTCATCCTCCGTGACGTTAAACAAGTGTCGAATGTATCGCTCTAGGTGATCGAGGCTTTCCCGTGCCAGCGCGGGGTCATTGCCTGCTTTCGCCAGGACGAAACCGCCCTGGATGACGGCCTGCGTGTGGCGCGCCAGGCTTTCGGCCGTCCAGTCTGCCGAAATGCCGTGTTCCTTTCGTGCCATCTCGATGTCGTCTTCCAGCGTCGCCGTGTGGCCGAATATGCTGCGGCCGCAGGCATCGCGTATGTCGGGCGCACTTTCGTAGACCTCCTGCGCCATTGTGCCGACGAGGCAGGTGAACTCCTTCAACGCGCCCGCGATGATCGCCTTGCGGAAGGCGACATAGGCGAGAACCCGCGCCAGCGGATCGCCCGGTTCGTGATAGGGCGCGGCGGCAAAGAAAGCCGATGTCGTCTCCGCCCAGAATTCCGCCGCCGCCACGCCGAGAGCCTCCTTGCTCCCGAAGTGATGGAAGAACGCGCCCTTCGTGACGCCAGCGGCCCTGCACAGATCGTCGACGCTCGTGGCTGCAAAGCCCTTTTCGCGGACAATGTCACGAGCCGCCTCCAGCAGGCGGATCCGGGCGTTGCCGCGTTCGGGCGAATGTTTCGTTGGTCTCGGCATGACGGAAACATACCATACGGTTGGTATGCGTCAAGTATAAGTTTATATCAACCTATCTCGCCATTGGTCCATCCCTGCGGCTGACGGTAACCGCTGGCCATCAACGGTTTGCACAAGCGCGGCAAACACGATCATATCGCGTGAGGTGATCCTGCTTATGGGGCGAGCGCGCTGCGCTCTTCCTCCGGAGAAAGCGGCGCGCCCGCCTGGATGGAAGCCAGGTAGGCGTCGATCGTTTCCTGCGAGGAGGCCGGGACATACCCATCGGCCGACGGGGCCGTCAGCGCCAGCCGCGTCGTCCAGCCGTCCTGCTGGCGGCAGGCAATGGTGAGCGTGCGGCCGGCCGGCTCCTTCACCTCATATTCACGGCAGACGTCGCCACGCTCATCGCGAAACGTGGCGATGACATGCAGAACCTTGCCCGAAGCATCGAGCGCGACGTCCTTGCCTGAAGCCTCCCGGTCGAGGACTGAGGCTATCTCAGCACCGGAGCCCGCGGCCGGCGGCCCCATCCGTCCGATCGAAAAGCCGACGACGCCGGTGATCGCCGCAACGACACTTGCGGCAAGAGGCATCAGCCAGCGTCGTGCCACCGGTGCCGTGGGCTGCTGCGGCCGCGGGTGGAAGGCAACAACGTTGTCCTGTGGCTTGTCCGCCGCGCGCTGGGCATCTTCGGCCATCCGGCGAACCGACGCGAGAAGCGCCTCCGGCACGGGTTCGTCGATCAGCGGTTTCAGCGCATCGCCCACCAGCCGGCGGCTGTCGAGGAAGACGGCGAGCCGCTCGGCAAGCGCATCGTCGGCGGCAAGCGCCTCTTCGAGCGTCTGGCTTTGCGCCTCGTCCAACTCCCCGTCGGCGAAAGCCATCAATGTTTCGTCGTCGAATTCCTGCTTGATCATAGAGCGCCGCCTTTCATATCGGGCGAACGTCCTTCGCCAAAACTTATTCCCGTCAGCTCCATCAAATTTTTCCGTGCCCGCGCGAGACGGCTCATTACGGTACCGATCGGAATGGACAGCACATCGGCTGCATCGCGATAGCTGAACTCCTCCACACAGACCAGAACCAGCACTTCGCGCTGTTCTTCCGGCAGCTTCTGGAGCGCGGCCATCACCTCGGCAAGATCCATGCGGGCGTGGGCTGCGGCCTCGCCGGACGGCACGGAAACGTCGCGCGCCTCGTCGATATCATCGTGCGGACCGGCGGTCTTCAGGCGGCGCAGATGGTCGATCCAGAGGTTCCGCAGGATGCGGAACATCCAGGCATCGAACCGGCTATCGGGCGCAAAACTGCCGGCAGCCAGGATGGCGCGTTCGCAGGCGGCCTGTACCAGATCGTCGGCCAGCTCCCGCGAACGGCAGAGCGAAATCGCAAAACGTCTGAGGTTCGGCAGGAAGGCCACAAGCCGTTCCGGCACCGTCGGCATGTCATGGGTCATGCGATTTCTTTGACACGCGATGGAATAAGCTGTCGAGTCAAACGTAAGTCGAAAGTGCCGCGGTCACAAAACGGATCGTGGAAAGAAAAGTCCCAGCCGGAGACGGAAAATGCTGCGCCGCCTTGCAAAAGAATCCAGACGCCTTGCCGTCCTTCTCGTCGTTGCGACATCCGGGCTGGTCGTTTCACCGGCCGTGCCGTTCCAGAGTGTGTCGGTTGCCCTGGCAGACGATGACGACGACGATGGCGGTGGCGGCAGTAGCAGTGGTAGCAGCAGAGGCGGGCGAGGGTCCGGCGACTATGATAGTGGGCGCAGGCCACTGCGTGACCTGCGAACGCTTTTCCGCTGGCCCTCCCGTGAGGTGCGGCGGGCGCCGGCACGACGCGTCGCCGCCCTGCCCGACCGCGCGCCAAACGAGATCGTCGCAATCGGCCTCGACGAGGCTTCGATCGCCGCACTGACGCAGGATGGGTTTGTCATCGCACAGCGCGCGCAGATCACGCTGACCGGCGGCGAGATGGTGCGGTTGCGCGCGCCGCAGGGCATGACGATCGACGCGGCGCGCACCGCGGTGGCCGCGCGCAATGCCGCAGCGACGGTGGACTTCAATCACTTCTACCAGCCACAGGCAAAGGGTGAAGCCGCCTGCACAGGCACGTCCTGTGCGCTCGTGCGCCACATGGTGGGCTGGCCGACGGATGCGGATATCGATGGGCCACGATGCCTGACGCCGCAGCGCATCGGGCTCATCGATACGGCCATCAATGCCGATCACAGCTCCCTGGCAAAGGCACGGCTGGAAATTCTGCGGCTGGACGAGATGGATGGCACGCAATCGGGAGCGCAGCATGGCACCGCCGTCGCGGCACTTCTGGTCGGCGCGTCGGGCAGCCGCGTGCCCGGCCTCCTGCCCGCATCGGAACTCGTCGCGGTCGATGCGTTCCAGCGGCTTCACAAGTCTTCGGACGTCGCCAATGTCTATGACCTCGTGCGCGCACTCGACCTTCTGATGCAGCGCGATATCAAGGTGATCAATCTCAGCCTGACGGGGCCTTCGAACCTGCTGCTGGAGCGGGCGGTGAAGGCGGCGATCGGCCGGGGCACGATCCTGGTCGCCGCCGCCGGCAATGATGGGCCGAATGCCAAGCCGGTCTATCCCGCCGCCTACGAGGACGTGATCGCCGTGACGGCGGTCGATGCAGCGCGCAAACCCTATCGTCGCGCGGTGCGGGGCGGGCATATCGATATCGCCGCCCCCGGTGTCAATGTCTGGACGGCAGCCTCCGTTTCCGGCGCCCGCCAGAAGAGCGGCACATCCTTTGCCGCCCCCTTTGTGACGGCTGCGGTGTCCGTCCTGGTTGCCGCCAGGCCCGACCTGACCCCCAAGGAGATCGAGGCGGAACTGATGAAATCCACGGAAGATATCGGCCAGCCGGGCAAGGATCCCGTCTATGGATGGGGGCTTCTCAACGCAAAGGCGCTTTGCCAAGGCTAATCCCCTGACAGGAATGCCCTGCCGGCGCCGTTTGTTTATTTTACCGACCGGAGTCCCAAAAGCGCATCTCCGGTCGTCTCCCTTTCAGCAATGCAAGCAGGGTTGGCCGGATCGGCACGCCCGCCCCGCGCAACGAGGTTGGGAGAAGACGCAATGTATTTCACTCGCCAGACTGAGATTGCCATTTCCATTCTGACGCTCTGCGCCCGGCAATCCGGCAGCTACATTTCTTCCCGAGCGATCGCCGAGCAGATCTCTGCCAGCACGGAATCTGTCGAACGCATCATGTTCATGCTGCTCAGAAACGGCCTGTTGCGCAGCCCATACCCGCAATGCGGCGTACAGCTTGCCGTGGATCCCGAAAGCGTCAGTCTGGGTGCACTGCTGCACATCACGCAGCCAAGCCTCCTGCGCCCCGCAAGGGAGAAGAAACGCGCCGCTACGGTCTTCAATCTCGTGGTCGAGGCAGCATCGTCCAATTTCCTGCGGCTTGCAGAGCGCTATACGGTCGCCGATTTCCTCGACGGGCGCACGCTGCCCGGTCGTCATGCCGCACGCGGCCGAAGCGCGGCATTGCAGGCCGCCCCCGCCCCACGACAGCAGGATTGCCGTGGCAATTGAGCAATATCAGGCGTTGGTTTTCAACACGTCGTCCACTGGTTGCCCGGCAATGTTTGTGTTCGCAATGGGCGGTGTCCGCAGATTTCGAACAGGTCGGCCGGCCACGAGGTTGCAATCGAGGCAGGCGAGGCCAACCGTCTCTGCCGGCGCCACGAGGTCGGCGACGGTAAACCGGTCGAGGAGGCGCACGAAGAAGGACGATGCCGCCGCGACGATATTGTCGAGCAGCGGCTGAGTGCCCGGAAACCCGATCGACTCTTCGACGCTTTCGCCTTCGAGTTCAGGCTGGGTGATCCGCAGCACATCCACGAGCTTGATGTTTGCCGGCTCCATGGCGAGGCGCACGCCGCCGCCCGGACCGCGATCGCTGTTCAAGAAGCCGTTGCGCACGAGCAGAGCCACGACCTGATAGGCATGGTCCTTGGTTGCGCCGACTTCGCGCGCAAGCTGCTGCGCCGGGAACTTCGTTTCCGGGCTTCGGGCGCAGGCCGCCAATATTCCGATCGCGATCTCGGATTGCCGTTTCAAACGCATGGGATTTACCCGCTGGGGGTGCTTTCAGGTTAATATACGGTTAGGTTGTCGCATATCTGGTCAGTCGTGACCATGGTCAAATGTACCAAGCTCGGGATTCCGCCCATTAAGTTTAACAGGCTCAGAGGACTAGCTTGGCAGGGGCAAGAATTCGGCAGGCGATTTCCTTGATATCCATCAGCGGTATGCTTTGGAATTGCCGAGGTCGCATGGGAACGGCATCCGAAATTGCCAGCGACAGCGCATAGTCTTCCCCTGCATGCAGCGACCAGACCTGCCACCGGGACGTATCGTCATCGACCCCATCGGCGAAGTGGATGCTTGGCCCGCCTTGCGCCGGAAAGTGGACGGAGAAATCCTGCAGGGGAATGGAGAGCCCCATACCCCGTGCCTTGATATAGGCTTCCTTCAACGTCCACAGATCGAAGAAACGGCGGCGTTGCATGGAGAGCGGAAGGGCGAAAAGCCCTCGCGTTTCCGTTTCAGCGAAGAACTGTGCGGCAATGTCGCTAACGGTCTCCGGCCGGTCGAGCCGTTCGATATCGACGCCGGGCGATTGCGATTGGCAGACCGCCAGCACGATCCTGCCGTCCGTATGCGAGAGATTGAAGTCCAGCGTGCCGGCAGCAGCGCCTGCAATGCGCGGTCGCCCATACGCATTGGCGGCGAACTGCCATTCGGCAGGTTTGATGTCGGGGCAATAGAGCGACAGCGTGCTGCGCACAAGGGCGCGGGCCACGAGAAACTGGTGGCGATGCCGCTCGAAACGAAAACGGTCCCGGCGCGCGGTTTCCTCCGGGTTGAGCATTGCTTCATAACGAGCCAGAAGCGCCGGCGCGGTGATGGCCGGGTCATCCGCGACGTGGAGGTGGATCTCGTCGGAGGGAAGAACCTCAGGCGACGGCATGGTGCGACATCCACCGACGGCGCAGCCAGCGCTGCAGCATGAAACCGGCCTTGATCGTCTCCTCGATGATCAAGGCATACCAGACACCCTCCACGCCCAGGCCGGCTCGGATGCACAGCAGCCAGGCGAGCGGAAGGCCGAAGCCCCAGGTAATGCCGATGCTGGCGACCACCGGCCAGCGCACATCGCCGACGGCCCGCAGCGACTGGAGCAGGATCGTGTTGAAGGCGAAGCCGGGCTGGAGAAAGATCGTCAGCAGCAGGAGACGCTGGGAAAGAGCAAGGACAGTGCCTTCCTGGCCGAACAATCCGAGAAATTGCTCCGAAAGCACCCACAGCAACGTCGCGAGCGCCATCGTCACCGCCGTGGCGATCACGCTGGATCGCAGGGCCTGGCGATAGGCGTGCTCCGGCCGACCTTCCCCGCAGCGATATCCGAGCAGGACCTCGTTGCCCTGGCTGATAGCCACGATGACGAGAACCAGGAAGGACATGGCGATCATGACATAGGTGCGGCTCAGCACGCTCTCGACGCCGAAACCGGCGACGAAGCCGAGCAGCACCAGCTGATAGAAGCCGTAGCCGATGTAATCCGACACACTCGGGAACGACAGGACAAGCATTCTGCGGACCGTTGCAACATGTGTCTTCAGGCTGCGGAAATCCGCGCGCAGCCCGAGCTCCCGCAGCAGGGCGAGCCCGAACAGCAGCGCCATCAACACCCTGAAAAAGAGCGCGGCGAGTGCGGCGCCTTGTACACCTAGCGCCGGAATCGGGCCGGCTCCCAGAACCAGGACATATTCCGCCCCCATATAGAGTATCGAAAGCACAAGCCCGACCAGCACAATGATACGGCCGTTGCCGAAGGCGCGCAGGCAGGACATGGCGGCGGTGGCAAAGCCGTTGAACAGCATCGCCACCGCAACGATGGAGAGGTAGAGCTGTGTTTCTCCAGTCAGATCCTGCGGCACGTCGAGAAACCACAGTACGACCGGCGCCGCCATCAGGAGCAGGATGCCGATGAAGCAGCCGAACACCGCATTGGCGCCGACGGCGAGCGATGCGATGCGGCGTGCCTGTTCCTCATCGCCCCTGCCGAGACTGTGCGAGATCAGGATAACGGCGCCGATGCCCACCATGCTCGACATCTCGAAGGCGATCTGAAGAACCTGTCTTGCGACGGCGACCGCAGCAGCAGCACCCGGCGAATGGGCGCTGATGATCATCATGTCGACAAGCATCACTGCAAATGTCAGCAGCGACTGTACGAACATCGGAAAACTCAGGTGGAGCAGCGTCTTGCGCGACCGGGAAGCCGGATCACGCTCCGGTTCCGCGACGGTATCGCCATAGGCCTGTGCTGCATCCATCTGTCCGGGTTCCAGTCTCTATGCGACGGTGCGCAGGGTTCGCCGCTGCGCAAGGCGTTCGCGGCCGGCGAGCCGTGGCGTAACACGGTCATTTTCATTGGGCGAGTCCGTCCCATTCCCGGTGAGGGCGGCGATGCGGGCGGCCATTGTCTCCAGCGTGGGAAACCGGAAGACATCCGTGATATCCAGCAAGAGGCCCAACCGCTCGCGCACGGCGCTCTGGAGGGTGATGACGAGCAGCGAATGGCCGCCGAGGTCGAAGAAATTGTCGCTCAGGCCGACATGATCTGTTTGCAGAACCTCCCGCCAGATCGCAGCCAGCGTCGCGGCCGGCTCGCCGAAGACCGGCGGAGCCGCTCCCCTTTCCACCGCTGACGGACGCAAGCCTTGCAGGGCCTTGCGGTCAACCTTGCCGTTCGGCGTAAGTGGGAAGCGGTCGAGCGGCACATAGACGGCCGGGACCATGTAGGACGGCAAGGTCGACGCCATATGGGCGCGCAGCAGGCTCGCGGGATCACCGGATACCGGAGCGCGCCAGCGCAAGTAGGCGACAAGCTGCTGGCTTGCCCCGCGCTCCTCGACGAGGACCGCCGCCTCCGCGATCTCGGGGTGGGCGCAAAGCCGCGCCTCGATTTCGCCAGGCTCGATACGGTAGCCCCTGAGCTTGATCTGATTGTCGATGCGGCCGAGAAAATCCAGCGCCCCATCCTCGCGCCAGCGGGCAAGGTCGCCGGTACGGTAGAGGTAGAGGCCATCGTCTGCAGTCATGCGGTAAGGGTTGGGCACGAACCTTTCGGCCGTCAGGCCCGGTTTGCCCCAGTAGCCGGGGCTCAGCCCGGCTCCCGCGATATGCAGTTCGCCGGCAACGCCAACCGGAACGAGCGCGCCGCGGGTATCGAGCACATAAAGCTCCGTCCTGTCGATCGGCCCGGCGACGGACACGCCCGCGCCGGCAAGCATGCCGGGCTCGACCCTGACGGCTGCCGACCAGATGGTCGTCTCCGTCGGGCCGTAGAGGTTCCAGAGTTCGCGGCCGCGGTCCAGCAGTTGTGCAGCAAGGCGGCTGTCAAGCGCTTCGCCTCCGCACAGGATGCGCAGGTCCGGGTCTCCCTTCCAACCCGCTTCGACGAGCATGCGCCAGCCGGCCGGCGTCGCCTGCATGAGCGATGGGCGCATGCGCCCGATGAGGCGGGCGAGGAACGCACCGTCACGACTGGCGCTGCCATCGGTGAGAATGACCGTGCCGCCTTGCGCCAGCGGCCCGAAAAGTTCCAGCCCGGCAATGTCGAAACCGATCGTCGTGAGGGCGAGCAGGCGATCGTCTGCGGTTATCCCGGGCTGGTTGGCCATCGCCTGGATGAAGTTGCTGAGCGCGCCGTGCGGGATCGCCACACCTTTCGGCAGGCCTGTGCTGCCGCTGGTGTAGAGGATATAGGCGAGATCGTCGGCATCGAGGGACGTCGGGGCCTGGCCGTTACCCGGCGCGACGATGCCCGGCTCGTCCAGGCTCATGATCGGGATGCCGCTGGGAAAGCGCACCCGCCCGGCGGATGCGCGATCCGCCAGCACCAGCGCCGTGCCCGAATCCTCCAGCATGTAAGCGATCCGCTCGGCCGGATAATCCGGATCGATAGGCAGGTAGGCGGCGCCCGCCTGCATCGTCGCGAGGAGTGCGCACAGCAGGTCGGGGCTGCGGTCGAGGCATACGGCCACGACAGAGTCACGCCCCACGCCGTGGGCACGGAGCCGCGCGGCCAGCATGCCGACGCGTTCGACAAGATCGTGATAGCTGAGGGCGACGTCTCCGGCCGCGCCGGTATAGATGACAGCCGTCTTCTGCGGCGTGTCGGCCGCCCGGGCAAACACCTGTTCATGAACCGGAGGCGCCGATCGCGCAGCCCGCCCACGCCCGATTTCCAGCAAGCGCGTCCGCTCCTGCGGAAGGAGAATGTCGAGGTCGCCCAATCGAGCGTCCGGACGGTCGGCGAGGGCGGACAGCAACGCCCCATAGTGCTGGAGCACCCGCCGGGCATCTGCCGGGGAAACGCGTCCCTGATCGACGGTCAACGCCAGCACCGTCTGTTCACCGGGAAAGATCCTCAGCGCAATCGGATAGTTCGTTCGCTCGTAACTTCCGGGATCGCTGAGCGAAAGCGCACTGTTCTCCCTGGCAAAGGCACCCTGCATGGACAGCGGCAGGTTTTCGACTATGAACAGCGTTTCGAAAAGTGGCCGGTTCGCCCCCGCCCCGCTCCAGCGCTGGATGTTGGAAAGGGCGGCATGGCCATGCTGCTCGCGCTCACGATGCCCAGCTTGCAAGTCGCGCAACCAATCGAGAAGCTTCCGTGTTGGCGCCGTATCGACCCGCAGCGGGACGGTGTTGAGGAACAGTCCCACCATGGATTCCGATCCCGGCAGCTCCGCCGGCCGGCCGGCGAGAACGGTTCCAAAGATGACGTCGTCCTTGCCGCTGTAGCGTGATAGCAGCAGCGCCCAGGCACCTTGCAGGACCGTGGCGAGCGTCAGGCGTTCCCGCCGCGCGATCGTCGCAAGCCGTGAGGCCGTCCCGACGTCCAGGACTTCGCGGATCTCGAATACCGCGTGTTCCTGTTCACCCACACCACGCTCCAGACCGAAGGAGGCATCGTCGGGTGCGTCCGCCAGCGCTTGGCTCCAATACGCCCTTGCCGCGTCGATATCCTGGCCGGCCCGCCAGTCGATATAGCGGCGATACGACGGAGGCGCCGGCGGCAGGTCGTGGCCGGCATAGGCTTTCAGCATCTCGCCGACGAGCAGCGAACTGCACCAGCCGTCCATCAGCAAATGGTGAAAACTCCAGAGAAAGCGGTGTTGATCCTTGCCGAGCCGGATCAGGGAGAAGCGAAGAAGCGGCGCCTTGTCGAGCTGGAAGCCGCGGCGACGGTCGGCTTGCAGCCATTCGGCAAAGGTCTTGCCCTGTTCTGGCGCGTCGAGATGCGTCCAGTCGTCGATATGCCATTCCGGTTCGGCATCGTCATAGACGACCTGCACCGGGCGATCGAGATCGACCCAGTGGCACTCGCTGCGCAAGACGTCGTGCCGTTCGATCACGCGCTGCCAAGCGGCTTTGAAAGCCTCGATGTCGAGTGGTCCTTCCAGCACGCACCAGCATTGCTCGAAATAGGTTCCGGACTCCGGCGCTTTCAGGGAGTGGAAGAGCATGCCGCTCTGCACTGGCGTCATTTCAAAGACGTCGACAACCTCTGCCAAGGCCTATCCCTTTCGTTGTCTGAGTTTGTCGAGCAGGCGGTCGACCTTCGCGGCCGCCGTGCCGTCATCGGCCTTGATGGCCGTCAGGGCGGTAAGATGCTGGGCCGCGATCCGCTCAACCGTCTCCTGCCCGAGCCGGGCGGGATCATAGTGCCACCGCAGATCGAGAGCGCCCGCGCGCCGCGTTGCCCGCAATACGAGGGTGTAACCGTCCGGGAGAATAGGGGTCGGAACCGAGAGCCATTCCAGCTGCGCACCATCGGTTTCCTGCCACCAGAACAGAGCATCACCAGGGCCTGCGGCCGGATCAAGCCCTTGGCCGTCGTCGGCGAGAAAGGCGCCGCGACCGGCAATCTTGGCGCCAGGCTCTTGCCGCGGAATGGGCAGGAGCCGTGTGAAGTTGCCGATCGTGCGTTGCTGCGCCGCGGTGGGGCGCGAGGACGTCAACGCATCGACGCTTGCCGTTTCACAACCCGTCGTCTGCGCCAGCACTTGCTCAAGCGCTGCCAGCGCCATCGTTTCGACCGACACGGCAAGATGGCGTGCCGTGGTTTCCAGCCGGAGCATGGTCTCCACGTCGAGAGCAGCGAAAACCTCGGTGCCCGGTGCAGTGGAGGCCGATTTGCCGCTCTGCACTTGCTTTGCTTCAGACCGAACGACCGGCTCATCGTTGGCCAGCCATCCATCATAGTCCCCCACCGCATGCAGCGCGGCGGTGCCGCCTGCAGCTAGGCGCGCGGACGTTTCCGTCATGTCACTGGCAATCCAGGTCAACGCCCGGGCATCAAGCAGCAGCGAATGCGCTGCGATCGCGCAGACCTGGTTGTCGCCCCGCTGGAGGATCCGCACGCCGAACCCCATCGCCTCCCCGTGGGATGCCACGGTTCGCGCCCATTGTAGAAGCGCTGCATCATCGTCCGCCGCTGTTTCCGGCGTAGCATCGTACAGACGCCCCCGCAGGGCCGGGTGATGGTTGGCGACGATCTCAGCCGCCTGTCTCGCACCGTCGGCGGAATCCGGCCACGGCATGATGACGAGCCAGGGGTCAAGCACAGCGTTGCGGCTGTGGCGCTGCCAGATGCTCAATCGCGATACTTTATCGTCCTTCGTCATGACGGCCGCAGCCTGGGCGGCAACCGTCTGGAGTTCGAAGATCTGGGTTGGAACGAGGCTGAAGCCTGCCGCCTGTGCGCGGGCGACGATGCGCACGCCGATGATGGAGTCACCGCCAAGATCGAAGAAGTTGTCTTCGACGCCGATGTCGTCCCGCTTCAGCACGTCCTTCCAGATGGCCAACAAAGCGTCTTCCGCCCCGTTGCGCGGCGCGACCGTGACTGAGCTAGCAAGCGATACCTGCGGCACAGGCAGCCGCTTGCGATCGACCTTGCCGCTCGGATTGAGCGGAAACGCCCGCAGCACGACGAAAGCCGTCGGCACCATGTAACGCGGCAGCTGTGCCACGAGCGACTGGCGAAGCGCCCGCTCCATCTGCCCGTCCTCGATCGCTGTGGACGGATCCTGGACAAGCACATAGGCGACGAGCCGCTCATTCGCCTCGTCGAGCATGACGATCGCCTGATCGACGACCTTGTCCTGCAGCAGCCGATCCTCGATCTCGCCGATCTCGATGCGGTAGCCGCGGAGCTTGACCTGAAAATCCGTCCGCCCGACGAACTCGATTTCCCGGTTGTCCTGCCGGACGACGGCATCGCCGGTCTTGTAGAGGCGTGGCGCGGGGCTATTTTCGTCATAGAAGGGGTTGGGCACGAAACGCGCGGCGGAAAGCGCCGGGCGGTTCCAGTAGCCCGGGCTGAGGCACACGCCACCGATATAGAGTTCGCCGGGAATGCCACGCGGCAATGGCTCCAGATAGGGATCCAGAACATGCAGATGCGTGTTGTCGAGGAGGCCGCCGATCGGAACCTTGCCGCTTTCCGCGTGGCGCACCGTCACCTGCAAGGCGCTGGCCCAGATCGTCGCTTCGGTCGGACCGTAGACGTTCCAGAGGATTTTCGTGCGCTCCAGCAGCCGGCGGGCCAGCGGCGCATCCAGCGCCTCGCCGCCGCACAGCGCCGTCAACGTCGTGCATCCCTGCCAGCCGCTGTCGAGCAGCATGCGCCAATAGGCGGGCGTCGCCTGCATATGGGATATCCGGTCGTCGGCCAGCACCTGCCCCAGCCGGACCGGTGCGAGCAGCAGGTCCTGACCGTACAGAATAACGGTTGCGCCAACGCTGAGCGGCAGCAGCATTTCGAGAATGGAGATGTCGAATGTCGGCGTCGTGATGGCCAGCATCCGGTCGCCCGGCTCCAGACCCGGCACCTCTGCCATGGAACGCAGGTGGTTCAGCAGGCTGGCATGACCGATCGGCACGCCGTTGGGCCGTCCGGTGCTGCCGCTTGTGTAAAGCAGATAGGCGATCCGCGCCTGGTCCGCTGGAGGCAGCACCACCGGTTCAACGGCCTGTGCCACCATCTCCGCCGGATCGATGCACCGGTGATCGGGATAGGCTTGCGGCCGATCCGTCAGGATCAGGCCAACGCCGGCGTCCTGCAGGACGTAGGCGACGCGGTCCGCCGGATGGTCGGGATCGAGCGGCACATAGATGGCACCAGCCTTGAGGATGGCGAGAAAGGCGAGGATCGAATATCCCTTGCCCGGCAGCGACACCGCCACCCGGTCCCCCGGCCGGACGGGATCCGGCAAGGACAGCAGCGCGAAGGCGAGCAGATCCGTTTCGCGCTCCAGGTCTCGGTAGGTCCAGATGCGGCCCTCGTTTTCCAGCGCGATGGCATCCGGATGGTGTCGGGCAACATCCGAAATCGCTTCGTGCACGGTCGTTGCGGGGAGAGGCGTCGCTATCGGCGTGCCAAGACCGATGACCGCCTGCCGTTCATCCGGCGACATGTAGGGCAATGCCGGCAGACGCGCATCCGGCGCTTGAATGATCGAGAGGAGAAGCTGTTCGAAATGCTGCGCCATACGCTCGATGCGCCAGGAATCGAAGAGCGCGGCGCGGTATTCGATCGTCAGGAGATAACCGGATTCCCGCTCCATCATGTACCAGCTGAGATCGACCTTGGTTTCGCTGAGCGGCGCCGGCTGCTGGCGGACGGAGAGGCCATCGATGCCGAAGTCGACCGTTTCGGCGTTCTGTTGCCGGTATCCGCCCGATTGCAGCTGGAACATGACCTGCGAGAGCGGGTTCTGGCGCGCATCGCGGTTCATGCCGAGCGCGTCGGCAAGCATGGGGAACGGGAAGTCCTGATGTTCGAGGGCGTCGGAAAAGTTTTCCTGCACACGGGCGACCCACTCGGCGAAAGTCAAACCGGGATCGAGCCGGTTGCGCAGCACGAGCGTGTTGGTGAACAGGCCGATCAGCTGCGCCGCTTCGGAATCCGCGCGACCGGCAACGGGCGTGCAGATGGTCAGGTCCTGCTGGCCGCAATACCGGTGGAGCAACAGCTTGAAGGCGGCCGCAAGCACGATGAACGGCGTCGTGCCAAGCTGGCTTGCGAGTGCGCTCACGCTCGCTGAAATCTCGCCGGAGACGGTCCGCGAAACGGTGGCCGACGCCATGTCTATGCTGGTGTGGCGCGACCGGTCGGCCGGCAGTTCAAGCTGCTTGAGATCGGCGAGATGTTTCTTCCAGTAGTCCTCCTGACGCGCGCACTGCGAGCCCTGAAGCCAGGCCTGCTGGTCGAGCACGAGATCGGCGAAGCTGCGCGGAAGCGGTTGAAGCTCCGGTTCGACGCCCTTCGAATAGGCGCGGTAGCTTGTCGTGAGCTCCCGCATAAGCACACCGCGCGACCACCCGTCGGAGACGATGTGGTGCAGGGTGATAGCCAGTAGGTGATCCTGTTCATCCACGCGAACGAGATGCGCGCGCAACAGGGGTGCCGTGGCGAGATCGAACGGTTCTATGGCGACGGCTCGCGCCACCGCTTCGAGCTGGTCGATCGACCCCGCGACATCGGTATAGTCCAGCCGGAATGCGCAGTGCGGCAGGACATCCTGCCACGGCTCGCCATCGGCGACGGGGAAAGCGGTGCGCAGGGGCTCATGCCGGTCCACGATCGTCTGCAAGCTGCGTTCTAGCGTATGGCGATCGATTGGCCCCTGGAACCGCCAGCGATAGGCGACGTGGTAGGCCGAGTTTTCGGGATACAGGCTCTGCTGCAGCCAGAAGTGCATCTGACCCGGCGAAAGCGGCAGCCGTGCCGGGCGCAAACGCACCGCTTCCTGCGGGGCAACACGGTCCCAGGCGATTCCCCTCGCCTCCAGCTGGCGGCGGAAATCGGCCCTTTGTTCTGGGCCGAGCGCCGCCACACGCGCGCGAAGCAGGTCGATCGGATCTGCACTATTCACGGCTGGCCCTTTCAAACGGCTTCGGCGAGTGGCACCCGGCCGGCATGGATCTTTGCCAGCCGCGCAAGATGCGGCAGGCCACCCATGACCAGATCGTAGTCCTGGACGAAATCGATCAGGCAGGCGATCTCGTTGATGCCGGCAGCGCCCAGCGCTTCGACGGTTTCCGCGCATCCCTCCGGCGTGCCAATCAGCGAGCGTCCCTTGATGAACCCCTCGACGCCGAACTCGATGAGGCTGTCGAGGTCGTCCTTGCTGAAATTCTCCAACGCGATATCGAGACCCATGCTGCGAGCCAGCCCTTCGAGAAGGTGGTAGTGGGTCCGCAGATATTCACTGAACGGCCCCTTCACATTCGCCCTGACCTCGTCCGCATCCGCGCCAAGGAAGGTGTGCACCATGATCGTGACGGTGCCGGAGGACGGATCGTGACCGTGTTTTTCCAGCGACCGGCGATAGGCCTGGATTTTGGGCGTGAGGGTTTCCAGGGTTTCGCCCAGCAGGGCGGTCAGCACGTTGATGCCGCGGCGGCCCGCCTCGACGAAGGTTTCGGTCGACTGGCAGGCGACCCAGAAGGGAACGCGCGGTTGAACCGGACGCGGCAGGGTCTTGGCCTCGACGATACTGCCGTCCGCATCCTCGAACGGCACGGTCTCGCCCGCCAGCAGCTTGGAAAGCTGGTCGTAGCTGCGCCACATCAGGCTGCGCCGGCTGCCATGCGGTTCGCGCGACAGGACGAACTCGTTGCGCGTCCAGCCCGACGCGATCGCGACACCGGCGCGGCCGCCGGAGAGATTGTCGACGACGGCGATTTCCTCGGCCACGCGCACGGGGTGATGCAACGGCAGGACGATGCTGCCGGACCGCAACTGCACCCGCTTGGTGATCATCGCCAATGCCGCATGGATGGTGGACGGGTTGGGGTAGAGACCGCCGAAAGCGTGGAAATGCCGTTCCGGCACCCAAAGGGCCGCGAGGCCGTTGTCATCGGCAAAACGCGCACTTTCCGTGAGCTGGCGATAGCGATCCTTGCTGGGGCTCGCACCGTCGCCGTCGAAGTAGAAAAGGCTGAATTTCATGGTGTTCATGCTCCGTGAGGACTGGTCGTTGTCTGGATCTATGCTTCCCGGCGCGCACCGACGGCCTCGATGTCATCGAGAAGCGCTGCGAGGGTTTCCTGCTCGCGCCGGGCGGCATCAAGCGAATCGCGAATGACGGCGGCAATTCCCGCCACGGTCGGCGCCTCGAACAGCAAGGCGCGCATCGGCAGGTCGGTGGCGAACTGCTTGCGCAGGCGCGTGACCACCTGCACCGCAAGCAGCGAATGCCCGCCGAGTTCGAAGAAGTTGTCCATGGCGCCGATGCGCTCGATGCCGAGGAGTTCGCCCATGACGGAAGCCACGGTCGCCTCCACCGGATCACGTGGTGCGACATAGGCCGTGCGGATGCCCTGGCGACCGGTCGCGGCTTCAGGAGCGTTCGCAACGGACTCCACCGTTGCCCGCATCGCTGCAGCCATGCGGTGGTGAAGATGTTCGGGCGTCACGACGACGCGGGTGAGTTCCGGACGGGCGAGGACGGCGCGCGTGACCTGCCACACCTCGTCCGCATCGATGGCTTTGGCATAGAGGCTTCCGCCTTCTCCGCGGTTTTGCCCATAGGGCAGGCACGTATCCCAGTTGATCGCCTGCCAGGCCGGTTGCATCTTGCCGCGCCGTGCCTCGACGAAGGCGTCAAGGAAGCTGTTGGCTGCCGCATAGGCAGCAAGGCCGCCGCCGCCGACGATCGAGGAGAGCGACGACTGGACGAGCACGAAGTCGGGCTGCGCCGTGGAGAGCGCGGTGGCAAGCGCGGAAAGCCCGGCAACCTTGGTGGCAAACAGGCCGCTGGAGCCGTCCATCGTGGTCTCGGCAAGCGGGCAATGATAGAGCTCACCCATGCCGGCGGTGTGGAAGACACCCCGGATCGGGCTGAACCGCCGTTGGCCGTCTTCCAGAACGGAGGCCAGCCATTCCGGATCGGACAGGTCGCCGCTGAAGAGAATATAATGTTCTCCCGGCGTACCGATGTCGCGCAGCGTTCGAACGAACCGGCTGACGGGATGCTGCGGGCTGTGCGAGGCGAGCCAATGCTCCCATTCGGCCGGGGGCGGCAAGCCGGCGCGACCGGCAAGGATCACTCGGGCGCCGTGCGACTGGATGAGCGTGCGTGCATAAATCAGGCCGAGACCATCGATCAGATCGCCGGCGACGAGATAGGTTGCTCCATCCTGCAAGGCCGCAACCTCAACGGGCTCGGCGACCGGGCTCGCCGCATGCCCCTCCAGCCAGGCAAATCCGCCGCGCAGGGCTGAGACCGTCGCATCCTCCCGCCACGGCCTGAGCAGGGCGCCGGAAAGACCCGCAACCATCGCAGAAGGATTAGCTCCCGGCAGATCGATGCTGCGGCAGTTCAACCCCGGCAACTCCTGCGGCAGGACCCGCAGGCTTCCCAGCACCATGGCAGCGTGCGGATCAAGCGTTTCCGAACCGGTGACCTGATGCATGCCGCTTGCCAGCACCGTCAGCAATGCAGGTCTGTCGGCGACGTCGGCCAGGGCGCGCCCGAGCGCCAGCGCGCTCGCAAAACCGACGTTGGAACCGGCTTCTCCGCCAAGAGCGAAACCATTGATGATCTGGTCGGGCACACGGCCCTTCGCTGCGAGATCGGCCAGGAGCGCGCGATAGTGATCGGCATCGACTGGATCGAGGTGATAGGTCTCGCCGTCAAAAGTAAATGTGTCTCCTGCCTCGACCTGGATTGTTTCAACGTCCTCCGGCAGCGCACCGATCGCCGTTGCGGCAGCACGGCCGTTCAGCAGCAACCAGCGCTGCTTTTCCCCACGACGATCGTCCTTCACGGAAAGCGTCGTGTCGCGCGTCCATGTCGGCTGGTGGAACCAGTCGGAGAGATTATCGAGCCGTTCCAATTGAACGCCTTCCACCGCAACCGGTGAAACGGGCGGGATCCAATAGGACGTGTGCTGGAACGGATAGGTGGGCAGGCCGACGCGGCGCCGGGCGCCCTGTTGGAGTGCTCCCCAGTCAACATCGGTTCCGGCCGTCCAAAGTTCGCCGAAGGCGAGCAAGGCGTGGTCGGCGGCATCGCGCGCCGAACCCGCATCGGGCAATGACGCGACCGCGCGCATGTCCGGCCGCGCCTGCTGGCGGGCTAGCCGGGTCAGCGACGAGCCGGGGCCGACCTCCAGCAGGAGCGGATTGGAAAGTTCCAGAACGCGGGCGAGGCTGGGTCCGAAAAGCACGGTTCGGCGCAGGTGGGCGACCCAATAGGCCGGGTCCGTCGCCTGCTCAGCCGTCAACCAGTCGCCGGTGAGGTTCGACAGGATATCGAGCGTCGGCGGATTGCGTTTGACGGTGTCAAGAATCTCGGAAAACTCTTGGAGCGCCGGTTCCATCATGAAGCTGTGGAAGGCATGGGAGGTGCGCAACGGCCGGCTGCCGAGGCCGCTTCGGTCGAACTGCTCGGCGAGCGCCGCAATCGCGTCCGCGGTTCCCGCGAGCACGCAGCTGCGCGGACCGTTGACGGCGGCAAGCTCGACCTCGGCTGACAGCACGGAACGGGCTTCCGCCTCCGACAGCATGACCGACAGCATGGCGCCGGGTGCGCAGGCCTGCATCAGGCGACCGCGTGCGCAGACGATGCGGAGCGCATCTTCCAGCGAGAAGACGCCAGCGAGGCAGGCCGCCACATATTCGCCGATGCTGTGTCCCAGCAGCGCGCGCGGTTTGAGGCCCCTTGCGAGCCACATCTGTGCCAGCGCATATTCGATGACGAAGAGCGCCGGCTGCGTCACTTCCGTACGGCTGAGCGCCTCCGCATCGGCACCGTCGGCGTAAAGCAGCGCTTTCAGATCTAGATCGTCCGGCAGGCCTGCGACACAAGCATCGAAGGCCGCCTTGAAGGTGGGGTCGCGATCGTAGAGTTCGCGCGCCATTCCGACATGCTGAGCTCCCTGCCCCGGGAAGAGGAAAACGAGGCTGGGATCCCCGGGCAATAGGTCGCCGGCAACGCAGCCCGGTCCTTCACCGGCCGCAATCAGCGCGGAGGCAGACGCTTTGTCATGGGCGAGGCCTACGAAACGATGGGCCATCGGCCGGCGGCCGGTCTGCAAGGTGAAAGCGATCTCGGCGAGGTTCGCCGGGGCCGTGTCACCGAGGGCCATGGCAAGTGCATTGCGCATACCCTCCAGCGCTTCGGGCGAACGGGCGGAGAGCGGCAGCAGCTGTGGGCCGTCAACGACGGCTTCCGCTGGCCGCGCCGGTGCCTCCTCCAGGATGACATGGGCATTCATGCCCCCCATGCCGAAGGCGCTGATCGCAGCACGCCGCGGCCGCTCTGGCGTGCCCTTCCAATCCCGGTTTTCCGTGACGACGCGGAACGGGCTCGCCGCAAGATCGAAGCCCGGATTGGGCGCGTTGAAGTTGATGCTGGCGGGCAGGCTGCCATGCCGGAGCGCAAGCACCGTCTTGATGAGGCCGCCCATGCCGGCGGCGACGTCCATGTGGCCGATATTGCCCTTCACCGAACCGATCGCGCATTCACGCCCCTCCGCCTTGAAAGCAGGGCCGTAGACCCGGTTCAGCGACGCCAGTTCGATGGGATCGCCGAGCGCCGTGGCGGTGCCGTGCGCTTCGACATAGTCGATGCTTGCGGGCGCGATGCGGGCATCGGCAAGGGCGGCCTCCAGAACAGCCTGCTGTCCCGCGATGCTGGGCGCCGTCAGGCCGACCTTCGCGGCCCCGTCATTGCCGATCGCCGAGCCACGGACCACGGCATAGATCGTGTCGCCATCGGCCAATGCATCGCTCAGGCGCTTGAGCACCACGACACCGACGCCGTTGGTAAAGACGGTGCCTTGCGCGGCGGCATCGAACGGCCGGCAAAGCCCGTCCGGGGAACTGACCCCCTCGCTCTTGTAGACATAGCCTTCCGGCCGCGGCTGGCCGATCGCCACTGCACCGGCCAGCGCCATGTCGGTTTCACGTGCCAGCAGGGCGCGTGCGGCAAGATGCAGGGAGATCAGGGACGATGCGCAGGTTGCCTGCACGCCGACGCTGGGGCCTTTGAGATCAAGGTGGTAGGCGACGCGCGAGGCGATCAGGCCGATGACATTGCTGAGCCCGGCATGGATCGGATCGACGGTCTCGCGCAGCGTCCGGTTCGCCTGGATGTTGCTGAAATTGTAGGTGAGCGCGCCGCCGGCATAGACGCCGATCCGGCCTTGATAGGTCCGGCTGTCATAACCGGCATGTTCCAGCGCCCCCCAGGCGCATTCGAGAAAGACGCGCTGCTGTGGATCGAGAAGTTCGGCATCGCGCGGCGAATAGCCGAAGAAGCCCGCATCGAAACCGGTCGGGTCATCGAAGCCACCCCAGACGCGCACGTAGTCCGGCCGCGAGGAAACCTCGGCGTCGACGCCGGCCTGTTCCAGCTCCGCGTCGTCGACCGGACGAAGCCCGCTTTCGCCGGAACGGAGCAAGCGCCAAAACGCATCCACATTGTCCGCGCCCGGAAATCGGCCGGCAAGGCCGACGATGGCGACCCGCTCATCGCGCTCCGCCTGGAATTTCTCGAGACGCTGGCGCGCATCCCGCAGGATGGCGAACATTGCTTCCTGATCAACGCCTTCTGAGGCAGAAGCCGGCTTGTCGGCAGAGGTCATCGCTGGTGCTTTCGTTCGTTGATCAAAAGGTTGCGGATAAACCGGTCAGCCTGCCGTTTCGGAACCGAGCAAGGCCTTCAGGGCCGCGAATTCGGCGGCGAGCGACGGCTGCAGGCCAGTTGGCGTCGCCACCGTCTTCGCATCGTTCGCGGGCGCCTCGTGCCGGATTTCGGTGTCGTGCATATCGGTGCGAACGGTGCCCCAGAGATGCTCCGTCAGGGCATCGATCGTCGGATGCTCGAAGATGAGCGTCGGCCCGACCTGGACGGCGAGTTCGCGCTCGATCGTCGCGCCGATATTGACCAGAGCGACGGAATCGAGCCCGAGATCAAAGAAGCCGGCGGCGGCATCCGGCAGTTCACCAGGACCGAGGCGCGCGAGAAGACCCACTTCCTGCCGGATAAGACGCCGCAGCGCGTCCTTGCGCAGCGCTTTCGGTTGGCGGTGCAATTGCTCCTGCCAGCTCGGTTGCTCGACCACGTCAGGCAGGTCGATCCTGGCATCCGGGCGCGCATCCCAGCGCGCCACGATGCGCAGGTCACCGCTGACGACACCCTGGCGGCAGGCAAAACGGCGGACCTTGCCGCTCGGCGTGCGCGGCAGGCTGCTCGGACGGATGAGCGCGATGATCGCGGCCTTCAGGTTGTGGTTGCGCGATACAGCGCCGCGAATGGCCCGGAACACGTCCTCGGCATCGATGTCCCGCAAACCCTCGCGCGTCAGTTCGCACACGACACCCACCTGCTCCTCGCTATCCAGCTCCAGGGAGAAGGCGCCTGCCCGACCCTGCGCGAGCGCCGGATGGCAGGAGAACACCGACTGCTCGATGTCCTCCGGATGGTGATTCTGTCCGCGGATGATGATGAGGTCCTTGAGGCGGCCGGTGATGTAGATCTGGCCGGCGAGGCGGAAGCCGAGATCGCCGGTGCGCCGCCAGCCACTGGTACCGTCAAGCACCTGGTCGAAGGTTTCCGCGTTCAGCTTGGCGCGACCCCAGTAGCCCGGCGTGACATTCGGCCCTTTGATCCAGATTTCGCCGACGGCACCATCGGCAACGCGGGCGCGCCGGTCGGGGTCCACCAGTGCGAGATCGAGACCGTCTGCGGCACGGCCGCAGGCAGCAAGTTCCAGCGTTTCCTGCGTGCTCTCCTCTTGCCCGATCTCAATCGCCGCGCCACGCGCCGTCAACTCGTCGCGTCGTATCGAGAGAATATGCGGCGGATCGTCCGGGCCGTTGCCGGTCTGGAAGAGCGTCGCCTCGGCCTGGCCGTAGCAGCAATACAGGGCCTTCCAGCGGAAGCCGCATGGCTCGAAAGTCGCGGCGAAGCGTCGGAGCGTCTGCGGCCGGATCGGCTCGGCGCCGTTGTAGGCGATGCGAATTGTCGAGAGATCGAGCCCAGCCACGGCGCCCGGCGTGTACTTCTCCACACAGTGCTCGTAGGAAAAATTCGGGCCGCCGATCACCGTCGCGCGGACATGGCTGGCGAGCTCCAGGAAACGCAAGGGCCTGCGCAGGAACGAGGCCGGCGCCATCAGGGATACCGAGAAGCCGTTGAAAACCGGCGACAGAATGCCGTCGATCAGGCCCATGTCGTGATAGTGCGGCAACCAGCAGGCGGAGCGGTCGGATGGGCCATATTCGAAGGCCACGCTGATCTGCCGCAGATTGGCCATCAGGTTGCCGTGCGTGACCATCACGCCCTTCGGATCGCTCGTAGAACCCGATGTGTATTGCAGGAACGCGACGTGTTTCGGGCCGGGCGAAAAGAACGGCTGATTGTCATCGTTCTGTTGGCAGGCGATGGCAGGATCGGCGCCCATCGGCGCGACGCAAAAGCCGTGGCCGACGGCCTGCTGCAAAGGCGTGAGCGTTTCGATGAGATCCTTGTCGCACAGGATTCCGGTTATGCCGGCGTCGCGCGCTATATGCAACCAACGATGGATTCCGTCGGCACGCCGTGGCGCCGGCACGGGAACCGGAACAGCCCCCGCATAGAGGCATCCGAGGAACGTCGCGATGAAGCCGAGCCCAGGCGGATAGACGACGAGAATGCGCACGCCGGGGATGACGAGGCCCGTTGCGGCAAGCTCCCGACCTACGTTGCGCGCCCTGTCACGAAGCTCCTTCCAGCTCCATGCATCGAAGCGCCCTTCTGCGACGGCGGTGGCGTCATCATAGAAAAACCGCATCGCCATATCGGCGGGCATTTCCCGTGAACGCTTCTCAAGCGCATGAATTATTGAATAAAATTCTCCGTTTCCTTTTTCGGCCTGCGTCGTCCATGACGTGTTTTGCACTGCCTGTTGCTCCTTCGTGGAACGGAGGGCGGACCTTTGAAAGGCCGTCGCAAGACGCCTTTCCCGCTCCCCTGAAACGAGAATCATTCACTTCAATTCGGTGTCGCGGGAGCCAGGCCCCGATGACGAATTGCCTCTTGCATATAATTCTTGAATGCCGTAGTCAACAATACAGACGGCAATTGATTGCCTCGACAGAGTGGTTTTTCGACGTAATCAGAGGTTGCAATGATTTTGGCGCCGGTTCCTGTGCGAACCTCTCCGGTCATCATCGATACTGGCCGTCTTGATGCTCTTTCGAGGCGCGTCGGCCAGCATGTTTGCGTAGCGACGGAGGCCACGCGATGAACGTTCGCGAGACGATCGAGACGTTTCTGGAAGGCCTTGCCCGGCAAGAGATTCGCGTGTGGAGCGATGCCGGGACGCTTCGCTGCTCCGGCCCTCCGCAAGCCCTGACGCAGGACGTCACGGCGCTCGTGCGCGATCGCAAGGCCGAGATCCTGTCCTTCCTGACGACTGGTCAGCTGGCCGGTGGCGGCCGCTCGATCATTGCGCGCAGCAATCCCTCGCCACCGCTCTCGTTTGCCCAGCAAAGGCTCTGGTTCATCGAGCAGATGTTGCCGGAAGCCGGGCTCTATCACATGCCGTTTGCCGTCGAGGCACAGGGTGCGCTCGACATCAATGCGCTCGAAGCCGCGCTGGAAAAAGTCGCCGCGCGGCACGCTGTTCTGCGCACCCGCATCGACATCCGGGAAGGCGAACCGGTCCAGCAAACCGTCGAGGACGCGCGCATTCCCGTCACGCTGATCGATCGCCGTGCCGACGGCCTCGATGCGCAGGACTTGGAGGTCGTGATCAGGGCGGAAGCCCAGCGGCGGTTCGATCTTGCAAGCGAGCCACCGCTTCGCCTGAGCGTGATTTCGCTCGGCCCGGACCGCAACATCCTTCTGCTCACGCTGCATCACATCTGCGCCGATGGCTGGTCGATGGACGTGCTTTTGAAGGACCTCGCGTTCTTCTATGAAAGCGCCGTGTCGGGGGGGACTGGAAAAATCCGCGCGCTGCCGATCCAGTATGGCGATTTCGCCGCCTGGCAGCGGGATTTCCTGCAAGGCCCGAAGCTTGAGCAATCCCTGGCGTTCTGGCGGGAGCATCTCGAAGGACCGTTGCCCGTAACCCGCTTGCCCGCCGATTTTCAGCGGCCGCCGGTGCAAAACAACGAAGGTCGCTTGCATGAGGTCGCGATCGATGCCGACACCGTCGCGCGGCTTCGTGGCCTTGCCGGCACGGCAGGGGCGACACTCTTCGCGGCCCTTTTCACGGCGTTCAACATCCTGGTCTGCCGTTACACGGACCAGGCCGATCTTGTGATCGGCACGCCGGTCGCCAACCGCAGCCACCGGGAATCCGAAGACCTCGTCGGGCTGTTCGTCAATCCGCTGCCGGTTCGTGCGCGCCTGCGGCCGACGGCCGGTTTCCGGGACAATCTCAAGCATGTCCAGGAGACCCTGTGGGGTGTCCTCGATCATCAGGACCTGCCCTTCGAGCGGCTGGTCGAAGAGCTGCGGCCCGAGCGTGATCCGAGCCTCCATCCGCTGTTCCAACTGAAATTCCAGCTCGACGCGGAGCCGAAGCAGAAGATCGGATTGCCCGGCCTCGAACTACGGCGGATTCACAGCCGCGACGTCGTGGCCAAGCTCGATCTCAGCCTGAACCTCTACGAGGCGGGCGATGCCGTCAAAGGTGCCTTCGAATTCGACACTGCGCTTTTCAAGCCGGAGACGGTCCGCGCACTTGCAAAACACTTCCTCGCCCTGCTCCAGGCCATCGCTGAGAACCCCGATCTGCCGATAGCGGGCCTCCCGCTCCTGCCTGTCGAGGACCGCCAAAGACAGCTCGTCGAATGGAACGAGACGCAGCGCCCCTATGACACGGCAGCGCGCTTCCAGACGCTTTTCGAGGCACATGCGGCCAGAACGCCCGATGCCGTCGCGCTGGTCTACGCTTCCGGCGGGGATATGCAGGTCCAGAGCTACGACGCGCTGAACCGCCGCGCCAATCAACTCGCCCACATGCTGCGCGCGAAGGTCGTGGGGCCGGAGACCGTGGTCGGTATCGCGCTTGATCGTGGCTTCGACATGATCGCGGCCTGGCTCGGCGTGCTCAAGGCCGGCGGCGCCTATCTTCCGCTCGATCCGGCCTATCCGGCCGAACGTCTCGCCTACATGCTTGCGGATTCGCAAGCACCGCTGGTCTTGACGCACCAGGCGATGGCGCTACCGGACGGGGTGCCGCGGATCGATCTCGATACCGACTGGCCGCAGGACGCGCCGGAGGATAATCCCGACAACATCAGCCGGGCCGACCATCTCGCCTACGTCATCTACACGTCTGGCTCGACCGGCCGGCCGAAAGGCGTGCTCGTCGAGCATGCCGGCCTGGTCAACCTGACGGAAGACAAGATCCGCTGCGGCGACGTACGATCCGGCGATTGCGTGCTGCAATTCTTCAGCTTCAGCTTCGATGCCTCGATCCCCGAACTGGTCATGAGCCTCGGCGCCGGTGCGAAGCTGCTGCTTCTCCCGGCAATGGAGGCCCTGCCCGGCCCCGGTCTCGCCGAGCACATGCGCAAGCATGGCGTCACCCATATCACCATGACCCCCTCCGCCCTGCTGACCCTTCCGGCGGGGAATTACCCTGCGCTCCGCATGGTGCTGGTCGGCGGCGAAGCACCGACGCCCGAACTGATCGAGCGCTGGAGCAGCGGGCGCCTGTTCATCAACGCCTACGGGCCGACCGAAACCACGGTCAATGCCAGCATGGTGGCATGCGGAAACGGCAATCCCGTCGACGCCACGCTATGGCCGGCGGCAAACAAGCAGCTCTACGTTCTCGACGCCAATATGCAGCCTTTGCCGATCGGCATTCCAGGAGAACTCCACATCGGTGGTCTGGGCATCGCGCGCGGCTATCACGGTCGGCCGGCGCTGACCGCCGAGCGCTTCGTGCCGGACCCGTTCGCATCAAAGGACCGGCCCGGCGTGCTCTACCGCACGGGAGACCGGGCCTGCCAGTTGCCGGACGGACGCATTCGCGTCCTCGGGCGGCTCGATGACCAGGTCAAGATTCGTGGCTACCGCATCGAGCCGGGCGAAATCGAAGCCATGCTTCAGACCCATCCCGACATCGCCGCCGCAACCGTCGCAATCCGGGACGTCGATGGCGAAAAACGCATCGTCGCCTATGGGGTAGCCAAGGCCGCAGGCCCTGCCGCCGCCGCGACGATGCGCAGCTGGCTGGCAGAGCGCCTTCCCCGTTTTCTCGTGCCCGATGCGTTCGCCTGGCTCGACCGACTGCCGCTGACGGTCAACGGCAAGGTCGACATGAGCGCACTTCCCTTGCCGGATTTTTCGCACGACAGCGACGGGCGTCTGCCTCAGGGACCGACCGAAGAGGCGATCGCAGCAGCCTTCAAGGATGTGCTCGGCATCGCGTCGGTTTCGGCCGGCGATGATTTTTTCAACCTTGGCGGCCATTCACTGCTGGCCACCCGGCTGTCGGCTCTTGCCAAGGAGCGCTACGGGCTGGAGATCGGCATTCTCGATATCTTCAATGCGCCGACCGTCGAAGGCCTCGCGGCACGCATTGAAAACCGTTCGGCAGGCACGCCTGCGCTCGATTCGCTGCTGCGGAGCGACATCCGTCTCGACGAGACGATCCGCCCCCCCGCCATCATCCCGATATCCGATCGACCGCGCAATGTGCTGCTGACCGGTGGGACAGGCTTCCTCGGCGCCTACCTTCTGCACGAACTGTTGCGAGATGAAGGACGCCAGGTCTGGTGCCTGTTGCGCGGAGAGGCCGGTATCGGCCGCCTGAAGGCGTCCCTCGGTCAATACGGTCTGTGGCGCAGTTCCATGGCCGGACGGCTGCACGCCGTGGCGGGCGACCTCGCCAAACCCGGCCTCGGCCTTGCCCCTCCCGATTATGAACGTCTCGTCGCAAGGATCGATTCGATCATCCACAACGGGGCCGAAGTCCACCATCTTCACCCCTACGAGCGACTGCGTGCCGCCAATGTCGAAGGCACGACGGAAATCCTGCGGTTCGCCTGCGCAGGACGCGGCCGATCGCTGCACCTCGTCTCATCGCTCAGCGCCCTGCCCCGCAATGGTGTTCGCACACCCATACTGGAAACGGACCGGATCGAGGCGTTCCCGCCCCCGGCGGGCGGCTACAATCGCAGCAAGTGGGTCGCCGAACATCTGGCCGAGGAAGGCCGGCGCCGTGGCGTGCCGGTCACCATTTATCGCCCCGGCGCCATATCCGGCGACAGCGAAACCGGTGCCTTCAACGGTGCCGATATCCTGTGCCGGCTGATGCAGGGCTATTTGCGGTCCGGCATGGCACCGGAGGGGGATACCCCTCTGGAAATGCTCCCGGTCGACTATGTGGCGCGGGCAATCGTCGCGCTCTCCGACAGGTCGGAATCGTCCGGGCAGATTTTTCATCTCGTGCATTCCGCACCCGTCTCATCCGCCCTTCTCTTTGACGCCTGCGCGCTCGAAGGGCTCGCGATGCGGCGCATCCCGCGTCTCGCCTGGCGTGAGGTTCTGGACCGGATCGCGCGCGAGGAAACGGATCATCCGCTCTATCCGCTGATGGGACTGTTCGAACAAGGACCGTCTGACGGCGCGAAAGCCGCCGGAGCCGGCGGCCGGACCTTCGACCACCAGCAGGCGCGCGCGGCACTTGCCGGCGCATCGTTTGCCGAGCCCGTGCTCGATACCGCGCTGTTCCGCAAATACCTGCAGGCTTTCCTCCGGGCCGGCGCCCTCAACTCCTCCACCGTCGACGGAAAAACAGATGCTTGAACAAGCCAGCAATTACGATCACTGGGCGTGGCTCTACAACCAGACGCTGGGCCCGCGCTACGGCGAGCACAAGATTGGTCCGATCGAGCGTGTCGTGCTTCCGCATGTTCCCACGGGCGGCACCATCCTCGACCTGTGCTGCGGCACCGGGCAACTCGTAGCACAGCTCGTCGACCGGGGTTATTCCGTCACCGGTTTCGACGGCTCGGCGGATATGCTGCGCCACGCGCAGGAAAACGCGCCGTCCGCCGCCTTCACGCAGGGCGATGCACGCGACTTTACCTTTGAAGCACCGTTCGACGCCGTGCTGTGCACCAGCGCATCGCTCAACCACATGGCAAGCCTCGATGACCTGCGAGGCGTCTTCACCAGCGTCAACCGATCTTTGAAAGAGGGTGGCATTTTCGTCTTCGACGTCAACCATCCGGCACAGATGTCCCGCTACTGGCATGGGCGACCGACGGAGGGGGAAATCCACCCGGACTTTGCCTGGCTGATCACGCCCAAATATGATCCCTCGGCCGGACGCGGCGCCTTCACCGTCGATATCTATCGCCGGCCCGATGAACGCCGGCGTTTCTCGCTGAAGAACCTCGCGGGCCGCGTGACAAGGACGGACAGCCTGCGCAGCTGGCGGCTGGCTCTGCTCTCCCGCTACAAGACGTTCCGTCCGGACTGGGAACACCGCTCGGTCGTCAATGTGGTCTGGGGCCACGACCTCGAGGCCGTCACCGCCCTCCTGCGCGAATGCGGCTTCGATGCGGACCTGCGCAGCACGAAGGGCGGGCCGATCGACGAGAAAAACGCCGCCTACTTCTTCTGCCGGAAGTCCGCCGCGACGGAGGCATCCCGATGAACGCGTTTGCCGGCACACACACGCCCGCCTCGGCCACGGCGGCCATTATCGCGGCGTTCAACCAGCGCAGCCAGGGCTCGAAGGATGCGAGCGCCGCGAACAGGCATTTTCTTGCTGACAAGAGCGCGATCGGCGTGCCGTTCTCACCCATCGCCAAAGAAGCGCTGTATCCGATCGTGGCGACGAGGGCGGAAGGGGCGAATCTCTGGGACGTCGATGGCAATCGCTATGTCGATATCCTGATGGGCATGGGCATCAACCTGTTCGGCCACAACCCGTCGTTCATCCGAAACGCCATCGAAGAGCAGCTCGCCAAGGGCTTTGCGGTTGGTCCGCAATCGGAGCTTGCCGGCGAAACGGCGGAGCTCTTTTGCCGCCTCACCGGCAAGGACCGCGTGACGTTCAGCAATACCGGCACCGAGGCAGTGATGACCGCGATCCGCATTGCGCGCGCTGCGACCGGTCGCCGGAAGATCGCGATCTTTGCAGGCTCGTATCATGGGCATTCCGACCAAGTGCTGAACAAGCCTGCCGGCCCGGCGGACCTGCGGGCGGTTCCGGCCTTTCCCGGCGTCACGGACACGACGGCGCGGGATGTCATCCTGCTCGACTACGCCAATCCGCAATCGCTCGACATCCTGCGCAAGCGAGGCCGACATCTCGCCGCCGTGCTGGTCGAGCCGGTGCAGAGCCGCAACATCGATGTGCAGCCGCGCGCCTTCCTGCACGAGCTTCGCGCGATTACCGAACAGACAGGCACAGTCCTGATCTTCGATGAGATGATCAGTGGTTTCCGGGTCGCGCAGGGTGGCGCCCAGGCACATTTCGGCGTTGAGGCCGATATCGCGACCTATGGCAAGATCGCAGGCGGAGGATTGGCGCTGTCGCTGATCGCCGGCAGCAACCGCTTCATGAACTATGTCGATGGCGGCGCCTGGTCCTATGGTGACGCCTCGGGCCCGGTGGTACAGCCGACATTCTTTGCCGGTACCTATTGCCGGCATCCGCTGGCGCTCGCGGCTGCCCGCGCCGCCGCTCGGCACATGCTCGACGCGGGGCCGGCGCTTCAGGAAGGGCTGAACGCGCGAACCAGCGCCCTCGTGACCCGTCTCAACGCGTCCCTGGCGGCATCCCGGCTGCCTGTCGTCTTCACCTCGTTCGGTTCGTTCTTTTCCGTTGCGGCCGGCCGCAGCGGCGTTCCGCCACTCGCGCTCAATCTGCTTTCGCTTCTGCTGTTGACGGCGGGCATTCACCTGCGCGGCGGCGACAAGGGCGGTTTCCTTTCCACCGCCCACACCGATGCCGATATCGACGTCATCCACGACGCCTTCCTGCAAGGTTTTCAGTCCCTTGCAGGCTTCGGCCTTCTTCCCCTCACTGATGGAACCAACGCGCCATGAGCAACCAGGATCAAGTCACCGAATTCCAGTATCGCGTCGTGATCAGCGACGAGGAACGCTATTCGATCTGGCCGACCTACAAGGACATTCCCTTCGGTTGGCGCGACGGCGGCTTTGCGGGACCGAAGCAGGCTTGCCTCGACCATATCAGCGAGGTGTGGACCGATATGCGCCCGCTGGCCCTTCGTCGCCTCATGGACGGCAACGCCGCCGCACAGTCCCGGCAGGAGTAGCATCCTTGACCCAGCATCAGCGTTTGTTGGACCCGACGCCGGGCGATGCGCCGGCTGCAAGCCCCATCGATCAGCCCTTGCGCGAAGCGGTGGCGCTGAGTGATGGCAAGCCTTCGTCGCAGGAGACGAATGCCTGGCTCGATCTTCTGCTGCCGGACCAGCTTCCTGCCGAAACCGCCCTCACCACGGCGGAGCGCAGCAGGATGCATGCCCTGCTCGGCACGTTGCTGGAGGCTCTGGAGCTTGATCATGCGGCAAGCGTCAAAAAGCTGGAGGAGCTTCTCGTCGCGCTTGGCAAGCCCGAAAGCCGTCCGGCCGAGGTCGATACGACAGGCCTGCCGCTGACGCCGTTCCAGGCGAGCGACTACGATCGTTACTTCCGCGTCAACCGGTTGACGACCGGCGAGCCGGCCGTCGCGATGGCGCGCAGCCTGATACAGACCGTGCACGCCGTCACCGCGCTTTTCGACAGAGGCAAGGACCTGCCCGTAATCCACATCCGCCGCCAGATCGAGGGTTTTGTCAGCCACACCCACCTGCTGGCCAGAACCTTCGGGGTGGAGCCGCTGCGATGAATGCCAGCCCTCCCTCTCCCTTCGCCATCTGGCGGGAGTTCCATTGGGCGTTCTTCCTGAACGTCCAGGGGCTCGTCGTTGCCCTCCGGCGTTTCCGGCTGCAGCTGGAGCGCGGGCTTTTGGCGTCGGCCGAAGAGGAGCTGATGACGGCGGCGACGCTGTTGACCTCCTCGGCGGCCTCCATGGAGCTCGCGGCGAGCTTCACCAAGGATGTCTATGAAAGCACCATCCGTGTCTCCATGACGCAGCCGACCGTGGAATCTGATGATTTCAGCGGCCTGATGTCGTGGGAACACGCCGTGCTCGTCGGTGTCTGGCGGGATCTGCGGCCGGTCTTCGAACAGCTTCCGGAGGAGCTGGCCGTCGCCCACTCGGCCTTCGTCGCCGCCTATCGGCACCTCGCCGAGAGCCATGTCGGCGTCTGCTCGCGCTTCGTCGACAGCGATGCCGGCAGCCTGCGGTTGGGTGACCGCAGTGCCGTGGAAACGCTGCGCCGCTTCGAGCGCGGCCGGCTCACCCTTATCGACCCCGCGGGCAAGGGATGCCCTTTCCATTCGTGATCAGACGAGGCGTTTGCCTCAGCCATTCAAGGGACTTCGCCCATGCATGATATGTCCGCAGCTTTTTCGGCCGGTGACAAGGGGCACCACATCGCCGTCATCGGCATGGCCGGCCGTTTTCCCGGCGCGCCGGATGTCGAGCGGTTCTGGCAGAATCTCGTCGAAGGCCAGGAAACCATTCAGCGCTGGACGCGAGACGAACTGCTGGCACGGGGCGTTCCTGCAGAGCAGATCGACCGCCCGGATTTCGTGCTGGCCGCAGGCCCGCTGGAAGGAGCCGACCGCTTCGATGCGGAGTTTTTCGGCTTCAGCCCGGCCGAAGCGGAAATCCTCGACCCGCAGCAGCGTGTCTTTCTCGAGTGTGCTTGGCATGCGCTCGAAACGGCGGGCTATGCAGGCGACCGCCACAAGGGCGCCATCGGCATCTATGCCGCCGCCGGCATCAACACCTACCTGTTGAACCTGCATGACAATGGCCGCATCCGCAGCACCGTCAGCCCCTATGAGCTGTTCGTCTCCAACGACAAGGATTTCCTTGCGACGCGCACCGCCTTCAAGCTCAATCTGCGTGGCCCTGCCGTCACCGTGCAGACCGCCTGCTCATCGTCGCTGGTCGCCGTGCACATGGCTGTGCAGAGCCTGCTTGCCGGGGAATGTGACATGGCGCTTGCCGGCGGCATCGCGCTCGCGCAGTCGTCCGGCTATCGCGCCCGCGAAGGCGGCATCCTCTCCGGCGATGGCCATTGCCGGGCGTTTGACGCAAGCTCGACGGGCACGGTGCCCGGCAGCGGCGTCGGGATCGTCGTGCTGAAGCGGCTTGAGGATGCCATCGCCGATGGCGATACGATCGACGCCGTCGTGCTCGGCTCCGCCATCAACAACGACGGCGCCCTGAAGGCGAGCTTCACCGCCCCCCAGGTCGACAGCCAGGCTGCGGTGATCGCCGATGCCCAGGCGGTGGCCGGGGTCAGGGCCGACAGCATCGGCTATATCGAGGCGCATGGTACCGGCACGGCGCTTGGCGATCCGATCGAAGTGGCCGCCCTGACGCAGGCCTTCCGCCGGGACACGGACCGTCGTGGTTTCTGCGCACTTGGTTCGGTCAAGAGCAACATCGGGCATCTCGACACGGCCGCCGGCATTTCGGGCTTCATCAAGGCGGTTCTGTCGCTGAAGCATGGGCGGATCCCGCCGAGCCTTCACTATGCAAAACCCAATCCGCAGATCGATTTCGATGCCAGCCCGTTCTTCGTCAATGCGCGCCTGAGCGAATGGAGCCGTGACAAGGGCGTTCGCCGCGCCGGCGTCAGCTCCTTCGGCATCGGCGGAACGAACGCCCATGTGGTATTGGAAGAGCCGCCTGTCCGGTCCGCCTCGACCACAGATGACCGCCCACAGCTGCTTGTTCTTTCCGCGCGCAATGCAAAAGCGCTTTCGAAGAGTGCTGCGGATCTGGCAGTCCGGCTGGAGGCATCGGCCGCCCCGTCGCTCGCCGACATCGCCTTCACCCTGCGCACAGGTCGTCGTGATTTCAGCCATCGCCAATGGGTCGTCGCGCGAGATGCCAAGACGGCCGCCGAGCGCCTGCGGAATCTTGCCGATTTCGGCACGACGGCTTCGGGCGCCTCGCCGGATGCCGTCTTCCTCTTTTCGGGACAGGGCAGCCAGTATCCGGCGATGGGCAAGGCGCTTTATGCGGACCTTCCCGTCTTCCGCGCCCATTTCGACGATTGCGCCGTTCATCTCGACCGTCTCATGAAGCGTGACATCCGGGCTTGGCTGTTTGCCGGTGGGGAGGACATTCACCGCACCGATCTCGCACAGCCGGCACTGTTTGCGCTCGAATATGCGCTGGCCCGCGCGTGGATGTCGTTCGGCGTCACGCCACGCGCCCTGCATGGCCACAGCATCGGCGAGTATGTCGCTGCCTGCCTTGCCGGCATCTTCGATCTGGAAACGGCGCTTTCGCTTGTCGTCGAGCGCGGCCGGCTCATGCAGAATGCGGCGCCGGGGGCCATGCTGGCCGTCATCCACCCCGACCGGTCGATCGCGCCATGGCTTTCGGCGGACATCGCGCTGGCGGCCGCCAATGCGCCCGGCCTCAGCGTCGTGTCCGGAACGACAGAAGTCATTGCCGGGTTGCAGAAACGCCTCAAGGAGGACGGTATTGCCAGCCGCCTTCTGAAAACCTCGCACGCGTTCCATTCGCCAATGATGCAGGATGCCGCCACGCAGTTCCGCGCGGTTCTGGTCGGCGCCCGTTTCGAGCGTCCCCGAATCCCGCTCATCTCGAACATGACGGGCACGTGGATGACGGATGCGCAGGCCGTCGATCCGGACTACTGGGTGCAGCATCTCCTGCAGCCGGTGCGTTTCGAGGACGGCACAAAAACCCTTTTGTCGCTGCCGGCTCCGCTCTTCATCGAAATTGGACCCGGCAGGACGCTTGTTACCTTGACGGCCGAAACGGCAGGAGACGGTGCGCGTATCGTCGCAACGCTCGGTGATGGCGACAGAACCAGCGAGGCGGAACAGGCGCTTGCAGCCATCGGACGCTATTGGCAGCTCAACGGCAAACTGGACATGCCCGCTTCCGCCGGGCGGCGGCGCGTGGCGCTGCCTGCCTATACGTTCCAGGGCGAGCGCTACTGGGTCGAGCCGGACAACAAGGGACAGGGGCGAGCGCCGGAAGGGGCGGTCGTTGCCGGGCCTGGGCTCTATCGTACGGCGTGGCGCCGTACGCCGCAGCGGGCCGTCCCGGTCGCAAAGGCGAAAGGCCGTTTCCTGGTGTTCGACGATGGTCGGATCGGGACGACGCTGGCGGCCGAACTGGAGCGCGCCGGCGCCGAACCCTACCGCGTCATTGTGGGGGAGCGTTTCGATGAACCGGACTATCGCTGCTTCAGCCTGCGGCCGCAGGCTGCCGAAGACTATGACAGCCTTCTCTCGGCACTCGATGAACGCGGCGCGGAACTCGACCACGTCCTGTTCGTCTGGCCGCTGCTTGCAGGCAACGAAGCCTCCCCGTCCGATGCTCGCGCCCGCGCCTTGCTGCTGCTGGTCCAAACACTTGCAAAGAGCGGCCGGAACATCGGCCTGACCGTGATCACGCAGGGCGGGATCGATGCGACGGGCATGGAAGATCTCGACGTCGCACAGGCCCTGACCGGCGGAACCTTGCAGGTGGTCGGCCAGGAATACCCCCAACTCTCCTGCCGCCACATCGATGTCGATGCAACGCAGAGCGCAAAACCAAGCCTGCTGGCCAAGCGCCTTCGCGAGGAACTGTTTGGCGAAGGCGCGCAGGTCGCATTGCGCGGTGCCCATCGTTGGCTTCCCGAGACGGAACGGTTCGATGAAACCGGGCCGGCGGCAGGCCCGGCCTTGCGGCAAAACGGTGTCTATGTCGTCATCGGAGATACCGCCGAGGGCGTCGGGAAGACATGGGTCGCGGGGCTCTCCGATCTGCCGGGCGTCCGGCTCGCGCTTCTGCATCCGGGCAAGGGGTCGTTGCCCGACGGCGCCCAATGCCGCGAATACGATGTCGATGGCACGGACGCGATTGCCCTTGGCCATGCGCTCGATGCCGTTTCCTCAGAATGGGGCAGGATTGACGGTGTTTTCCTGAGCGTGTCCCAGTCGAACAACAGGTCGGCCGCGCTCATTGCGGACCTGCGTGATGACCTCTGGACACATAATTCCAACGCGACGCTCGCGCCCGTTCTTGCCCTTGCGGCGGCAACTGCCGCACGGAAGGTTGGCTTCTGCTGCATTCAATCGTCGCTTTCCACGATGATTGGCGGCCTCGGCCTTGCCGCCTACGCGGCCACGCATCACGCCGCCGACCTTACCGTTGCGCGCGAGAACCGGTCGGGCGCGACGCCGTGGTTCGCCATAGGCTATCCGCTGATCGAGGACGTGCCGGGAACGGCCGTGCAGGCGACCGGCCGGGCCAATCCGTTCGCCGTATCGCCCGCCGATGCCTGGGAGCTGACGAGACACGTCATCGACGGCGGCTATGCCGGCCAGACGATAGTTTCAGGCGGCCCGATCTCGCCGGCCGGCGCCACCCCGGTCGAGGATGGAAGTGCTGCCGCCCACGACGGCGGGCGCAGGCGGCCGGACATCTCGGTCGCATTTGCCGCGCCGCGCAACCCGGTCGAAGCAACGATTACCGGGATTTTCGAAGAGATTCTCGGCATCGAACCCATCGGCGTGAACGACGGCTTCTACGAACTGGGCGGACACTCGCTGCTGGCAATCCGCGCCGTGGCAAAACTGCGCGATGCTTTCCCGGTCGATGTCGCCATGCGCGAGCTGCTCTTCGACAATCCGACGGCGGCTGCGATTGGCGAAACCATATCGGCCCGCATGGCGGAGAAAACGGACCTAGACGCCATGGCCGACCTTCTCGACGAGGTCGGCAACCTCTCCGATGACGACGTCAACCGCTTGCTGGCCGGGAGCGACATGCGATGAACGAGATCTTTCAGAAGCTCGCGGCGCTCTCTCCCGAACGGCGCCAACTGCTCGAAAAGAAGTTGCAGGCGCAAGGGATCGTCGTTCCGACGAGCACCGCCATCCCGCGGCGCAGCGATGGCGATGCCGCCTTGCCGCTCTCCTTCGCCCAGCAGCGTCTCTGGTTCATGCAGCAGCTCGAACCGGAGACCGTCGCCTACAACATGAACCTCGCCCTGCGCCTCGATGGCGCGGTCGACCAGGCAGCGCTCACGCGCGCCTTCGCCGTGCTCGTCGCCCGCCACGAGCCGTTGCGCACGCGCTTCACCCTTGCCACAGACGGCCAGCCGCGACAGATCGTGGAACCCACCGTTGCGTACGGCCTCGCCTATCATGACTATCGCAATGAAGCGGATCCGGACGCTTCGGCCAGAAGACAGGTCGATGCTCTGGTCGGCACACCGTACGACCTCACCCGGCCGCCGGTGCGTGCCGTGTTGCTCCAGGTCGCCGAGCGCGCGTATGTGCTGGCCCTCGGCATGCATCACATCATCAGCGACCGATGGTCCATGGGTGTTTTTGCGCGCGACCTGTCAAAGCTCTACGAAGCGGAAGTGACGGGGAAAAGGGCTGACCTGGCAGCGTTGCCGGTGCAGTTCGCCGACTGGGCGCTGTGGCAGCGGGAGCTTTTGGAAGGCCCGGTGCTGCGCGACCAGCTTGCCTACTGGACAGACAGGTTGTCCGGCGACCTCCCGGTTCTCGAGCTTCCCCTCGACCGGCCGCGCAGCACGACGGCGAGCTTCAGCGGCGCCCATCACCCCGTGCTGTTCGACCGCGATCTCGCCCTGCGCCTGCGCAGGCTTGCGGTCCAGCAGAATGTCAGCCTCTTCACGCTGCTGCTCACCGCCTTCAACATCCTGCTGCACCTCTACGGCGACAGCGACGACATCGTCGTCGGCAGCGAGGTGGCAAACCGCGACCGCCCGGAAACCCAGACGATGATGGGTCCGCTCGTCAACACGCTGGTGTTGCGCAACGACCTTTCCGGGGACCCGACATTCGAAACCCTGCTTCAAGCGGTCAACGGCAACGTTCGCCGCGGCCTCGCCCATCAGGACGTCCCATTCGAGCGGCTTGTCGAAGCGCTGAACCCTGACAGGTCGCTTGCCGAGTTGAACCCGCTGTTCCAGGTCAAGTTCGATATCCAGCACAATGTCGCGCCGCCGCCGGGTCTGCACGGCGTTTCCATCGAGCCCTACCTTCTGCGGGAAGTCGCGACGAAATACGACCTTCGCTTCAATCTTGAAGACGACCAGCCCGACATCAAGGGAAAGGTCGAGTATTCGAGCCAGATCTTCGACGAGCGCACCATCTCCGACATGGTGCGGCGTTTCGAAACGTTGCTGGCAACGCTTGCCGACGATCCCCGGCGACGGCTTTCCACACTCGCGCTGCTATCACCGGAGGAAATCGTCGCCGCGATCGCCGCAGGCTCCGGCCCCGAGCGGGATTTCCCGACGGCGGAATGCCTCTACGACCTCATCGCCGCCCAGACGGACGCAACACCGGATGCACCCGCCGTGACCGACGGCGAAACGGTCTGGTCTTATCGCGAGCTGGAAGCGCAATCCTCCCGCATCGCCGCGGCCCTCGTCAACGCTGGCGTCAAGCCCGGCGACCGCGTCGGCATCTGCATGCGCCGCTCGCCCTTCATGATTGCGGGACTGCACGGCATTCTTCAGGCCGGCGGCGCCTATGTACCGCTCGATGCGGATTATCCGGCGGATCGCCTCGCCTTTATCGCGGCCGATGCCGGGGTCGGCATCCTGCTATCGGACCATCGGCCGGCCTTCGTTTCCGGCGATACGCTCCAGTTGCTCGACGTCAATACCCTGCCGGACGCGCGGCTCGAAACACGGCCACGCCCCTCGCCCAACGATCTTGCCTATGTGATCTACACCTCCGGTTCGACCGGCCGACCGAAGGGCGTTGCCATCGAGCATCGCTCTGTCGTCGCGTTCATGCACTGGGCGCGGGAGCGGTTCACCCGTGCGGAACTGGCTTATACGCTCGTCCCGACATCGATCAGCTTCGACCTTTCCGTCTTCGAACTCTATGCGCCGCTCGTGATGGGCGGTGCGCTGGTCGTCACGGATCATTTCCTCACGCTCCCAAGCCTTGCCGGCAAGGTGGACGTCACCTTCATCAACACCGTTCCGAGCCTGTTGCAGGAATTGCTGCAGGAGCATCGCCTGCCGGACACCGTGCGCACGGCGACATTCTGCGGAGAGCCCCTCCCCGCCTCCCTCGTCGAGAAACTGCGGGCCGACTATCCCGACCTGCATATCCACAATCTCTACGGTCCGTCTGAAGACACCGTATTCTCGACGGAGGTGCCGCTGCACGGGGCCGGCTATTCCGGCGGCGTCGTGCCGATTGGCGTGCCGCTTCCCAACACGAAGGCCTACATCCTCGACCGTGCAGGACGCATCCGCCCGCCGGGTCTTTCCGGTGAGCTCTATCTGGCAGGCACCGGCCTTGCGCGCGGCTACTTCGGCCGACCCGACCAGACGGCCGAGCGATTCCTGCCCGATCCGTTCTCCGACGTTCCGGGTTCGCGCCTCTACCGGACCGGCGACCGGATCAGCCGACGCGCCGATGGCATATTGGATTTCCGCGGCCGCCTCGATCATCAGGTGAAGATCCGCGGCCTTCGCATCGAAACCGGTGAAATCGAGCATCACCTCGAAAAATATCGCGATGTCGCCAAGGCCGTGGTTGCCGTCACGGGTGGCGCCGACAAGCAGCTTGCGGCGTTCATCGAACTCTGGGAAGGCGTCGCTGCCGACGAGACCGGCCTCAGACGGGCGATCGCCCAAGTCCTGCCCGCTCATATGGTGCCGACCCTCTGGTGTTTCGTTCCGCGTCTTCCGCAACAGCCGAACGGCAAGGTCGACCGGGCCGCACTTCCGGCACTCGCCGATTTCTCGGCCGCGCGCAAAGTGGCGCCGACCAACGATCTCGAACGTCGGATTGCCGATGTCTGGTCGGAGGTCCTGCAGGTCGAGGATGTCGGCATCACCGACAACTTCTTCAAGCTCGGCGGGCATTCGCTTCTGGCGATGCGCATGATCGCGCGCCTTTCATCCACGCTTTCGACAAAGGACGTGCTGCGTACGCTGTTCGAATTCCCGCGCCTAAAGGATTTTGCTGCCGCTATCGCCGAAGCCCTCGGCATGCCTGACGCAACCGCCGATGCCGTGACGCCCCTGCCGGAGGGAATACCGGTCCCGCTTTCCTTCGCCCAGCAGCGCCTCTGGACGCTTTCCCAGCTCGAACCGGACAGCCCGTTCTACAACGTACCCGCCGCCATTCGCTTCACCGGCCCTCTGGACCAGACCCGCCTGCGCGCGGCCTTAGAGCATCTCGTCGAACGGCACGACGCCCTGCGCACCCGGATCGTCTCGGAAAACGGCCGGCCGACGATCGAGGTTCTGCCGCAGCTGGACCTGGATTTCGCTGCGCGCGAGACGAATGACGACCGGTTGGCGGAGGACATCGCTGCGGAATGCGCCCGTCCTTTCGATCTTCCGAGCGGACCGCTGTTCCGGGCACGGGTTTTTTCCCTTGGCGCGCAGCAGCATGTCGTGCTGATCGTCATCCATCACATCGTTTCCGATGCACAATCCGTGCAGCTGGTGATGCGCGACGTGGTAGGCTTTTATAATGCGCTCGCGCGCGGCGATGAAACGCCGAACCTGCCGCCGCTGCCCTTGCGTTACGGAGACTTCGCGGCCTGGCAGCGCCAACAACCGCTCGACGAACATGTCGAATATTGGCGCAGCAAGCTCGAAAACGCACCACCGCTCCTGGAACTGCCGACCGATTTTCCGCGCGGCGCACAGCAGGATTTCAGGGGTGACAGTCTTCGTTTCGAGCTGAACGAGGATTTGACGGGCCGTCTGGCCGAGCTTGCCGTCGATCATGACGCGACGCCGTTCATCGTGGTTCTGTCGGCGTTCACGACCCTGCTGGCCCGCTATGCCGGCACCAGCGAGGTTGTCATCGGCACGCCGATCTCCCAGCGGCCCGATCCGGCGCTGGAGCATGTCATCGGCCTGTTCGTGAACACGCTTGCCCTCACACTCGATCATGACCCTTCCACCAGCTTCTCTGGTCAGGTCGACAAGGTGAGGGACGTGCTGCTGGACGGCTTCCGGCATCAGGATGCACCGTTCGAATCCGTGGTCGACGCGCTGGCGGTGCCGCGCAACTGGAGCCACAATCCGGTTTTCCAAGCGATGTTTACCTGGCAGGGCACGGAGCCGACGACCGTCGGCCTCGATGGTCTGGCGAGCCACCCGATGCCTCTACGGCAGGACACCTCGAAGGTGGATCTCACGCTCGATGTGCGACAGCGTGACGGGCGGCTGGCCTGCGCATTCATCTACAGGACGGATCTCTTCCGACCGGATACGATCGGCAACATGGCCGAGGCCTTTCAAGAGCTTGTCGAATCGCTCATCGCCGCGCCGGACACGCCACAAGCACGGATTTCGATCCTTCCCGAGAGACAGCGACAGCAGATCGCGCAGTGGAACGATACGGCAAGGACGTATTCGGCAGAGCCGAACAGCCTGCATGGCTTCTTCGAGCGCAGCGCCACGCGCACACCCGATGCGATAGCGCTCACGGACCGCGATCGCAGCATGTCCTATGCGGCCCTCGATCGTCGTGCCAACATCCTGGCGTCGCATCTGGTATCGCTCGGCATCGGGCGCGGCGCGTGCGTCGGCATCTGCATGAACCGCGATATCGACCTCGTGGCTGCCATGCTGGCCGTTCTCAAGGCTGGCGCGACCTATGTCCCGCTCGATCCCAAATATCCGGTGGACCGCATCGCCTTCATCGCCCGCGATGCAAAACTGGCCCTTCTCCTGACGCGGGAGGAGCGCGAGCACTTCAGCGGGCTGCCTATGCTCGACCCGGCGACGGTGTGGGGCGGCGCGTTGGAGGGACCCGGCACGCCGGGCCTCGAGGCCGTGTCTGCGCCAATCGGCGGTGTCGATGGCCGCGATCTCGCCTATCTCATCTACACGTCGGGTTCGACCGGCACGCCGAAAGGTGTGGCGATCGAACATCGAAACGCGGTTGCTTTCACGCACTGGGCGCTCGAGACCTTCACCGCCGACCAGCTCGCCGGCATGCTGGCCTCCACCTCCGTGTGCTTCGACCTCTCGATCTTCGAGATTTTCGTCACCCTGGCCTCGGGTGGCCGCATCTTCATCGTGGAGGACCTTTTCGACCTTCCCGACGCCCCCTTCGCCGATGACATCACGCTCATCAACACCGTCCCGACCCCGATGACCGAACTGATGCGTTTCGGCCCGCTCCCCCGCAATGCACGGACGGTGTGCCTCGCCGGCGAACCGCTGCCCCCCAGCCTTGCCGCCGCCATCCTGGAGAGCGGAACGGTCGATGGGCTCTACAATCTCTACGGCCCATCCGAGGATACCACCTATTCGACGGGCTACCGCCTCCTCGCATCGGGCGACCCCATCCATATCGGCAAGCCCATCACGAACACGCAAGCCCATGTGCTCGACGAGGCGATGCACGAGGTCCCGATCGGCATGCCGGGCGAGCTCTACCTTGCCGGCCAGGGCATTGCGCGCGGTTACCGCGATCGTCCCGATCTCACCGCGGAGCGTTTCCTGCCCAATCCATTCTGCGAGACTGGTGCTGCACCGCTCCTCTACCGGACCGGCGACCGGGTCCGCCGGCTGACGAACGGCAATATCGACTATCTCGGCCGCTGCGACCGCCAGATGAAGATCAGCGGCTTCCGTATCGAGCCGGGCGAGGTCGAGGTTGTGCTCATGCGCTATCCAGGCATTACCGGCGCAGCGGTGGACGCCTGGCGCGACGCATCAGGCTACACCCGGCTCGCCGCCTGGGTGGAAACGGCGGCTCACATCGCCAAGGCCGATCTCTCCTCCTACCTCGCGGAGCAATTGCCCCGCCATCTCGTGCCGACGCTTTTCGCGCAGCTCGACAAGCTTCCGCGCCTGCCGAACGGCAAGCTCAACCGCAAGGCCCTGCCCGATCCGTCCGTCGAGAATGAAGTGGGCGTGGAAGACGACGCACCGCGATCGGGTTTCGAGCAACGCATTGCCGCCCTCTGGGCAAAACTGCTCGGTCGCGCCACGGTTGGCAGAAACGACAACTTCTTCGCCCTCGGCGGCGATTCGATCCTTGCCATCCAGGTCGTTGCGCTGGCACGCCAGCAGGGTATCGCGATTTCCCCGCGCCACCTGTTCCAATATGCCACGCTTTCCGCCCTGGCTGCGTCGGTTTCCGATCTCGCCACCGATCTTTCCGAACGTGGGCCGGTCATCGGCGAGGTCCCCCTCGGCCCGGCACAGCAGTGGTTCTTCGAACAGGACTACCCCGAGAGGAACCATTGGAACCAGGCACTTCTGCTCCACCCAACCCGCAGGCTGGACGCCGCAACCGTGCAAGCGGCGATGGACGAGCTCCATGCGGCACATGACACCCTGCGCAGCCGGTTCGAACGGGGTTCCAGTGGCTGGAAGCAGATTGTTGCCGGCATAGAACCGGCCCCCCGGCTTCGTGTCGTGTCCTGCAGCGCGGGTGAATTCGCGCAGGTGCTGTCGGCAGAAACGAACGCGTTGCAGCGCAGCTTCGATCTCGGCCATGGCCCCATCTGGGGTGCGGCTCTTGTCAACGTGGCCGACGGAGAGCAGCGGCTTGCCATCGCCGCGCATCATCTCGTCATCGACGGCGTATCCTGGCGCATTCTTCTCGAGGATCTGGGCCGTCGCCTCCTATCGTCCGGATCAGACGGAGAGCCTCCGGCACACCTGCGCTCAAGTGCCTTCGGCGACTGGGTGCGCAAGCTTGCCGAGACGGACAGTCTCGATACGGAGTTCGACTATTGGACAAGCATCATCAGCGATGAAAGCTCCTCTATTCCAGTCGACCGTGCCGAGGGCAGCAACCTTGCCGGCGACACGGGCCTGGTCGAACTTCTGATCGATCGCGAAACGACGAACCGCCTGCTCCAGGAGGTCCCGGCGCATTTCCCGGTGAAGGCAGACGAACTCATGCTGGCGGCCCTCTTCGCCGCCGTCCGGCAATGGACCGAACACGACCGCCTCCGCATCGTTCTCGAAAGCCACGGCCGGCCGGATCTCTTCGAAGCGGTCGACCTCACCCGGACGGTGGGCTGGTTCACAGGGCTCTATCCCGTGCTGCTTGAAGCCGAGCCGCAGGCAGATGCCCGCGCGACACTTCTTTCGGTGAAGGAAAGCCTGCGACGCGTGCCGAATGACGGCATCGGCTACGGCGTGCTCAAATACCTTCGCCACAAGTCGCTGCCGCGGTTGGAAGACGTCGCCCAGATCCGCTTCAACTATCTCGGCCAGACAGATCAGATGTTCTCCGGCGATGCAGCCTTTACCCGAGCAGCAGAAGCAACCGGGGATGCGCGAGGAGCAACCAATGCGCGCGGCGTTCTTATCGACGTGAACGGCATTGTCACGGGCGGGAGGCTGCGGGTCCGCTGGGCCTACTCCGCAAGACAACATGATCGCCAGACGATCGAAAGCCTTTCCGATGGCTTCCGGCAGCATCTCGTCGCGTTCATCGACGTCTGCCTGAGCACAACGGATAGCGGCTACACGCCGGCCGACTTCCCGCACATGGATTTCGGTCAGGACGACCTGGAAGCCATTCTTCGCAATCTTTGAGGCATCCCATGCAGCAAGCCGCAAGCCCTTCCAGCGGGCAAAGAAACAACGTCGCCGACATCTATCCGCTGTCTCCGATGCAGGAGGGCATCCTGTTCCACACCGTATCGGCCCCGCAGGATGGTCTCTACATGCCGCAGACGGCGATGCGCGTATCAGGTCCCGTCGCTGGCGTCGCCCTCAAGATCGCCTGGCAGGGGGCGATGGACCGCCACCCGATCCTGCGCAGCAGCTTCCATTGGGAGGAGCGCGACCAGCCGTTCCAGGTGGTCTTCAAGCACATCCCAATCGCCTTCTCGATGCTCGACTGGAGCGACACCGACGAGGCAGGGCAGCGGGCCAGGCTCGAAGACCTGTTCGCGTCGAACCGGGCAACGCCGTTCGATCTCCGCCGCCCGCCGCTGCTTCGGGTTCAATGGATCCGCACCGGCCCCGAGCGTTTCATCCAGCTGGTCTGTTATCACCATATCATCCTCGACGGCTGGTCGATCCGGCAGTTGCTCGACGAGGTGCTCTCCCTTTATCGCCGCGAAACAGGCGCAACGGCTTCCGCCTTGCCGGCTGCCCGGCCTTACGGCGACTATATCGGCTGGCTCAAGGGCCGCGACCCTGAGGCCTCCATCCGGTTCTGGCGCGACTATCTGGAGGGTTCTGCCGGACCGACACGGTTGTTGAACAGTGATAACACGACCAGTTTCGAACGCTATCGATGGACGTGCCCGCCAGTGCTTCATCAGGCGCTGAAGACATTCAGTGCCACGTCGGGCCATACGCTCAATACTTTGCTGCAAGCGGCACTCGGCCTGCTCATCGCCCGCCAGACGGGGCGTCAGGACGTGTTCTTTGGCGCCACGACCTCCGGCCGACCGGCCACACTCGCAGGCTCGACGTCGATGATCGGCCTCTTCATCAACACCCTGCCGGTTCGTATCGTCATCGATCCGGAACAGCCTGTGCAAGCATGGCTGACCCGCCTGCAAAGCCAGCAGGCTCGCACGATGGATCATGATTATGTGCCCCTGCCGGAAATCCAGGGACGCGGCGTATCCCTGTTCGATACGCTCCTCGTCGTGGAGAATTTCGGTACAGAGGCAAACGGTGGCAGGGACGCATCCCTGAAGACCGAGGGCATCGATTTCGACGAACGGACGCATTTCCCGCTCACCCTGTGGGCCACGCCACAGCCGGAAAGCCTGACCTTGCTCGTCGGCTATAGCCGGGACGCGGTCGAGTCCTCCGTGATCGAAACGATGGTGCAGGCGTTCGCGGACGTGCTTGCCGATATGGTGGCGTCCCCTTCCGAGCAGGTCGGCAAAATACTGGAACGCATGGCCCCTGCCAGTGGCGCTCCGGGCCTTGCCTCGAGTGCCCAATCCCCACCGACAGTCCTGGCATCCTCTCCTCGCACGGGCACGCCGCATGCCGCTACGCCCACGGAGCAGCTCCTGGCCAAAACCTGGGCCGATGTTCTTCGATGCGGTCCGCTTGACGCGCAGGCGAATTTTTTCGAGCTCGGCGGCCACTCGCTGCTCGCCGCACGCGTCATCAGCCGGCTGCGGGGCGAGCTTTCCGTCAATGTCCCGGTGCGGAGCCTCTTCGAGCGACCCGTTCTGGCCGACCTTGCGGCCTATATCGACACGCTCGCGCCACCAACCGCCGTGTCGCAGGGCCATATCGAGATCGAGATATGACACTACAGCAATCGCGCCCTACCCTCCTGTGCCTTCCCCCGGCAGGCGTGGGTCCCAGCCTGTTCCGGCCCTGGACGTTTTCCGCAGCCGGCGCGATGCGGGTTCATCCGGTATCGCTTCCTGGCCGCGAGGCGCGCTTCAACGATCCGGTTCCCGCCAGTCTGGATGTATTGGCCGACCGGCTGGCGGAAGAGCTGGAGCCGCAGATTTCGGGGCGCTATGCCGTGTTCGGCTATTCCATGGGTGCCTTGCTGGGCTATGAACTCGGCCGTCGCTGGGTGCGGTGGGGATTGCGTGCACCGGACATGTTCTTTGCCCTCGGCTGCAACGCGCCCGATCGCATGGTGCTAGACCGAAAGCCGTTCCACACGATGAATTCAGAGGATTTTCGCCAGGCTCTGATCGATCTCGGCGGCATTCACGACGAGATCCTGAACAATGCCGAAGCCATGGCGCTGTTCGAGCCGGTCCTGCGCAACGATTTTCGTCTCTGCGAAACCTATGAGCACGACCCCGAGCGCGGAAGGCTCGCCTGTTCCGCCCACGTCTTCGTCGCTGATGGTGACGACTTCATCGGATGGGACGCGGCCTGCGCCTGGTCCGGCTTCGTTGCCGGCAAGATCGAGATGCACAGGCTCGAGGGCCGGCATATGATCGATCGGAACATATTCGACGCCCTGCCGGCCAAGCTGGAGCGGCTATGGCTGCGCGTCGGCACCGTCGCCGTGCCGCAGGAAGCCTGACTTTCAAAAGCGTTAAATTTTTCTTTAGGCCGGAGTCCCAAACCGGGACCCCCAATCGTCAGACCCTGTGAGCGGAGTGTGATCCGTTTCGAATGGTGGACTGCGGCGCCTTGAACGCCGCATGAATTGGGGGTTTTGATGAAGAAGAATGTTTCCGTCAGGGCGGGCCTGCGGGCGGCGCTGCTGGCCGGTACGGCTGCTTTTGTGTTCAGTCCGGTAACGGCGGCCATCGCACAGGCGCAGACGCAATCGGCAGAGCGGTCTATCACGGTGCCGGCAGGTCCCCTGACCCCGGCGCTGAACAGCCTTGCCGCCCAGACGGGCCTTCAGATCCTCTATGATGCCTCTCTCGCCGAAGGCAAGACGACGTCCGGCACACGCGGCAACCTGACGCCCGAGCAGGCGCTGAACACCGTGCTTGCCGGCACGGGCGTGGACGCCCGCTTCGCCGGCAGCAACCAGGTGACGCTCAGCATCGACCCGGCGGCAACAGGCGCCACCACCGGACAGACGGAGGAAGGCGCAACTCTTCTAGAAGAGATCAGGATTTACGGCGCGCGCGACGCGACGACGTTGAACAACACGACCGCGAGCGTCGGCATCGTCAATGCAAAGGCGATTGAAGACGGCCAGATAAGGCACACACAGGACGCCTATCGGCGTTTGGCGAACGTGATGGACAGCGCGACGGTCAATTCCGGCTTCGTCATTCGCGGCATGAGTTCGGAAGGTCTCGTTCCCTCCGGCGGGCCGGCCGGCTCGCTCTACGTCGATGGCATTCTCCAGACCCGCTATAACGCGCGTTTCGGTGCGAGAAACCTCTGGGATGTCGAACAGGTCGAAGTCTACCGCGGCCCGCAATCGACGCTCTCCGGCCGCTCCGCCATGACGGGCGCAGTCTACATCAAGTCGAAGGATCCGACTTTCGACAAGGAAGTAGAACTCTCCAGCACCGTCGGCAGCAATGATCTCGTCGGGGGCGCCTTCGTCGTCAACACGCCGCTCGTCGAGGATCAGATCGCGCTCCGCATTTCTGGCGCCTTCGAGCGGTCTCACGCGGAGCCTAGCTACTCGGACTTCAAGCACTTCAACAATTTCGATGATCTGACGACTGACATCAGCGGGACAATTCGCGCCAAGCTGCTCATCACTCCATCGGAAATGCCGGATACCCGCGCGCTTGTGACGTATTCCTATTCGAAGGATCGCCCGAACGACGCCCTGGTTGGCCTCGAAAGTGGGCGTGGCGACTTCAACAACAACCCTGTCACCTATACGGAATATCGTTGGACAGAAGCTCATAATCTCGGGCTCGAGATCACGCACGATTTTTCGGATGCCCTCCGTTTCACCTCGCAAACTGGCTTCCAGTACGGCATCAACAATCGGCGCTCTATCGATGAAGGCACAATCGACATCCCAAGAGGCATCACCGGCAAAAACGGCATCACCGGCGAGGATGACAATTCGATCTTCACCCAGGAGTTCCGCCTGAACTACGACGCCGATCAATGGAAGTGGGTTGCAGGCGTCTATGGCAGCTATGAGGTCTGGGACGGCGCGACCGATATCATCGCATTTGATGCTTACCAGCAAAGCGACTCCCAAGACCGCAAGACTTCGAACATCGCCATATTCGGGGAAGCGACCTATGAATTCGCCCCGACTTGGTTCGCAACGCTGGGCGGCCGCCTGGACTATCTCAAGGACAAGGACCTTCAGAAGAATTACTTCGGCGGGATCAACCCAACACCAGTCCTCAACGGCACTCCTTCGTCCCTCAGCGAGTTGAACTTTGTTCCGAAAGTCGGCCTTGTAAAAGAATTCGGCGATAATCACACTGTCGGCTTGACCTATACCCAAGGCTTTCGCTCCGGTGGATCCTATGTCAATCGTACGGATCCAAATCTTGCACTCGTAACGTATGATCCTGAATATTCTCAGAGCTACGAGCTGTCTTACAAGGGAATCCTGTTGGAAGACCGGCTTACCCTCAATGCAAATCTCTTCTACACGAAGTACACCGATCAGCAGATCGAATTCCGACCTGTTTCAACAATTCCAGGCTATCGCATCATTCAAAATGCGGCGTCCTCGCGCGCATGGGGTTTTGAAATCGAGCCTACCTACCAGGTCACCGACCAGTTCTCGGCATTCGCCTCCATCGGGTATCTAAACACAAAATTCCTGTCTTTCGATCTCGGCGATGGCGAAGATACGCTCGACTTTACCGGAGAATCCTTCCCGGAAGCACCGGAATGGACGTTCGGCTTTGGTGGCCGTTATGAGTTTGAAAACGGCGTTTTTGTTGGTGCTGACGCCAAGTATACCACCGATTACAATTCCCGTTTCGGCTCTAAGGGCATGTACAAGATCGACTCGCGCTTCCTCGTAAACACCCAGACTGGCTTTAAGAAGGACAATTGGGAGGTAACGGCCTTCGTGGAAAACCTCACTGACGAGAAGTACTTCACGGTAGTCGATTCAGACTACTATCTACCCTTCGGCCAGGCCGGCAAACGCCGTACTTTTGGCCTGAATGTCCGCACGAAGTTTTAATAGAAACGATTTGCGGGGCCTCGGCCCCGCAAGTCACCGTCCACGCATCAATCTGAAATGGTATTCGTCTTGCGCTTCTGTATCGCCCTTCTCTTCCTCCTCTTCCCCCTCTCGGTCGCGCACGCCGCCTGTGAGGGGAAAGAGATAACCGAGGGCGTCTACAATGCGCCGTTCTGCGTGCCGAAGGGGGTCAAGCGGATCGTTACGCTCGATCCGCTCATCACGCTCGGCCTGCTGATCGAGCTCAAGGCGCCGGTCGTCGCAACGCCCTATATGGCGATCCAGGACACCGGGATACTCGACGTCGTCAAGGCTGAGAAGATGGTGGATCTCGGCAATCCGAGGGAACCGAGCCTGGAGCGGGTGGCGGCGCTGAAGCCGGATCTCATCATCGGCAGTGCGGAAGGCCATGCACCGATTTACGAACAGGCGTCGAAGATCGCGCCGACTGTCTTTTTCAATCACATGGACTGGAAGAAATATCTCCAGCAGCTGTCTGTCGTCACCGGCAGCGAAGGCGTGGCCAACGAAGCGCTCGCCGCCTACGAGACGCGCGTCGCCGCGATCCGTGATCGCATGAAGGGCAAGGACGTGACTGTCTCGACCGTCCGCTTCGCGCCCGGCCGGTTCGTCGTCTTCGTCGATGGACCTGCTGCCTATGCGCCTTTTGCAGTGCTGCACGAGGCCGGCGTGAAGCGCACGGCCTATGAGACGGTGACGGACGGCACGATCGTCAAGCGGCCGGACTGGGAAGAGCTTGCCAATCTCGACGGTGACATTCTCCTCTATGTTTCCGCCAGCGGCTTCGAGAGCGGGCCGGACGATGCGCTCGAGAAGGAGGTCACCGAAAACCCGCTCTGGCAGCTCTTGCCCGCCGTGCAGAACAAGCGCGCCCACCGCGTCGACCGGGTGGCGTGGCAAAGCTTCCACGGCATCGCCTCCGCCAATCGGATTCTTGACGATATCGAGCGCTACGTTCTGGCGGATCGATGAGCCGCAGCAACGGCAACGCGACAGCTGCGCGGCCCCCCGGCCCCTCGGCCATGAGCGACGGGAGCAGGCTTTTCGCCTTGCTCCTCGTTTGCTGTCTGCTCGTTGCAATCTCGATGTGGGCGGTCACGATCGGCACCGCGCATATCCCGCTTCGATCGGTATGGCAGGCCTTGGTCGGCTTCGATGGGTCGCGCGAGCATCTGCTGGTGATGACGATCCGCCTGCCGCGCGTGCTTGCCGCCCTGCTGGCCGGCAGCGCGCTTGCGGTCTCCGGTGCGATCATGCAGGCGGTGACCAACAATCCGCTCGCCTCGCCGGGATTGCTCGGCATCAATGCCGGCGCTTCCTTTGCCGTCGTATCGGTCATGACCCTTTTCGGCGCGAGCACCGGTGACGTCTATATGTGGTTCGCCTTTGCCGGCGCCGGTGGTGCAGCCCTCCTGGTCTACACGCTCGGATCCTTCGGCCTGGCGGGACAATCGAACGTCGGGCTCATTCTTGCCGGTGCGATTGTCGCGACCTTTCTGACGGCGCTGACGAGTTCCGTGCTTATCTTCGACCAAAGCACGCTGGATGCCGTTCGCCTCTGGACCGCGGGATCGGTATCCGGCCGCACAATGGCGCAGGCGGCGGCCGTAGCGCCCTACATCCTCGCGGGGCTTGCGGCGTCACTTCTTCTCGGCCGGCATCTGGTGACGCTCAGTCTGGGCGCCGATGCCGCACGGTCACTCGGCCAGGACCCTATGGTCTGGCGGGCGATCGCCATCGCCATCATCATTCTGCTAGCCGGCAGCGCCGTCTCGCTGGCTGGTCCGATCGGATTCGTGGGTCTTGTCGTGCCGCATATCGTGCGATTGACGATCGGCGTCGACTATCGCTGGGTCCTGCCCTTCAGCGCGCTCGGCGGCGCCCTGCTCGTGGTCGTCGCCGATACGGCCGGGCGCATGATCTTCGCCAGTCAGAGCTTTCCCGTCGGGGTGACGATCGCTCTGGTCGGAGCGCCGTTCTTCCTCTGGCTGGCGCGAAAACGGGCGGGGGGCGCGACATGACGCGCCTTCTCATTCTTCTTGTTGTTCTTCTTGCCGGCCTGGTCGCCGCCAGTCTGGCGCTGGGGGACATATCCCTGTCCTGGCGCGACCTTTTCGACACGATCATGGGGTCTCCGGAGGCGAGCCCGCAGAACAGCATGATCGTCTTCGACCTGCGCCTGCCGCGTGTTCTGCTCGCCCTCATCGTCGGCGCCGCACTGGCGACGGCCGGCACGATCACGCTCGCCATCATGCGCAACCCCCTCGCAGAGCCAGGCGTTCTCGGCATCAACAGCGGTGCTGCCGCAGCGGTGATGGCGGTGATCGTCCTTGTTCAGGAGCCGCCGGTCCTGCTGCTGCCCGCCGCCGGTTTTTTCGGCGCCGCCGCGATGGCCGCGGCCGTCTACCTGTTGTCGTGGCGTGGCGGCACGTCGTCGATGCGCATCATCCTCATCGGCATCGGCCTCAGTTCGCTTGCCAGCGCGGCCACGACCTTCCTCTCGGCCTTCGGCGAGATCGGCGATGTGCAGCGGGCGATGATCTGGCTGGCCGGAAGCGTCTATGACGCCAACATCATGAAGGTGCGTCTTTTGTTTTTCTGGCTGATCCTGCCGCTCGCGCTTGCCTGGATGTCGGCCCGCGAATTGGACCTCATCCGTTTCGGCGACAATTCGGCGCGCAGCCTCGGCCAGCCCGTGGACCTTGTCCGCGCGCTGATGATCGTGCTGTGCACGCTCATTTCCGGCGCAGCCGTTGCGGCGGCCGGACTGATCGGTTTTGTCGGCCTCGTCGCACCGCATATCGCCAGCCGCCTGGTCGGCCCGTCACACGCGAGGATCTTTCCGGTCGCCGCCCTGGTCGGGGCAAGCCTGGTGGCAGCCGCCGATCTCGTCGGCCGCGTGATCATCGCGCCGACCCAGCTTCCGGCCGGGATCGTCACGGGCCTGATCGGCGCACCCTTCTTCGCCTATCTTCTATGGGGGCGCCGCCATGTCCGCGGATGACAGAAACACACCGGAAAAGCTTGCCGGACAGCATGTGTCCATCGCCTACGGCGAGCACCGCATCGTCGAAGATCTCGACCTCATCGTGCCGGAGCGACGGTTCACCGCCCTCATCGGACCGAACGGCAGCGGCAAATCCACCATCCTGCGCACCTTTGCCGGCCTCATGACGCCCACCAACGGGACCATTCTGCTGGACGGCAGGAGCATCGACACGCTTTCCACGAAAGACATGGCAAAGCGCGTCGGCGTGCTTCTTCAGGGACCGGTGGCGCCCGAAGGGCTGACAGTGCGCGATCTCGTCCGCCAGGGCCGCTACCCGCATCGCTCGCTGTTTGCGCGCTGGTCGGATGAGGATCAGGCGGCCTGCGAAGAGGCGCTGATGCTGACCGGCACGACGACACTCGCCGACACGCCGCTCGACAGTCTGTCCGGCGGTCAGCGGCAGCGCGCCTGGATTGCCATGACACTGGCGCAGCGTGGCGAAGTGCTGCTGCTCGATGAGCCGACAACCTATCTCGACCTTGCCCACCAGATCGAACTGATGAACCTGATCACGATCCTGGTGCGAGATCACGGCAAGACCGTCGTTGCGGTGCTGCATGACATCAATCAGGCGGCGCGTTATGCCGAACATATCGTTATCCTGAACGACGGCAAGATCACCGCCGCCGGCCGGCCGGAGGATGTGATATCGGCGGAGGCCATCGCCAGCGTGTTCGGTGTGCGGTCGGTCATTATCCGCGACCCGGTTGCCGGAACCCCCCTGTGCATCCCCCTATAGTTGCAGACCTAGCCGACTGGCACGTGGCGAAAATACAACACGCCTAGCCTTTCGTGCCCGTTTGGCGGAGGTCAGGATTTTACGACCGGGCGACAGCCGGGGGGATTCGGGCAACAAAATCAGATATAAAGATGAGTTTTTTAGTCTTGATTTAACCCACAGGCCGACACAAACTTCGAAACATTCTAACCTATTGCGCTTGCAGGCATTTTGCAGATTGGGTAGCCATTCTGACGTTGCCACCTGCGTGGAGATCACGTTCGGGGCAAAGGCATTGGTGGCTCCTTCGCGCTCGGACGCATCCGACGTTGGCAGCCACTGAATTGGATCGGGAACCATGTGCTGATGTCGAGCTCCTCCTCCCCGCTCACCTGGGATGGCCTTGATAGCAACGACCTGCTGAACCGGGCGATGGAAGCCCATTATGCCGATATCACTTCGGCGGTCCGGCGTCGGGGGCATCCGCGCTCCACCGCCAGGGATGTCGTGCATGACCTCTACGTCAAGCTGGCCGCGCAGCCCGACATTCTTCGCAACAAACGCTCGATCAAGGCCTTCCTCTGCCGTTCCGCCATCAATCTGGGCATAGACCGGCTGCGGCGTGAAAACATGGAAGCGCGGCTGTTTTCCGGCACCGAACAGGAAGCCATGGCGATTGCGAGCTCCGGGCCGGCGCCCGATCGCGGGCTTGAAATCGAGGCGCGCGTGACGATCCTGCGCACGGCGATCGCCGACCTGCCGGAGCGCCGTCGGGTGGTGTTCATCCTGCACCGGCTGCACCATCTTTCACCCGATGCAATCGCGGAAAAACTCAATATATCCCGCAACATGGTCGATCGCCATCTGCGGCGCGCGCTTGCACACTGCCTCGACCGACTTCTTTAGATCAGGTAAGAGTCCTGAATTGGCGATGCCAATCGTCTATTGATCAGGACTGGATGTTCCTGGAGAAGCAAATGTCGGGCAACCGAGCCACGCATGCGCAGCGCAAACGAAACAGGGAAGCGGCAGACTGGCTTCTGCGCAATGGCGATCCGGGGCAATCCGCACAGGAAAAAGCGCGCTTCAAGGATTGGCTGAACGACCCGGACAACTGTCGCACCTACAACGCCGCCGAGCGGCTGATGGGGGACGCGCGCACAGCCATTCAGTCCGATCCGGCCCTCGCCAACATCCGGGTGAAGCCCCGCAGCCACGCCAAGCCGATCACGGCGTCCGTTCTGCTCTTCGCCTGCGCGACGACTGCCTTTGTCCTGTTCGACGGCCCGATGCGGCTGCAGGCCGACGCCATTGCCGGCGCCGACGAAATGCCGATTCTCACGCTGGAAGATGGTTCCACCGTACAGTTGAACGCGTCCTCGGCAATCGCTGTCGAATTCGATGAAAAGCAAAGGAACATCCGGCTTTTGCGCGGACAGGCCTTCTTCCAGGTGGCGCATGCCCCGGAACGACCCTTTACGGTCGAGGCCGGCACGACGCGCGTCACAGCACTCGGCACGGCCTTCGACGTGCGCTTCGGCGCGGCGGACACGGATGTGACCGTTACGGAACATACGGTTCTCGTCGAGCTGAACGACGCCAATCCGTCCTTCCTGCGCGTTACGCAGGGAGAGCAGGCGACCTATGAGCCGGAGAGCGGCAAGACATCCATCAAACCGGTCGACAGCCTCGTGGCGCTCGCCTGGCAGCGTGGGCAGATTGCGGTAGAAAATGCGCCCCTGTCCTATGTCGTCGAGGAGATGGGGCGTCACTTCTCCGGCCGGATCATCATTGCCGGCAATGCGCTTTCGCGCCGTCGGGTGAGCGGCACCATCACCGTCGCCGATACCGACGCCGCCCTCGCCTTCATCAAACAGGCCCTCGGCGTCAAGGTGACCCGGCTTGGCCCGGTGATCGTCATTCGCTAACGGCTCTGTCGCTGCACGGACGTGTCGATTGCGGATCGGCGTGCTTGGTTTTCTTCCTGTACGCGCACCCGTCCATCTTCAGGAAATGACTATTCTTCCGCTGCGCCTCCCCCTGTTACCAAGGGAACAACTCCCGGCTTCGGCGCCGACTAGCAATCGGCACACGCCCGATGGCGTGGAAACCCGTTTGCGAGGAAAGCATGAGCAATACTTCGAAGTTCATCACGCCATTGCAGCTAACGCATGCGCTCGGTCTGGAGGCCCTCGGCTACACGATCCCGGGCGTCGGCAACCAGACGCTTTATGGCGATGCCGGGAAGAACGCCCTAAATGGCGGTTCCGGTGTGGATACGATCACCGGTGGCCTGGGCGCGGATACGATCAATGCCGGTACCGGCGATGACATGATCCGTGCCATGAGCGTCGCGGAACTGTCAGGCGACCGGATCGATGGCGGCCTCGGTTTCGACGAACTCGAAATCAATCTCAGCGCTTCCGCCAGTGCGGTTTCCTTCGCCGCCTTCGACCCGGTGCTGTCAGGCGTTCGTTTCGGCGCCACCATCACCGGCGTGGAGAGCTTCAGGCTGGCCGGTAGCGCCTATAACGACAGCTTCACAGGCGGGCGCTGGAACGATTGGTTCGAAGGCGGCGCCGGCAATGACACCCTGAATGGCGGCATCGGCAAGGACTGGCTCGAGGGCGAGAACGGCAACGACAAGCTTTACGGCGGGAACGGCAACGATTCCCTCCTAGGCGGCGCCGGCGACGACTACATGAGTGGCGGCTACGGCGTCGACTGGCTCTCCGCCGACGATGGCAACGACACGCTGTTCGGCGGTGCGGGCGGCGATTATATGTACGGTCACGACGGCAAGGACACGATCAACGGCGACTCCGGCAACGATACGATTCAGGGCGGGCGCGGACAGGACGTGATCGATGGCGGCTACGGCGACGACTACCTCAGGGGCGACGGCGACAATGATACGGTTCGCGGCGGCGAGGGCAATGATCATATCTCGCACAGCATGGAAAGCTGGGCGGGTGACGGAAAGGACATCCTGGATGGCGGCGCCGGCATAGATACGCTCGCGCTGAGCGGTGTCTCGGGAACGTTCACGGCCAAAACATCCACGATCAAGCAGACCTTGTCCAACGGCACGACCATCGTCAATTTCGAGACCTACGACATCAGCGGCTCGGAAAACGCCGACCGGTTCACGGGCTGGAGCGGCAACGACACGCTTTCCGGCATGTCGGGCAACGACACGCTCATCGGCCTCGGCGGCAACGACCACCTCAATGGCGGCCTTGGCATCGATATCCTGGATGGCGGTGACGGCGATGACCTGCTGATCGTCGGCAGCGGCGGCAAGGACACGATCAAGGCCGGAAAAGGCTATGATTCCGTTTGGGTCGACCGCGCCGATCTGACGACCAATCTGACCTTCAGCGTTTCAGGCGTCACCGCAAAGCTGTCGGATGGCACGGTGATCACGGATGGCGAAAGCTTCACAATCGAAACCGGCAGCGGCAACGATGTGCTTTCCGCCGGAACCGCACTGCATGTCGATTTCGACGCCGGCAGCGGCAACAACACCATGACCGGCGGCAAGGGGAGCGATCAGTTCTACAGCACCACGGGCAACGATACGGTGAAAGGCGGCGACGGCGACGATCGGATCATCGACGGCGGGGGCGGCACGAACAACCTCGATGGCGGCAACGGGAACGACTACATCTCGGCCGACACACGCACCGGGACGGCGCTGACCAGCATGACGGGAGGCGTGGGTGACGATGTCGTCACCATCAACAATGCGACTGGATCTACGGCCGGGCGCTTCGTCGCCGATGGCGGCTCCGGCATCGATACGCTCTGGATCAACCGCTACGACAGCACGAAGAACCTGTCGTTCACACTGTCCGCCAATGCGACCCTCGTCAATGGAGACGTCACGGCCAGGAATTTCGAGCGGGTTCACATCTCCGCCGGCCAGGGCAACGACACGATCACCGCCGGCAACCTCGCCGACGACCTCAACGGCATGGCCGGCAACGACACGCTCAAGGGCCTCGGCGGCGATGACAAGCTGACCGGCTGGTACGGCGCAGACACGATCCTCGGCGGCGAGGGCGATGATACGATCTGGGGAAGCGGCGGTATCAAAGATACCCATGCTGACAAGTTGTACGGGGAAGGCGGCGACGACCTCATCACCATGAATGTCAGCGACTACGCTTCCGGTGGCTCCGGCGCTGATCGCGTCGTAGTCGATTTTTCCGAGGAAACCTTCGGCGTTTCGTTTGTGTTCAGCAACAGCCTTGTCAAGGTGAACGCGAACACCTCGTTTACCGGCATGGAAGCCATCGATTTTCTCGGCGGCTCTGGCAATGATGCCGTTACCGGTGGGGTCGAAATCGACTATCTCGATGGTGCAGCCGGGAACGATACATTGAAGGGTGGTGCCGCGGACGACTACCTTGTTGATGGAAGAGGCAATGACAAGCTCTACGGAGATGCGGGCAACGACATTTTCACGCGCTATCTCGATGAAGTTGGCACGGATTACTTCAATGGTGGTTCTGGTACGGATACATTGAACTTCAACATCGTTTCAGACCAGTCGGTGATTGTCGACCTTGAGAACAATGCCAAGAATGGTGGTGTCGCATCCGGCCTGACGCTGGTGAGCATCGAAAACGTCACCGGCAGTTACAAAGACGATACCATCTTCGGCAGCAGCGCGGGCAATGTGCTCAAGGGCGGCTCGGGAGATGACAGGCTCGACGGACGGGCCGGCAATGACAAACTCGAAGGTGGCGGCCACGGCGACCTCCTGACCGGTGGCGCGGGTGCGGACCAGTTCATCTATGCCTCCGACGAGGCCGTCGGTTCCGGCGACCGGATCACCGACTTCACGCGCGGGCAGGACAAGCTTGTCATCGACGACTATGTCTTCGGCTTCTCCAAGCTGGTGCTCTATTCCGGCAATGACCTGAAGGCGACCGGGACGGCGGCGCAGTTCTTCTTCGAGAAGGACAATGGCCGCCTCTGGTATGACGCCGACGGCACGGCCAACGAAAGCGATGCCGTCCTGGTCACCACCCTCGACAAGGTGACCTCGCTTTCGACGTCGGACTTCCTGCTGATTTGATCGTCAGGCACCGTCTTCAGCAAAGCGCATCCGGCCGCCTCACCGCGGTCGGATGTTCCGCACCTAAGACGGCGCGCTGAGCCGCGTCTGCGCCAGGAGGCGGACGATCCAGTCGACGAAGACGCGGACCTTGTTGCTGAGATGACGGTTCGGCGGGTAGACGATGTAGAGCGGAATAGGCTCCGATCGCCAGCCGGGCAGCACCGGTACAAGCTGGCCGCTGGCCAGCGCCTCCGTTGCCATGAAATGGGGAAGCGGCGCCACGCCGAGGCCGGAAAGGGCGGCGGCAAGATAGCTTCGCGCGTCATTGACCGAGACGAGGTAGCGGCTGTTGACTTCGATCTTTTCGCCGTCCTTCTCGAATTCGAAGGGCATGGTGCGGTTGGTCTGCGCGAGAAAATAGTTCACGCAGTGATGGCTGGTTTCGAGGTCCGACGGGTGCTGCGGCACGCCGAACGTCTCGATATAGCTGGGTGCCGCGCAGGCGACGACATCAATCTCGGCGACGCGGCGGGCGATCAGCGACTGGTCCCCCGGCGCCCCACCACGCAAGGCGCAGTCGACGTTTTCGGCCAGATAATCCACCGTTCGGTCGCCGACGCCCAGGTCGATATGGATGTCGGGATACTTTTCATGGAAATCGCCGAGCGCCGGAATCACCAGCAGATCCGCAAACGCGCCCGCCATCTCGACGCGAAGGCGCCCGCTCGGGCTGGTGCGCGAGTGCGACAGGCTGCCATCCAGTTCGTCGATCTCGGTGACGATCTGGATGGCCCGCTCGTAATAGAGCGCACCGTCGGTCGTCACCATCACCCGGCGGGTGGTGCGGTTCAGGAGCTTGGTCTGGAGATGGGTCTCGAGATTCTGGATGAGATTGCTCACGGTTGCCTTGGGCATGCCGAGCGCCGAAGAGGCCCGGGTGAAATTGCCGGTCTCCACCACGCGGAGGAAGGCACGCATTGCGGAAAGCTGATCCATGGAACATTCCCACGTTGGAAGGCGCTATTGTTCGAAAATCCGGATAGTGAAGTCAGTTTTGGCATACTTATTTTAGTGAGGCCACTCACGATATAAATGGTGAGGGACCAGCCTATATACAGTTGGCTCAAGGAACAAAACGATGTCGGTAGAAATCAAGGATATGACGTTCGACAAGGTGGCCACCGGCCCCGTGTCGGTGCGCGTCTATCAGGGCGCGGAGTTCGCCAAGGGCGCGCCGATCCTGCTCTACTTCCACGGCGGCGCTTTTCTTGAAACGGGTCTCAGCCCCTGCCCGCTCGCCGAAGCCCTGGCGGCTACAGGCGCTATCGTTGCCGTGCCGGATTACAACGCGCCGGGCGGCGGTGTCTTCCCGAAACCGCTGGAAGTAGGCTTCTCGATCTTTTCCTATCTCGCCAAGAAGCGCGCCGGCCTTGGCGACCGCAAATCGCCGCTGCTCATCGGCGGCGAGGAAGCCGGCGGCAACATCGCAGCCGGCGTAGCGCTCAAGGCCCGTGACCACTTCGCAAACGAGCTGGACGGCCAGGTGCTGATCTCGCCGCTGCTCGATCCCTTCATGGGCACAGCGTCCTTCCGCAATGCCGAAACGATCGGCATGCGCGAGCGCTGGGCCGATGGCTGGAGCCACTACCTAAGCGGCGGCGTCTGCCACCCCTATGCCGCCCCGAGCCTCTGTTCGCGCCTTTCGGGGCTCGCACCTGCCCTCGTGCTGTCGGCTGCGGACGATCCGCTGCTCGACGAAGCGCAAGGTTATGCCGACCGCCTGAAGGCGGCGGGTGTCAAGGTTCAACAGCATGTTCTTCCCGCCGGAACAGGCTGGTCTTCAATTTACAGCGGGAAATCCGATGTAACCGGAAGCTGGAAACAAAGCCTCTCAAGCCAGTTTTCCGATTTCATTCAAGACATAAGCATTCACTGATTTAAATTGAGAACAAGCGGATAGAGCGTGGCCTAGACGGCCACAAGGAGAAGAGAAAATGATGTCGAAGCGCAAACGCTGGGCCCTGACGGGCGCCGGCCTGGGACTGGCTGTGTCTGTTTCTGCCGCAGCCCTGATCTTTCAACTGCCGGGCAATGTCGCCCAGGCCGAAGCAACTGTGACGGCCGAAGTACCTGCCGTGCCGGTCACCGTCGCGGTCGTCGAAAACCGTGACGTCGTCACCTGGCAGGAATTCTCCGGCCGGCTGGAGGCGATCGACCGCGTGCAGATCCGCTCGCGGGTCAGCGGCGCCATCCTCTCGGTAAACTTCCGCGAAGGCGCGCTCGTCAAGGCGGGCGACCTGCTGTTCACCATCGATCCGGAGCCCTTCCAGACCGCGGTGACACAGGCCGAGGGCCAGTTTGCCTCGGCGGAAGCCCGCGTAAAGCTCGCCACGACCGAACTTGAACGTGGCGAGCGGCTTGCCCGCAGCAACAGCATCTCGCAAAGCGATGTCGACACGCGCCAGAACGCGCTTGCCGAAGCACGCGCCGCGCTCAAGACGGCCGAGGCCGCCCTGCACGGTGCAAAGCTCGAGCTGAGCTACACCAATGTCCGCGCTCCGGTCGCCGGCCGCGCCGGCAAGGTGGAGATCACTGCCGGCAACCTCGTCGCCGGCGGCTCGACTTCGCCTGCGCTGACCACGCTCGTCTCCGTTGATCCGATCTATGCCGGCTTCAACGTGGCCGAAGAAATCGTTGCCGCCGCACTCGCTGCCCTGCCGGCTACCGATGGCGCGCTTCCACCGATCGAGCAGATCCCGGTCGAGGTCGGCACGCTCGCCGATAAGGGCACGCCGATACACGGCAAGCTGCAGCTCATCGGCAACGAAGTGGATGCGGCAAGCGGCACGATTTCCGTCCGCGCCGTCTTCGACAATCCGGGCGGCAAGCTGATCCCCGGCCAGTTCGTGCGTATCCGCATGGGCGAGCCGCGGGCCGAAAGCAAGATTCTCGTCAGCGAGAAGGCAATCGGCACCGACCAGGACAAGAAGTTCGTCTTCGTCGTCGACAAGGACAACAAGGTCACCTACCGGCCGATCGTTCTGGGCAGCCTGTCCGGCAACGAGCGCGTCGTCGAAAGCGGCCTTGCCGGTGGCGATCGCATCGTCGTCAACGGCCTGCAGCGCATCCGCCCGGGCGTCGTGGTCGACCCGCAGACGCAGGAAAACGTCGCTTCCGCGAAGTAACGCGCGGGCTGGCAGGGCGCTGACGCGCCCTGCCCCGAACATCAGAAATTCGATATCTGCCGGCGGTGCCTGAGCCCGCCGGACAGGATCGTTCGTCCCGTATTTCACCCTTTGGAGAGGGTACCGAAATGAACATCTCCCGTTTCTTCATCGATCGTCCGGTCTTTGCCGGGGTACTATCGATCCTCATCGTGGTCGCAGGCTTGATCGGCATGCGCGCACTGCCGATTTCCGAATATCCGGAGGTCGTGCCGCCGTCGATCGTCGTGCGCGCCACCTATCCAGGTGCAAACCCGGTCGTCATTTCCGAAACCGTCGCCACACCGCTCGAAGAGCAGATCAACGGTGTGGAAGACATGCTCTATATGAACAGCCAGGCCACATCCGACGGCGTGCTGACGCTGACCGTGACGTTCAAGCTCGGCACCGACCCGGACAAGGCACAGCAGCTCGTTCAGAACCGCGTGTCGCAGGCCGAACCCCGCCTGCCGGCGGAAGTTCGCGCGCTCGGCGTGACCACCGTCAAGAGTTCGCCGGACTTCATCATGGTGGTGAACCTCGTCTCGACGACGGATCGCTATGACATCACCTATCTGCGCAACTATGCGACGCTGAACATCAAGGACCGCCTCGCCCGCATCGAAGGTGTCGGCCAGGTACAGGTCTTCGGCGCCGGCGACTACGCGATGCGCGTGTGGATCGACCCGCAGAAGGCGGCCGAACACGGCCTTGCCGCCAGCGACATTTCCAACGCGATCCGCGAGCAGAACGTCCAGGCCGCCGCTGGCATCATCGGCGCCTCGCCGGTATCGAACGATGTGAACCTCCAGCTCAACGTTAACGCCCAGGGACGCCTGCGCACGCCGGAGGAATTCGGCAACATCATCGTCAAGGCCGGTGCGGAAGGGGAGATCACGCGCCTCCGGGACGTCGCACGCATCGAAATGGGCGCGGCCGACTACTCGCTGCGCTCGCTGCTCGACGGCGAACCGGCCGTTGCCGTCGCCGTGCTCCAGGCGCCCGGCTCGAACGCCATCGAGATCGCCGACAATGTGCGTGCGACCATGGACCAGCTCCAGATCGCCATGCCCGAGGGCGTGAAGTACGAGATCGTCTACGACACGACGGAATTCGTGCGCGCCTCGATCGAGAAGGTCGTCGATACGCTGCTTGAAGCCATCGCGCTCGTCGTTCTCGTCGTCATCATCTTCCTCCAGACCTGGCGCGCCTCGATCATCCCGCTGCTCGCCGTCCCGGTCTCCATCATCGGCACGTTCGCGGTGATGTATGCCTTCGGCTTCTCGATCAACGCGCTCACTCTCTTCGGCCTCGTGCTGGCGATCGGCATCGTGGTCGACGACGCGATCGTCGTCGTCGAAAACGTCGAGCGCAACATCGAGAACGGCCTCAGCCCGCGTGAAGCGACCTACCGGGCCATGCGTGAAGTGTCCGGCCCGATCATCGCGATTGCGCTGGTGCTTGTCGCCGTCTTCGTGCCGCTCGCCTTCATCAGCGGCCTGTCCGGCCAGTTCTACCGCCAGTTCGCGCTGACGATCGCCATTTCGACCGTCATCTCGGCCATCAACTCGCTCACCCTGTCGCCGGCGCTGGCAGCCCTTCTGCTGAAGGAGCACAATGCGCCCAAGGATTGGCTGACACGCGTGATGGACGGCCTGTTCGGCTGGTTCTTCCGCGGCTTCAACCGGCTCTTCGGTGCAGCATCCAATGGCTACGGCCGCAGCGTCGGCGGTCTCGTCTCGCGCAAGTCGCTGGTCATGGCCGTCTACCTCGCGCTCGTCGGTGCCACCTACGCGGTGTTCAACGCCGTACCGGGCGGTTTCGTGCCGGCACAGGACAAGCAATATCTCATCGGCTTTGCCCAGCTTCCGGACGGCGCCACGCTCGACCGCACGGAAGAGGTCATCAAGAAGATGAGTGCGATTGCGCTCGAACAGCCGGGCGTTGCCCATGCCATCGCCTTCCCAGGCCTGTCGATCAACGGTTTCACGATCGGCTCCAACTCGGGCATCGTTTTCGCTGCACTCGACCCGTTCGAGGAACGCACCACACCGGAGCTTTCCGGCGGGGCGATCGCCATGCAGCTGAACCAGAAGTTCGCCGGCATTCAGGACGCCTTCATCGCCATGTTCCCGCCGCCGCCGGTCAACGGTCTCGGCACGACGGGCGGCTTCAAGCTGCAGATCGAAGACCGTGCCGGCCTCGGCTATGGCGCACTCAACGAGGCGACCCAGGCGTTCCTCGCGAAGGCATACCAGACGCCGGAACTGGCGGGCCTGTTCTCCAGCTTCCAGATCAACGTGCCGCAACTCTATGCCGACCTCGACCGCTCCAAGGCCCAGCAGCTCGGCGTGCGTGTGACGGATGTTTTCGAGACGTTGCAGATCTATCTCGGTTCGCTCTACGTCAACGACTTCAACGCCTTCGGCCGCACTTACAGCGTGCGCGTTCAGGCCGATTCCGCCTTCCGCGCCAAGCCGGAGGACATCGGTCAGCTCAAGGTGCGCTCGCAGACGGGTGAGATGATCCCTCTTGCAGCCCTCCTGAAGGTCGATGCGACGACGGGCCCGGAGCGCACCACGCGCTATAACGGCTTCCTCGCCGCCGACATCAACGGCGGGCCGGCACCGGGCTTCTCGTCCGGGCAGGCGGAGGCGGCCGTTGAAAAGATCGCTGCGGAAACCCTGCCGGCCGGGATCGACTTCGAGTGGACCGACCTCACCTACCAGCAGATCCTTGCCGGCAATTCGAGCATCTTCGTCTTCCCGCTCGCACTGCTGCTGGTCTATCTGGTGCTGGCCGCCCAATATGAAAGCCTGACACTGCCGATCGCCATCATCATGATCGTGCCGATGGGCGTGCTCGCTGCCTTGGCCGGGGTCTGGTACACCGGCGGAGACAACAACGTCTTCACCCAGATCGGCCTCGTGGTGCTGGTGGGGCTATCGGCGAAGAACGCCATCCTCATCGTCGAATTCGCGCGCGAGCTCGAATTCGAGGGACGGACACCGGTCCAGGCGGCAATCGAGGCAAGCCGTCTGCGCCTGCGTCCGATCCTCATGACCTCCATGGCCTTCATCATGGGCGTCGTGCCGCTGGTTCTGTCGACGGGTGCCGGTGCCGAAATGCGCGCTGCCATGGGTCTTGCCGTGTTCTCCGGCATGATCGGCGTCACCTTCTTCGGCATCTTCATGACGCCGGTCTTCTACGTGCTGCTACGCCGGCTCGCCGGCAACCGCCCGCTCGTGCAGCACGGGAAGTCGACGTTCGAGGACGCGCAGCCGGTTGAAACCCAGGCCACGCATTCCGCATAGGAGACAGCGGGGCGGTGTAACTTTAACTCCGCCCCGGGTGTGCGACGGGAATTCGGCCATACCGATTGGATGTCGGATCATGGTCCCCGTCGCCGCCTTTCACTCCGCGGTCGCTTGGAGGCGATACCGGTGAACCGGAGGCCGACAACGAGGGGCTTTTACCGGACACGCTCGTGGCGACGGGTAGGCGAGTCTGTGCGGCGGATCGTGAAGCAAACACCCATCCGCCGCTATCGCATTCTGGAAATCCGTCGCCGCAGCCATCCGGATCCGATTTCCGCCATCAGAACAAGGGCGATGATGACCAGCAGGATCGCCGCAACGCGGGTGGATTCGAGCTGCTGCGTGGTGCGTTTCAGATACCAGCCCATGCCGCCGCCGCCGAAGAAGCCGACGACGGTTGCCGCACGGAAGGCGACGTCCCACGTGTAGATCGCAATGCCCGTGAAGGCGACGCGGACCTGCGGCACGACGGCATATTGGAAGACCTGGAGCGGGCTGGCGCCGATCGAGCGCATGGCATCGACCGGCCCCATGTCGATCGCCTCCATCTCGTCGGAAAAGAGTTTTCCGGCAAAACCAATGCAGAAGACCGTGAGTGCCATCGTGCCCGCCAGCATGCCGAAACCGAATACGGTGACGAAAAGGATGGTCCAGATCGTCTCGTGGATGGAGCGGCTGCCCATGATGGCGAAGCGGCCGAAGGGATAGGCAAAACGCCGACTGATGGTGATGTTGCGCGCGGCAAGCCAGGCAAACGGTATGGCGAAGACCACCCCGAAGAACCCTCCGAGCAGCGACATTTCGAGCGTGCGGATGACCGAGCGGATGAAATCCGCATCGGAAATATAGTTCATGTCCGGTGGGAAATAGCGGGTGGCGAGGATTTCCACCAGCCGCGGGAAGGCGCCCAGAATGCGCGCCAGGTCGATGTTGAGGAAGGCGACGGACCAGGCGAGGAATGCCAGGACGGCCAGCAGTACGGCGAAGCGGATCGTCGATTGCGGGTGGCGGCAGCGCGACCAGCGGCGTTGCGTGGTGGGGATGCGATGTGTCGATACGAGTGCCATTGCCACCTCCTAGATCACTGCCTTGCGGGCGAAATGGGAGACCACCTCGCCGAGCGCGATGAGGGCGAGGACCGCAAGGACCACGAGCGTCACGCCGCCATAATTGAACATTGCCATCTGGCGGAAGAAGACGAGGCCGAGGCCACCGGCACCCACCAGTCCCATGATCGCGGAGCGGCGGATATTGATGTCCCATTCGAAAATGATGGTGCCGATGATGACCGGCAGGATCTGCGGCACGATACCGTAATACATCACCTGGAACTGGTTGCCGCCGACGGCACGGATCGCCTCGACGGGTTTCGGGTCGATGTTCTCGATCGCTTCCGCGGTGATTTTCGAAATGAAGCCGATGGAACGCATCGCGACGGCAAGGACACCGGGCAAGGCCCCGAGACCGACGGCGCCGACGAAGAGCAGCGCCCAGATGATTTCGTGGATCGAGCGGGACAGCACCATCAGGAAGCGGCCGAGCGGATAGAGGATATACCGGCTCGGCGTGACGTTCGCCGCGCCGAACCAGGCAACGGGAAGCGAGAGTACGCAGCCGAGGATGGTGCCGAGCGTCGCCATCATCAGCGTTTCGAGCGCCGGCACGAGGAGCTTCGGCGCAAGCGACCAGTCGACCCAGAAGAAGCGTTCGAGCGTGCCGCCGATGCCGAGGGCACCGCCCATGCGTGCCCAGTCGGTGTCGAACATGATCGTGTCCCAGAAGCACCAGGTAAGCACAGCGACAGTCGCGGCCACGATCAGCCAGTTCGTCGTGCGGCGGCTGCGCTTGTGGGCGAGCCAGGTGTCAAAACCGTGCTCGGAGACGGAAGCGGGCGCCAGGCTCATCACAGCACCTCCATCGCATAGATCTCGTCGAGGTCCTGCTTGCGCATGCCCTTCGACGGACCGTCGAACTTCTTGTAGCCGTCCTGCATGCCGATGATCCGGTTGCAGCTCTCAAGCGCCAGCTGCACATCGTGGATGTTGCAGAGGACCGGCACCTTGAACTCCGTCGCAAGCTCTCGGATCAGCCGCATCACGTCGCGCGAGATTTTTGGGTCGAGCGCCGAGGTCGGCTCGTCGAGCAGCAGGATTTCCGGCTTCTGCATCAGCGCACGGGCAATGCCGACGCGCTGCCGCTGGCCGCCCGAAAGCGCATCCGCCCGCTTGTCGATATGATCCTGCAGGCCAACCTTTTCGAGCAGGTGCAGCGCCCGGTCGATATCCTCGCGCGGAAAGGCCTTGAAGAAACTGCGGAAGGCGCCGGTATAGCCGAGCCTGCCCGACAGCACATTGTCCATTACCGACATGCGGTTCACCAGGTTGAACTCCTGGAAGATCATGCCGATGCGCCGGCGCAGGTGGCGCAGTTCGGTCCCGTGCAGCGGCCGCACCGACTGACCGAACAGGAAGATATCGCCTTCCGTCGGCTCGACGAGCCGGTTGATACAGCGGATCAGCGTCGACTTTCCGGCGCCGCTCGGTCCGATGACGGCGCAGAAATCGTCGCCATCCACAGCAAAATCAATCCCCTTGAGGATCTGCGGGCCATTGGCCGCGTAGCTGACTTTCAGGTTGCGCACTTGCAGGATCGACATGGACGCCACCGTTTCAGCCATGGAGCCGCGCGACGCGCGGCTCTCGACGATGTTCTTTTCGTGTCTCACTGGCTCGCTGCCTTTTCGGCTGCGACCAGCTTGCGGATGATGTCGTAGTCGCTGTCCTTCATGGCGACGAACTTCGTTGAGGCGATGCCATCAAAGAACGGTTTTGCCGCCGCGTCCTCATGCAGCGTCAGGAAGGCTTCGCGGATGGAGGCTTTCAGCGGCTCGCAGAGATCGCTGCGATAGACCATCGGGTCCTGCGGAATGATCTCCGACTGCCAGAGCACCCGGAAGTCATCCTTCTTGGCGAGCCCACGGTCGATGACGTTGTCGAGACGGTGCGTCGCGACGAAGGCATCGTCGACGCGACCTTCCTTGACCGCCAGCGCCGACTGATCGTGCCCGCCGGTATAGACGACCTTGGAGAAGTAGTTCTCCAGTTCCGGACCCGTGCCGACCTTTTCGCCGAACACCATGCGCGGCAGGAGATTACCGGAGGTGCTGGCCGGGTCGGCGAGGCCGACGACGGATCCTTTCAGGGATTCGATGCTGTCGAACTTCGAGCCTGCCGGTACGACGAGCACCGCACGGTAGCCCGGCCCCTCCTCCTGGAAATGTCCCTTGGTCTTGGTATAGGTGGCGAAGACCTCGAGGTTCGGGTCCTTCTCCCTGGCAAGCACATAGGAGTTCGGCCCGTGCACGCCGATCTGCACCCAGCCGTTGACCATGCCCTCGATGACCGAGGCGTAGGACGTCGGCATGAAGAACTCGACGGACTTGCCGGTCTTTTCCTTCAGCTTGTCGAGCAGGGGCTTGTAGATGTCGAGCTCCTGCGTCGTCTCCTCCGTCGGAATGATGGAGAAGACCAGCGTATCGGGGTTCTTGCACTCCTCTGCAAGGGCACCCGACGTCGTATAGGCAATCACCGCACCCAGAGTTGCCAGGCCGGCCACAGTACGTTTCAGAACAGTCATTCTTTCCTCCCAAAAAGTGATTGCTGCCGATATGCCGGATCATCCGGCGTCGCGGCCTCCTGTTTCGATCAAGCCACTGCCATCTGTTTCCTTCCCTCGCCATCGGCGACGGCCAGAAGTGCCTCCCGTTTGCCGATGAAGTTCTGCCCCCGCTCGCCCTCGAAGGCGTCGGCGATGAGATCACGCCATTCTTGCTCGCCGATCCCGTAGTGGCGATAGTCCGTGGCAACGCCCAATCCGTTCAGGAATGCTTCCAGCTGCTCGGCCGCCTTCGACGCATCGGTTCCGAAGACCGCCTGCAGACCCTCCGCGCAGATACCGCCCTCCCCGGCGACACTGCGGATGATCATGGGAAGCGAGAAGGAGCAGGCGATGCCATGCGGCACGCCGTGGCGCAGCGTGATCGGATAGGACAACGAATGCGCGATGGCCGTCTTTGTGTTTGAGAAGGCAAAGCCGGCGAGCGTTGCGGCACGCGCCATGCGGCCTCGGAGCTCGACATTCCTGAGATCGTTGACGAGCAGCGGCAGGGTGGACAGCACCCCGCGGGCGGCAGCGGTCGCATGGGCCATGGAGACGGGATTGGCGCTCCGGTTCCACAGGCTTTCCAGCGAATGCGACAGGGCGTCGAGACCGGTCTGGACGGTAAGGTCCTTCGGCTTGCCGATCATGAGCTCGGGGTCGACGATCGAATATTCCGGATAGAGGCCGGGATGGGCGAGCGAGAATTTGACGCCGCCCGCATTGTCCCAGACGGTGCCCCAGCAGGTGACTTCGCTGCCCGTGCCGGCGGTCGTCGGCACGGCGATCAGCGACCAGGGCGAAATGGTGCCAGCGCCGGCCCGCTTCTTGAGATAGGCATCCATGGCGGCAAAGTCGCCGCGCGCGGCGGCAAAGACCTTGGCCGAGTCGATGACCGAGCCACCGCCGAGCGCCACGATGACCTCCGGCTGCCGGGAAAGTCCGGCAAAGCGGGCCGTCTGGACTTCCAGAAGGGCGATGTCCGGGTTGGGGGCGATGTCGTCGATGACGAGGACCGGTGCGCCGGCTTCCATCTCGAGGCGAGAGGCGAGCCCGCGGAAAAAGGCGTCGCCATAGGTGACGAGGGCGTAGCTGCGACCGGCGATGGCATCGGCCAATCGCGCAAAGCTGCCGGGGCCGAAACGGACGTCAACGGGGTTGCGATAAGACCACACGACGAAATTCCTGTTCTGCGAAATTGATAGGCAGGAACAGTCTGGCAAACTCGCCATCTATTGACTAATACAAATCTCCGCCGTTTATCATAGACTATGGCTATAGTATTCACCCACCTTCGCTCCTTCCATGCGGTCGCGGAAAACCGTGGTTTCACGGCCGCGGCCAATGTGCTGAATATCAGCCAGCCGACCGTGACGACCCAGGTGAAGGAGCTGGAAGATCGCTACGGCGTCGAGTTGTTCGTGCGCCGGGGGCGCCGGGTCGAGCTGTCGGAAACAGGCATGTCCCTGTTCGATGTCACCAAGCGCATCATGAGCATGCACGAGGAAGCCGAGGAGCTGCTGCTCAGCAGCGGCAAGCTCGAAACCGGCCAGTTGCGCCTTGCCGCCGTGGGGCCGTTCCATGCAACCGAGATGGTGGCGCTCTTCCTTGCAAAGTATCCAGCGATCAAGGTCAGCATGCTGCTCGGCAATTCCGACCAGACCTTGCAGCGCGTCCTCGATCTCGAATCCGACGTGGCGATCCTGGCCCATGCCGTGGACGATCCGCGGATCTCGTCCGTGCCGTTCAGCACCCATGACGTCGTCGTCTTCGTCAATGTCGATCACCCCTGGTATGGGCGCGAGGAGGTTTCAATCACGGAACTTGCCGATCAGTCGCTCATCCTGCGCGAAGTGGGATCGACGACGCGGCGTGCTCTGGAACAGGCGGCCCTGGAGGCGAATGTGCCGATCAAGCCACTGCTCGAAATCGGCAGCCGCGAGGGCGTGTGGAAGGCCGTCGAGCGTGGTCTCGGCATTGGTGTCGTCGCCGATTTCGAATTCGTCGCCCATCCTCGCCTCGGCACGATCCGCTTTTCGGACGCCAGTGTCCAGACCGAATACCGGCTCTGCTGCCTCGTGGAACGGCGGGGTTCGCCCAAGATAGAGGCCTTCATGAAGACGGTGCTGGCGCCCTGACGGCTCCGTCACCTATAGGCGAAATCTATACATCCATAGAAACTTTAAAATTGACGAATATACCGTCTCGGCCGACTGTCCCGCGTTCAACACATATGGATGTGTTCCGTAAACAGGGAATGAGCCGATGCATCTCTCCGCCGTCCTGCTGCACCTCGCCGGTGCAACCATGCTGCTGCTCTTCGCCGTGCACATGGTGCGAAGCGGCATGGAGAATGCCTATTGCGGCGCGCTTCGCTCCATGCTCGGCACCGCGCGGCAGGGCCATGGCAGGGCAGCGGCCGGGGGAACCGCAGCCGCCATCCTGCTACAAAGCTCCACTGCCGTCGCCATGCTCGCCTGCGGCTTCGCGGCAAACGGTATTCTCGCCGTTCCGACCGGACTTGCCCTGCTACTCGGCGCCGATCTCGGGTCGGCGCTCGTCGTACGGGTGCTGTCCTTCGACCTCAGCTGGCTTGTTCCGGTTTGCCTCTTTGCCGGCGGCGTGCTTCATCTGAAATTCTCCGGCAGGAGGACGCGCGAAATCGGCCGCATGGTGCTCGGCATCGGCTTCGTGCTCCTGTCTCTTCGCCTGATCGGCACGGCGACGGCGCCGCTGCGCGATGGCGCCATGCTGCCATCGCTTTCGGGCTACCTCGCCGAGGACTATGTGACGGCCTTCCTGGTCGGAGCGCTCTTCACCTGGCTCATCCATTCCAGCGTCGCGGCGATCCTTATGGTCGCGACCTTTGCCGGACAGGGGCTGGTGCCGCTGGAGGCCGCCGTGCCGCTGGTGCTCGGCGCCAATCTCGGCGGCGGCCTGATTGCTTTCTGGCTGTCGCGCGGCATGCCGCCCGCCGCCCAGCGCATTCCCGTTGGCAATCTCTTCTTCCGTGCGACGGCTTCGCTCGCTGCCATGGCCGTCGTGGAAACGACGGCGCCGCCGATTGCAGTGCTCGGCTACGGGCCGGCGGATGCGCTGGTGAATTTCCATGTGCTCTTCAATGCGGCGCTCGTTCTGGCGGGCCTGCCCTTCGTTGCCATGATGACGCGCCTCGTCGGCCGCCTGCTGCCGGATGTGGAGGCCAAGGCCGCAAGCGATGATCCGCTGCAAAATCGCGTCACCGCGCTCGACCGCTCGGTAATCACCACCCCGCGACTGGCGCTTGCCAGCGCAACGCGCGAACTCCTGCGCATGGGCGAGCTCGTCGAGATCATGGTCCGCCCCGTTATGGATCTCCTGCGCGCAGGAGAGCGCGTCGAGATCACCCGCGTGCGTGACATCGACAACGCGGTCAACCAGGCCCACACCGACATCAAGCTCTACCTCGCCGAAGTGAACCGCGGCACGATGACCACCGAAGAGGCATCGCGCAGCATCGAGCTCACCGACTTCGCCATCAATCTCGAACATGCCGGCGACATCATCGCCAAGAACCTGCTGGTTCTTGCAGAGGAGCGGGCGGACAAGAACTGGCGCTTTTCCAGCGAAGGCTGGGCGGAACTTGTCGACCTTCATGCCCAGGTCGTCGAGAACATGCATCTTTCCCTCAACGTGCTCATCTCGCAGGATCCGCCGTCGGCGCGCCAGCTCGTGCTCGAAAAGGAGAAGATGCGGGAAATGGCGCGCTATACGCACGACCGGCATCTGCGCCGTCTGCAATCCGGCACACCCGAGAGCATCGAGACGAGCGGTATGCATATCGAGATCGCGCGCGGCCTGAAGGAGATCAATTCACTTCTGGTGACCATCGCCTATCCGATCCTCACCCGTAGCGGCGATCTGCTGACCAGTCGTCTAGCCAACACAAATCATAGCTAGGATCTATCGATCGAATTCAGAATTGCAATTTTTCAGATAGACGCTTTTGCGTCAGATAGATCAGGAAACTCATGCGGACCGGCGCGCGACGCTCGCTCCGCTCTCAGGAAAGGACGCCCGTTATGAACCAGATGTCACCCATCACCGTCACCGCCAACGGACGCGACTATCAGTGGCCGAAGGTTCCCGCGATTGCCATCTGCCTTGACGGCTGCGAGCCGGCCTACCTCGACGCGGCAATCGAAGCCGGCCTGATGCCGACGCTGGAGCGCATGCGCAAGACCGGCACCGTGCGTACCGCCCATAGCGTCATCCCGAGCTTCACCAACCCGAACAACCTGTCGATTGCGACCGGCCGTCCACCGGCGGTGCACGGCATCTGCGGCAACTACCTCTACAACCCCGCGACGGGCGAAGAGGTGATGATGAACGACCCGAAGTTCCTGCGCGCGCCCACCATCTTCAAGGCCTTCTACGATGCCGGCGCCCGCGTCGCCGTCGTCACCGCCAAGGACAAGCTGCGCGCCTTGCTCGGCCATGGACTTGCCTATGACGAGGACCGCGCGATCTGCTTCTCTTCAGAAAAGGCCAACACCACAACCAAGGCTGAGAACGGCATCGACAATGCTTCGCAATGGCTTGGTCGCCCAGTGCCGGAAGTCTACTCGGCCGAACTGTCGGAATTCGTCTTCGCCGCCGGCGTCAAGCTGCTCAAGGAATTCCGTCCCGACGTCATGTATCTGACGACCACCGACTACGTGCAGCACAAATATGCCCCCGGCGTGAAGCAGGCGAACGACTTTTACGAGATGTTCGACAGGTATCTCACCGAACTTGACGCGCTCGGCGCCGCGATCGTGGTGACGGCCGATCACGGCATGAAGCCGAAGCACAAGGCTGATGGCTCGCCGGATGTCGTCTATGCCCAGGATCTCTTCGACGAATGGCTCGGCAAGGACGTCGCCCGCGTCATCCTGCCGATCACCGATCCCTATGTCGTGCATCACGGCGCGCTCGGTTCGTTCGCCACGGCGTACCTGCCGAAAGACGCCGACCGCGCCGCCCTCATGGACCGGTTGCGCAAAATCGAGGGTATCGACCTCGTTCTCGGCCGGGAAGACGCCTGCCGCCGCTTTGAGCTACCGGAAGACCGCATCGGCGATATCGTCATGCTCTCCACCGAAAACAAGACGATCGGCACCAGTGAGCACCGCCACGACCTCGCAGCGCTGAACGAACCGCTGCGCTCCCATGGTGGGCTGACCGAACAGGCCGTGCCTTTCATCACCAACCGGGTCCTACCCGATCAGCCGGATGCGCCGAAGCTGCGCAATTTCGACGCCTTCTACTATGCGGTCATGGCGGCGGCCCAGGCCGGCAAGCGGGCCTGAGTGGAAATCGATCGAGAGGAAGACAGCCATGACCCGCCCCGAGACGTCCATCAAAGTCCGCCATGAACCGATGCGCATCGCCGGAAGGAAGGTCGATGCCGACGGTGTCGTCGATGTGCACTACCCCTATACCGACACGGTGATCGGCACCGTGCCGGCAGGCACCGCCGAGCACGCGCGCCAGGCGTTCGAGATTGCCGCAAACTACAAGTCGAAGCTGACGCGCTACGACCGGCAGAAGATCCTCTTGCGCACGGCCGAATTGCTGAATGCCCGCAAGGAGGAGATTTCCGACCTCGTCACGCTGGAGCTCGGCATTTCCAAGCAGGATTCGCTCTATGAAGTCGGTCGTGCCTTCGATGTGTTCACGCTGTCCGGGCAGATGTGCATCCAGGACGACGGCCAGATCTTCTCCTGCGATCTCACGCCCCACGGCAAGCAGCGCAAGATTTTTACGACACGCGAGCCGCTGAAGGCGATCTCGGCGATCACGCCGTTCAACCATCCCCTCAACATGGTGTCGCACAAGATCGCGCCGGCGATCGCCACCAACAACTGCATCGTGGTCAAGCCGACGGAACTGACCCCGATGACCGCGCTGGTGCTGGCCGATATCCTCTACGAGGCAGGTCTGCCGCCAGAAATGCTTTCGGTCGTCACCGGCTGGCCACAGGCGATCGGCGACGAGATGATCACCAACCCCAATATCGACCTGATCACTTTTACCGGCGGCGTGCCGGTCGGCAAGCTGATCGCCTCGAAGGCCGGCTACAGGCGCCAGGTGCTGGAGCTTGGCGGCAATGATCCGCTGATCATTCTCAACGACCTGTCGGACGACGATCTTGCGAGAGCCGCCGACCTGGCGGTGGCAGGGGCCACGAAGAATTCCGGCCAGCGCTGCACCGCCGTCAAGCGCATCCTCTGCCAGGAGCGTGTCGCCGATCGCTTCGTACCGATGGTGCTGGAGCGGGCAAAGGCGATCACCTTCGGCGATCCGATGGACCGCGCCACACAGCTCGGCACCGTCGTGCACGAAAAGGCCGCCGCCCTCTTCGAAAAACGGGTCTACATGGCCGCCGAACAGGGCGCCGACGTGCTCTACGATCCCGGCCGCAAGGGCGCCCTGCTGCCGCCGATCGTCGTCGACCGCGTGCCGCACGGCTCGGAACTCGTTATGGAGGAAACATTCGGCCCGATTATCCCGATCATCCGCACACCGGACGACGATGACGCGCTGATCGCGCTTTCCAATTCCACCGCTTTCGGCCTCTCCTCCGGCGTGTGCACCAACGATTTCCGCCGTATGCAGAAATACATCGCTGGCCTTGAGGTCGGCACCGTGAACATCTGGGAAGTGCCCGGCTATCGCATCGAGATGAGCCCTTTCGGCGGCATCAAGGATTCCGGCAACGGCTATAAGGAAGGTGTGATCGAGGCCATGAAGTCCTTTACAAACGTCAAAACATTCTCCTTGCCCTGGTAACAGGCCACACAACGATCCTCCCTCGACTACCTGCGCCGGAACGGAGAGCACCCGTTCCGGCGATTTTTATGCGTGCAACTCTCTGTTGTGCAGAAAATCAATCGATTTCCGCTCTCGTATAGCTTTAAACTATCGAACACATTGAGAGTTCGTATTTGATAGGCATGCCCGGAAATGAAATGGTCCCGTGAGAACTGATATATCAATTACAAACGCCGGGGACCTGCAGATGACAATGCATTCGCAATCGAGACGCGATTTTCTTCAGATGCTCGGTCTCGGCGCTCTGGCGCTTGGTGCTTCGCCGCCGTTCGGCAACAGCGCGGCACGGGCTGGTGAACTGCCCGCTTGGGCAGTACTGCCATCGGGTGCGGTTCCGAAAATGGGCGGCAAACTGGTCTATGGCCAGACCTACCCGAACTGGGCTGTCGGTACGTCCGACAACGGCAAGCACCCCTATTACTGGATCGACCTTCTGACTCGCTCGGTGTGGAACTGCCTGCTTTGGGTCGACCACAACTTCAATCTTCAAGCCGAACTCGCGGAGAGCTGGAACCCGGCCGACGACACGCTGAAGGTCTGGGAATTCAAGCTTCGCGAAGGCGTCCAGTTCCACAACGGCAAGGAAATGGCGTCGGAGGATGTGGTCGCCTCTTTCGAGGCGCATATTACGCAAAAGGCCAGCAGCTTCCTCAACAAGTGGTTCGAGAAGATCGAGCCGAACGGCAAATATGGTGTTCGCTTCACCCTGAACTCCGGCTATGCAGAGTTTCCCTTCATCCTCGCCGAGTATCGCTTGACCGTCGTCCCGGCTGCCGCGCCGGATGCGATCCTTACGGACGGCATAGGCACTGGTCCCTTCAAACTCGTGCAGGTCGACAACCGTCGCGGTTTCAACGCCGTCAGAAACGAGACCTACTGGCTTTCGGGTCGTCCCTTCCTCGACGAACTTGAAGGCTACGTCGTCACCTCGCAGACGGCGATCAACGGCTTCCGCTCCGGTCAGTTCGATGCGGTCTTCAACATCGATCCGACCACGGCCGGCCAGTTCGAAGGAGCGGGCGGCCTCGTTCACAAATCGGCCGGCGGCGACCAGTTCCTGATCGGCTTGCCGAAAAACCTCACCCTACCCTGGAACGATGCGAAAGTGCGCGAGGCGATGTCCCTCAGCATCGACCGAAACGCCATCAACACCGTCGTCTATAACGACCCCGGCTCCTGGGTCGGCAACGACACCCAGATGTCCGGCATCAACAAGGAGTTCGTGGCACGCGACAAGCCTTTTGACCCGGACCGGGCGCGGCAACTCCTTGCCGAGGCCGGTTATCCGGACGGCATCGACCTTCCCGTGATCGTCTTCTCGCCGTCATTCCCGGAAATGCCGCGTGTCATGGCGATCGTCGCCGAATCCTGGAAAAAGGCCGGCATCAATGTGGAACTGCGCGAAATGCCGACGGATGGCTTCGACGCCTATGTAAAACAGGTGAACCCGCCTTTCGGACGGCCGAATGCCGGTCTCGTCGGCCCACGCAATCCTGCCATCAACCTTGGGCGCCTCGTGTCCAATCCAGTAGAGTCCGCGGGCTGGACCGGTGCGAAGAACGACGCGTTCGTCAAACTCTTCGAGGAGACGATCGCCGAACCTGACGACCAGAAGCGCCTCGCGAACTACCAGGAACTGCAGCGCATCGCGCAGGCAGATACGCCCGCGATCGTGCTTGGCGGCCGCCGCAACATGCTCGCCCATCTTCCGAAGGTCAAAAACCTGAAGTCGCATTCCCAGAACTGGGGAACCCGTTTTGACGATTGCTGGGTGGAATCCTGATGGCAACGCACGCAGGCTCCCACCCCTTTCATAGACCCGGGAAATGGTGATCTGAATGTCCGGCATCGTCACTTTGATCGGCAGACGTCTCGTTTTGTCCTTCTTCATCCTGACACTGACGTCGTTGATCGTCTTTCTCGGGACGGAAGTGCTGCCGGGGGACGCCCTTACCGCGACGATCCCCGCTGAAGAGCTGGCTTTCTACACCGAGGAACAGCTTGCGCAGATGCGCTCCGAACTTGGGTTGGACCGATCGATACCGGTCCGGTTCGCCGAAGTCTGGCAAAACCTCTTCACGTTCGACTTCGGCCAGACGCTCGTCCGCCGCGAACCCGTTGCCGATCGGATCGTCCATCCGATGATCAACTCGGCGATCATGGCGGGCATGGCTCTGGTCGTCATGCTGGCGATCGTCGTCGTGCTCGCCGTTTTCGCAAGCCTGAAGCCGGGTGGGCGCCTGGATAACACCATCAGCAGCGCGACGCTGTTCACCTATTCGATGCCCGATTTCGTCGTCTCCAACCTCTTCGTCATTGTCTTCTCGGTTTGGCTCGGCCTCGTTCCGGCAGTCATACTCGCGCCGACGGATGCCCCGAAAATGACGATCCTGGGCGCGGCCGTCCTGCCTGTCATCGCACTCTGCGTTCACGGCGCCGCCTATCAGTTCCGTCTTCTGCGCGCCGGCATGGTGGAAGCCCTCAGCAGCGATTACGTTGAGCGCGCCCGGCTGGCGGGCATTCCCACCTGGCGGATCTCGATACGGCACGCCCTCCCCTCCGCCCTGATCCCGATGCTCAACGGCACAGCCACATTCGTCGCCGGCCTCCTTGCGGGCTCGGTCGTGGTCGAGGCGGTGTTCAAGTATCCAGGCGCCGGTGGCGAACTGCTGCGTGCCATTTCGCAACGGGAAATCCCCACGATCCAGGCGATCGCGTTTCTTGCGGCGCTCGCAGTGGTCGTCGCCAACCTCATCGCCGATCTCGCCGTGCTCGTCCTCGACCCACGCGTTCGCACGAGGTTCCAGAATGTCTGACACAAAGACCATCGTTTCGATCGCGCTTTCCCGGCGATCCAGCTCCAAGATACGCCGTGCGCTGAGCGAACCGATGACGCTCGTCGGCGTCCTCCTCGTGGCGATCCATCTGGGCCTCGCCCTGTTCAGCCCGCTCATCGCTCCGCACGACGCAAGCGCGCTCGTGGGCGCGCCGCTGGCCCGCCCGTCGGCGGAATTCTGGATGGGTACCGACCAGATCGGCCGCGATTATTTCAGCCGGATCATCGAGGGCGGTCGCATCGCGCTGCTCGTGTCCTTCTGCGGCGTCGCCATCGCCATTGCCGTCGGCACCTTCCTCGGCATGGTGGCGGGCTACGTCGGCGGCCGCATCGACGAGGCGATCATGCGCTTCATCGACGCCGTCATGGCCATCCCCGACATCATCCTGATCGCCATCCTCACGCTGGCGCTCGGCAAGGATATCGTCATGCTCATTCCCGTCATCGCCGTCGTCTACACATGGGGCGTCGTGCGCGTCATGCGTGCCAAGACGATCAGCCTGTCGACGCTGGACTTCGTGCGGGCGGCGGAACTGCGGGGGGAATCACGATTGGCCATCATGCTCCGTGAGATCCTGCCCAATCTGACGGGTCTCATCGGTGTCGAGCTGGCAGTGAGGATCTCCTCGGCCGTGCTTCGCATCAGCGCGCTGTCCTTCCTTGGTCTGGGCATCAGCCAGCCCACACCCGACTGGGGCCTGATGGTGCAGGAGGCCATGGGGGTCGTCTATACGGATCCGTGGTTCCTCCTGCTGCCAGCCATCATGCTCTCGAGCCTGATCCTCGGCGTCAATTTCATGGTCGATGGCTTCGCACGCGCCTTCGGCATCACGACCGCGGAGCTTTGACCATGGCCGAAACCCCGCACATCACGGTCAGTGACCTAACGCTCGTCTATAAGACCGGCCCGAAGACCGAAGTACCGGCGGTCGACAATGTGAGTTTCTCCATTCGCAGGGGCGAGACGCTGGGCATCGTCGGCGAAAGCGGCTGCGGAAAATCTTCGCTGGCGCGCGCATTCCTCGCCTATACCCGGCCTGGCGCCCGTATTGCGCGCGGCACGATCACCGTGTCCGGCACTGATATCCTGACACTCAACGCCGCCGACCTCTTGAAATTTCGCGGCGGCCGGGCCGCCATGGTTCCACAGAACCCGCTCTCGTCCCTTACGCCCCATCGGACGATCGGCCAGCACCTGACGGAATTGATCCGCCTGCACAGGGCCGATCACGGCAAACGTCCAAAGGACCGGGCGATCGAGCTTCTCGGAGCGATGGAACTGCCTAATCCGGCGGCGATCTACGATCGCTACCCGCACCAGCTTTCGGGCGGCCAGCGGCAACGCGTCGTCATTGCCGCGGCCCTCGTCGCAGAGCCGGAACTGATCATCCTCGACGAGCCGACCACAGCACTCGACAAGACGGTCGAGTCCCAGGTCCTCGATCTCGTCAGCAGGCTGCAGCAGCGCACCAACACGACCCTCATCTATGTCAGCCACGACCTCAACGTCATCGCCCGCATGTGTGAGCGCGTTCTGGTGATGAAGGACGGCAAGGTGCTGGAAGACGGGCCGACGGACCAGGTCTTCACCACGCCGAAAACGGACTATGCGCGCACGCTCGTCGCCGCCATTCCTCGTCTGGAACGCCGCCCACACACACCTGCGCGCCTGCAAGCCGCGCCGGCCAACCTGACCATCAATGGCCTCGACTTCTCTTACGGCAATCGCGGCGGGCTCAATCCGATCTCGCGGCTGTTCCTGCACAGCGGGCCTCCCAAGACCCTTTCGGGCATATCCGTTTCCATCCCCGCCGGTGGAACGCTCGGTGTCGTGGGCGAATCCGGCAGCGGAAAATCAACGCTCGCCTCCCTCGTCGCCGGATTGATCGATTGCACGCCGGGCGCAATCGAGTTCGATGGCAAGCCTCTGCATGGCCTGGCGACCCACCGCGCTCGCGATCTGCGCCGGCGCATACAGATGATCTTCCAGGATCCCGCCTCCTCGCTGAACCCGCAGCACACCGTGGAGCAGATCGTCACCCGACCGTTGCAGTTCTTCTTCGGCATGACGCGTGCAGCCGCGCGCGAACAGGCGGTGGCACTGCTGGAAGAACTCGACCTCCATGCCGGTTTTCTGTCTCGTTCCCCGCGGCAGCTTTCAGGCGGCCAGCAGCAACGCGTCGCCATCGCCCGCGCCTTTGCCGGCAAGCCGGACCTCATCCTGTGCGACGAAGTCACCTCCGCGCTCGACGTCACGGTCCAGTCGTCCGTGCTCAAGGTCATGAAGCGCCTGCAGCGCGAGCACGGCACGACCTACCTCTTCATCTCGCACGACCTCCCCGTGGTTGCCGAAATGTCGGACGCTATTCTTGTTTTGGAGGGTGGCCGCATCCGCGACTACGGACCCACGCAGGCGGTGCTCGAAGCGCCGTCCTCAGACTATACCCGAAAACTGCTGGCCGCCTTTTCCACGGCGTCCGAACAGCTCGCACAAAGGACCAGAAAGCATGCAAATTGAGGCCTTCGCCGCGCCCGGAAAATTCTATCGCGGCAATCTCCACACCCACTCCTCCCTTTCCGACGGCAAACTTGCCCCCGAAGAGGTTTGCGAGCGCTATCGCGAGCGCGGATATGATTTCATCTGCCTGTCGGATCACTTCATGCCCCACTACAACTATCCGATCGCCGATACGCGGCCGTTTCGGACGAACAACTTCACGACCATTCTCGGCGCCGAGTGCCATGCGCCCGCAACCGAGCAAGGCGAAAAATGGCACGTTCTGGCGGTTGGCCTGCCCATCGACTTCCCCCCGAACGGTGAAGGCGAGACAGGCCCTGAAATCGCCCAGCGCTGCCTCGATGCCGGTGCCTTCGTCGCCATCCCCCATCCGGAATGGTACGCGCTGAGCATGGCCGACGCCGCTTCGATCCCCGGCGCCCATGCGGTCGAAGTCTACAACCACACCAGCCAGGTTCTAAACGCACGGGGCGGCGGCTCCTACTATCTGGACGATCTCCTCAATTCAGGCCGCCGGATCAATGCGCTTGCCTGCGACGACGCCCATTTCGTTGCAGGGGAAGACCAGAACCGCGACGCCTTCGGCGGCTGGGTCATGGTCAAGGCGGAGGCCAATGAGCCCGAAGCGCTGGTCGCAGCGTTGAAGCTTGGCCACTATTATTCCAGCCAAGGGCCGAAATTCGAGGATATACGGATGGAGAACGGCCTGCTGATCATAGAAACCTCCCCTGTCTTCCAAATCTCCATCGTCGGCCGCGCCTCGCGAAACGAAAAACAATGGGGCACGGCCATGACGCGTGCCGAGTTACCGATCGACAAGTTCAAGGGCGACTGGTGCCGTATCGTCGCCATCGATGAGGCAGGCAAGGTTGCCTGGTCGAATCCGATCTACGTGTAGTCAAGACGCACGCACCGCCCCGGACCGTCGCGTTGATGGCTCGTTAACCACACGAATTGGCTGCCGATCACGCCTCGGCAGCCGGACGGCGTGTTCCGAGCAATGAGCTCAACGCGGCGTCGTGATCTGCGAGTGCATCCAAGAACCAATCGGAAAACAGTCTTGCAAGGCCGGCTCGTCCGCCCATCGACTTTTGCACGAGCTGGTAGCGCTGCGGAATGGGAAGCCTCTCGTCGAATGGCGCGACAAGCGTACCGGCGCGCAAGAGGTCTTCGATCATGAAGTCGTCGGCAAGGGCAACGCCTCCCCCATTGATTGCCTCCCGGATGGCAAGCCAGGGTTCTCGAAAAATAGTGCCTCGGGACAGGGCCGGACGTTCCTGCATATAGGCCGACGCCCACTCCTCCCACGCGGACATATCATTTCGTGCAGAAGGGAGTGGTGCATCAGATCATCGGGCGTGTTCAGCGGAAAGGCCCGGGCGCGCAGACGGGCATGACAAAAAGCGGGCCGGGGTCGACGGCCCGGCCGCACGTATTGTTATCTCGATCAACCCTGGGCGCGTTTCGAAACGTCCGCCCAGGCCTCCCAGGTCGCAAGCCGGTCGGCATAGCAGTTCAGCGCGATGCCGAGGGCGGTTTCCCCGAGGAAGAGCCGCAGTGGTGGCGACGGGGCATCGACGACGAGCAGGATAGCCTCGGCCGTCGCGGCGGGATTGCCGAGCTTGCGGGATCCGTTTGCCGCTTTCAGCCGGTCGCGCAGTCCATCATACTCGTGCATCGTCGGCATCTGCGTGGCGGAGCTGCCGCGCCAATCCGTATCGTAGCCGCCGGGCTCGATCATCGTCACTTTGATTCCGAAGTCCACGACTTCCGAGGCGAGCGTCTCCCCCAGCCCCTCCACGGCCCATTTCGTCGCGTTGTAGATGCCGGCCGTCGGAAAGGTGATGATGCCCGCAAGGCTCGAGGTGATCAGGATATGCCCGCCGCCCTGTTCACGCAGTTGCGGCAGCACGGCCTTCACGACCCAGAGCGTGCCGAAGAAATTCGTGTCGAACTGCGCCCGCGCATGCCCCTCGTCCGTCTCCTCGACGGTGCCGAAGATCGCGTAGCCGGCATTGCTGACGACGACGTCGAGCCGCCCGAAGACGGTGATTGCAGTGTGCACGGCCTGGCGCACATCCTCCTCGCTGCGCACGTCGAGTTCGATGGGCAGCAAGGCCGCGCCATAGGTTTCGCTGAGCTCCGCAAGGCTTGCCTCATCGCGCACGCAGGCGGCTACCTTGTCGCCGCGCGCAAGGGCAGCTTGCGCCCAAACCCGCCCCAGCCCGCGCGAGGCTCCCGTGATGAACCAGATCTTTTCGCCCATGGTCGATTGTCCTCAATTTGATACTTCCGGCTCCCGGGGAACGTCCCTCAGCCGTCCCCGGAAGGCTAAGGGAGGAGCCCGCCCGGCGGCTAACCGACCCGGGCCAGAGAATGCGCCGATCCGGCCAAGTTTTGCGATCAGGGTTTCCCGTGTCGCCGGCCGGCCGCGTCGAAGGCAACGATTTTCGCTTTTGGAAGGATGTCGGCCTGCGGTGGGTTATCGCGCTTCGGCAATCGGCGGTTTCCCCGGTCAAGGTCACCGAAGGCGGCTTCGGTAAAATACCGGGCCGGTGTCGTGCCGAGCATGCGCCGGAACATCGCGATGAAGGCGCTCGGGCTTTCATAGCCGAGGTCGAGGGCGATATTGGTAACAGATTGCCCGGAGGCAAGGCGCTGCAAGGCGAGGCCGACATGCAGCTGCTGGCGCCAGCGCACGAAGGACATGCCCGTCTCGCGCTGGAAGAGGCGGGTCAGCGTGCGGTTGCTCGCCCCCACCCGCGCGCCCCATTCCTCGATGGTGAAGCGTACCGCGGGATCGTCGACGAGGGTTTCGACAAGGCGTCGCAGGCGCCGTTCCGTCGGCATCGGCAGATGGAGGGGTTCGAGCGGTGCGGCCAGCAATTCGTCGAGCAGGACCGAGACGAGCCGCGCTTCGCGCGTATCGCCCTCGGGATAGAGCGACGGGCCTGAGACGAAGCGCAGGATGAGTTCGCGCAGCAAAGGCTGCACGAAGAGTATCCCGCACTGATCCCGCAGGGCCTCTGCAAGATCGGGATCGACATAGAGGTTGGCGACCGAAATTCGCCCCGCCGTGCGGGCGACATGCTCGACGCCGCTCGGAATCCAGATGGCGCAATGGGGCGGCACGGTCCAGATGCCGCCCGCCGCCTCCACGGTGATGACGCCGCCAACCACATAAAGCAATTGCGCCTTGCGATGGCGGTGCGGCTCGGTTTCGCGCAGGGCATCAAGCTCGATGGCGAGGCCTACAACGGCGCGCGGAACCCTGTCGGGGTCATCCAGGTCGGGCGTGATGGAAATGCTCATGGCCTCATTCCTGCACATCGGTGGCCAGTGGTGCCACCATCCTGACCACGTCCAGAAGCCCAGTCTCCTGCGGATCGGCCAATATATAACGCGATCCGGCCACGCCTGACATCCATAAGGGCGGGTTTGCCTCGAGCGGCGCGCTCCGCGGCCGACTGATTGGACTTCACCATCAAATCCGCCAGATTGTGAATTGGAGCCGGTCCTTCGGTTGCATTAGCGTTTGACGGCCGGGTGGCCGCAGCCTCCGGCAGAAACGATCGATTTCCGCAATCGCCAAAAAAATAATTATCGCGATAAAAAACATCTGGACAAAGATGCGAGGCGCGCGTATCAAATGATTATCGCGATAACGGTTATCGCATCAGATCAAAGGAGAGACCCAATGTCCATCGTCAACACCCTGCTCGCTACCGCCGCTTCCCTCTTCGTCGCCGCTGCCACCGTCGTGCCGGCCGCCCACGCCCAGTCCGCTCCCGCCAAGTCCATCGTGCTCGTCCATGGCGGCTTCGTCGATGGCTCCGGCTGGCAGGGCGTCTACAACATCCTGAAGAAGGACGGCTACAACGTCACCATCGTCCAGAACCCCACCCTCTCGCTTGCCGATGATGTCGCTGTTACCAAGCGCGCCATTGCCGCTGCCGAAGGCGATGTCATCCTCGTCGGCCATTCCTATGGTGGTGTGATCGTCTCGGAAGCCGGTACGGATCCCAAGGTGAAGGGTCTCGTCTATATCGCCGCCTTCGCCCCCGATGCCGGCGAATCCATCGCGAAGCTCATCGCCAACCCGCCGGAAGGTGCAGCCGTTCCGCCGATCCTGCCGCCGCAGGATGGTTTCCTCTTCCTGGACAAGCAGAAGTTCGCCGCAGCCTTCGCCGCCGACGTCGAGCCAGAGCTTGCTGCCTTCATGGCCGACTCGCAGGTTCCGTGGGGTGTCGAGGCGCTCGCCGGTGAAGTGACGGTTCCCGCCTGGAAGGAAAAGCCGAGCTGGTATCTCGTCGCCACTGAAGACCACATGATCCCGGTCGACGCCCAGCGCGGTATGGCAAAGCGCGCCGGCGCCACCACCGTCGACCAGGCCGGCAGCCACGCCGTCTATGTCTCTCAGCCCCAGGCCGTTGCGAAGATCATCGAGGATGCGGCAAACGGCGGGAAGTAATTCGACACAGGTCGATGACGACACACAAAGCCCCCGGCCGCGCAAGCGGGCGGGGGTTTTTCGGTCAGAACGATACGAGCACCGTGCCGATCGCACGAATTTGACCACCAAGTCACCCAGCCCTCAGGCGGCACCGTGTGCTGACGGAAGCAATGGCGACGCACAATCCCCCTTTGTTCTTTCGATCAACCGCGGTTTGCCGTGCACAAGACGACAATCCAAGTTTCGTCTTGTGGAATCTCCTCGCGTCGAGATCGGCCCCTTTGCCGGGGTTCGTGAAGACCGATCGACGTCCAGGCGAAAGCGCTCGTGGGGATTCATGCGATCGACTGGGACATCAATGCCGGCGCGTTCCTGCAACAATGGGTTGTGCCGGACACCTGGTGTCTCCAACCCGGAATCAGGCAAGCCGTTTCGAACGGCAGCGGTCACGTCATGGATGTCGGCTCGGGCTGGTTCATTGCGCCGTCGGACGACAGGCTGCGAGTTTGGCTGCTTCCAGCGATTTGATGGCCTCTTCGCGGGCGCGTGACGGTCGCCGGCAGGACATGTCTTGCCGGCAGATAGCCATTCTGCAGCGGGAGATAAAATGCTGATCGATCCGAGCCAATTCCCTCTCATCTTCCTTCACCCGGACATCAAGACCGGTCATTCGGCCGAAGCACAGCTCGAAGACATCCTGGACCGGGGCGAGCGGTTCGTCCTGATCACCGACCACACTCCCACCGACGACCATGACGAAAGCATCGAGGAACGCAGGCGACGAGCCCTGTTCTTCAAGCGCAACAGGGATCGCCTGCGCCACCTTTGCCTCGGCGCCATCGTCATAGACGGCGAAAAGCCGACGTCCGTTCCGGTACGGTTGGCCGCCTTCGCCTTCGGCAAGGCGCTCGGCATCGATTTCCACTTCGTGCCCGCCAAGGCGCTGGCGATCGAGCAGGGACTGCTTCTGTGCCGCATCGCAGCTTCAGAAGCTGGAACCCTCGTTTCAAACGCGCTCCCCGAATAAGGTCCCACAAATTCGGCGTGTTTCAGGATACAGCAGCGGATTTTACGGCAAACCAATCCCTCGGCGGCGCTTGGCGAGAAGCAAAAACCTCCCCTGCATCGCCCGCCACCCGGCTCGGCATGCCTTGCTGCGCCACCATTTCGGTTGGCTCTTCGGCGTGACCAGAGAGGTCGCTGATGACCTCGGCGAGGATGGAGGCGGCGATGGCATGGGGTGCCTTGCTGCCGAGCGGCAGCCCGACCGGGGACCGGATGCGCGCCATTTGCGAGGAGGCGAAGCCGCGGCCGAGCAGCGCCCCGGCAAGACGAGACCAACGGCTACGGCTTCCAAGAAGGCCGACATGCCCCGCATCCGTCGCCAAGGCGGCATCAAGGATGTCAAGATCGCGATCCTCATCATGGGTTGCGGCGATGATGCTTGTCCATGGATCGGGGCGCAGATGGGCGATCGTGTCTGCCGAAGAAGAACGCAGATAGCGCAACCCTTCGATCGGCGGCTCGGTTTCCGGACCGCCCGCGCGCAGGAGAAAGGTTTCGAGGCCGAGCTGGATCGCCACCTTGCACAGGATCAGCATGCTCGCGTCGTGACCGCAAATGATCAACCGGGTGCAGGGCAGATGCCGTCGCCAGATGAAGCGGGGGCTGCCGATCGCACCAGCCAGCGCACGCGGCTGGCCCTCGCCCTGGAAGCGATGGCATGAACGCTGCACCCCATCCGACATCCAGACGACATGTCTTCGGTTGCGTCTTGCCTCCAGCAGGGCCTTGAGGGCCGGGTCGTCGGGCGATAGCAATTCGACCAGCACTTCGATGGATTTGCCACAGGGTAACTGGAGGTCGATCGGCCCGCCTTCTCCATAGGTCAGCCACTGGGGGCGGCCGCTTTCCAGCACCTGGAGGCTCCGGTTGATCAGGTCGGCGTCGATGCATCCGCCGGCGACCGATCCAGCAACGGCCTGATCAGTGATGGCCATCTGGGCACCGATGCCGCGGATTGCGGAACCGGATGTCGAGTAGAGGGTCGCGAGCGCGACCTTTCTTTGAGTTTCCAGCGCTTGGGCGAGAAATTCCCGGACGTCGCCCTCCAGTCCGTGGACGGGCCAATCCGCCTTTGCGATCTCGTGTGCAGACATTGCCAACTCCTCTTGCGATGGGAGAAGCCTAAGGCAGGGCTGTCGCTGAGGTTTGCCGTGACGGGCGCGCTTTGTATTACTTTGTCGCAGGATGCCTTTATGCGGCGATATCCGCCCGATGTTCGCGTGGCAGAACCAGGACCGCCCGCAAACCCGGATTGCGGTTGGAAAGGCGGATGTCGCCACCGTGCTGGTGGGCGATGGCGCGGGCAATGGAAAGACCGAGACCGACGCCGCCCGTCTGGCGATTGCGCGATTCCTCAAGTCGCAGGAACGGCGAAAACACCGCCTCCAGCTGGTTTTCGGGAATGCCGGGCCCGTCATCCTCGACGGCAATCTGGACCTCGCCGTCAAAAGCGGCGAGGCTGACGCGTGCCACGCCGCCATATCGCACCGCATTCTCGATCAGATTGCGAAGCGCGCGGCGCAGGTTTTCCGGGCGGCAGCGAAAGCCCAGCCGTTCACCCTCCTGGAACGTGATGCCCGGATAGACCGTCTCCATATCGTCGCAAAGGCTGCCGACAAGCGCGTTGAGATCGACCGTCCGGGTGTCACCGGCTGTTGCCTCGCCCTTCGCAAAGGCGAGGGTTGCGTCTACCATGGTCTGCATTTCCTCGATCGTCGCCACGATGCGATCCTGCAAGGCGGGATCTTTTATATACTCCGCGCGCAGCCGCAGCGTCGTCAGGGGGGTGCGCAGATCATGCCCGATGGCGGCGAACATCTGCGTCCTGTCCGACACGAAGCGGTGCAACCTGTCTTGCATGCGATTGAAGGCAGCGGCCGTCTTACGCAGGTCGTCCGGCCCCGTCTCCGGCAGGGGGTGGTGTTGCTCGCCGCGTCCTGACCGATCCGCGGCATCGCTCAGCGCCTTCAGCGGGCGGGCGATGCGTCGCGCGAAAATGCCGCCGCCGATCGCCAGAACGAGGGCGGAAAGCACGAAGCTGATGATCGACTGGCGTTGCAGGGAACCGCTGCTGAACCGCTTGTAATAGATGCCGTTCAGCCAGCGTTCACCGGAGGGGACGGCCAGACCGAGACCGTTGCCGTCGATGTAGCTGCTCTCCGTGCAGTCGGCCAACGGCTTTTCCGGGAACAGGCCCGGCGGATTGCTGCCCGCCGTGCCGGGAGGAACGCAGACGGCCCCCGGTTGCGGCTCGGGCACGGCGGAGACCCAGAAGCGCGTATAGGGCGTGCCGCTCGCTTCGGTGATGCGCTTTGCAAGCTCCGGCGTTGCTGTAGCGAGCGCGCTCGCCAGCGCATTGGCGCTTCGCCGGAATTCCGTCTCCTCGGAGGCGCGCAGGTCGCGGATGCGGTCGCTCGCTGCGAGGATGTAGCCGATCGCCTGCGAGATAAGCAGGGCGACCATCATCACGATGATGAACTGGCCGGCAAGGCTATGTCTCCACAGTTTCAGCATTTCGCGACCGAGGGCGTGAAACTGTACCCCCCTCCCCAGTGCGTCCGGATGATTTCCGGGTTCTTCGGATCGTTCTCGATCTTCTTGCGCAGCCGGCTGACCTGGTTGTCGATCGCCCGATCGAACGGATCGGCGATGCGGCCCACCGTGAGGTCGAGAAGCTGGTCTCGGCTCAGCACGATGCCCGGATGGTCGATAAAAGCCTTCAGCAGGCGGAACTCGGCCGACGACAGCGGCACGCCGACATCATCGGCGCCGACAAGCTCGCGGCGACCCGTATCAAGCCGCCAGGAGCCGAAATGTACGAAATTCGCCCGGATGACGTCGCGCTGCGGGGGCAGGGACTGAACCCGCCGGAGGATCGCCTTAATACGAGCAAGCAGCTCGCGCGGATTGAAGGGTTTGACGAGATAGTCGTCCGCCCCCAGCTCCAGGCCAACGATGCGGTCCATTTCATCGGTCATCGCCGTCAGGAAGAGAACGGGAACCTCACTGTTGGCGCGCAGATGGCGACATAGGGCGAAACCATCCTCCTCGGGCATCATGATGTCGAGAATGACCAGATCCGGCGAAGAGACCTGCAGGATCTGTCGCAAGGCCGTGCCGCCCTCGGCCGTGCTGACGCGGAATCCACGCTCGCCAAGGTAAGCGGCGACGAGTTCACGGATCTCAGGGTTGTCATCGGTGACAACGATGTAAGGAAGCGGTGCCATTGCCTTTCCATACAAGATCGGAGTGATTTTCCGGCAGAGAAAAATTGTAACAAATTGCATCCGGCAGCTGCGACAATCCGATACAATTCTTGTCCATCGCGGGAAAGTTCTGCGACATGTTGATCCTACTTTGCCTCTTACTCAATTGCTGGAGGCAAGAATGCCTGTTCTCAAGGTCAACGGATCACGGCACTACATCGATCTTCCCGAAGACACATCGCTTCTCTGGGCCCTGCGCGACGAACTCGGGCTTTTGGGAACGCGCTACGGCTGCGGGGCGGCGCTCTGTGGTTGCTGCACGGTCCATGCCGACGGGAAGGCGCTGCGGTCCTGCGTCGCCACGCTTGCGGACGTGGCGGAGGCCGAAATCACGACAATCGAGGGTCTCGGCACCCCGCAGACGCCCCATCCGGTCCAGACCGCGTGGCTTGAGATCGACGTGGCGCAATGCGGCTACTGTCAATCGGGACAGATCATGCAGGCAGCCGCCCTGCTCCGCGAAATCCCCAGGCCAAGCAATGCGGATATCGATGCGGCGATGTCCGGGAATCTCTGCCGTTGCGGCACCTACAATCGTGTCCGGGCCGCCATCCACCGCGCGGCGGAGTTGATCTGATGAGGACGCCCGCTCTCAATCGAAGGCAGTTCCTCTTTGGCGTTTCGGCGGTTGCCGGCGGCATGCTGGTTGGCCTGCCGGAAATGCGCGCTCAGGAAACCTCCGGCCAGGTCACGGCCTGGGTGGTGATTTCGCCCGACGACACGGTGATGATCCGCGTTGCCCGCAGCGACATGGGCCAGGGCATTTTCACAGCACTGCCGATGCTCGTCGCCGAAGAGCTCGAATGCGACTGGTCGAAGGTGCGCGCCGAATATGCCGATACCAACGAGAACCTGTCGCGCGACAAGCCCTGGGGCGACATGGTGACCTCGACCTCGATCTCCGTGCGCGCCTCACAGGAATATCTGCGTCAGGCCGGCGCCCAGGCACGTGAAATGCTGATCGCCGAAGCGGCGGCGCGCTGGAACGTTCCGCCGGGCCAATGCAGCGCGAGGGACAGCCTCGTCACCCATGCGGCGACGGGACGGACCTTTCGCTTCGGCGAGCTTGCGGCCGCGGCCGCCCGGCGGCCGGTTCCAGAACCTGTCGGCCTGAAAGATCCGTCCGAATGGCGACTGATCGGCACCTCCGCCGCCCGACTGGAGGCGGGCCCGAAGGTCTTCGGCACGCCGATCTTCGCCACCGATGTCGACCTACCCGGCATGCTGCATGCGGCCGTCAGGAACTGTCCGACGATCGGTGGTCGCTTGGTGTCCTTTGACCCCGCCGATGTGTCCCGTTTGCCGGGCGTGCACCACATCGTTCAGGTCGGCGAGGATGCGGTCGCCGTCGTCGCCGATACATGGCGGCAGGCGAACGCGGCAGTCACAACGCTTCCCGTCACCTGGGACGAAAGCATCGGCGCCGGCGTGTCGAACGACACGCTCCGGGCGATGTTCCGGGAAGGTCTTGCCGACCCCACCGCGGCCATCGGCCACCGGATCGGCGACGTGGATGCCGCCCTTCGCGATGCCGCGCATGTGCTCGACGTGGAGTACGAGGCGCCCTTCCTCGCGCATGCCACCATGGAACCGCAGGTCTGCGCGGCCCAGGTCACGGCGGGGCGGATCGACCTCTGGGCACCGACCCAGAATGGCGAGGGAACGACGAACACGATCGCCCGTCTCATGCAGCGGGATGCCTCGCAGATCTTCGTCCACAAACTGCAACTGGGCGGCGGCTTCGGCCGGCGGGGCCTGGCGCAGGACTGGGCCCGGCAGGCGGTGCAGATCGCCGCGCAGGTCTCCGGCGTGCCGGTCCGCATGATCTGGTCGCGCGAAGAGGATTTCACGCATGACTACTACCGGCCGATGGTTCTGGCGCGCCATACGGCCGGCTTCGACGCCGGCGGCAGGCTTCTCGGCTGGAAGGTCCGCATTTCCGGCTCCTCGATTGCCGCCTCCCTCGCCCCGTTCTGGCTGAAGGAAGGCGTCGACAACGCGTTGATGGACGGCTTTGTCGAGGAAGACATGCCCTATGCCGTCGCACGTTTCGAAGTGGGTGTCGCGCGCCGGGACAGCCATATTCCGGTCGGGTTCTGGCGCGGGGTCAACCTCTCGCAGAACGGCTGGTTCCGCGAAGCTTTCCTCGACGAGATCGCCACCCAACGCCAGGTGGATCCCTATCTGCTGCGCCGGGAGATGCTGGCCGACAATCCCCGTGCGCTCGCCACCCTGGACGCTGCGGCAAAGCTCGCCGGCTGGGGCAAGGCTTCCGCGGGCCGACATCAGGGCATCGCCATCGTCGAGGGAGACAATGCCTGGTGCGCGCAAATCGCTGAAATCTCGGTGACGGACGGTCTCCTCCAGGTGCACCGGATCAGTTGCGCCGTCGATCCGAATTTCGTCGTGCATCCCGATATCACGATCCAGCAGATCGAAGGCGGGATCGTACAGGGGCTTGCGACGGCACTCTACGGCGCGGTGACGATCGAGGATGGCCGCGTGCAGCAGACCAACTTCCACGACTACCGTTACCTACGGATGAATGAGATGCCCATGATCGATGTCGCCTTGGTGCCGAGCCTCGGCCGCTACGGCGAACGCTGGGGCGGGGTCGGCGAAACCGGCCTGCCGCCGCTGGCCCCGGCCCTGACCAACGCGATTCACGCCGCGACCGGCAAGCGCCTGCGCAGCCTGCCGATCAGCAACCACGATCTTCGGGTGTGACGGCGATGCGGGCAGCTTATTTCATTCTCGCACCGGTCCTGATCGTCGCAACGGGCATTGCCGTCACGGCGCAGGAGCAACCCTCCCATCAGGACAGGGTGGCATCACTTGCCGCCTTCGAGCGCCTCGTGACGGTGATCGAACACCCGCGCTGCATGAACTGTCATACCAACACGGAGTTCCCCCGTCAGGGCAACGCGCGGCTTCGCCACAATATGGGCGTCGCGCGCGGGCCGAACAACCATGGCAGCCCGGCGCTGCAATGCGCGACCTGTCACCAGGACGACAATTCGCCTTCGGGCGTGCCCGGCAATGCCAACTGGCACCTCGCGCCGCTCTCCATGGCCTGGGAGGGTCTCGACCGGCGCGGCATCTGCCGCCAACTCACCGACCCTGCGCGCAGCACGATGACGCCGGTGCAGCTTGTCGAGCATATGGGACATGACCCGCTCGTGCTCTGGGCCTGGAACCCCGGCACCGACCTGAACGGCCTGCCGAGGGAAAAGCCGTCAATTCCCGCCGGGGAGTTCGGCGAGTTGGTCCGCGTATGGGCCGAGAACGGCGCGCACTGCCCGGACTAGCGGTCCGGCGACACGCCGACCGTACCAACAATGAGCGATTTCAGCCGCCACTTGCGGCGTCACCCCTTGGAAGGAGGTGCCTTATGGCCAGTTTGAACATCAATGGCGAATATCGCGAACTGGAGGTCGATCCGGGCACGCCCCTGCTGTGGGTGCTCCGGGAACAGGCAGGCCTGACCGGCACGAAATATGGCTGCGGCATCGCCCAGTGCGGCGCCTGCACGGTGCATATCAACGGCATGGCCGTACGGTCCTGCTCGATGCCGGTGGACGCCGTCACACCCGACCAGAAGATCGTCACGATCGAAGGTCTGGCGAAGGACGGGCTGCACCCGGTCCAGCAGGCATGGCTGGATCTGGACGTGCCGCAATGCGGATACTGTCAATCCGGCATGATCATGGCCGCGGCCGCCTTGCTTGCCGAGCATGCGAACCCCGGACCCGACCTCATCGCAGAGCAGATCACCAATATCTGTCGCTGCGGCACCTACGCCCGCGTTGCCGCTGCCATCGTGCAGGCGGCGAATCCGGCATCCCCGCAAGACAAGAGCTGAGAGGAGGTATCCGATGACCGTTACCTTGCCCGTTTCCCGCCGGTTTTTTCTCAAGGCGTCGGCGACGACGCTCGGCGCCTTCGCCCTCGGCTTCATGCCGCAAACATCGGGCCTGGCGCAGCAGACCGGGCCCGGCGAACTCAACAACTGGATCGTCATCCATCCGGACAATACGGTCGCGATCCGCCTCTCCCGGTCAGAAATGGGCCAGGGCTCGCTGACCGGCTTGGCCCAGCTCCTGGCTGAAGAGCTCGAATGCGACTGGCAGAATGTGCACACCGAATATGTCTCCCCGCGCGAAAACCTCGCCCGCGGCGAGGTCTGGGGTGATTTCCAGACGGGCGGCAGCGGTTCGATCCGCGAATTGCAGGAGCCCATGCGGCACGCCGGCGCTGCGGCCCGCATCATGCTGGTCGCGGCCGCTGCACGGCGCTGGGGCGTGTCGCCCGAAGAATGCCGCGTGGCCGAGGGCATCATCCAGCACCCGCCCACGCAACGCCGCGTCACCTACGGCGCTATTGCTAGCCTCGCCGCCGAGATCGAGCCCCCGCCGATCGTGCCGCTGAAGAATCCGGAAAGCTGGCGCATTGCCGGCCAGCCGCTGCGCCGGCTGGACACGCCCGACAAGCTGACCGGCAAGCAGGTCTATGCCATCGATGTCACCCTGCCCGGAATGCTGAATGCGGCGGTCCGCGCCTGTTCCATCGCCGGGGGGAGCCTCAGGCGCTTCAACGCCGAGGCAGCCCTCGCCCTGCCCGGCATCCGCCATGTCCTCAAGGTCGACGACGCCACCATCGCCGTCGTGGCCGACCGATGGTGGCAGGCGAACACGGCGCTTGATGCGCTGGAGATCGAATGGGACGCGGGTCCGCACGGAGCGCTCGACGATGCTGCCATCGCCACGCGTTTGACGGAGGGGCTGGCGGCCGCGAAAGGCTTTGCCGGAGCGGAGGCCGGAGACGCACTGGCCGCCATCAGCGCCGGCGGGCGCGTGATCACCGCGGACTACAGCTACCCCTATCAGGCGCATGCCGCGATGGAACCGATCAATGCAACCGCGCTCTACACGGAAGGCCGCTGTGAGATCTGGGCGCCGACCCAGCATGCCGGCGCGTGCCTCGAAACCATTGCCGAAGCGAGCGGCGTACCGATCGAAAACTGCGAGGTGCACCGCCTGCATCTCGGTGGCGGCTTCGGTCGTCGCCTCTACCATGATTACGCGCGCATGGCCGTGCTGATTGCAAAACAGCTACCGGGTACGCCGGTCAAGATGATCTGGTCGCGCGAGGAGGACATGACCCACGACTTCTACCATCCCGTCACCCGCTGCCGGATGACGGGCGCCCTCGACGCGGACGGAAACATCGTCGGCCTGCACATGCGCATCGCCGGCCAATCCATCCAGGGCTCGCTGCGGCCGCAGAGCCTTGCCGGCGGGGGCGATTCCCGCGCCTTCCACGGGCTCAACCTGTCGAGCGGCAACGGCATCCTCGGCTACGACCTCCCGAACCTTCTGATCGACCATGTGATGTACAATCCACCGATCCGGCCCGGCTCCTGGCGCGGCGTCAACCTCAATCACAACCTCTTCTACCTTGAGAGCTTCATCGACGAACTCGCCCATCACGCCGGAAAGGATCCGCTGGAATTCCGTCGCGCCATGATGGCGAAACATCCCAAACACTTAGCCGTGTTGAACGCCGCCGCCGAACGGGCGCGCTGGCACGAAAAACCGGCCGAAGGCGTTTTTCGCGGCCTCGCGGTCGCAAATGGCTATGGCAGCTATGTCGCCGCGGTCGCCGAAGTCTCGTTGCAAGATGACGCCATCCGGATCGACCGGCTCGTCGTGGCGACCGATGTCGGCAATGCCGCAAACCCGGAACTGATCGCCCGGCAGGCAGAGGGCGCCTGCGTCTTCGGGCTATCGGCTGCGCTCTACGGCGAATGTTCCGTAGACGGTGGCGCGATACAGCAGACCAACTTCGACACCTACCGGGTCATCCGGCTGGCCGACATGCCCAGGATCGAGACGGTCGTGCTGCAATCCCGGGATTTCTGGGGCGGCGGCGGTGAGCCCCCCATCGCCGTGGCAACGCCCGCGGTCATGAACGCAATCTTCGCCGCCACCGGCCGGCGCATTCGCGATCTGCCGCTCACGAAGAGCGGTTTGATCCCTGCCTAGAGGTGAAGCGCCATGACGACGGAAGTCCAGAATGTTGCCATTGCCGCCCGTCGGCGGAAGATTGTGACGTTTCGAAAAATCCGGTTTCTCCTCATTGTGTCCCTCGCCGTTGCCGTTGCCACGCCGGTGTTGGCGGATGGGGATCCGATACGCGGGAAAACCGTCTTCAACCGTTGCGGCACTTGCCATTCGATAACCGGCCAGAACAAAATGGGACCACCGCTTGACGACGTCTTTGGTCGCCGCGCCGGAACAAGTGCCGGCGCGCGATACTCAAATGCCCTGAAAGGCTCGGGTATCATCTGGAACGACGAGAGCCTCGACCGTTTTCTGCAGGCGCCCCGGAAAGCGGTGCCTGCAACGACAATGACGATCGGTGTTCCACAGGCACAGGACCGCGCCGACATCATCGCGTATTTGAAGAGGCTGGGGTCCGTTCCGACGGAGGGAGTGCAGGATTGAAGACAGCCTGAAAAGTCGGAACAAATAGGGCCTGGAGGCATTGCATCCGCTGTGCAGCGGGAGTGAGCAGCATGGTGCCAAGAGCGAATTGGAAGGGGTTTTTGAAGGTGGCCGAGCTTGTCTGCCCGGTCGCTCTGCATACGGCCACCTCGACGAACGAGCGCGTGTCCTTCCACATGCTGAACCGTGCGACGGGGCACCGGCTGCGCCGCGAGTTCATCGATAGCGAGACCGGCAAGGTGGTCGAGCGCGACGACCAGGTGAAAGGCTACGAGACCGGCAAGGACGATTACATCGTGCTCGATCCGGACGAGGTTGCCTCCGCCGTGCCGGAGAGCGACAAGACGATGGATGTCCAGGCCTTCATCGCCTGCGACGAGATCGATGATCTTTACTTCGACAAACCCTATTACCTCGCGCCGGCGGACAAGCAGGCGCAGGAGGTTTTCATCCTGATCCGCGACGGTATGAAGAGCAGAAAGGTGGCGGCGTTGGCCGAGACCGTGCTCTTCCGCCGGGTGCGCACCATCCTGATCCGCCCGCACGGTGAAGGTCTCATCGCGACCACGCTCAATTATGAATATGAAGTCCGTTCTGCGGAGGAACATTTTTCCGAAATTCCCGATATCAAGCTCAAGGGCGAGATGCTCGAACTGGCCGAGCACATCATCAAGACGAAGAGCGGCCGCTTCGATCCGCAAAAATTCGACGACCGCTACGATGCGGCACTGGCCGAGGTGGTGAAGGCAAAAATCGAGGGACGAAAGATCAGGCAGCCGAAGGCAGAGGGCAAGGTCGTCGACCTGATGGCGGCGCTGCGGCAGAGCGCCGGTGAGAGCGGCCTGAAGACGTCGAAGCGCAACTCGAAGAAAACCGCAGCGGCGCGCAAGACGGCAGCCAGCCGGCGAAAGGCAGGCTGACATGGCGACACTGGACGTCTACCGGCAGAAACGGGATTTCAAGTCGACCGCCGAGCCGAAGGGCCGGAAGGGTCGCAAGAGCGGCAACAGCTTCGTCATCCAGAAACACGATGCCACGCGCCTGCACTACGATTTCCGCCTCGAAATGGACGGCGTCCTGAAAAGCTGGGCAGTGACGCGCGGCCCGAGCCTGGTGCCGAGCGAAAAACGGCTCGCCGTGCATGTCGAGGACCACCCCCTCGCCTATGGCGATTTCGAAGGCACGATTCCCAAGGGCGAATATGGTGGCGGCACGGTAATCGTCTGGGACCGCGGCACCTGGCAGCCGATCGGCGATGTCAGGAAGGCCTATGCCAAGGGCCATCTGGAATTCGAACTCGACGGGGAGAAGTTGCGCGGTCACTGGCACCTCGTGCGCATGCACGGCAAGCCGGGCGAGAAGCGAGAAAACTGGCTCCTGATCAAGGGCGATGACGAATTTTCCGTGCCGGAAGGTCAGGATGATCTACTCGCAGAGCGGCCGGAATCTGTGAAAACCGGCCGCGAGATCGCCGACGTCGCCGGCGAGGCGCCGGGCTGGTCGTCTAAGACGGGACGGATCCGCAAAACCGCAAAGGCGAAGCCGGCGAAGGCAAGACCGACGCCAAAGGCGGTTCCGGTGCCTGATCCCTCCGCTTTCAAGGGTGCCCGAAAGGCAAAACTGCCGGATTTCCTGCCGCCGACACTGGCGACACTCGCTGCAGCGCCGCCCGCCGGTGAACGCTGGCTGCATGAGATCAAGTTCGACGGTTATCGGCTCGAGGCGCGTATCGAGGCCGGGCGGGTCAAGCTTCTGACCCGCAGCGGCCTCGATTGGACGAAGAAATTCGGCAAGGACGTTCCGTCAGCGCTTAGCGACCTGCCGATTGGCACGGCTATCATCGATGGTGAACTCGTCGTCGAGACCGGCTCCGGCGCCTCCGATTTCTCCGCCCTCCAGGCCGATCTCAGCGACGGGCGGGATGACCGCTTCGTCTTCTACGTCTTCGACCTGCTCTATCTCGATGGCTACGACCTCACGCGCCTGCCGCTCACGGAGCGGAAATCGCTACTGGAAACGCTGGTACCCAGGACAGAAGGGACGCTGCGCTACAGCGGCCACTTTGAGGAGAACGGCGCGCTCGTGCTACGCCATGCCTGCCGGTTGAGCCTGGAGGGAGTGGTTTCGAAACTGCGCGACGCCCCCTATCGCGCCGGGCGCAGCAAGAGTTGGATCAAGTCGAAGTGCTCCGCGCGGCAGGAGTTCGTGGTCGGCGGTTTCGTGCCCTCTACCGTCTCGCGCCAGTCGATCGGCTCCCTCGTGCTCGGCGTCTACAAGAGCGGCAAACTCGAACCGGTTGGCCGTGTCGGTACCGGGTTCAGCACCTCGGTCGCCGCCGATTTCTTCAGGCGGCTCAACCGCATGCGAACCGACGAAAGCCCCTTCGGCCGGCACCTCACCGCCGACGAAGCACGGCAGGCGCGTTACGTGCGGCCGGAACTCGTGGTGGAAGTGGAGTTTCGTGCCTGGACGGCCGATGGGCATCTGCGGCATGCTTCCTTTCGCGGATTGCGGGAAGACAAACCAGCAACGGAGGTCGTCGCCGAAGTGCCCAGATCGAAAACAACCCCGAAAACCGAGAAGCCGCCGCGCCGCGCCGTGCGCCTCACCCATCCGGACCGGGTCTACTGGCCCGACGAAGGCGTTACCAAGGAGGGCCTCGCGGACTACTACACCGAGATCTGGCGCTACATCGCCCCGCACATCGTCGGCCGGCCGCTGGCACTTCTGCGTGCGCCAAGCGGCATCGACGGCCAGACCTTCTTCCAGAAACACGCCTGGAAGGGCATCAACGCGAATATCGTTGAGGTGCAGGACCCAGCGGAGAAGGACGATGAGCCCTATGTCGCGATCAACGATCTCGATGGGCTGATCGGCATGGTGCAATCGGCGACGCTGGAAATCCATCCATGGGGCTCGACGCTCGCCGATTGGGAGCGGCCGGACCGCATCATCATGGACCTTGACCCGGGAGAAGGCGTCGACTGGCCGACGATCATCGAGGCGGCGGAGGAGACGCGCAAGCGACTGGAAGCGGCCGGGCTCAACGCCTTCGTCAAGACTTCCGGAGGCAAGGGCCTGCATGTCGTTGCGCCACTAAAACCTTCGGCGCGCTGGCCGGCGGTCAAGGCCTTCTGCAAAGGCATCGCCGATGCCATGGCGAAGGATAACCCGGAGAAATACGTCTCGACCATCACCAAGTCGAAGCGCAGCGGCAAGATCCTCATCGACTACTTGCGCAACCAACGCGGCATGACGGCGGTAGCGCCCTACTCAACCCGCGCTCGTCCTGGTGCTGCCGTATCCATGCCGCTTGCCTGGAGCGAACTCAGCCCCGATATCGGCCCCGCCTATTTCACGGTCGAAAACACGCCGACGCGCCTGCAGGCACTCGATGCCGATCCGTGGGCAGAGTTCAAGGCCGCAGCGGAACCGTTGAAGGCAGGAAAGGGCAAGGCGAAAAGCTGATGTGCTACTTGCCCCTGCCCTCGGCCTTGATGCTCTTGCGCAACGCATCCATGATGTTGATGACATTGCCGAAGGTCGGCGGTGGCGTCTTCGCTTTGGCAGGACGTTTGCGGCCCTTCTTCTTCGCGGCAATGATGTCGAGAAGGCGATCCTGCACCGGATCGTCCGCCATCTTCGGGTCCCATGGTTTCGTCCGCTCCTTGATGAGCGTTTTCACCAATGTCAGCGCCTTGGCGTCCGGTTTCGCTTCCTTCAATCCCGCGAAATACGCCTTCTCCTCACGCACCTCGTCGCCGTAGCGCAGCGTCCATAAAACGATGCCCTTGCCGCGCGGATCCAGCATCACCGCCCGCTCGCGACGGTAGAGCACCACACGGGAAATTCCGACCGTGCCGGTCGAGGCCATTGCCTCGCGGATGACGGAAAACGCCTCTTCACCCACCGTATCGTTTGGCACAAGGAAATGCGGCGCCTCGTACCAGATCCATTCGATCGTTTCGCGCGGCACGAAGGTCTCGATGTCGATGGTGCGGGTGCTTTCCAGCGCCACGGCCTCGATCTCGTCGTCCTCCAGCATGACGTAATCGTCTTCGCCGCGCGGATAGCCTTTCACCTCGTCGTCCTCGCCTACCGCCTTGCCTGTCACGCCATCGACATAGCGGCTGACGACGGGATTACCGGTCTTGCCGTTGAGCGTGCGAAAGCGCACCTTGTCCTCCTGCGAGACCGCAGGCGTCATCGCCACCGGACAGGTGACGAGCGAGAGTTTCAAATAGCCCTTCCAGAAGGAGCGCAGCGCCATCAGCCTTTCCTTTCGAGCGGCAGGTGTTTCGACAGCGCAAACCGCTCGGCGAACTTGATATCCTCCTGCGTGACGATGGGAATGGGATCGGACAGCATGGCGAGCAACGTTTCGCGCGAGATGGAATCTTCCTCAAGCGCGCTGATCAAGGCCCCGCGCGTTTCGCGCTCGGCACGCAGCAGCGCCGCCAGCGCCAGGATCAGTCTGTCCTTGTTATCCATGGGCTAAAACCTCCAGAAAACACGCATCCGCTTGCCTAATGCGGCATCACGGCATCTGTTCCCGGAACATTCGGTGGATCGGCGGGTTGGACACCCAATTGGCTGGCGCGAGACCCTGACACTATAGAAGAATGACCCGCAAAGACTTCGGCAGGATGTCGAACAAGGGCAAGGGAGGCCGCGATGAAACAACCCGAAACACTTTTCTTGTCCTCCAGAGAATGGGTGCCGAACCATCCGTTCCTGCCGGTGCTCGTCTACAGGGATGTCTTTGAGACGGACGAAAGGGATGGCGCCCGCGCCTTCGAGCGACTGTTTCACGATGCGAGCTGGCAGGGCCTCTGGCGCAACGGCGTCTTCTCCTACCAGCACTATCACGTCGGCGCGCATGAGGTGCTGGGCATTGCGAGGGGAAGCGCCGAGTTGATGATCGGCGGACCGGATGGTGAAACCCTCCACGTCCACGCTGGCGATTGCCTGGTGCTTCCCGCCGGCACCGGCCACAAGCGGGTGTCCGCCAGCGACGATTTCCTGGTGGTCGGCGGCTACCCTCCCGGCCAGTACGCCGACATCAAAACGGCGGCGGCCACACCCGGCGAACTCAAGGTCATCGCCTCCCTGCCCATTCCGGAAAGCGATCCCATTTACGGAGCCGCCGGCCCGCTCGTTTCTCTCTGGCGGGATGGCAACAGGAGTTAGCCCACGTCGATCAGCGCGATGCCGAGATCTGGACGGTGCCTCCGCCGCAGATCGGCAGGCGTTTCCCGCACAACGACCTACAGCGTCGGCCGGACGTAACCTGCCAGAAAATGCCCGCCCTTCGTGCTGCCATCCGAAAAGTTGAGCACGATATGGAGGTGCAGGCGTTTCACCTGATCCACCCTATTCTGCACGCCAACGACAAATGCAGCTTCGTCGCGCCTATCGGTCGGATCGCCTCCGCTATCGATTCGCTCTGCGAGAGGCCTCCTCCGCTTTGTGTCTTTTCGGCGCCATTTCAATGACCTTCTTCGGCTCAAAAGCCATTCTTCAAGAAGGATCGCGTTTCAAGCGGCACATCAGCGGCTCAGCTCACGCTCAGCAACCTGACACGTCCGCTTTCCCTTCTCGTCCCGATCTTAGTCTCATCGCAATTTCGAAAATGAATTCAACATTTAAATTTAACTCAAAGTTGATGAAGTAGTTCCGCTCAATCCCCTCAAATGAAAATCCCTACCAAATAAGGCTGAAATAAAATTTGATGACATTATCAGAATTACATTGGATCAAAAGGAAAATATGGCCGCATTAAGGCAGATTTAACGCATTATCTAGTACTATTTCGCTACATTGCCTTTCAAATCGACCCAGACTACCTTCCGGCCCTCAGCGCTGACCTACCTATAAAGTAGTACTCAACCCGTCAAATCAGCTAGGCATGCACGTTGAAGGCGGCCGTTGGGAGAAAGGTGACAAGACCATGAGAAGTAAATTTAGCGACGTATCCGTCTCCACGCTTTTGGAGGACACATCGCTCATCCGTAGCGAGATCGGTTCAATCCTCGACTCAGGCGCCGATAACGAGAACGACAGCATATGGGACAGCTTCCATTTCCGTGACTTCGGCAATTCTGTCAATGACGAGATTGGCGGTACATCCAGCCTGAGGCTGAGAACAGATCGTTCAGATGAAAGCGGCCACAAGCAGAACGATCATGTTGTGAAAGTTTCGTCGGTAGACGACGCAGCCTCTCTCAAGGCCGCCTCAGCGACCTCGCCGACGAATGTCGAGACAAAACAGACGGCGGTCATCCAGTCCGTCGCCAGCAAGGCTGGAAACGCAGATTCTTCGGCAACACTCGCGGCGGCTGGCAACGAGGCCGCGGCAGCTTCTTCGGGCTACCCGGACGCCAGCAACACCGGCGTTCCCAGTGGCACGAAGATGACCAAGTATACGGGGTCCTATCATGTAACGCAGGACAATGCCGTCATCAGCAACCTTGAGGTCCATGGCGATATCGTCATCGAGGCCAAGAATGTTACCCTGAAGAACGTCAAGCTAATCTCCAATACCGAGTGGCATGCGCTGCGCGTGATGGACGATGCGACAGGCTTCACTCTGCAGGATAGCGAAATCGATGGCAGCGGCATTACAGTCAACGCCATCTATGGCTTCGGCACGTTCCTGCGTAACAATCTGCATGATGTCGACAATGGCATCAATGTCATCGCGCCCACACTGATCAAGGACAACTACATCCACAATCTGCGTGGTGGTAGCGATGCTCACTACGATGGTATCGAGATCAATGGCGGTCACGACATCGATATCATTCACAACACAATCATCAATGACCACGACCAGACGTCGGCAATCATGATGAACAACGATTTCGGTGGCCTCTCCAACATCACTATCGAAGGCAACCGTCTGGTCGGTGGTGGCTACACTGTGTACCTCGATGACCGTTTCAACGGCGGCACCGTCGTCGACAGTTCGATCAAGATCACCAACAACCAGATCGGCGGCGGTCATTGGGGCGATTTCGCACTCTATGACAACAAGCCCGTCCTCTCGGGCAACACCGATCTCGATACACCGGTGAACCCAGGCGGAACGGTCCATACGGGAACACAGAGCAACGATACGCTCCCCGTCAGCGGCACGACGAATGCCGGAAACGAAACCTACAAGGGCCTTGGCGGCAACGATTTGCTGAAGGGCGGCGCGGGCGCCGACGTACTGGATGGTGGCGCTGGTACGGACACGGCCACCTATGCGGGTTCAACGGCCGTGAAGGTTAATCTTCAGACGGGAACTGCCTCCGGTGGTCATGCCACCGGTGACAAGTTCATCAGCATCGAGAATCTGACCGGCTCCAGCTACAACGACGCCCTGGTCGGCAACGCCTTAAACAACACCCTGAACGGCGGCGCGGGGGCGGACAAGATGGCAGGCGGCGCCGGCAACGACACCTATGTCGTCGACAATATCGGCGATGTCGTCACCGAAGGCAGCAATGCCGGAACGGACACCGTCAAGGCATCCGTCAGCCACACGCTGGCTAGCAATGTCGAGAGACTGATCCTGACCGGAACCGCTGCCATCAACGGCACCGGTAATTCTGCCGCTAACAGCCTGACCGGCAACGCCGGCAACAACATCCTTAACGGCGGTGCCGGTGCGGACAAGATGGCAGGCGGCACCGGCAACGACACCTACGTCGTCGACAATGCCAGCGATGTCGTCACCGAAGGCAGCAATGCCGGAACGGACACTGTCAAGGCATCTGTCAGCCACATGCTGTCGGCCAATATCGAAAGGCTGATCCTGACCGGAACCGGTGCCATAAACGGAACGGGCAACTCCGGCAACAACACCCTGACAGGCAATGCCGGGAACAATACCCTGAGGGGTGGAAGCGGCAACGACATCCTTCTGGGGGGAGCCGGCAATGACGCATTTGAAGGCCAGGCCGGTTCCGACACGCTGACCGGTGGAGCAGGTGTCGACAAATTCGTCTTCCGCCAGAGCCAGGTTAAGACTGCCGACGCAGACCACATCACCGACTTCACGTCTTCCGACGTTCTTGTTTTCGATGTCAGTTCAGGGCCGACGGGCAACCTCGCAGCCAGCGCTTTCCGCCTTGGCACTGCCGCTCTCGATAGCAATGACCGTTTCATCTATGACACGAAGGCGCATGCTCTTTACTACGACAGCGATGGCAATGGCGCTGCGGCGAAGGTCCTGATTGCTGCCTTCGACAATGGGTACAACCTGTCAGCGAATGACATCTTCCTCTTCTGACAACAACATGACCATGGGCGGCGTGGCCGCCCATGGTTTGCCTTCGCACCGATCTCTAATAGCAGCGGTACTCGAAGCTGCATTGGAACATTCGGTTTGGGGCGCCGTGCATAAACAAGCCCGGCGTCACTTCTCCTGAGTTGCACTCAACAGCTGATGATATTTGGCAGCCGCCTCCGTGCGATTGTGAACACCGAGTTTGCTGATGATATTGTGCAGATGAACCTTCACGGTATTTTCGGAGAGATTGAACTCCGCCGCAATCAGCTTGTTTTGCATTCCCTGAGCCGCTTTCTCAAGGATCTCCATCTCACGGGCCGTAAGCTTGATGGGGTTGTCGGCCTCGGTGTAGAAACCCTGCTTTCCCCGTGCAGCGCGATGACGCCCCGTAGTAAGGGTCTGAGGCGAAAGCGGAAAATACTCGCCCCCCGAAAGCATCAGGCGGACCACCGCAAGCCAGATGTTGATTGCGAGATCCATCGGCAGGAGGCTGCGATAGACCCTCGGTCCACCATCGGCTCGCGACAATTTTCCTATCCCCGATATTGTCGGATGGGTAAGCGCAATCTGCGCATCGGGATGCATGCGGCGCAATATGAACGACGCCGCCTCGGCGGCGGGTAGAAGCGCGGAATCGATGAGGATCAATCCGACAGGATTGGCGAACGGCTTGCACGCGGCTTCGATACTCGGCACATGCAAGACCACGGTTTGCGGGAACTCTTCGGGAAAGGCCTCGAGCCTCTCGCAGGTACATTCAGAAGGCCCAACCACCAGGATTGTGCGCACCACATCCGTTCTAGAGGACGCCGCCGAAAAAGCGTCGCACTTGCTCTGTCGTCCCGGCGCCATGCCGACCTCCCCGCTCCCCACACGAACACGGCTGCCATTCAAGGGCACCAACACTCTATCTTCGGTGTGGCATCTTCGCGATAGCTCCCTATGGGTTACACCTGCCCGCCTGTGGTTTCCTCCTGACCGAACAAGCGTCCTGTTCCCACTACAAAAGGATTATCCGGCGTAATATCCGGATGCCGCCCTTGCCGTCGGTTGACGTAAGCGGTGCGGCTTACTCCGAATTGATGAAGCCTGCCGACGACTGATCGACTACTGAAAACCTCTTTCGCTCCGCAGAATGCGAGATGAAATTCATCACGGCGAGCGACCGGCGCTTACCGAGCTTCGACAGGCGAACTCCATGGTTATGTTACGGATTCTGCAGGATCAGCCGCGCCCACTTAAGACACTCTTCGCCACGACCATGTTGACCGCTCTTTGGTGGTCGCCTGCGTCTGCGGATGCACCACGGATCTGGCCGAATACGAGCATCCGCTTGAACATCGTCCAATGGATGCCGATGAAGGGGCTCTATGAAAGATGGGATGCCCTCAGCGGAGAGTTTATCGTGGCGCAGGACGGAACATTGTCGCTGCCAGTGATCGGCCGGCTTCCGGTCGGGAGCTTGGACGAAGCCGATCTCGCCGCCAGGATTGCCGAGGAGCTCAAGAACAAGATAGGGCTTGTACGCGCACCCGAGGCAACGGTGGCCATCGTCAAATATCCGCCGATTTACGTCGTAGGGGACGTGAAGCTGCCGGGCACCTACGAGTTCCGTCCGGGGTTGACGGCATTGCAGGCGCTGGCTGTGGGAGGTGGTGAGAATAACCCGGACAGTAGCGGCCCAGCCCTGCCCGACAGGGTGGAACTGGTCGCAAGCCTGCGGGGACTGGAAAACTCCATTATGCGCACCCGCATCAAGATCGCACGTTTCCACGCTGAACTGTCGGATGCGAAGGAACCGAAGTTCGATCTGCCGGTCGGAATGGAAAGCCAGGAGGCTCGCGCGGTCTATGAACAGGAGAAGGCTGTCATGACAGCGCGCTCCAATCTCCTGCAGAGACAAGCGAATTCCTTCATGGAGCTGCGCGATCTCCTTCGCGTGGAACTCGAAACGCTCGACAAGAAGGCCGACAGTGCCGATGCCGACATCAAATCCGTCGCGAAGGAGTTGAACCTTTTCAAAACGATGGTGGACAAGGGCATCGCACTTCCCGCCAGACAGGGCGACCTCGAGCGGATGCTTCGAAGCTACTCGGCCGCGCGCCTCGACGTGTCCGCGGATGCGATGCGGGCAAAGCAGAACATCTCCGAAGCCTCGCGCAACCTCGAAGGGCTGTACGATCGACAACGCACCGAGGTGAACATCGAATTGCAGACGGAACAGGCGAACCTGGACCAGATGCTTCTCAAACGCGAGGTCGCTCAGAAGCAGATGCTGAAAATCCTGTCGAAACAGGACAGAACGTTGGATACGGGCGATCCCACGATGCTCGTCTTTTCGATCGATCGCCTGGTCGACGGCCGGGCACAGGAAATAGCAGCCAGCAGCGATACCGTCCTGCAGCCCGGCGACGTACTTCGCGTTACCCGTCGCGCAAAGGCCACGACGCCGGAAACGCTTGCGCAGAACTCAAAGACGGATGCGGTCGTCGGAACCAGCCAATGAGTGATCCCTGCGACGCCTCATCCAGCGAGCAGAGCACGCACGAGGAAATCCTGAAATCCACCCTTCTGGTCGGCGCGTCGTCCATCGTTGGTGTCGCCTTTTCGATCATCCGCAACAAGGCGGTCGCGCTGATGCTCGGGCCGGAGGGCATCGGCCTGATGGGGCTCTACAGCGCGCTTGCCGACATGGCCCAGAACCTCGCGGGCATGGGCGTGCAATCGAGCGGCGTGCGACAGATCGCCGAAGCTGCCGGTACGAACGACGACGAGACGATCGCGCGCACGGCTTTGGTGTTGTCGCGCACGGCGCTTGTGCTCGGAGCGGTCGGCGCACTGCTGCTCACCCTGCTGGCTGTTCCGCTCTCCGGTCTGACATTCGGCGACCATCAGCAGGCGGGCGGAGTTGCCCTGCTGTCGCTTGCCGTTGCCCTGCGCATCGTGTCCGGAGGACAAATGGCACTGCTCCAGGGGCTGCGCCGGATTTCGGACATTGCAATCGTCAACGTCGCCGCAGCCTTCGCCGGCACGGTGATTACCATTCCCCTGATCTATTTTTTCGGCCTGCGCGGCATCGTTCCGTCCCTGATTGCCGTAGCCATCGTGACCGGACTGGCGTCATGGCATTTTCGCAGACGGGTCCAGCTGCCTTCGATCGGGATGCCGCCGCCGCTGTTCGGGCAGGAGAGCAGGCGCCTCCTGAAACTCGGGCTGGTGTTCATGGCAAGCGGGCTGCTGACATTTGGTGCAGCCTATGCAAATCGCCTGATCGTCCTGCACGCCGAGGGGATCGCGTCAGCCGGTTTCTACCAGGCGGCCTGGGCTATCGGGGGCCTCTATGCCGGCATCGTGTTGCAGGCCATGGGCACCGATTTCTATCCGCGCCTGACGGCCGTGAGTGGGAGCAATGCCGAATGCAACCGCCTGGTAAACGAGCAGGTGCAGATGAGCCTGCTTCTTGCAGGCCCCGGCGTCGTCGCAACGCTGACCTTCGCCCCCTTCGTGCTGCATATCCTCTATTCCCATGCCTTCGATGGGGCGACGGACCTGCTTCGCTGGATTTGCCTCGGCATGATGCTGCGCATCGTCGCTTGGCCGATGGGCTATATCGTGATCGCGAAGGAAGCGCAGGCGACGTTCTTCTGGACCGAGGTCGCGGCGACGGTGGTCCATGTCGGCCTGGCCTTCGTCCTCGTCCCGTATTTCGGCGCCGCTGGTGCGGGAATAGCCTTCCTCGGCCTCTATGTCTGGCACGGCGTCCTGATCTACGCCATCGTCCGGCGGATGAGCGGATTTCGCTGGTCGAGCGAGAATGCGGGAATCGCCCCCGTCTTCATCCTTGCTTGCGCTCTGGTCTTTCTGGCGACACAGGCGCTGTCGCTTTGGCAATCGACTGCCACGGGCTCAGCCGTGCTTCTGCTAACCGGCCTGTATTCCCTGCGCAAACTGGTACGGCTGGTTCCGCATTCCTCATTGCCCTCACCGCTGAAAATCTTGATCGCGCGGTTCGCGTGACGGCACAGGCAGTTTACCGGGCAAAAGGGCTTACAGGGCGGTTTCCAGAGCGCGTTCCGTGCGCGTGGAAACCCTCGTGAGCGCATCGACGACGCGATGCACGTCCTCTTCGCAAAGCTGCGCGAAGAGCGGCAGGATGATGGAGTTTTCCTGGGCTGCCGAGCTGCGCTCCAGGCCGCCGGCCACGCGATGCGTGCCGCCTCCGGCATAGCTTTGTTCAGCCACGATGTTCATGACGCCGCGCCGCGTCGAGATGCCGTCGTCGAGCAGCGCCTGCATGATCGCGCGCTGATCGCCCCCGTCAGGGATGCGCACGCAATAGCTCTGCCAGTTTGTGCGCGCCCATGCGGGCTCACGGGGTGCCGTGAATGCCGGCGCGCTCCGCGCGATCAACTCGCCGTAGAGATCGGCGAGTTTTCGCCGGCGCGCGACGAGGCCCGGCAGCCGACGCAATTGCACCCGGCCGAGTGCCGCTTGCAGATCGGTCATCCGGTAATTGTAGCCGAGTTCGGGATAGGTCTCGTAGATGACGGACTTCGATCCATGGCGCACGGTATCGGCAACGCTCATGCTGTGCTGGCGCCAGAGCTGGAATTTGCGGTCGTACTCCGCATTGGCGGTGGTCAGCATGCCGCCATCACCGGTGGTGATAACCTTGCGGGGGTGGAAGGAGAAACAGGCTATGTCGCCATAGGGCCGCCCGATCTTTTCCCATCGGCCCAGCCGCAAAATCTCGCTTCCCGATGCACAGGCCGCATCCTCGATGACCGGGATCGAGCGCGGACCGGCAATCGCCATCACCGCCGCAAGATCGCACGGCATGCCCAGTTGATGCACGACCAGCACGGCTTTCGTGCGCGGCGTCACCGCCGCCTCAATGCGCGAGGGATCGATGTTGAAACCATCCGCTTCGATGTCGACGAAGACGGGAGTCGCATCGCAATAGCGGATGGCGTTGGCCGTGGCGATGAAGGAATGGCTGACAGTGATCACTTCGTCGCCGCGCCCTACGCCGACCACCTTGAGCGCGAGATGCAGCGCCGTCGTGCAGTTGGAAACCGCAGTGGCGAAGGGCGCGCCGACATAGGCGGCGAACTCGCTTTCGAAAGCCGCCACTTCCGGGCCTTGCGTTATCCAGCCCGACAGGATGACCCGTCGGACGGCGTCCGCCTCCTCTTCATCGAGTTCGGGTTTGGCGACGGGAATCTGGGAGAGGGAGCCGCTCACGCCGCCTGCCCTCCCTGTACTCTCTCCTGGCGCCACCAGGAAACGAGATCGCGAAGGCCCGACTCCATGTCCACCGCGGCCGAAAAACCGATGAGATCGCGCGCCTTGTCGGTCGATGCAAGACGGCGGGCAACGGCGTTGACCTTGCGGGCCGGCCCATATTCCGGCTTCAGCGTCGATCCCATGACCGCCAGGAGCATTTCCGCCAGTTCATTCAGGCTGGTTTCCGTGCCACTCGCGACATTGAAGACTTCGTCCGTCACGGAAGACTTGGCGGCCAGGATGTTGGCGCGGGCGATATCGTGGACGTGAACAAAATCCATCGTCTGCAACCCGTCGCCGAGGATGAGCGGCGGGAGGCCGGACTCGATGCGTTCCATCCACCGGATAAGCACCTCTGTATAGACGCCGTGCACATCCATGCGCGGACCGTAGACGTTGAAATAGCGCAGCGCGACGTAATTCAGGTCGTACATGTCCGCGAAGCTGCGAAGTAGCCCTTCGTTGAAGGCCTTGGCGGCGCCGTAGATGGTGCGGTTGTTGTAGGGATGGTGGTCTTCGGTCGTCGGAAAGCTTTCCGCCTGTCCCAGCACCGAGGCGGAAGACGCGGCCACGACCTTCGCAACGCCGAACTTCACCGCTGCTTCAAGGACGTCGAACGTCCCGCCCGCGAGAACGTCGAAGGCGAGCCGCGGCTCCTCGGCGCACTGGGTGATGCGGATCGCCGCCTGGTGAAAGACAACGTCGATCCCCTTGAATGTCCGCTCCAGCAAGGCACGGTCGCGGATATCGCCTTCGATGATCGTGACCGGCACGGAGCTTGCGGCCTGCATGAGGTTTTCGCGCCGCCCGCGCACGAAATTGTCGATAATTACGATCTCGCGCGGCCGTTCCGCGGCAAGTTGGTCGGCGATATGCGAGCCGATGAGGCCGGCGCCGCCAGTGATCAGTATCCTCTTGTCCTTCATGTCACACCTCGACGTTTTTTGCCCGAACCGGTGGGTCCTCCCGCCATCGCAGGAACTGTGCCGGCACGCCTGCGACGATCGAATAGGGCTCAACATCGGAGACCACGACCGCGCCGGCGCCGACGATGGCGCCTCTGCCGACAGTCACGCCCGGCAGGATGGTGGCGTTCGTGCCGATGTCGGCCTCCGCCTCGATCCGGACCGGCCTGATCTCCAGATCGGTCCGGATGATCGGCACATCGACCGGCATGCCGCTATGGGTCGATCCGAGTATCTTTGCGCCAGGACCCCAGCCGACGTCGTTGCCGATGACCACGTCGCGCGCATCGATGAAGGCCTGCGGGCCGATCCAGACATTGTTGCCGATCCGGCAGGTTCCGTCGTAGCGGCCCTGGATGTTCGCCTGCGCCCCGATGAACACGCCGTCGCCGATCTCGAATGTTTCCGGATGTTTGAAGACCGCGTTCGCCCCAACCTGGAGCCCGGCCCCACACCGACGCGACAGGGCCTGCACAATGGCCCGGCGCATCAGGGCGTCCACGAAACCGTCGCCGTTCGAAAATCGCCCGTAGAGCTCGATCAGGCCCGCCTGCCCATATGTGCTTTTCAGGTCTTCGGCGAGGCCTTGCTGGTAGGCGGGATCGACGGGCTTGCCGCGCAGGCCGTGCACCGCCTTGACGATCCGCGGGGTATGGCGAGCCTCAAGCGACATAGGCTTCCCTTTCCACGGCGCGGACGACCTGCTCCACCTGGTGGCCGGTCATTTCCGGGTAGATCGGCAGGGACAACACCTCCTGTGCGGCGGCTTCGGACACAGGAAAATCGCCCGGCGCATAACCTAGGTCTGCATGCGCCGGCTGAAGGTGGACGGGAATAGGATAGTGCAGGCCGGTCTGGACGCCTTCGGCGAGCAAGGCCCGCTGTAATCCGTCGCGGTCCCCGGTGCGGATCGCGTAGATATGATAGACGTGGCGGCGCTGCGCATCGGCATAGGGCAGCCGGATATGACGCATGCCGCCGAGCAGCGCGGTGTAACGCGCAGCATGGGCGCGCCGTGCTTCGGTCCACGCTTCCAGATGGCGTAGCTTGACGCGCAGGATCGCGCCCTGAATGCCGTCCATACGGTAATTGTAGCCCTTCAGGACATGGTGATAGCGCTGTTCCTGTCCCCAATCGCGCAGCATGCGCAGGGTTTTCGCGTGCCGGTCGTCATCAGTGACGGCAATGCCGCCCTCGCCGCAGGCACCGAGATTCTTGCCCGGATAGAAGCTGAAGCATCCCGCCACGCCAAAGCTGCCGGCCCTGCGGCCCCTGAATTCGGCGCCGTGCGCCTGGCAGGCATCTTCCACGACCGGCAGGCCATGGCGTGCCGCAACCGCCTGGATGGCATCCATGTTCGCCATCTGGCCATAGATGTGTACGGGCACGATCGCCTTCGTGCGCGGCGTGATGGCGGCCTCCAGCCTTTCGGGATCCATCGTCAGGGTGGACTGCTCGACATCGACGAAGACCGGCCTTGCGCCGGTATAGCAGATCGCCGACACGGTCGCGACGAAGGTGAACGGCACGGTGACGACCTCGTCCCCGGGGCCGCATCCGAGGGAGAGCAGGGTCAGATGAAGGGCGCTCGTTCCCGAATTGACGGCGATCGCATGCCTGACGCCGCAATACTCCGCGAATTCGTGCTCGAACTGCTCCACTTCGTCGCCGAGCACATATTGCGCCGATGCCAGCACCTTGAGCACGGCGGCATCGATCTCGGGCTTCAGGGATGCATATTGGGCTTTCAGGTCGAGGAGCGGGATCATGCGATCAGCCTCGCCTTCTCCAGTTCTGTGACGCGGCCGCGCTGGGCGAGCGACTGGGTGGCTGCTTCGAGGATCCTCACCACGCGCAGGCCTGCATTGCCGTCGGCAATGGGCCTCGCGCCCGTTTCGACACAGTGGAGGAATTCCCTGAGTTCCCGGCCGAGCGCCTCGGAAATGTCCAGCTGGGGGGCATGCATGTCGCCGGTACGGTAGCCGACCAGCATCTGGTAGACCTTCTCGCCGTTCTTTTGCGGGTTGCCGTTCAGCGTTATCCCCTTGTCGTAGACCTTCACCTTTTCGCTGGGTTCGAGGTCATCGTAGACGATCATCTTGTTGCTGCCGCCGATCAGCGTCCTGCGCACCTTCACGGGCGCCAGCCAATTCACATGGACATGCGCGATCAGCTTGCTCTCGTAGAACAGCGTCAGGTAGGCAATGTTTTCGGGCTCGCCCGGCACATGGCTCATGCCGGTCGCCGACACGGCCACCGGTTTTTCGTCGAGCACGTAATCCATGATCGAGAGGTCATGTACGGCAAGATCCCAGACGACGCTGACATCGTGCTGGAAGAGGCCGAGGTTCACGCGCACGGAGTCGTAATAGTAGATTTCGCCGAGATCCCGTTCCGCAATCTCCCGCATCTTCCGCACCGCCCCCGTATGGACGAAGGTGTGGTCGACGGCGAGTACCAAGCCACGCCGGGCGGCCTCCTCCACCATGCGCCGGGCCTCCTCCGTGGTCGCCGCCATCGGCTTTTCCACGAAGACGTGCTTGCCGGCCATCAGGGCCATCATGGCGAGCCGGAAATGCGTGGAGACCGGCGTTGCGATCGCGATCGCATCGATCCGCGGGTCCTGCAGCATCTCGTCGAAATCGGCGGTGATATCGACGGTCGGATAGCGGGCCTTCACCGGCGCGAGCCGGTCGGTCATCAGGTCGCAGACCGAAACAAGCCTCGCATCCGTAATATCCGCCAGGTTCCGCACCAGGTTCGGTCCCCAGTAGCCATATCCGACAACCCCTACCCCGATCACGATACCGCCTCCATGATTGCGTCGTTCGAACGGGCGTCCTTGACCCGGCCGATGATCCGGGCCGGGACGCCGGCCACGATGGCGAAATCGGGAACATCCTTGACCACGACAGCGCCGGCGCCGATCTGCGCGCCCTCACCGATGGTCACGCCCGGAAGGATCGTGGCATTACTGCCGATCGAGACCCGGCGCCTCACGCGGGTCGGCAGCAACGACCAGTCGCTATCGCACTGGAGGCTGCCGTCGACATTGACCGCGCGGGGATACATGTCGTTCGTGAACATGACCCCATGCCCGACGAAGACACCGTCCTCTATCGTCACGCCTTCGCAAATGAAACTATGGCTGGAAATCTTGCAGTTCCGGCCGATATGCGCGTTCCTCTGGATCTCCACGAATGTGCCGATCCGGGAACCGGCTCCGATGGTGCAGCCGTAGAGGTTGACCAGATCGGGATGGTGGATCACCACCCCTTCTTCCCTGACAACGTCGAGTGAAATCATTCGAATACTCCGTAGCGGATTCCTGTTCAAAAACAGGCGTCGGGGCATGCTCCAAACTACTTAGAGGACATTTCCTTTTGCCGTTTGAGTAAAGGGAACAATAGGATTTACGCGCTACACCTTAGGGTGTACGCCGAGGCCGCCGATTGAGCCTTCATGATGCCCGCAGCGTAGGGATCACGCCCGCCATTTTGCCCACCCCGCCGAAAGGTGCGATTGCACGGTGTTATCCTTCCCCGCAGTTTGAGCGCTGAAAACACGCGGCATCAAACCGGGAAAGCGGAAATTGCGCATCCTCGTCTATCCCCATGATCTCGCCGTCGGCGGAAGCCAGATCAACGCGATCGACCTGGCCGCCGGCGCGCAGGCCGCGGGCCATGAGGTGGTCGTCTATGGCGTTCCGGGGCCTCTGACCGACTATATCGCCGAGCGGGGCCTGCGCTTCCTGCCGGCAAGTGCAACGAAGTACCGGCCCGCGCCCTCGCGCATCATCGAACTCGCGCGGATTGCGCGACGGGAGCGGATCGACCTGATCCACACCTATGAATGGCCCCCCTGTCTCGACGCCTACTACGGTGCGTTCCTGATTTTCGGCGTCCCCGTTCTCTGTACCGTGCTGAGCATGTCCGTCAGCGCACAGGTACCGCCCTCCGTGCCGCTGATCATGGGCACCGAGGATCTTGGCCGACAGGCGCGCGCGCGGCAGGCCGGCCCCGTCTGGGTGATCGAGCCGCCGATCGACGTCGATCGCGACAACCCATCGCTGGATGGGCAGCCGTTTCGAACCGCGCACGGGATTGCGGATGAGGATTTTCTGATCGTCAGCGTATCTCGCCACGCCCTCGACCTGAAGCTGGATTCGCTTGTCCGGGCCATCGATGCGGTGGACATGATCGGCGGGCGGCACAGGGTGGTTCTGGCGCTGGTCGGCGACGGCCCCGCCCGCGCGGCGCTGGAGGAGCGGGCCGAGGCCGTCAATCACCGTCTCGGACGACGCGCGATCATTCTTTGCGGCCAGCTGCTCGATCCGAGAGGCGCCTATGCCGCCGCCGACCTGGTCGTGGCGATGGGCAGTTCCGCCTTGCGCACACTTGCCATCGGCCGGCCATTGATCGTGCAGGGGGAAAGGGCATTTTCAGAAGTCTTCGAGCCCCCGACGCTGACCATGTTCCTCAACCAGGGTTTCTACGGGCTCGCGGACGACGCGCCCGGCGCCGACCGGCTTGCAGCCCAGATCGAGCGGCTGGTGCTGGACGCTGATCTTCGGCGGCACCTTGCCGAATATGGTCGCGAGGTCGTCGTCGAACGCTTCAGCCTTGAAAGGGCACTGGCGCTTCAACTCGAGATCTACCGCGAGGTCGTCGCCACGCGTTTGGAAAAACATGTAGGTGAGGCGGTTATGTCCGGCCTGCGCGCCCTGGCGGTGGAGATCGATAACCACAATCCCCTGGCAAAGCGCAGAAAGAGGCGTGAGGCCCTGAGCTTACTCTCGGCCGCCAGATCGGGCCAATGGCCGCCCGCTCTCGAAACCGGCGGATGAGGCTCGCATCCCGATGCTGCGGGCCGGGCGCCGCTTCATCGGTTCGTCCGGTTTTTCTTCACCCTTCGCGTCCAACAGCCAAACTCCCGCGCCGAGGGAGAAGATGAACAGCACATAGGTGGCGTTCCAGAAATGGACGGTCCAGCCGACGAGAAAGAAGCCCGTCAGGGAGGCGAGGAAGCCCAACCGATAAGAGGCCAGTTTCGCATCATCGATCTTCCGTGTCGCAACAGCCGCAAAGACTGCCAGGAACGTGACGAGCATCGCCGCGGCCGCCGGAATGCCATAGATTATGGCTTGATAGAGCCAGAACATGTCGATGCTGGGCGGCATCCAATCCGGCCTGTCCCAGCCGATCATGGTCGTTCCGAAAAGAGGATGGTTCATCACGGAGCCGGTCCCGAAATTCCATATCAGCACACGGTAATAGGCATTTTCGGGACTGAACGAAAAATGGGTGATGAAGAACTCGAAGACGCTCTGATTGGACATCGTCGCGACGAATACATAGCCCGTGCAGAGGCTTGCCCAAAACAACTTCCACCGCGCGTTGATGCGCACCAGAACCCTGTCCCACGCAATCACGACGATCTGGGCAAAAAGCCCGCTCTGCGGACCCGACGACATCGACAGGAATGTCGTCGTCGCGATCACCGCCGCCTTCGCATAGCGTTCCGAGGCCGTCTTCGCATAACCGAGAACGCAATAAACCGGACCGAGCATGGCACCGCAAATTACCCCGAAAAGGATGGGATGCTCCACGACGCTTTGCACGCGGCGCAAGCCCCATCGCGTGTCATGCAGGTTCGGGTGCGTCGTGAACACGGTGCGTATCAGATCGAGCAGGATGTTCTTGCCGGTCAGCGCTTCGAAGAACGCAAAGGGCATCAGCAACAGAATGACGCGAAACAGCAGGAGCGTCACGCGATAGTAATCATCGGCAGACCGAATGTAGCACCGCGCGAGAAGGTAAGGCCCCATCGTCTCGATGAACTGGATGCCACCCGACTGCAGCCCCTGGCTGAGACCATGAACGGCGCACAAGCTTATGAAGCACCAGACGCAGTACAAAAGAAGCGTGAAGTCGGCAAACCGCACCCGCCCCGCCCCGCCCGATGCCCATTTGTACAGGCACGGCAGGATCGTCGCGAGCAGCACTAGGCGAAAGGGGCTCAGGGCCAGACTGCCGACATTGAAGACGAGGGGCAGGAAAAGCGACACGACGAACAGCGTGACCGACAGGGATCGCGTCCCACGCGCCGGATGGTCCTCGGCGATCGCGCCTGACGTCCGGATCCGCGCACCAGCATTCCGTCCGGCCGGTCGGCTCGGGCGGGGAGCTCGCGCTTTCACGGGCGCCTGAGGCTCACCGTCGTTGGAAAGGATAGCGCGCATTGCCGGCAGCTGCCTCATGGTACGGGATGACGCGACGTTCTCGACACCCTATCCCCGCGCGTGGTGATAGATAACTTATCAATCGGATCAGTCGGCGCCGTCCGGATACACCCAACGGATTAGGTGCACGTCATCTCCGCGCGCTGTTGCCCTCCACCACCGGCCGGCTGTCATAGAAAGCAAAATCGCCCCACCGCCCGCCACCGATCTGGTTGCCGATGATGCGGATCGAGGCGTCGTCGACGGCGCCACCGCCCTTGCGGCCATCGAGATATATCGTGTAGCCGCCGCCGACGAGACGGTTGTTCTCGATGGAGATGTTCGACAGCCCGCTGAACTCGTTGTTCATCATCACCGCCGAGGTCTGGTCATGTTCGTTCACGATGAGGTTGTGAACGATCTGGATGTCGTGGCCGCCATTGATCTCGATACCGTCATAGTGGCCATCGGCGCTGGTGCGGAAATCGTGGATGTAGTTGTCGCGGATCGTCGACGGCGCGATGACGTTGATGCCATTGTCGACGCCGTGGATGTCGTTTCGCAGAAAGGTCCCGAAACCGTAGACACCGTTGACCGCCATGCCGGCGCCGTTGATTTCGCTGTCCTCCAGCGTGAAACCGGTCGCGCCTTCCATCACGCGCAACGCATGCCACGGGGCTTCGGAGATCAGCCTGACGTTCCTCATCGTCACGTTGCCGGCTTCGATGACGACGTTGCCATGGATCTCCAAGTCGCGGACCGTCGCATTATCGACCGTCGCATAGTAGGTGCCGTGGAATTTGGTGAGCTTCGACGGATCGGACAATCCGGTTCTTTCCAGGGTCCAGCGGTCTGTGCGCGACGGCGCGCTCGCTGTTGCCGTCAGGCAGAGCAGGACGAGGCCGAAGACCGTCAGTGCCCGGACATATCTCATTTCATCGTTCGGAATGCGGTTGAGGCGAAGCGAGGCTGGTGTTGACGAGCACACGACCGAACCGTCGGACGAGCGAGCGAACGACCGAGGCAACATTGGCCGGGCGGTCCCTCAGGCCGGCGAGCAGGAATCGCATTGCAGAACGTTTCTTGCCGGAATTATAGAGGCCGATCGCGATTCCAATACGCAGTCGGGAACGATCCAGCCGCCGTGAGGCGAGGACCCGGCGGTTCTTGCGTAGTATCCTGAATTCGCCCATCAATTGCCGCCGTCGATTGGTTGATATGCTGTCGGCCGAAATGAAGCCCAGGACAACCGGCTCTATATCTTCGAAAACCGTCGTGTGCTGGACCAGCCGAACCGCGAATTCCCAGTCCTCGTTTGCCCTCAGGCATTCATCGAACCAGTGGAGATCCGGCATGCAATCGCGCCGGAACAGGGCATTCTGTACGCTTATCCGGTTTTCGGTCAGAAGGTGGCCGAGCTGGTCCTCGTCGAGCCGCAGCCTCCCTTCGGGGGGAGGCGCATGCGCGACCTTGCCGACCCCGTAACGGAAATCCGGATCACGGCCGTAGACGATCTTGCCGCCGATGACGACGCGCACGCTGTCGGCAAGTGTGTCGAAGAACGCGACCTGCCTTTCGAGCTTTCCGGGGAGCCAGAGGTCGTCGCTGTCCTGGAAAGCGATAAGCCGCCCCCGGGCGGCCGCAAGCCCCGTATTGCGTGCGGCACCAGCACCGCCATTCTTTTCGCGCCTGATGTACCGCACCCGCGCGTCGGCAAAGCCGTTGACCACGGTCGCAACATCGTCGCTCGAGGCATCGTCGACGACGATGAGTTCCAAGTCCCCGTAGGACTGGGCGAGCACGCTCGCCATGGCCGCGACGAGGGGCCTGGTTCTGTTATAGGTCGGTAGGATGACCGAAATGTCGGGGTTCATCGAAGCCTCCGCGAGGCGTGCCACCTGTTGCCTCTCATCTACGCAGATCGTCCCGAAGGAGGAAAGACCGGTAAAACGGGGTATGCCGCCATCCTTTGGTATAGGTCCGGTATGTTCGCGGGCAGGCAGCGTCCCGTATCCGCCGCATGCCCACCGCCAAACACCGCCCAAAGGAGACATTGCCGCGATATCCGGGGGCCGGATAATCCCCTGGCGGCAAGGGGATCGCGGCAGGTTTGTGGAGCATTTGGATTGGCCAAGGTCTTGTTGATCGCACCGACCTGCAATGGCGAGGATGTCGGCGAGGCATGGGTGGCGTTCCAATGGGCGCGCCGGCTCGCTGATCGGCACGATGTCACCTTGCTGACCTATCACAAGCGCGGCGCCCGCCCCGCCACAGAGCAGCTTCCAGCCATGCGGGTGATCGAGTGGCGCGAGCCACCCCTGCTCGGCCGGGCCGAGCGCCTCAATAGCCTCATGAAGCCCGCATATCTGCCGTTCTATCTGCGTGCACGCCGTTGGATCGGGCAGGCGCTGGCGAGCGGCGAGCGGTTCGACCTGGTGCACCAGCCCGTGCCCGTCGCGATGCGGTATCCCTCCCCTGCGACCGGCTTCACCCTGCCTTTGTTGATCGGCCCCGTGGGCGGAAGCCTTCCATCTCCTGAAGGTTTCACGACGGACGATACGTCGAGCCCGTGGTTCACCCGATTGCGGGCGCTGGATCGCCATCGCCTGAACTGGGACCCGTGGCTGCGAGCGTCTTTCAGGAATGCAGATTGCGTGCTTGGCATCGCCGACTATGTGAAGGAAATCCTCGCGGGCGTTCCCTTGAAGAATTTTCAGGTGATGAGCGAGACCGGTCTCGACAGCCTTCCGGAAAGGGTCGACAGGTCCAGCCGACAGGGGCCGGTCAGGCTGCTGTTCGTCGGACGCCTCGTGCGGACCAAGGGCGTGCGCGACCTGATCGGCGCCCTGTCGCTCATCCGCGACCTACCGGTCGAGCTCGACGTCGTCGGCGAAGGCCCGGAGCGTGCGCCGTGCGAAGCGCTGGTCACCTCTCTCGGCCTGGAGCAGCGCGTCCACCTGCATGGGTGGCAATCGAAGGACAAGGTTGGCGCGTTCTATCGCGCGGCCGATATCTTCACGTTTCCAAGCTATCGGGAGCCGGGCGGCAATGTAGCGCTGGAGGCGATGGGATATTCGCTACCCCTGATCGTCGTCGATCGCGGCGGGCCGGGCAGCGCGACGTCCGATCTGTGTGCAATGAAGCTCTCCGTGTCGACACCCGAAAAGCTGGCGCGTGATCTCGCTGCGGCCATCGCAACGCTTGCTACGGATGCGGGCTTACGCAACCGCATGGGGCGGGCCGCCTATGACCATGTCGGCAAAACCGCCCTCTGGTCGTCGAAACTCGACAGAGTGGACACGATCTATGCGGACCTGACAGGTCAGCGCTGAAGAGCCGCCCGATATTCGATGTAGGGACGAAGTGCTGCGGACAATGCGGCACGATGGCCAGGTCCCAACCCGAAGCGCATCACCTCTCCCGTGATGATGCCAAGGCGAAACAGGAACGTCGCTGCCGCGCCATGATGCCTTCCGTAATAGTGGATGCGATTTGACGTCATCAGCGCGGAAAGGCCAGTATTGGCGTGATATTCGCCGCCGATGTGAACGGCACGGGCGGCGGGCTCGTAAACGACCTTCAGGCCGCAGCGGCGAACCCTCTCCATGTAATCGACCTCCTCGCTGTAGAGGAAGAACGTTTCATCCCACGCCCCGACCGCCTTTCGCGTGTCGGCCGATATTGCGAGCGCCGCGCCGCTAGCCCAGTCGATCGTGCCGCCTGCGCGGTACAGTCTCTCGTCCTTGACGATCTCCCCGAGCCCCAACCGACCCGCAAAGCTGGTTCCCAGCAACGAATCCGACCATGCCGTGATCAGGGACGGTTCTTTGCGCAGTGAATGCGAGAGGCTTTCGTCCTCATGGAGCAACTGCGGCACCGCCAGCCCGACCGCAGGGTCCTGCAGCCGGCTGACGAGGGTGAGAGCACAGTCCGGCTGGAGGCGGATATCCGGGTTGAGGATGAGGAGATGCCTTTCATCGTCGATAGAGGCGGCGGCGGCGTTGATCGCCGCCGCATAGCCCGCATTCCGGCCCGTCTGGATGATGCGCACGCCCACGGGATGGGACGCAGCGATGTTGACCGAGGCGTCCCTGGAGTTGTTGTCGACGACGACGATTTCCGTGTCGGCAAGTCCTGCCAACCCCAAAGGCAGGGAATCGAGCAGCCCTCCGATCACCTCCGCGCTGTTGTAGGTGACCACCACGATAGCAAGGCGCGCCTTGTCGTGCAGCCTCGCCAGTGTGTTGTCATTCATGGCTTTCGACGATGTGTCCATTGCGCTGCGCCCGCTCGTTTCACCGAGCCCAGAATTGTCTGAATAACACCGCTCCGAAAGACTGCCGAGAGACGTAAGGCGCACGCGATCCCGTCGGGCATCTAATCGAATTGCATTACGCCGCCGCCTCCCCGTCCTAAGCCCTTAGGATAGTCCGTCGCGCGTTTCCTGCCTTCCAACGGTCTCTCGTCAACCATTGAGAGCGGTAGATTAAACGCCCGGACTTCGTAGCCTACGTGACGAACAAACGGAGTGCCGTATCGCGTTGAAATGCGCCGATGCGTCCGTCGATCACGAACCCGGCAAACCGGTGCCCCACCGGTGGTGGAAGTCTTCATGTCGATCGAAATCGCCAAATCGCACCTGCAGATCCGGGCAGCCTTCGAAGGCGCCGGCTCCTCCCGGTCGGCTGTGCCCTCACAGGACCGGTTGGCCCTGCTCGGGGCGGTTTCCCCGCCATCGCGTTCCCTGGTCGACAGGTTGTTCCTGGTTGCCGGGCGCGGCCTGCCGCGGATGTATGACGGTGCCTTTTTTGCGCATACGCTGCGGGCAGTGGAGACGAAAGACGGCTGGACGGAACGGATCGAGGGCGTCAGCCTTCGGTATACCGCCATGACGGCCCTCGGTCTGGCACATACCGACACGGCGGTACAGATGCATGCTCTGGAGGGCGGCACGCTTGCCGAACTCCTGCAGCGGGCGGCCATGCGCGCGGAACAGTCCCCAGACATCGGCGCAATCGCCTTGACGGCCTGGGCGATCGCCGAAGTGACGGGCGTCTTTACCGCCCCGCTCTACACCGCGCTCTCCCGGCACCTGGCATCAGGCGCGCCGATCTCCACCGTGGAATGCGCCTGGTGCCTGAGCGCCGCACTGGCGGCACGCGGTCTTGCCGATACCACCGGCCTGATTGAGGCCGCAAGAGCCGGCCTCTTCTCGGCACGCTCGGGTTCTCCGCTGTTCGGGCATAAGATACCCGCTTCCGCAAGCGGCCTGCTACGCGCTCACATCGGCTGCTTTGCCGACCAGGTCTATCCGATCCAGGCGCTCTCCCGCCTGCATGCCAGCCTCGGCGATATCGACGCGCTGACGGCCGCGGAGGTCTGTGCCGAACGCATCTGCGCTCTGCAGGGCAATGGCGGCCAATGGTGGTGGCACTACGACGTGCGCCACGGAACGGTTGCTGAAGGTTATCCTGTCTACAGCGTCCACCAGCATGCCATGGCGCCCATGGCGCTTCTGGAATTGCGGGAAGCGGGCGGGCGGGACTTTTTCAGTTGCATCACCAATGGGCTGCGCTGGCTCGACGACCATCCGGAAGTACCGGACGCGCTGATCGTGCCCGACAAAGGCGTCGTCTGGCGCAAGGTTGCCCGGCGCGAGCCGAATAAGCTCGTTCGCAAGGCAGCGGCGGCGGGAACTGCGCTCTGGTCCGGTTTCCGGTTGCCCGCCGTCGACGTCCTGTTCCCGCCCCACCGCATCGACCGCGAATGCAGGCCGTATGAATTCGGCCTGATGCTCTACGCGTGGCTCAGCGGCGGAACGGTCGCAAAGCTCGGAAATAAAAGGGAAGCGAATTCCACGCGCCCTTGATTGAGGGGAGGTTCGGATGACAAGCGAGCGCCAGCTGCTGTTCGGGATGTATATGGATCCCTTACGCATGGACGAGGCCATCGAGCGGTGCAGGACGGCTATCGGAACACGCCAGCGAATGCTCGTTGGCGTGCTGAATGCGGCCAAGATCGTCAATCTCCGACGCAATTCCATGCTGAGGAATTCCCTGATCGAATGCGACATGATCGTCGCCGATGGCCAGGCCGTCGTCTGGGCGAGCAAACTGCTCGGGCGGCCGCTTCCTGAACGCATCGCCGGTATCGATCTGTTCGTGCGGCTGCTTGCGCTTGCGGATGCCGAAGGCCGTTCCGTCGCCCTCCTCGGTGCCAGGCCGGATGTCCTCGCGGCCATGGAGACGGCGATCCGCACGCGCTATCCCAATCTCAAGATCGCTTATAGCCATCACGGTTATTTCAAGTCGGAGGAAGCGGAAGGCATCGCATCGGGCATCCGCGACTGTGGCGCGGACATGCTGTTCCTCGGCATGGTCTCCCCAAAGAAGGAGATTTTCCTCGCGACATACGGACCGTCGCTCGGCGTTCCTGTCCTGCACGGTGTCGGAGGCTCCTTCGACATCCTTGCAGGGCTGACCCGGCGCGCACCGCCGCTGTGGCAGAAATTCGGGATGGAATGGGCCTACCGCGTCCTGCAGGAGCCGCGCCGCCTGTGGTGGCGCTACCTGTCCACCAACAGCAGCTTTCTTCACCTGCTCGCACGGGAAATGGTCAACCCCACCCGACCGTTCGAACACGAGGACGGGCAGATCGTGGTGAAGTTCGATCGGCGGGAAACGATGTCCGGGAGCGTCGTGCATGACTGAAATCTTCAAAGGCAAGCTGGCAATCCTCGGCCTGGGGTACATTGGCCTTCCAACGGCCGTTGCGATCGCGACCAGGGGCATCGACGTCACCGGCGTGGACATCAATCCTGCTATCGTCGCCGCGATCTGCCGGGGCGAAGTACCGTTCGTCGAGCCTGACCTGGCCGTCGGCGTAAGCGGCGCCGTGGCGATGGGACGGCTGGTCGCCACGAGCGAGGTGCCGGAAGCGGACGCCTTCATCATCGCGGTGCCGACACCATTCAATGACGACCACACCGCGGACCTGTCCTATGTCAAGGCGGCCGCTGAGCAGATCGCGCCCCGCCTGAAACCGGGCAACATCGTGGTTCTCGAATCGACATCCCCGCCTGGAACAACAGAAATGGTCAGTTCCTGGATCGCAGCCGTACGGCCCGATCTCAAGATGCCGCGGGATGGGGAGAACGGCGCGGACATCTATGTGGCGCATTGCCCCGAACGCGTCCTGCCCGGCCGGATCATGATCGAGATCATAACCAACGACCGCGTCGTTGGCGGCTTGACGCCGCGATGCGCCGAGAAAGCCGCGTCGATCTATCGTCTTTTCGCCCAGGGCGAAATCCTGCTCACCGACGCGGCAAGCGCGGAATTGGCCAAGTTGACCGAGAACGCCTATCGCGACGTCAACATCGCCTTTGCCAACGAGCTTTCGCTGATCAGCGAGGCTCTGCATATCGACGTGTGGGAGGTCATCCGGCTCGCCAACCGGCATCCGCGCGTCAACATCCTGAGCCCCGGACCGGGCGTGGGCGGGCATTGCATTCCGGTCGATCCATGGTTCATCGTCTCCGCCGCGCCCGACCTTGCCAGACTGATCAGGACGGCGCGCGAGGTCAACGACCGACGGCCGCACCATGTCGCCGAACAGGTGGTGATGAAGGCGAAGCGCTTCCTCGCCCCGACGATCGCTTGCCTCGGCCTGACGTTCAAGGCCAACGTGGACGACGTGCGCGAAAGCCCGGCGATCGACGTCGTCGGCCTGATTGCCCGCGCGCTACCGGATGTGGAGGTGCTGGCGGTCGATCCCTATGTGGAGACGATGCCGAGGCAGCTTGCCGAATACGGGAACATCCGGCTCGAGCAAGCCTATGAAGCCGTCGAGCGCGCCGACATCGTCGTGCTGCTCGTCGAGCACGACCCCTTCCGCGCGATCCGCCATACGAGACTGGGCGGCAAGATCGTCTACGACACACGTGGTGTCTGGCGGTAGCCTTGCGATGAGGCGCTGCAAGCCTCGCATACGGCCTCAAACGCAACCGTCCCGCAAGGGACGGCAGCACTCTCAAAGTCAACAATGAGCGAAAATCAGGCGTTGGCCTTCCCGCCTTCGGAAGCGATACCGGTGGGCAGAGGGGAAGTCCTTGCGCACCCGCCCGGTTTGCCCGCTTTCATCCGGCCAGTGCGTTGTCGACAGCGCTGCCGTTGCGGACAAGCACACCCGGATGATCGATCTTCGAAACGGATTTGCCGTTCAGGACGATCGGCAACGGCGCCGCCGGCGCCAGGCCGGTGAATTCGGTTGGGCGGTCAGCAAAGCCAAAGAAGTGCTCGATCGCCTGCGTTGACCGCTGAGCGGCCAGCCCGTCGCCATAGGGGTTCACGGCGCGGGCCATGCGGCGATAGGCATCGCCACCGCGGAGCAGCTCCGTGACGGCGTCCACGACGGCATCCTCGTCGGTGCCGATCAGCCGCGCCGTGCCCGCGGTCACCGCTTCGGGCCGCTCGGTGGTCTCGCGCAGCACCAGTACGGGCTTGCCGAATGTCGGCGCCTCCTCCTGCACGCCGCCGCTGTCGGTCAGGACCAACATGCAGTCCCGCATCGCGCCCACGAAATCCCGGTAGTCGAGAGGCCGGGTTATCTTCACGTTTTCAAGCCCGGCAAGCGGCGGCAGCAGCACCTCCCTCACGGCCGGGTTGAGATGGGCGGGAAGAAGGAAATTCATCTGCGGAAAGGCCTTTGCCAGCCGGGCGATGGCCCGCGCCGTTCGCGCCATCGGCTCGCCCCAGGATTCCCGGCGGTGGGCGGTGATCAGGATCGTCGGCCTGTCGAAAACGCCGTCGAGTTCCGGATTGTCCGACACGCTGTTTCGCCCGGATACATGCAACAGGGCATCGATTACGGTGTTGCCGGTGACGACGATGTCACTTTCGGCGATACCATCCCTCAAGAGATTGGCCCTGGCGGTCGACGTCGGCGCCAGATGCAGCATGGCAAGCTGACTCGTCAGCCGGCGATTAAGCTCCTCCGGAAACGGGTTGTCGCGATTGCCGGTTCGCAGGCCGGCCTCCAGATGGACGAGCGGGACCTTGCGATAGAAGGCCGCGAGCCCCGCGGCAAAACAGGTGGTGGTGTCGCCCTGCACCACGAGGGCATCCGGGTTCTCGCTCTCGATCACCGCTGAGACACCAGCCAGAACGCGAGACGTGATGCTCTCGAGTGTCTGCGACTGCGTGATGATGTTGAGGTCGAAATCCGGTTCAATCCCGAACAGATGGTTGACCTGATCGAGCATTTCCCGATGTTGACCCGTCACCGCGACCACCGGCCGGCAGTACCGCGACTGTCTCAACGCATCGATCAGCGGGGCCATTTTCACCGCTTCGGGGCGGGTACCATACACAACCAATATCTTGAGCACGCGCATTTCCCCGTCATCGATGTTGATCACAATTCCCGCACTGCGAGGCCACTGTCGCCGTCAATAGGCCGGGCCGTGGCGACATTTGTTGAGTACGACGCCGAGCACATTGGTTCTTTCGGCAAGCATCCGCTCGCAGGCGTCGATCTCCGCAAATGTGCTCTGTTCGGCGGCCGCGACGAGGATGACGCAGTCCACATTGGGGAGGAAGGCGAGCACATCGTCGTGGGCGAGCATCGACGTCATGTCGTAGAGCACCACATCGGCACGCAGGTCCTGAACCATCGTCTTGAGAGCCTTCGCCGCCGCTTCTCCCTGCAGGATCTCCGAGGCGAGCCGCGCCGGCCAAAGGTTCGCTCCAATGGCGAGGTTCTTGCCGCAGAGGCGTAGGGCGTCGGCAATGTCGTATTCGCCCCTCAGAAAGAACTCCATCGATGGCGACGCGTCCATTTCGAGCAGGGACGCCAGGCCGGGATTTCTGAGGTCCAGATCCAGAAGGATCGTTCGCGTGTCCTCCAGTTCGGCAAGGCTAAGCGCCAGGTTCACGGCCACGAGGGATTTGCCGCAGCGTGGCATCGGGGAGGTAATGGCCACCGATCGCCAGCCGTTCTGCTTCAGCGTCTGCATGAGCTTCGTTCTCAGCAGATCGAATGCTGCGCAGGCCGGGTCGGACTTGTTCCCCGCGACGATCCCATGGTCGGCTCGTGTCTGCGTCGACAGCCGAAATTCCCTGAGCGACAGCCAGGCATTGTCTTTCGAGAAACTGGTGCGGGCGTCAGGTGTTTGTTCCCTGCCCCGATCCGAATTGCGGATTTCCAGGGCTTCATGCAGGAAGGCAGGTCGAATCCCTATGCTCATAGCTAAGCCCCCCGCATCGTGAGATATGTTCGGCGCCAGCTCTCCCGCCAGGTGGCGGCGCGCCACGTCGAAGATGCAGTCGACGGTTTTCTTCGTTTTTTACCGGCCGGCGCACTGATCACCGGAATGGTGGCCAGCGGCTCGACCTGAAGCAGATTGGTGATGTCCTGCGGCCTGCGCACGGTTCTGTTGAGCAGCTCCATGAGAACGGCGAGGCCAATCCCAAGCCCCATGCCGGCAGCGCCGCCGCCGGCCACGAGAAGGCGACGCTTCGGCCCGGCGGCTTTCGTCGGAGCGATCGCCGCTTCGAGGAGCGAGAAACGTTCGCTATCCGAGCGGATTTCCAGCTGCTCACCTGTCGATGCTTCGGCCTTCTGGGCGATTGCTGCATTATATTGCTTCTGCACGTTGTCGCGATTTCGCAGAAGCGCCGTCAGGCCCGCCTCGCTGATCGGCGCCTGCGCGACCGACAGACGAAGTGTGGCAATGCGTTCGTCGATCGTCGCCTTTTCGCCGGCTATCGCCTCCAACCGCTGGTCTATTTCCGACAGTTGCAGGTCGAGCCCGAAGGGTGCGCTTTTCACGGTCTGGGCCTTCCCGTCGACCACGACCGGTTTGCGCACCGCCTCGATGCGCTTTTGGAGTTCGGCGATGCGGGTGTGCATGGCGATGATGATCGGGCTTTCGTCGTTGAACACGGCGAGCTGATCGGAAAGCGCCTTGTTCAGATCGACGAGCTGTTGCTGGTCCGGCGTCAGGCGCTGCTCGATGCCCGGCAATTGGTCGGTGCTGGTATAGGTGGCAATGAGGGCACCTCGTTTGCTTCGGAGTTCGGATGCCTCGCGTTCCAGCGACGCCTGCTGGCCCTGCTGGCTAAGCAGTTCGCTTCGGTAGAAATCGAGGCTTTCGGGAAGCGACTCCCTGTTGTCCTTCTTGAATTGAAGGATTTCGGTTTCGAGCTGCTTGAGGGAATGGTCGAGCGCCACAGCTTTCTGGTCGAAGAATTCCAGCGTGCTGCTCGCACGGATGGTTCTTTCCCGCTGGTTCTTCGACAGAACCAGCCCGACGAGTTCGTTGGTGACTTTCGCCGCGAGAGCAGGGGTTTCCGCATCGAAGGACACCGCGTAGATCGCCACGCGCTGAGCCGGATCCTGTGCATCCAGCTGCACCTGCCTGAAATCGATACGCGACCTCATGTCGGCCACGATGTCCTCGTCCGACGGCGTTTCCGGGCTTGCGGCGTAGATGTCGAGCCTGGAGGCAAGGGCGACGAGCGCATCGTGCGTCGTCATCTCCTGCTGCAGGATCAGGAGCTGGGCGGTTGCGCCCATCGGCACCGTGGATTTCGCGAGATCCGTCGGGATCTGCGGCGCTTCGACAAGCAGCTTGGCCGATGCCGTGTAAACCGGCTTCTTGAATCGAACGACCATAACCGCCGCCAGGAGAGCGACAAGCGTGACCAACAGCACGAGAGGCAATCTGCGCCTCGCGATCGAGAAATAGAAGCCGAAATCCAGGTTATGCATTGAAGACAACCTATCCTGACGCAAGCGAAGTTCCTGGCATCTTCGAGGGGCGGCTGTTTGCGGGATAGATGGCCGTTTGGCGTTGCAGCTTTGCCCCTCGTGATCTTCCGTCATGATTTCGGTGAGCTGTGTGTCGGGAGTAGCTTCATCCCCTACGCCCGAGGGATGGTTCGATGCGCCGATGGCATGCACTTTCGGGTGCTCAAGAACGGCGTGACACTAAACCCGCGACACGAAAATCGACCCCGGGTAGGCGAATGGCGTCAAATCGGCGGACCGGAACAAGAGGCCGCCGCCGCCGCCCCTCCCCTTTCCGTTGAGCGCCGCTTGCCTGCCCGCTGCAAACTCAGCCCCTTGCCTGTCTTCCCCTCACAGGTACGCGGCAGCATGCTGCAATGCATGAACGGGTGGTGTGGACGGACAAGAACGTCCGCGGCGCGAGGAGTGGAAAACGAGATGCAGCCGCAGCTCACAGTCATAATTCCGCATCTCAACGAACCGGAAGGCAACCTTCGACGTTGCCTTCTCGCGCTTGACGCGCAGAACGCCCCGCATCTCAGGCTGCAGATCATCGTTGTCGACAACGGGTCCGTAGCGCTTCCGTCCGCGGCATGTGCGAGCATTCCCGACGTCCTTCTCGAGCGGGAGGCAACGCCGGGCCCGGGGCCTGCCCGCAACCGCGGCGCGATACTGGCGAAATCCGATCTCCTGGCCTTCGTCGATGCCGATTGTGTCGTCGAGCCGGGCTGGGCTCAGATGATCGTTCACACGATGAACAGCCGCCCGGACGTCGATATCATCGGCGGCGACATCGGAATCCTTATGGCCGATCCCGCCCATCCGACCGCAATCGAAGCCTATGAGAGCATCTACAGCTATCGCGTGCGGCTCTATGTCGAGCGGCATGGATATGCCGCCACCGGCAATATGGCCGTGCGAGCGTCGGTCTTCCGGCATGTCGGCCCCTTCGGCGGCATCGCGACCATGGAGGACACGGCGTGGGGGCAGCGGGCGACGGCGCTGGCCTTCAAGACTGTTTTTCTGCCGGAGGCAAAGGTGCTTACGCCATCATGCAGGTCTTTCGGCGAGCTTGTACGCCGGTGGGATCGCCATGTGGCGCACCAGTTCGCCGATTGGCGGCGCAGCCAGTCTACCCGGTTGCGGTGGTTTGCGGCTTGCCTCGCGGTCGCGGGCTCTCCCCTGTTCGAGGCTTTCCGCATTTTCGCAAGCGAGAGGATCTCGGGCCTGCGGAACCGCCTGCTCGCCCTCGCCTGCCTCACACGGGTTCGTCTGTACCGCGCCAGGCGCATGCTTGACGTCGCACGCCGCGACCAGGCGGCCTCGCTTTTGGAAAGCTGGAACCGAGAAGGCCTCTGACCTCATCTGGCTCGGTCAGCCATGTATATATCAATACATCTATAGATCAAATTATCTATATAAAATAACAATTAAGAATATATAAGTCTCAATTAAGAATTAACGCAAATAACAAATCCAGAAACCCTGAGAATATTTCGCTTAACGCGACCTTGATTGGTCGCGCCATGAAACGTGGGAGGCGTAAGTTGGCAGACATACTTATATACGGGTCAGAAAGAGAGCCAGAACTCTCCAAAATCCGCGAGAAACACCGCCTATATCACTTTATAAAGAGGGCATTCGATCTCTCAGCCGTCCTGATGATCGCGCCGGTCGCCTTGCTTGCGATAGGCATCCTGGCTCTGCTTGTCCGCTTGGACGGCAGCAGTGCATTCTATCGCCAGCCTCGTATCGGCATGGGCGGCAAGACATTCATGTTGTGGAAGCTGCGGACCATGGTGCCGCATGCTGAACGCAAGCTGGAGAGTTACCTGGCCGCTCATCCGCAGGCGCGGCTCGCATGGAACCAGAGCCAGAAATTACGGGACGATCCCAGGATCACGGCCATAGGTCGCTACCTGCGCAAATATTCGCTCGACGAACTGCCGCAATTGCTGAACGTCCTGCTCGGCGACATGAGCCTCGTCGGCCCGAGGCCGATACTGCCCGAGCAACGCCAACTCTATGAAGGAACGGCTTATTATCGACTGCGCCCCGGCCTGACAGGCCTCTGGCAAATCGGCAAACGCAACGAAGCGACATTTGCGGAGCGTGCAGTCATAGATACCGAGTATTTTTACAAGATGTCTCTTCTCACGGACATCTGGATTCTCTCGAAAACCCCCATCATCGTCGTGAAGGGCACGGGTGTCTGATAGCACCCTTGCCCTCCACCAAAGTTTAGGCTCCGACGCCCCTTCGCGCGGGAGACGGCCTGTTGTGAACCGGAACGACCCTTGTCTCGTTCACTACCTCAAGCCTCCAGCGGGAACAGTTCGTTGAGCTTGTAGGCAACCTCGGTGCGATTGGTCGCGTTCATCTTCTTCATGATGTTTCTGATATGCACCTTGACGGTGCTCTCACGAAGATTGAGTTCGTAGGCAATGATTTTGTTGGCCTTGCCGCGACGCACGGCATTTGCCACTTCGATCTGCCGGGCCGTGAACATGCTGTCGAGCAGCCGTGCGGGTGGTGCTTCTGCCTCCAGCATTTGACGCGCGGCGAGAACGCTGCTTGCAGGCAGGAAAACACCGCCGGCCAAGGACAAGGCAATGGCCTCCAGACATACATCGATCGTCACGGATGATGGAATGTAACTTTTCGCGCCGTATTCGAGCGCCTTCATGATCTGCAGGAGGTCCGCGGAATCCGCAAGAAGGATCACCGGCACCCGGAATTCCTCAGCAAGGGCTCTTACATTTTCGGCCACGACCGGATTGTCGGCGTTATCGCCGCCAATGTTGAAGAGTATTGCAGCGAGCGGTGGAACCTCATCCCTCAGAGATTTCCAGTGTTCCGCCGACGTAACCGCGATAAACTCCAATCCGCTCTTATGGGATCCCAGGCATTTCGCCAGGCATTGCCCATCCAGAGACCTGCGATCCAGTATCATTATCGTTTTTTCTCGGTCCGATATTCCAATCGAGATCTGCCGTCCATTAGAATCCGAGAAATCTGCAAAGCTAGAGCTGGGAAATTCCTTCCCCCCCATGTATGCCTGTGTCGATGCCATGACCACAATACTCCATGTCAAGACGATTAGTCTTCTCTTCTGACTTCTGAATCGACGAAATTTTCACCTCATTGGTGCGCGCGCAGAGCCCCCCAAATCGAACTCTGCAGCCAAATAAATCGCATCCTTTTAAGACGACGCCCAATAATGTATGACTAATATATCGTAAATCTTTCAACCTGCATAGCTATTTTGTACGACCCTGCATCGGCGCCTAATTGCAAAGGATAGTAGCCAATTGCCGTAGACATATTTAATTAGTTTCCAACCGCATGCACGCAAATAACAACCAGAAATTGGCTCTCGAATAAGCGATTAATTCTTAAACTCTTCCTTACATCATGGAAAAGTAGTTTAAAAACTCTTGGAGAAAGGTCTTTATGTTTCGCAGTTGTACAAGAGAATAATTGGAAATTGTCTGTATATCTCCTAATTTTAGGAAAATGAAATTTAGCAAGGAGCGCGATTTATATTATAATTAGATGTGGCGAACATCTTTCCGTCCCGAAGCTGTCCCAAATAATTACAGTTTGCGCTTGAACTCGATAGTTGCGCAGGCTCTTTCCACGTCCTTGACGCGATCTTTCTCGGGAGGATTCAACCCTTTCAAAATGCGCGAACAAGCGGGCGATGGCGAGGTTGGCGGCCAATTTAACGCCAATGAACCGCACCGCGGCGCTGTCGTTCAGCCGCGGTGATGACCGGCCGGCCTGCTGCATAGGCTTCGGATGTACGAGCGCCACATGCAGATGCCGGTGACTACGCCTTTTGTACTTGGTCCGGCGGTTTGCATCGACAATATTTGTAAAACTCTGAACGTTAGTCGCGAATGAGTTGCAGCCCCTTCCGGTGATAGGAATATCGCGGGGGGGCTCATGACACAACTTGAACGGCTTGCCATTGCAGACATTGTGAAGATCGTGCCGACCCGGCACGGTGACGACAGGGGGTATTTCTCGGAGGTGTTCAAGGACGCCTGGTTCCGGGAGAACGTCGCGGACGTCGCCTTCGTGCAGGACAACCAATCGCTCTCCGCCGCGAAGGGAACGGTACGCGGGCTGCACTTCCAGCTCGAACCCTTCGCCCAGGGCAAGCTCGTCCATTGTATCAAAGGTGCGGTCTTCGATGTCGCCGTCGACATACGCGAGGGATCACCGACCTTCGGCCAATGGGCAGGCGCCGAGCTCTCGGGCGGTAACGGCGCCCAACTTTGGATCCCGACCGGCTTTGCCCACGGCTTCGTGACGCTCGAGGCGCACACGATCGTTCATTACAAGGTCACCGCGCCCTATAGCGCACAGCACGACCGTGGACTGCTCTGGAACGATGCCGACATCGGCATCGCATGGCCGGTCGAGGCCGCGGAGACCGTCTTGTCGGAAAAGGATAGGGCTCAGCCAGCACTGGCGGATCTTCCGCCTTCCTTCACATTTTCCCCGTTTCTGGAGAGGGCCTGACAATGCGCGTTCTTGTCACCGGCGGCGCCGGTTTCATCGGTTCGGCTCTCACCCGTTACCTGGTGCGCGAAGTCGGTGTCGAGGTGCTCAATGTCGACAAACTAACCTATGCCGGCAATCTCACCTCGCTGAAGGATGTCGAAAACGCGCCGAACTATCGTTTCCTCAAGGCGGATATCTGCGCCAAACCTATCATGACTGAAGTCTTCGACGGCTTCCGGCCCGATCGTGTGATGCACCTTGCCGCCGAGAGCCATGTCGACCGCTCGATCAACGCAGCCGGCACCTTCATCGAAACCAATGTGGTGGGCACCTTCACCCTGCTCGAAACCGCACGAGCCTACTGGAACGGCCTGTCCGCTTCAGCACGGACACATTTCCGCTTCGTGCATGTCTCGACCGACGAGGTCTACGGTTCTCTCGGCGATCGGGGCCTTTTCCATGAAGGCACGCCCTACGACCCCTCCTCACCTTACTCGGCATCGAAGGCGGCAAGCGACCACCTGGCCATCGCCTGGCAGCGGACCTACGGGCTTCCGGTCATCGTGTCGAACTGCTCGAACAATTACGGTCCTTTCCATTTTCCGGAAAAACTCATTCCCCTCATCATTCTCAATGCCCTCGAAGGAAAGCCCCTGCCGGTTTATGGCAAGGGCGCGAATATCCGGGACTGGCTCTATGTCGAGGATCACGCCCGCGCGCTCCACCTCATCGCCGAAAGGGGCCGACCGGGCGAGAAATACAATGTCGGCGGCCGCAACGAGCGGCGCAATATCGACGTGGTCAGACGCATCTGCCAGATCATGGATGCGATACGGCCGAAAGACAGCCCGCACGAACGACTGATCACCTACGTTGATGACCGGCCCGGCCACGACGCCCGCTACGCGATCGACGCAACACGGCTTGAGAGCGAGCTCGGCTGGAAAGCACAGGAGAAATTCGAGAGCGGCATCGAGAAGACCATTGCCTGGTTTCTCGACAACGAGTGGTGGTGGCGGCCGTTGCGCAAAACCGTCTATTCCGGCGAGCGCCTCGGCATGCTGGAAAGACGGGCGTGAGCACGATGCGGATCGTCGTCACCGGCAAGGAAGGTCAGATCGCGCGGTCCATCGCGGCCCTCGGCCCGCACATGGGTGTCGAGATCGTTACCGTCGGTCGGCCGGAACTCGACCTAGCGGCACCGGGCAGCGTACTGCCCGCGCTCGCGGCCGTACGTCCGGATGCGATCGTCTCGGCCGCCGCCTATACCATGGTCGACAAGGCGGAAACGGAGCGGGATCTCGCCTTCGCCGTCAATGGCGTCGGCGCCGGCACCGTGGCCGAGGCAGCCGCCCAGCTTGGCGTGCCGCTGCTCCACCTCTCCACGGACTATGTGTTCGACGGCCGGAAGCCGGCACCCTACGTCGAGACCGATCCGGCCCGGCCGATCTGCATCTATGGCGCGTCGAAGCTGGACGGCGAGCGCCGCGCGCTCGCAGCCACCAGCGACCTCGCGATCTTTCGTACAGCCTGGGTCTACTCGCCCTATGGCGTCAATTTTCTCAAAACCATGCTCAGGCTCGGAGAGACCCGCGATAAGCTCGTCGTCGTCGCCGACCAGCAGGGATGTCCGACCTCCGCCGAAGATATCGCCCGCGCCCTGATCCTGGCGGCGCGGCGGATGGTCGATGATCGCGACGGCAGGTACCGAGGCATTTTTCACCTGACAGGCGCCGGCGAAGCCAGTTGGGCGGCGTTCGCGCATGAGATCCTTAGCGCGGCGGAGGCTTGCGGCCGCAGCCCCGTCGAGATCGTCCCGATCACCTCGGACCAATATCCCTCACCGGTCACCCGGCCGGCAAATTCCAGGCTTTCAGGCGAAAAGCTCGCACACATCTACGGCATCACGCTGCCGGACTGGCGGACGTCGACCCGCAAAGTGGTTGACACGCTTCTCGGACCGAAACTCACGCAGCCACGCAGCGCTCACTCTGGGGAACGGCAATGAAAGGCATCATTCTGGCCGGAGGCAACGGCACTCGACTGCATCCGATGACCATGGCGATCAGCAAGCAGATCCTGCCGATCTATGACAAGCCGATGATCTATTATCCGCTGACAACCCTGATGCTGGCGGGTATTCGCGATATCCTGGTCATTTCAACACCACACGACATGCCGCATTTCCAAAAACTGCTGGGCGATGGCTCGCAATGGGGTTTGCAGCTTTCCTATGCCATCCAGCCCAGACCGGAGGGCCTTGCGCAGGCCTTCGTGATCGGCGCGGATTTCGTCGGCCACTCGAATTGCTGCCTTATCCTCGGCGACAACATCTTCTTCGGGCATGGCCTTCCCAAGCTCCTGGCGGATGCAAGCGCAAACACGACGGGTGGCACGGTCTTCGCCTATCATGTGGTCGATCCGGAGCGTTATGGCGTGGTCGAGTTCGACAGGGAGATGAATGCGCTTTCCATCGAGGAAAAACCGAAGGTGCCGAAATCCAACTGGGCTGTCGCGGGTCTTTATTTCTATGATCCATCCGTGGTGGAGATCGCAGCCAACCTGAAACCTTCGGACCGAGGCGAATACGAGATCACGGATGTCAACCGCGACTATCTGGAACGCGGAAAGCTCAGGGTATCGATCATGGGACGCGGCTATGCCTGGCTCGACACCGGCACGCCGGAGAGCCTGCTCGAAGCGGGCGATTTCGTGCGCACACTCGAAAAACGCCAGGGCTTCAAGATCGCCTGCCCGGAAGAAGTCGCACTTGGCCAGGGCTTCATTTCATCCACGGAGTTCGAGAAACAAGCCGAGCGATACGGCAAGAGCGACTACGGCAACTATCTGAGGCGACTGCTTCAATAGCAAGGGCATGTTGTCCCATAACCTGGCACCAGCAGAGGCAGTGGAATGAACGGTCCTGCCGGAAGTGTGACCTCAACTGGACGGGGGCGGCGGCAATTCTTGCGCGAACTGCGAGCAACAGCAATGAAAGTACGGCACCGGATCGCACGCCTTCGCCCTGCCTAAACCGAGGCACCACTCCCGCAAGAGGGTTGGTAGGTCCGGAGTCTATTTCACCCCGGCAAAGCTTCCAGACATTTCCAGGTCGGGATAATAGCCGCTGGGCTTGTCTCCCAGCGCCTTGCCACCGGTCAGGCCTCCCTGGATCTCCGCGCCGAAGAAAGTATAGGGGAATGTTGATAGCGGCGTGCTTATCGTATCCAGACGTTCGCGCATCTCAACCGGAATATCGAAGTCCAGCGCGCCCATATTGTCCTTGATCTGATCCAGCTTTGTTGCTCCGAGGATAACCGAGGCCACGCCCGGCTGCGTCATTACCCAGTTCAACGCTATCTGTGCCATGCTGTGTCCGAGTTCGACTGACACTTTTTCAAGCTCGGCAACGATCGCCCAGTTGCGCTCGGTGAACTTCTGGAAGCCGGGATTGCTCGTCCCCCGCACTGTCTCAAGTCGACCGACAGTCTGCCCTCCGTCGCCGGGGCGATATTTGCCGCTTAACATGCCGCTGGCCAGGGGGCTCCACACCATGATACCGGCACCATACCGCGTGCCAAAAGGTATGAACTCGTTCTCGATGTTGCGTTCTGCCAGCGAATATTCAAGCTGAAGCGCAGATAGCGGCTCATAGCCGCGATGCTCAGCTACGGCCTGCGCACGGCTTGCATACCATGCCGGCACATCCGACAGGCCGAAATGGCGCACCTTGCCGGAGCGCACGAGGTCGTCCAGCGTCCGCATAACCTCCTCAGGCGGCGTTACCCGGTCCCAGCAATGCAGGAGGTAGAGGTCGATAAAATCGGTCTTGAGCCGTTTCAGGGAGCCTTCGACGGCGCGCAAAATGTTCTTGCGTCCGTTGCCGGCAGCATTCGGGCTACGAGCCTCGAGATTCATGCTGAACTTGGTGGCGATCACCGCGTCGTCGCGCAAGCTACGCTCCGCTATGAATTCGCCTAGCCAACATTCCGCCGTGCCACCGATATAGGCATCTGCCGTGTCGAAGAAGTTGCCACCGGCCTCAACATAAGCGTCGAACATGGATCGGGCGGTCTCCTTATCCGCCCCCCAGCCCCATTCGGTGCCGAAGGTCATGGTGCCCAAAGCGAGCCGCGTCACTTTCAGGCCGCTCCTTCCGAGCGTGTGATAGGTCATGCTCATCGTTTTCTCCAAAAATCGTGCGAAAGAGGGTCGAGTTGGCTGGGCCGCTTCCACTGTCCATTGTTGAGTAACCGATCAACGACCGGCTCAACTAGGCTGTTTAATCTGCATGCATCATGCGATATGGTTCATGAATGAACCGCGATCTGCTGCCTCATTTGTCAGTCGTGACCGCTGTGGCGAAACGTGGTAGATTTGCCGCGGCGGCCAAGGAATTGGGCATGAGCGCCTCGGCAGTCAGCCACGCGGTCAGGCTTGTCGAAGAGCGTTTGGGACAGCCGCTCTTTGCACGCACCACACGAAGCGTCGCGCTCACCGAGGCGGGCCAGAACCTTATTGACGTCCTGATGCCGGCCCTTAGGGACATTGACGAGCGGATCGAACGCGTCCGCGCTGTCAAAGGACGGGCGAGCGGGCTTTTGAGAATCAACGCTGCCCGTATCTGCCTGCCACTCGCTGTGACACCGATCATTGCCGCCATGGCCGAACGGTATCCGGAGGTCGAAATCGAGATATTCTCCGACGAACGACTGACCGACATCGTGTCGGAGGGCTTTGATGCCGGAATACGCATTGGCGAGATGATTGCACAGGACATGGTGGCGGTCCGGCTGACGCCGCCGTTTCGATCCGTCGTGGTCGCGTCGCCGGCCTGTATCAGCAGCCGTGGATACCCGATGACGCTGGCCGACCTTTCGGATCACAACTGCATCGGCTACCGGCTCATACGCTCGGGTGGCATCTATCAATGGGAATTCGTCGAGAACGGCCGCGATGTCTCGGTCGCGGTGCGTGGCCAGTCGATCGTAACCGAGTCCCATTCAGCAATCGAATTGGCGCTGGCCGGTGTTGGTTTGGCTTACGTGTTCGAACCACTCGTGCATGTTGACATCGCAGCAGGCAGGCTAGTTCAGGTTCTGACCGACTATGCGATAATAGAAGCTGGCCTCTTCCTCTATTACCCGCGAAGGGCCGAGCTTGCACCGAAGCGCCGGGCATTCATAGAGACGGCCCGCGGTATCGGCCGCAGTCTCATTGCTACCTAGTTTGCGGTTTTGTAAACGGCCGGAATCAGCGCGAACGCATGTTCGATTTGGTCATAGAGAACACCCAACACCATTCCCTATATGGTTAGCGGCTCATCGGTGCAGGTTACGTCTGCAACAATGGGAAGTCAGGCGCCTAGATTTCGCGAGTGAGCCAGCGGATCATGTTAGCCATCAGCTGGTCGTAGCCGGGCCGTTGCATGAAGTCCTGGGAGAGCCAGTGAGGGCCGATGTCGGTCGTCCAGGCCAGTGTGCGGCCTGCACCAAAATCACGAACCGAGAGCAGCGGCATCTGTCCGTTGCGATGGCTGCAATGGATCAGGGTTTTCGTATCCACGCCATCGCGAGCGACAACGCGGTTCATGCCCAGGACATAGGGGATTGGCGACGGCAGGCCCGCAAGTATCGAATGACCGGGTTCATCAATGACGGGATCCAGGCCTTCCGGCGCTTCCACGCCGTCCGGTCCGGGAAGGCACGCGATCGACAGGCACTCCTCGACAGCCGTGCCGCGAAACATCGCAAGACCATCGATGCCTTGAAAGCTGCAATATCCGCCTGCCATCATCAGCGCGCCGCCTCCTTGCACCCATTCCCTCAGAAGGTCGAGGCGGTTCACGGATTGTCGGCCTGCCCTCACCTCAGGGGTGTAGAGGAGCGACAGGGCGCCCACGTCGGAAAGCACGACTGCCGAATAGGCGGCAAGCCCCTCGGTAATCCTCCCGTTTTTAACGGGGCTCTACGGTAGAATTCACGCAGCCCTCTTCAGTTTTTGTGCGGGTGTGATGCCGGCGATGCCCATATTGGGCCGTTCGTTGTTATAGGTCCATAACCATTGCGTGGCGAATTCCTGTGCCTCCTCGATGCTTTCGATGATGTATTGGTCGAGCCACTCATGCCGGACGGTGCGGTTGTAGCGCTCGACATAGGCATTCTGCTGCGGCTTGCCGGGCTGGATATAGCTCAAGGCAATGCCCTGCTTTTCGGCCCATTCCATCAGTTTGCCGCTGACATATTCCGGTCCGTTATCGACGCATATGGCGAACGGTTTGCCGCGCCATTCGATGATCTGGTTCAGGCTGCGGATGACGCGTTCGGCAGGCAGGGAAAAGTCCACTTCGATGCCCAACCCCTCGCGGTTGAAGTCGTCCAGGACGTTCAACAGCCGGAATTGCCTGCCATCCTCCAGACGGTCTGCCATGAAATCCATGGACCAGACCATGTTGGGCGCCTCCGGCACAGCAAGTGCATCCGGCT